>CAIYJE010000112.1 GCA_903926465.1 uncultured Planctomycetales bacterium
CCTTCTCCCGCAGTGCGGGAGAAGCCAGGAGAGGGCTTGCCTGGTACGTGTCTTGGCATAAGATCTGACAAATGATCTCCTGTTCCATCGGCTTATATCGAACCGGCGGTCTTAACCGCTTCTCCCGCGTGCGGGAGAAGGTGGCCGAAGGCCGGATGAGGGCGTTTTCTCTGGGATACAGTGGCGACAAGAAGCCACACGATCGATCATCTGAGCCCCTCCTTCATTTCGCCACCGTTTCTAAGTCACCGTGCATGGATCTGGAAAATCCAAGCAATCACTCAAGGGAAAGTTCTTGCCGCGTCTTGTTGCCCAGAGGCACCAATCTCACCAGAAGGCACCGATGAAGAAGGTGAAGAGCCGGGTCTTGTCATCTTCAGACTTCACCACGGGGAAGCCCAGGTCAAAGGCGAGCGGCAGCGGGCCGAACATCTGCTGGGGTAGGTAAACTCGGAACCCGGTACCCACCGTCACTCGCCAGTTTGAGATATCGTACCCGTTCTGAACGGTGCCGAAGTCTGAGAACACGACCTGCTGGAAGCGGTCGTTGGCGGTCCAGGGGAACTGGAATTCGACCGAGCCGATCAGCGAAGAGAGGCCACCGATGTTGGAGCCGTAGACGTAAGGGCCAACACCGCGATAGGCAAAGCCACGCATACTTCGGAAGTCACCGGCGAAGAACTTTTCGTAGAGCGGGGTATCTTTACCAGTTGCTCCGTAGAAGCCACGCATGGTCAGGATTCGTTTGCCTGAACCGTCTGGTCGGCTACCCAGGGTGAAGTGGGTTCGCCCTTCAATGGTGGCCTTGGGATAGGTGAACGTACCCCAGCCTTGTTCGAAGGCGGCTTCCACGTAGTAACCCTTGCTGGGCGAGAACGGGTCGTTCCGGTTGTCGAACCGGAGGCTCGGTCTGAGCGTGGCCAGGGTGGTGTTATTGGAGACCGCCAGGTATTCGGCAGGCGCAGGGTACTTGAAGCCTGTGACGTTCACGTCTTCGATGCGGAACGCCACGTCGGCATAGGTCTGGGTGCCAAACTGCCGACCAAGCGAGAACCGACCACCGGCCCGCTTTTCATTCCAGTCTGGGTAATATCGGTTGAAGGCGTAACCCGAGGCTCCAAAGCCGATCGGCAGGTTGAACAGATAAGGGTCTCGGAAACTGACCGAGAACCGGTTCATGGCCGTACCGGGCGAAAGCTCAATGCGCAAATCTTGTCCGCGGCCACGGAACGCCCGGCCGCTGGTCAGTTCCGCAAAGCTCTTGGGAATATTGAAGGCATCGAAATTGGTTTCATGGATGATGAGGTTGCCGCTTAGACCACCGTACGAGCTGGCACCCACGCCGAACATGAGTCGGCCGGTGGCAATTTCATCAACCGATGTGACAATGTCTGCATAAGACCGATCCGGAAACGGTTCCTGGCGATCGGGCCCCACATCGGTCATGTTCATGCCGGGAATGCTGGGATATCCACCGGGCGGCACGTCGGTACCGTACGGAGGCGTTCTCACGCCTTTGCCAGACACAGGCCCGCCGGGCGGTACCTCGGTCACGATGGGGTCTGGCAGAACGTCAACAGGTGGGGCGGCGATGGTGCCGCCAACCGGCTCATCGATGGGTGGATCAAACGCGCGGCTACCGCTGCCATCAATTCCGCTACCATCAAGCTGTGCCACACGAGCTGGTCCATCGCCGGGTGCCAGCGGGTCGGCGGTCTGGCGGACCCGGGCGCCGCCGTTCTGCTGCGCGGCTTTATTTACGGCATTGGCAATGTCGGCCTCATCGGGGTCGAGGATGGCTGGATTATTGCCACCAGCGCGAGCCGTTGCGCCGGCGTTGATGGGTGCGGTACCGCTGGGCTCTTCAAACCCTGGGCTTTGCATCCGGGTACGAATGAGATCGTCGGTGGGGGCAACGTCAAACTTTCCAAATGGCTCGCTGGAGGGCCGTTTGTTGACCATCTTGATGTCGATGGCCTTGCCCTGGTCGGGAGTCATGGAGAAGTAGCGAAGGTTTCCCAGCCGTTGCTTGAACTTGTCTACGCGCTGGAGGTCGATCGGTTCGCCGGGTACCAGGCCGGCCATGTTGGCTTCTCTGCGTAACACGGCGTCCATGGTGTGGTCATTGCCTTTGAACACAAGGCGTCCGAGCCTGTAAGGCGACCCTTCCTCGATCTTGTACACCAGGTCCACCACGCCCGGAGACGTTTCCGGATCGGCATAGCGCTTCTCAATGATGACCTGAGCGTCTATACAACCAATATTTCCATATTTGGATTGAATGGCTTTGAGGTCAGACTCTTTCACATCCTGTTTGAATGGTAGGTTGGAGTGGAGGACCAGCCCTTTGCGCAAGTCTTCTTGGGTCAGCAGCTTGTTGCCTTCAAAGCTGATATCCCGAACCTTGAACTGGGTTCCTTCCCAGATCACGAACTCGACCTTGAGGTCGCCCATGTTGGCTTCTGGGCGAACCACGGGCTTGATTTTGACCTCAAAGAAGCCCTGATCATGGTAGTAGTCATAAAGCTTGCGAACGTCTTCATCCAGGTCGTCGCGGCGGAAGGTGCCGCCAATTCCGAAGATGGCGGTCTTGCTGCCGATCTTGGTTTGCAGCAGGGCGGCATTAACGTATGAGTTGCCGGTGAAGGTGATGGAGTTCACCTTGCACTTGGGCCCTTCGAAAATTTCAAAGATGGCGCGGGTATCTTCTGGCTTACCGCCTTCGACCAGCCGGACGTCGGCCCATTCGTAACCTTTGTCGGCGTATAACCGCTTGATGTGCTGGGCTTCAAGCTGGTTCTTGATATGGTCGGCTCGGCTGCCCGGCTTGAGGCCGGTGGAGTCTTCGATCTCTTTTTTCTTGAGCTTGGTCAGACCGCGGAACTCAACCTCGCGAAGGATTGGCAGCTCCGAGATCCGGAAGGTCACAATGAACGCTTCGGGCTTTTCTGGATCTTTTTTCCAGAACGGCCGGACCTCACCAAACCATTTGGTGGCAACCAGCCGCGCCACATCTTCTTCGATGGTGCGTTCATCATAGTCACGCCCTGCGCGGGTGTGGACCTTGGCCATGATGTCGTCGAGTGGAATCGACTTGTTGCCAACAATTTTGACTTCGCTCACCACGCCCTTGGGCCCGGATGTCTGGGCGCTTGCGGCACCCGGAGCAATGAGCCAGGCGAGCACTCCAAGACTAAGCACGGCAAAGCCGAGCCGAAATCCCCGGTGGAGAGCCGTCACACAATGTTTTTGAACCATGATACCGAGTGGCATGTCGAACGATCCCACGGCAGGTCAATTGGGCCAACCCGCTCGAGTGCACCAGGCTTGGCACGGGCGACGGGTTGGACCTCCCAAATCCTGTCCGAGAAGGGCAGGGTCGAAAGGCCGAATCGGGTGTACATCAGACGTGGCAAGGTCTGGGAAGACCGTTGGATCCGTGGGGAGCGGTTCCAAACAACACCGGAAAAACTCCATCCTTGGAGATTCGATTCCGATGGCCACGCAGGTTAGTGGGTCATGAGCGGGACTTCTACACGACCCATCAAACCTTGGCAAGTCCGGTTCAACCGGAACGATCGGCAAAGTCTACGGTTGCCGGCAGAGCCTGGACCTGGCAGACACCAGATCAAGTCCGATCTCTGGCCTGAATTGTGAATGAGATCGACTGCCGAGTTCAGCAGGCCAGCCATTTGCTAAGCCTTATTTCGGTCCAAACCTGGAGATTTGGTGCAGGTACGGGCTTCGACCAAATTCATAAAGGAAGGGGCGAGTGCGGCCCTGGGCGGCGAACCTCCCGGTGAGCCGGACAAACCTGTGGCGAGCGCATTGCTGGCTTCTCCCGCTTGCGGGAGTAAGTAGCCGAAGGCCGGATGAGGGGGGCCAGTCTTCTGTTTGTAACCCAAACAAGGATAGATGGTTGCGCGTTTTGGTGGCCCTGGAGGGCGAACCCACTGGTGAGCAGTACAAGGCAAGTGCACCCGGTAACCCAGGCCATTGCCCGTACTGCCCCACGCTACACGAAAAAACCGCAAGGCCTGCCAGATGGGGCAAACCTTGCGGTTTTCAGGTCAAGTTGTGGCAACCTGCGTACAGGTTATCCAACCGTTCTCAGCTACCGGGGATGTCGTCAGACGAGAGTGGGAGCTGACGATAGCCGGTGGAGCTGCTGCCGTTGGAGTAGGCGGGCAGGGTCTGGCCATCAGGGGTAATCAGTTTGGCCCACACTGCGCCATTGATGTCGTCGGTGATGGATCGGACCGAGCCGTCGCACATGCCCACACAGACGATGCCAGGATGTTCGCTGTTGGCGAATGGGCTAGAGCCCTGGTCGGTGAAACCGTTCCGCCGTGCCGAGTTGATCTCTTCGAACGAACCACGGGCGTTGGCACGAATCCAGCCGGCCCCATCATTGGCACCACCCACGGGGGCGAGGTCAGTGGCCTGCGAGCAATCGTGAGCAGGGCCACAAATGTTGTCAGAGCCAATGAAGCCGATGAAGTTGGGATGAGCGGCTGCCCAGTTGGTGGGGATGGAGTTGCCGCTGTACTGCCAGAGGTACTGGCCAGTGATGGCGGCGCCACCGTTGGCGTTTTCAGAGATCATGATGGTGGTGCTAGACCCGTCCTTGATCGAGGCGGGGCTGTTAGACATATCCCAGGGCTGCTTGCCGTTGGCGGAACCCGCCATGAAGACGCCGGTCTTCTTGAAGATGCCATAGCCACCAAGCTGGCCCATGCCGCCAGGGCCCCAGCTCATGCTGGAAGGAACACCACCGGTAGGAGCACCACCGGTCCAGCCAGAACCTACGGCTCCCGTGCCGGCCCAGCGAGCGAAGCCCATGTTCACGGCGTAAGACAGGTTCCCTTGGCCGTTAACCTTGGTGCTATCGTTCGGGCAAATCAAAGAGGCAATGGACTTGGATCCAATGGTCTGATTGGTGGGCCGTGTGGGGTCGCCCGTGGCATTGGTAGGCAGGAAGTACAGGCTGGTCTTGTCCCAGTCATCATACAACGACTGCTGGTCCAGTTCTGGAAGAATGTCAACGACCCAGCTATGCAGCGGGCCGAGGTCGGTGGTGGTCCCGCTGGCCCCCTTCAGAGCCACCGTCAGGTTATTGCTGTCAATTGCATGGGTGTAGGGGTAGTTGCTATCCGCAGGCCCAGATTCGCCAAAGGTGTAGGCGTTCGGGAACTTGTTGTTCTTGGAAGACCAACCCACTAGCGCGGTTCCAACGGACCGCATGTTGTTCAAGCACTGGGTGCGGCGGCCGGCCTCACGCGCCCCGCTGAGGGCGGGCAAAACAAGCGCCATCAACACACCGATGATCGAGATGACCACGAGCAGCTCGATCAGGGTGAAGCCTCTTCGGCCTCGGGGCGGGGTCATAGGAAAGCTCCTGCAAACAAAAATGGGACTTGACTATACGAATGATATCGGACGTGCGAGGTCTCTGACAAGTGTCGGCGGGTGATTTCCGCAGATCCGAGGGGGGGAACTCGGTCAGGTCCAGGGAGCCTGCCACGGAAACAGTACGGCGGGGCGCGGTCAGTTGGGACAGCGGAAACCAAAAAAAGCCACCAGTAACAGGTTAGCACCTGTGCGGGGGGCGGGTCGGGAGGATTCGAGAGAGGTGGAATGCACTCCTGCGGGAAGGTGACGGTAAGGGGGGAGTTGGCTGATCATGGTGAAGGTTGGCCGGCTCCGCAACGTGTTGGCTTGGCTTGGAAGTGGTTGGGAATGGGAACAGACACCTGGTCTGAGCAGGAGTCTGTTCCCATCTCGTGGACCGAGCCCTGACTACTCTATGCGTTTTTGGTAGGTGATGATGTTCCGGAAATCGTCAGGATTTTGCGGATTGAATCCTGCGGCTTTGCTGCGGTCGATGACATAGAACATCCGGTACCGGGTGGCGGTGCCCTGGTCTTTACCCAGTTCTGGGCCAAGCCGATCAAAGGCGAGATCGGGGTTGCCAAGCTGGGCGGCCTTCTCGGCGTTCCCTTCTTGAACCACCTCAAACAGGCCCACCGTTACCCACACGCTGTACTGGTGGGTACGCACGGTGGTCAGGTTCATGAGCTTGGATAGCAACTCAATCCGGTAGGCAGGGTGCTGACGCAGGTCTGACTGGCCACTGTAGTTCTGGGCGTTTGGTGGGGCCACTCCGTAACGGTTGGCTCCCAGCATGTAGCGGTAAACCTTGGTGGCGTCGTAGGTAGGAGTGATTGCGCCGCCTTGCTGCGCAGGTGGAGCACCTAGATTCGCGAATAGGTCAGAAAGGACCGAGATATTTGAGACAGGGGTCTGGTCAAAAAGGTTAATCTCGGTTTGTGCAACCCGCATGTTGGGAATTCGAACCGTCTCGGCCATCTCCAGTGAGGGGATCTCCAACAACCGCCGTGGAGGAATCTGGGGCGGCAGAAGTACCGTTTGCAGTTTGCCTGTGACATCAACCGGATAGGTGAGCTTGACACCTAAAGGATTGTTATTGGAGTCGTTGATCTGGTTGGTGGCATTCCTGCGCCCAGCAGGCCGGAATAGCGTGTAATTGATGTCTGGGTAACTAATATCGTGGAATGGCTGCTCGGCCGTTGCTGAGCCGAAAAGCAAGGGTGCGACCGATGTTCCGTTGGTAACGTATGCATTTCTAGCAGCCAGGAAGTCTAGCCAGGCCCCCTTGGGATTGGCGTGCGGCGGGGTTGGCGGATTGATCACGCTGGCCATGGGGTCAATGTAAGCGAATCCGCCCCGCGCATCGAGCGAAGTGACGACTGGTGTGGCCTGGGTGGCAACCTGAGAGGGGCCGACAACGGTTGCCGAGGTTTGCGCGTAGTTCATGCGTGGATCATCAATCCAGCCGAAAAACACCTCTTCGTCGACGAACAGGTTCGGGTTCAGCAGGCCTGGCCGAACGTCTTCTCGATACCAGTCTCGATTCACGCCCTGGGCCACCGGGCCAATGGCACCCATGGCCGACGATGGAACCTCAAAGAAGCCCAGGATCTTGTGCCAGCCTGCGCCTGTAGGGCCATCAACAACAGCGTTGGGGTTGGGGGTGGGAACCACCCCGGTGCCATCGGTCGTGGACTGGCCATCGGCCGTGTAGAAGAAGGAGTCGGCCAGGAACGGATAGGCGTGAGGGCCATCAGCATCGACCAGCCGTTTGCCTTCCTCGTATTGACCAGGAGCGGTCAAAGCCGTGGATGGTGCCCGGTAGGGGAACTTGAGCGGGTCATTATTCTTGGTCGTCGCACCTGGTCCTGGGAGCCAGGGACCATTCGGATAGACCAGGGCGCTGGCGGTGCTTGGATCCTGGGGCGTAGTGTTTTCCACAAACTGCTTGGTGAACAGGCCGGGAGCCACCGTGGGTACAAGTAGGAGTTCCGCTACGCTCTCAAAGTCTCGATCCAGGAAGACCAGGGGATCCCACGTCTCACTGTTACGAGTGGCATCGCCCAGCGTGCTGTAGATTGGCTGGGTGATCAGGTTGCTGGTGTTGTAGCCGGTAGCCGGATCATAGAGGCCATAGGGCCGGTTGGCGGGATTACCACCGCTGGCGTTATCCATTTGCTCGGTGTAACCGTATGCCGTGGCGGGAGAAAACTCCGCAGACGGCTTGGTGGTAGCGTCATTCGGTACGGCCTGACCACCGCGATACGGTTGCAGGCGCTGGACTGACCAGATCCCTTGCTTGCCCTGGGTGACCTGGGGCTGGTTGTTGACCATCTGGCCGTCACCACCGGACTCTACATAGGGGAACCGGGCCGAGTCTACCACCACCAGTGGGTTGAAGTTTGGCTTGGTCGGGTCTTCCTGAACAATCAAGGCAGGATTGGCGGGGCGTCTGAGGTAGACCCAGTGGAACGCCCCCTTGGAGCCGGCCTCGGTGGCCGGTGTGGAGGGGAGCAGGTCGGTCTGGCCAATATCGCCCGTGTAATCAAATTTCTGGAGATTGGTCACGGCGGCATTGGTGGGGGGGAACGGTTGTCCTCCCTGGGTCACTTCAATCGACTGGCCTGCCGCCGGGCTGGGCAAGCCGAACACGTCGTGGTCTACGGTGCCACCAGCGTCAATTCCCTTGAGCTTGTTGGCCGTGCCGGTAGTTGCGCTGGGAGAGAGTTTGGCAATCTTGGCGTACACGGTGCCGTTGGGCGTGTTTGATCCCGGCGTACTCCAGGTGAACGCGAGCTGGCCGGTGAGGGGGTTGGGCCGGGCGAATCCGGTTCCCTGGGAATCTTCGCGAGTCACCACGATGTCCCAGCCCTTGAAGTCCATATCACTAAGCGTATCTTGAGGGCTGTTGTTATTGGCCGCGTTGGGAGTGGCACCATTGCGGGTCAACAGATTCGCAAACTCAATGAAGAACCGTGGGGTTGGGGTGGAACTGTTCCCCGCCTTGCGTTTGAAGGAGTAAGCCAGAACTTCGGTGATGGCGATTGGCTGATATTCCATCCCAACGTGGATCAGCTTGCCGGCGTCACCCGTGGCGGCGGTTGCATCATTGGCAAAGACCGCTTTGGGTGAGTGGGTGGCATCGGCGGCTGTCAGTTTGACGTCGGGGTTGGTCCAGATGGTCATGACCGGGTCGGCATCGCGAAAGTCCACAATGTTGACCACATACTGGCCAAGCCGGGCGAGTTCCTCGGGGTGATCCACCGCCTTGGGTGGCAGGATCCGCTTCAGGAGTTGATAAGTCGTGTTGATCCAGGCGAGGCGAACGGGCTCGTAAATGCTGTTCTGGGGCGAGAACGGGAAGTTGAGGTTGATCTTCCGGTCGCGCTGGAGGAGCTGAGGAGTCTGGATGGCCGGTGGCAGCGAGAGGGTTGGGCTGTCGCTTGACTTCCAGCGGCTGTTATTGGGGAAGGCGTTGCCTGGGTTATCGGTGGGATAGGTAAAGGTGGTTGGATCCCAGGAATCGACGCTAAAGAGTCGGTTATGGGCGGGGGTGGTGGGGTCAAAGTAGCGCTTCAGGCCGTTGGCGCTATTGTAAGCGGGGCCCAGGTTTGCCAGCCGGCTGCTGAGCGAGGTGAAATCGGGGTCGTTGAAGCGGTAGAGCCATTCCAGATCGAGAGCGCTGAAGGGGGTATCGTGCGAGGTGGGCTTGTACAGGTTGAGCTGATCGGCTTCACCCCAGGCCAGGCTTCCGCCAGGCAGCATCGAGAGGGTGCTGGGAGCCGTGGGTGCCGCAGCGGGCACGGCAGGTAGAATCAGGCCGCTATTCGCATCCACAATTCCCGGGTATCCAATTCCCAGATTCTGGCCCACTGGAAATGGGTAGAAGGTTGGTACGGTCTGGCCTGAATTCTCGTTGTACGGCATGCCACCGAACAGGATCCGGTTCCAGACCGGCGGGTAGGGGGCGGCTGTCTGGGCTGCGAATGTTGGCCCAATTGGGTCACGATAGCTGTCAAACCCGTGGAAAATGTTGGGGCTGGCGTAGGGGTTGGTAACCAGGTCGGAAAGCTGGTTGATTCCGGGAATGAAACCAGGTGGGCGGTAGTGTAGGAAGAACCCAAGCCGTCCCTTGGAGTCGGCACCGCGGCCGTAATCGAACAGTGGACCAAACGGGTGGGTATTGTCTGGCAGTTCATTGAAGGCCATCCGCCGGCCCACACCGAAGGGATCGGTGGGCAGTACACCATATCGAAGCCGTTCGGCGGCGAACTGCAGCCCGCCCACCGCATCCATCACGTCGGCATTTTCGGGATTCGCGTTATTGGCGATGGGTGCGAAGTCTGTGCTGTTGAAGTTGTCGTCGTAGTAGGGACCAACGGCGATCGGGGTCGAGCCGTAGGGCTGCAGGACGGGCGTTGTCCAGCCTGGGCGAACGGCATAACCAGGGAACGCAAGCGTGGTCGTGGCGACATCTCCCGCCTGGAGATTGGGTGGCTGGCGGAGTGTGTTGGAGAGGTAAGGAACGTTATTGCCTGGATTCGGATCCAGCAATCCTTCCTCACCGTAACGCCCGGGTGTGGGTCCAACTCCAACTCCAGCCCCCGTGCGTGAGGCAAAGTCGCCCGTGAGCAACTTCCGGTGCATTTCGAGGTCGTAGCTTGCTTGCTGGGCAATGATCGACGGAGAGCGGAACGCAAACTTGGGGTTCACCTCGCTGGGTGAAACGCCCTGGTGCGATGCGTGATCAAACAGGGGTGTGCCCAGTTCGCTCACGTCGGTGTTTGGGTCGTCGATGTAGCTGCGAGCGGCCAGGTTACCGGCGGTGTTCAGGGGCAGGCGACCGTTCAGGCCCAGCACCATGAAGGAAAAGAGCGGCTTGAACAGTTTGCCGTTCGGGGCGCGCTGGACGGGAAAGCCAAGGTCGATCCAGACGGAATCGGTGGTGCCGTCGCCGTCGTTATCCACGTCGTAGGTGATGGAACCGGTGGTGGGGTCGGGAACGAGGTCGGGGAAGGTGGTTTGGCCAGCCGGATGATCGTCTCCACGGGGGCGAAGAAACTTGGATTTTGCCCGAAGTGCCTGTACGTTTGCAGGATCGTCGATTGAAAGGTTTGGGTTTAATTTCATCTTCCAATCGGTGAGAGAAACGATTCCCGGTCGGTGGAATGAGGGGAGCGTGATGCTTTTGCCATCAGCGCTCTGAACCCCCATGAACCAGTTTTCCAGGTCAGGGGCATCGTAATCTTCGTCCATTCCCAGCATGCGGGGACTGAGCCCGTTGAACAGGAAGTTGGGCATTGCGGGGTTGGCGGTGCCGGTGGGCGAGAGGGGCGAGGGAACCATCGAAGCGGCCACGCCAGGCCCGCTGAACGCGTGCAAGAACCGGCCGTCGAGCACAATGTTCATGCCCTGGATTGGCTGGGTGAGCGCTGGGTCGCCACTGGGGGCACTGACCGTCAGAACATAAAAGCCATTATTATTTGTGGAGGCTGCGACTTCCATTGTCTGCGAGGCTGTGGCAGGCGAGGTATTGGGCACGGCCGGCATGTTCGGCAATCGAACGATCCAGCGGTTGAAGTTCTTCGCGAACAGGGTTGGGAAGTTCGGGTTGCCGTACGGAATATTCGTGCCCAGCAAAATAGTGCCAGGCTGGCCACCTGCCTGGACCGCGGTGATCAAAACCGGCATCCCGTTGGGGAGTGAGCCCAGGAAGCCGTTGTTGGTGGCGTCATTGCCGTAGGCGTCTCTCAGCAGGCTGTGGCCGCGCATGGCCGACTTGGGGTTGCTTGTGTCGTTCACAAGCTGATTCATGGCAAAATCAAAGTAGGTCTCTGGCGTGGTGAAGTTTCGCCCGCTGGCGTAGTACCGGGCACCCACCTGGGCCTGACCGCTCAGGGTGGCAAACGTTACCCCCAGCAGGGCCATGATGCTGAGCATCGCCAGGATCAAAATCAGCACTATCCCCCGGCGCTCGGATCGCCGGTTGCCGGCCTGCGCTTTGGATGTGAGCATGAGCATGAGTTGAGCCTCCCGATCATCAGCCGCTTGGGGGAACCTGTCGCAAGAACGCGACAATGCCTGGGGTTATTCCGGTCTTACACAGCCTGGTCTAGTCTTTGGCTGCGTTGCGATATTGAATCATGGGGGCAGGCACCTCGCGGACTCGGAGCCAGTCCCCATTTTGAAATTGACGAGTCATAACTTGTCATTGAAATCCACATGAATGGTAAGTGTCTTGATGCGCTGGTTGTTGCCGTCGGAAACCCGGAGTTGGATCTGAATGCCTCGCAGTGGGGCTGGGTACGGGGCCGGGTACGAGGGGTAAACCGGCGGCAGTCCCATCAGCGGTCCGTTCATGGGGTTGGCTGGGAGTGCCGGTACGCTGGTGTACGTGGTGGACCAGCTATCCCAAACCCGGCGAAGGCGGCGAACGCCTGTGTGATCATCACCGATGGGGGTGCCAAACTGAGGATCCATTCGGTAGTCCGTGCTCAGGGGCGGCATGCGACCTTCATGGCCGAAGGTACCGAGCGCAGCGGGCGGGGTATTGTTGGCCAGCGAGGCCGAGTAATAGCCCAGGTCGTAATATCCGGGAGGCAGTGAGTTACCGTTTGCATCCAGGAAGAAGTACGCGTTAGGGTCATACGCCTTCACGTCGAAGCTGCGCACGTTGGTGGCCAGCAGGTCATCTTCATAGACGGCCCCAGGAGGCATAAAGAAATAACTAGCAGGAAGCGGAAAGTTGTTCGGGTCCTCAGTAAACAGTTGCGTTGGCTGAGGAGGCAAATACTGCGGGGCCACCCACGACAGGCCGGGTGCCTGGTGGTAGGGAGCCTCAATGCCACGGACGCCGGTGCCTGGCAGGCTGCTGAAGTAGGAGGCTCCGGCTGGGTCGTTCAGCCGTTTGAACGGGGCCAGCCAGTTGGGCGAGGCAGTCTCTCGCCAGGTTGGAAAGCCCCACCACGTCTGAAGCTGATTGGCCTGGGTTCCATCGGGAATCGCCAGGCTATCACCGGTATCCAGCGGAGCGTGGTTAACCACCCCCGCGGTGACAGGTATGCCGTGCAACCAGCCAAGCGCACCCGATGTTGAGTCTGGAGCTGAGAACGAGCCCGGGAAAATGTAGGGAAAGCCGAACACATCTAGGTTGGCCACTTGCCGCTGAGCGACCGGCTGCTCATTGATGTAGCCGGCGTTCAGGCCGCCACCGCTGAGGTAAAGGGTGGGCACGTAGTCAGGCACGCCGTCCTGGTTGGTATCGTCGGGCAGGCCATCGGGGCCCAGGTTACCGGTAGCGTTGTTGACATAATCATCGGCCCAGGTGGGGTTGAATGTCCGATGATGACGGTCGGTCAGGTCGCCCAGGGTGTTTGGGGTTGGCGAGTAGGTGAAGAGGCCAGAGAAGACCGACGCGTCAATTTTCCTGGGCCGGACCGAGATATCGTTCATGCCCATGAAGCCAGTCATGGGCAGTCCGGCGGCCACAAGCGCGGTAGGAAAAGCGGAGACTGGCGTGAACATGCTGGTCACAAACGCCAGGGTTTGCGGCGGCGTGTTATTGAGGAAACTCCCCACGCCCAGGTTGCCGGCACGGTCGGGCAAGATCAGCAGGATTCGGCGGTACAGGTTACCGTTGCGCAGGAAGTAGATGATTTCGGCCGAGTCACTGCTGACGGTAATCGGTTGCAGGGCGTTCTGAATGGTCCCTTGTGCATTACTGGGGCTAAGTGGAACCCAAACGCGTCCAACGAATGGGCGACCTGCAGGTGCCCGCGCGGTGAACCGCAGGGTGTCATCGGTATCTTCGCCCTGGGGGTCGGCCGCAACGTTCTCTGCGTATTCGAAGTAACCCCGGTTCAGCTTGGGATCATTGGGCGGGGTCATCTTGGCGGTCACGCCGCCCAGATCCTGGCGAATGATGGTATCGAGCCGGCGCAATTCGCGATCAATTTCCGCATAGGTGCGCTGGGTGGTGATCGAGCCGGTGGCCGCCTGGAAGACGTTGACCAGGATCAACATCATCAGCACCAGCAGGCCGAGCGCCACCAGCATCTCAATGAGCGTGATGCCCCGGCGGGTCTGGTGCTGCGTCTGGTGGTTTTCAAGCGGCGGTCGCATCACGGAAAGGCTCCGGGGCTGAGTCGTGCAAAGAAGGGGAGTGGATCCCGATTCCTCTGGAAAATAAGCCCGGTTCAGTTGGTCTGGATGGTGAATACCTTGGGAATGACATTGACCACGCTGGGCATGATCACGGCCGGTTCGATACCGAGCGGGACGGCTGGGTTCACGCCCGGCTGGAGCGGGGTCTGGGCTCGCAATGGTCGATCGATGGTCACGATCATTTCATTGATCCCGGTCCCAGGATCGTAACGGGGCTCGCTCCGCCGCGTGACGCGGTACCAGTAACAGCGTTGCCCTGGGTATTTACTGAGCGCGGTGAAGTAGAACGGATCGTTGCTGTAGGTGGCATCACAGATCCACGCCCCCACAACAATGCCTGGGTCTGGCTGATTGGCGGGCCAGCGGAGCGACACGGTGGTGTTGTTCGCCGAGTACGCCACGTTTGGGCCATACGTCACCGGTGGGCCGTAGCCCCAGATCGCCTGCACGGTCATTTCGCCGGCCACACGCATGGTGCGGTTGGGCAGGTTGGCCACATCGAACTCGAACGCCCGGTTGTGACAGACCACGATATCGCCATCGAAGGTCAGACCGTTGCTCACGTCGGACTGTTTCCCGGTGAACAACCAGGTGTAGGAGAGGTCATTGATTGAGGTTGGGTATCCAGAAGCATTAGGCACCATCACGGGCACCAGCATGCTCCCCTGGCCACCACCCGGACCGGTGTCTCCCTCATTCTGGTAAACCAGGTCATCAATGGACGCGTAACGCCGTTCAATCTCGGGGTTCGTGAGCCCAGGCAGGCTATGGCTGAGCCTTCGTAAGCCGTAGGCGTTGTTGGAACTGGAGAGCCAGCCCAGGCCCAGTCCGAAGCGGGTTTCGCTGGGTGTGCCCGGAGTATCGAACCGAAGCGCCTGGGCTTGCGGACCGTTGCCGGCCGCCATCATTTTTTGCTCGACCTCGTAGACCCAAAGTGGGTCAATAACCACGGGCCAGCCGCCCGAGCTGCGGTCAAAGGTTTTTGAGAGCGGTGGCGAGCCGGAATTTGGATCACTCCAGGCCGGCTCGGAGATGAACGGGTCAAACGGGCTGCCGTAGTAGTTCGAGTAAATTGCGGTGTAGAACGGCTTGTAGGTGATGCCGGTGGCAACCAGGTCACTGGATGCGCTTTCGGCCAGCAAGGTCGAGCGTGTGGCTCGGTTCGCCTCTCGCAACCGGATCAGACCCAGCGGAAAGAGCGTGGCCAGTGAGAGCAGCCCGATCCCCATGATGAGGATCGAGATCAGAATCTCGGTGAGGGTCAGACCGCGCCGGCCGGCCCCGAGCGGTGAAGAGACGGGTGCGATCATGGCTCTTCTTTTGCTCCGGCCTGGGCGGCCTCAAAGGGGCGGTTCAGGTCATTGAGGGAGAAGACCGGCGTGTTCGTGACAACCTGGCCGGTACGGGCGTTGATTGACACGATGCGCTGGTTTCCTTCAAGGGCGGGCAGGGCCGGTGGATAGGTGGCTGTCCCCATGTCGTCCGTGGTGCCTTTGGGCATGGGCAGTTGAGAGCCAATCCCGTTGTTCTGGATGGTGGTGTCATCAAAGGTAGACACGACGTCTTTATCTTCGGCCAGCCAGATATGATAGTAAGGCAGAGCTACCGAGGGGCCGGGGCTGGCATTGGCCGCCAGCGGAACAATTTCGCCACTGGGGTTGATCAGGATATCGACATATCCGGTATAAGGATCAACCGGTAGGCGAGACCGTTCGGGTACGAACGGGGTATTCATGGACCCGGTGGGAAAATGCCGCAGACCCGCGTTCCAGCCGGTGAGGTCAATCTTGACCCCTCTGGGCAGTGCCACTTCGCGAGCATCGGGCACCGGCACCGCGCGTCGGGTAATGCTGTAAGACAGCGGGATCAGCCCCGTGGCCCAGTTATGGCTGGTCAGGGTCTGTTCGCTTTCAAACTCGCCAAAGCTGGGAAACGACGCGTTTGGGCTGGCGCTAAAGAAAAGTTCGGCGGGCTCATCAACCGTGCCGTTATGGTTGTCGTCCAGGCCGTTGAAGCCTGGGTCAATCAGGCCATCACCGTCATTGTCGATCCCATCGAATTGCTCATCGACAAAGCCATCGCCGTCATTATCTCGGCCATCAAGTACGATCAGGAATTCCGAGGGACTGCCAGGGACCGGCAAGGATTGGAAGGCGGTGGCCAGGCCGGCATTAATCTGCCGGTCGGGGTTGGTGGGCAGGGCCATCGAGTTCCCCACCGACATTGGGCCAGCGATGGGATAGCTTCGGCCGGTATTCCCAAACTGCAACCGTTCCCCCTGGCGGATGTTCCAGAACCAGGCGGTCGGAGTTTGCAGCACACCCGCATTGTCAAACTTGACTTCGGCAATCACCAGCCAGGTACGGAACAGGGGGCCGCCGGCCACAAACCTGGTTCCGTAAGAGAATGGCACGCTGTTGAGCGGGGCAAGGCTGTATCGAAAGTCGCCACTGCCCTGAGAGGTTTCGAAGTAGTAGAACGGCGGCGCGGGAATATTGCTGTTTTGAATGTCATAGAACGCAACCGCCGACAGGTCATAAACCTGGCCGTCGGCGTAGTCGGGGGCCTGTTCAATGGAAACGATCCGAGAGCTGGTGTAGGGCCCCGAGAAGGGATCGCCGTTGAGGGTGGTCAGAGGATCGGGCAGCAGGCGGATCCCGCGGGGAGCGTTATCGCGAATGGCACGGTCGCGGGCCTGGGCCAGTTCACCGTGAACGAACCGGGCACCATAGTTGATTTGTTGCTGGTTCAGGCTGGGTACAACCACGGGCAGCGTGCTTACGGCAAGCAGGCCAATGATCACAATCACCACCAGCAGTTCGACCAGCGTGAACCCGCGGCGGGTTGAGAGTCGCTGAAGACGAGGCAGGCTGCTCATCGCGCTCCTCCACCCTGGTTCAGGAGTTCATGGTTTGAGATATCGTCACCCGCTTCAACGGGCGGCACGTCAGGCGGAGCCGGGATCGTCGGATCAAGATTGGCATGGATCAAGGGCAGGTTTGTGAGCGGGTAACCGTTCCTGAGGATGCCGTACCCTTCACCTATCACGCCCAGTTGTGAACTGGCCCCGTTGGGATGGACCAGGCTCTGGGGCGGGTTGGGATACCCGTTGAGCCAGTGAGACAGCAGGTCTGGAGTTTGGCTTGCCGCTTGAATCTGTGTGTCTGTGAGCAAGGCTACGCCATATTCCTGGTCGGCCCCGGCCGAGAGAATCAGAAACTTGGTGGCAAACTCGCGTCTGGGGTAGATGCCGGCAAGATCCCAGGGAAGCTGACCGGCCGGGGTCGCGCCAAAGTTGGGGTCGGTCAGGCTGGTGAACAGCGGTTCGAACAATTGACCGGCCACCTGGCTAATCCGATAGGGCGGACCATTGGTATACGTGCTCCACCAAGCTGGCGACACCAGACGTCCGGCGGGATCAAGCTGGAACCGAGCCCGAGGCTCATAGGCGGTGTAAGTACCGGCCCCCTTTTGTACGGCTGGGCTGGAGTAATAGATGGGCCACCGAAAGAACTGGATTGGCTTGCCCCAGGCATCGACGAACTCGGGTGCACCATCGTTGTCCGTATCTTTGACTTCCACACCGGTTCGGAACTCGCTCTCCTCAAACACCGAACCCAGTGGACCCGCCCCATTCACCAGCAGGGCGTACAGCAGCTCAGCGCGGGCAGTCTGGTGCGTGTGATTGGTCACGAAACGCGTCATGGCGGTAGCACCTTCGACGGTGAAGGTGCACTCGTCGAATTCATCAACCAACCCATCGCCATCATTGTCGGTGGCGTCGATCCCGGTAGGGGATAACCCAATCGACTTGTGAAGCGCGGCCCGCGCGTTGTAGCTGGCCCCCAGCATCCCCGTGCCAGGACCAATGGAACCTTGCCAGAGAACCTGATTTTGGGGGGCATACACCGTGGCCGTACCCAGGGGCAGGGCGTAGTTGGCGTACGGGGCCGGCACCGATCCGGCGACCCCGAGGGCATTTCCTGGTACCGGCAGGCCTGCAAAATTGATCGGGTAATTTCCGTCGCTTTGCAGAAAGAAGACGTCGGGCAACTCGGCCCGAACCATGTCCACGGTGGCAATGACCTGGGCGCGGCTGGGGTTGGGAATACTAGGGAACAGGGCGTTATTCACGATTGCCTGATCGGCCGCCAGCCACTGGTGAGCACTGGTAGGAATGACCGACTGGGCCAGAATGGCGTTGAGCCGCTCATTCACGCCCAGTTCCAGCTTGGTGATCAGGGCCTGGGTGGCTCGCGACCGGGCCTGTTCAACCGACCCGTACGAGGCCGCCAGAATGAAGGCGAGCAGCACGCCAATGATCATCACGACGATTGCCAGCTCCACCAGGGTGAAGCCGCGGCGGATCGAGCGTGTTGAGAGTGGAGCGAGCATCATGGCCTGAGTTCTTTCGGTCGGTTGCCACGCCGGAAATGGGTAAGTACGAGCCCGATTGTCAGAGGACGATTTGCGAGCTCAACGTTAGTCCAGCCGCCCGTTGGAGAAGTTGGAAACGTTGTCGCGTTCGAGCTTGATCCAGTCGGCGGCCACGCCGTTGGCTGGCAGCTTGTCTCCCTGACCGCTGAGCGAGTACTGGCCGCCGGGGCCAAACCGGCCATCTGCGCCTGAGGAGAGAATCTGGAAGCCCTTGGCGTTCAGGAACGAGGATCGGGAACCGGTTGGCAAGGGAACACTGGAGGTGTATGGGTTCGGGGCCAGTGAAATGGTTCCCTGGGGAATCACGGCGGTGGAGAAGGGGATCATGATCGGGTGGTTCAGGTCATCCGCTTCGGCAAAATTGACGTCGTTGGGGTCGTAAGAGTCGCCACCGTAGCTGCTGAAGTAAACGTAGTCATGAATGACGTTGAGGTCGTTCTTGCCCAGGGGGTCCAGGTATCCGGGAATCCCATCGCCGTCTTCATCCACAAGCCGGTCGGCCCGGAATTCAAAGCTTGAAGGGTTCTTGCGATTCGAGGCGGCGGTCTGGTTCAGGAACGGGTTGGCGGGGTTGGAGCTGAACCCGCTGAACCCGGTCTGGGCCCCGCTGCCGTTCTGGATCGGAATGCCACCCAGGAAGAAGGTGAGTGCCTCGTGCCCTTCCAGGTAAATGGGGGCCGTATCAAACACACCGTTGCCGTTGAAATCATGCCAAACGCCGGGGGTCTGGCCACCGGGTCCGTAAAGCTGGGCCGTGGTGCTAAAGACCGCCTTGGGGAAGAATTTCCGCAGGTAGCGCAGCGACCGATCGGCGAGCTGGCCCACCGTGAGGTCGGGGTTGCCATACTTCACCGCAGGGACGGAAGCCCCCAGCCAGGTGATGGAAGAGAGTGCCGAGGTGTTCGAAACGGGGTAAAACCCACCCTCGTTGAGCATGATCCGGCTGGGCGGGTAATCACCAAAGGTGTTCTTGAACTCGGTGAGCGCGGTGCTGAGGTTGTTGATCTCGGAAGAAACGCGGGCCTCATTGGCTTTCCGCATCGCGGCGGTTACGGCCGGCAGGATGAGTGCCACCAGAATGCCGATCACCACGATCACCACCAGAAGCTCGACCAGCGTGAAACCGCTGCGGGCTGCGGTGGTCCGCGCGGTGGGAGTCGTTCGGGGGTTCGGGCACGGGCGGCGAATCATGGCTCAAGGCTCCTGCAGCGGTTTCACACGGAATCAGGCACTGCGTCTGGATACGGGGTTCTGGGGGTCTTACGAGCGGGCCGGCTTGCTGTGACTTCGGGATGTTTGAAATCGGCAATCGGTCATGCGGACAGCGGCTGGGCCGGGAGGTGACCCCCGGCCCAGCGGTCGGTTTTGGGCATCAACCAGAGAGCTTGGTGATGAGCTGGATCAAGGGCATGAACAGGGCGATGACGATGAAGCCGATGACACCACCCAGCACCACGATCATGATCGGCTCAAGCAAACTCACAAGGCTGTCCACCAGCACTTCCACTTCTTCGTCGTAGTTGTCGGCAATCTTGTTGAGCATCGTGTCCAGGTCGCCGGTTTCTTCACCGACGTCGATCATGTTCACCACAATGTCGTCAACCACCCGGGCTTCCTTGAGCGGCTGGGCGATGGTTTCACCCTCACGAATGCTGTCATAAATCTTGGTGTAGGCCCGTTCGAACACGGCGTTCTCGGCGGTGTCTCGCACAATCGAGATCGCTTCCAGAATGGGCACGCCAGATTGCACCAGGGTGCCCAGGGTTCGCATGGTACGGGCCACCACCGATTTCTCGATAATGCTGCCCATCACGGGCACCATCAGCCAGATCTTGTCGAGCAGGAAGGCGCCTGTCTTGTTTCGGTAGATCAGCTTGATAATCAGCCAGATCGCAATGGGGGTCAGGGCCACCAGCCAGAATTTTTCAATAATCACGTCACTGGCCGTGATCAGGAACGTGGTCATGGGCGGCAGATCAACACCGAAGTCTGCGAAGATCAATTTGAACTTGGGGATGATGTAATAAAGAATGAATCCCACAATGGCCACGGCCACGGAAATGACCACCAAGGGGTAGATCATGGCCCCCTTGACCCGGCGTTTCAGGGTCTGGCTCTTTTCCTTGAAGTCGGCCAGGCGCTGAAGAATGGCTTCCAGCGCACCGCCGGCCTCACCGGCCTTCACCATGTTGCAGTACAGCCGGTCAAACGCCTTGGGGTGCTTGGACATGGCCTCGGAGAGGCTCGAGCCGCCTTCAATGTCTTCGACCACTTCAATCAGCGAGTTCTTGAGCACGCCCGGTTTGGACTGACCTTCCAGAATTCTCAGGCTGCGCAGAATTGGCAGACCGGCATCCTGAAGAATGGAGAGCTGGCGGGTGAAGGTACAGAGCAGCTTGGGAGAGACCTTGCCAATGGTGAACGACTTCTTCTTTTTCCGTCCACCGGCCTTCTTGGCAACCGCCTTGCCCCCCTTCTTCTTCTTGGCCTTCTCTTTATCCTTGGTAGCGTTTTCGCTGATCTTGGTGACAAAGAACCCTTTTTGCCGGACAAGCTGCTGGGCTTCTTCCTGAGTCGAGGCCTCGATCTTATCCTTGACTTCCTTGCCCGTATGATCCATCGCCTCATACTGGAATGTTGGCATGACTGGTGTCTCCCCGCGGGTGGATCAAGGTTCAGATCGAGAAAAATCTCAGGAATCCGGGTTTCGCAAACGGCACAGGTTGGTCAGGAACGAGGATCATTCCTCGTTCAGGGTTTCTCGGGCCACTTCATCCACCGTAGACTGGCCGGTGTGGATGGCAATCATGCCAGACTCACGCAGGGTGCGCATGCCATGCTTGCGGGCAACCTCACGAAATTCGTCGAGTGAGACTTCGGAGGTGATCAGTTCACGCAGTTCGTCGTTCATGATCAGCATTTCAAACAGGCCCATACGGCCTTTGTAGCCGGTGTTGTTGCAGCGTTCGCACCCACGGCCATAGTAGAACTTTTTGGTCTTGGCCTGCTCCATGGTGTAGCCCAGTTGAAGCGCCACGTCTTCGGTGGGGGTGTATTCCGTGCGGCAGTTGGCACAAATTTTGCGCACCAACCGCTGGGCCAGCACGGCCTCCACGGTGGCGGTAATCAAGAACGTGGGCACCCCCATGTCGCGGAGCCGGGTCACTGCGCCTGGTGCATCGTTGGTGTGCAGGGTGGTGAATACAATGTGGCCGGTGAGGCTGGCCTGAATGGAAATTTCGGCCGTCTCCAGGTCGCGGGTCTCTCCCACCAGAATCTTGTCGGGATCCTGTCTGAGAATGGCACGCAGACAGGCTGCAAACGTCACGCCAATTTCCGGATTAATCGGCACCTGAATCAGGCCGTCGATGTCATATTCCACCGGTTCCTCGGTGGTAATAATCTTCTCAGAGATCTTGTTGAGTTCGTTGAGGGTGGCGTACAGCGTGGTGGTTTTGCCAGACGAGGTGGGCCCGGTGACCAAAATGACGCCGTTTGGCTTGTGGATAATTTTTTTCCAGATGGCCAGCATGTCATCGGCCATGCCGATATTTCTGAGGTCCAGGTTCACCACGGTCCTGTCCAGAATCCGCAGCACCACGCTTTCACCAAACAGGGTGGGCAGTGTGGAAACCCGGATATCCACCTGGTTACCACCAATGTTCAGTTCAATGCGACCGTCTTGCGGCAACCGCCGCTCGGCAATATCCAGGTTTGCCATAACCTTGATACGACTGGAAATGGCGGGTGCCAGGTGCCGGGGTGGCGGCACCAGTTCGTACAGAATGCCGTCCACGCGGTAGCGCATCTTGTATTCTTCTTCGAACGGCTCGAAGTGAATGTCGGATGCCTTGTCCTTGATCGCCAGCAGCAGCACCATGTTCAGCAGTTTACGGACCGGCGCGGCCTCGGCCATTTCCTCGATCGCTTCCAGGTCGATCGTGCTCTCTTTGCGGTGCGAAAACTGAGACAGGTCCGAGTCTTCCTCGATCTGCCGCACCACGTCGGCAATGGTCTCTTCCTTGCCGGCGTAAAGCTTCTTGATGGCGGCCGCAACGTCTTCCTCGTTGGAGATCGCCCCCTTGACCTCAACACCCAGGAACGACCGCAAGCTCTCAAGCGTGGACGGGTTCTGGGGCTCGGCCATGGCCACCGTGACCGATTTGTCTTTCTTGCCCACCGAGATTGGCACAATCTTGAAGGCGGCGGCCATGGACTCGTTCACCACCTCGGCAAGCTCGGGGGCCAGGTTCATCTCGGCAACCCGAACTACCTTCATTCCCAGCTGTTCGCTGAGCGCCTTGAGCACCTTGTCTTCGGTCACCATCCCCAGGCGCACGGCCACGCGACCGATCAGCTCGGTGCCACCCGTCTGTTTCTGGGCTTCAAGAACCTTCCACAGACCGTCCTCATCCAGGAAGCCCATGTCGACCAGGATTGTGCCAAGCTTGCGTGCCATGCTCCGCGCTCCTCGAAATCCCGTTAAATCGACCTGATCGGCCCACCAAGCGGGCGTAGGAACCAGCGTCCTGGCCCCAGGTGCCCATCCCTACATTGTGAAAACCCGAAAGCCATGAGCCGAGCTCCCGGTTCATGGCTTTCGCCGCTGAATCAACCTTCGTCGTTATCTTCCTTGTCGTCGAAGATCCCTTTCTTGGCGTTATCAATGCGTTCCTTGAGTTCGCCAACCTTGCGGGCCTTCAGCAGCACTTCTTCCTCATCCACCAGCCCTTGCCGCCAGAGGTTGAACAAGGAGTCGTCCATCAGGATCATGCCGTGCTTTCGGCCGGTCTGAATGGTGGAGTCGATGCGGTAGGTCTTGTTTTCTCGGATCAGGTTAGACACCGCCGGGGTGATCACCAGGCACTCATAAGCGGCCACCAGCCCCTTGGGTTTGCGTGGCAGCAGAGACTGGGCCAGAATGCCCACGATGGCCACCGAGAGCTGGGTGCGGATCTGATCTTGCTGCTCTTGGGGGAACACGTCGATGATTCGGTTGACGGTTCCTTCGGCCGAGTTGGTGTGCAGGGTGCCGAACACGATGTGTCCGGTTTCGGCGGCGGTGATGGCGGCCGAGATGGTGGGCAAGTCACGCATTTCGCCGACCAGGATACAGTCGGGGTCCATACGCAGGGCCCGCTTGATGGCCTCTGGGAAGTCTGGAACGTCAACCCCGATCTCGCGCTGGTTGATGAGAGACTTTTTGTGTTTGTGGTAATACTCGATCGGGTCTTCGATCGTGATGATGTGGCGGTCCATGTTGTCATTGAGCCAGTTGATCATGGACGCCAGGCTGGTGGTCTTGCCGGAGCCGGTGGGGCCGGTCACCAAAATCAGACCGCGGGGGCGCTGGATCAACTGTTCCATGACCGGGGGCAGGCCGAGTTGCTCGAAGGTGAGAAACTCATTGGGTACGCGCCGGAGGACCAGGCCCACGTTCCCTTTTTGTTTGAACACGGCCACGCGGAACCGGGCCATATCACCGAAGGCAAAACCGAAGTCGGTGCCGCCCACTTCCTGAAGTTCTTGCTGGCACCGCTCGGGGGTGATGCTCTTCATGAGCGCCACGGTGTCTGACGGTTCCAGAACTTTGGTGGCCAGCGGGCGCATGTGGCCATGAAGCCGCAGTACGGGTGGAATGCCCACCGTGAGGTGAAGGTCACTGGCCTTCTGGGTGCAGACCGTCTGCAACAGCTTGTCGATCAGCAGCGTTCCCATGGTCCGGACGGCCTCCCAGCGGGCGGTATGTGATCAGGCGATCAGGATTGACTTTGTCTTATCGGCCAGGTGTCGTGTCTATCGTTCAAGCAGGATCAGGACTTCGGGCAACGCAAACTCATTAACCCAGCGCCTCATTATTCCTGGATCTGGCACCGAATCAAGTCACGACACCTGGATTTCGGTACCAGAACCACAGGAAGGGAACTGGCTCAACGGGGGTCAGGGCTTCTTGGCAACGGGCATCTCAAGGGCACCGTCGGGTTTGGTGATGCGCAGCACCTCGTCGATGGTGGTTAGCCCCTTGAGGGCCTTGATCATTCCGTCCTCGAACAGGGTTCGCATCCCTTGCCGCCGGGCCAGCCGGCGGATGGCCTCGGTGGACTCGCCTTTGAAGGTCATTTCCCGAATTTCCGTGGTCATGGTCATCAGTTCATAAATGCCCATGCGGCCTCGGTAACCGCTCTTGTTGCAGTTGCTGCAACCTTTCCCCTTCATGAAGTTGGCCTTCTTGGCAATCTCTGGCCGCAGCCCGATCCCTTTCAGAACGTTCTCGTCGGGCTCATACCGAGCCCGGCATTTGGGGCAAACCTTGCGCACCAACCGCTGGGCCATGATGCCCATGACCGAACTTGCAACCAGAAACGGCTGTACACCAATGTCGACCAGTCGTGTAATAGCACTGGGCGCATCGTTCGTATGCAGTGTACTGAAAACCAAGTGTCCAGTTAGTGAGGCCTGGATAGCGGTGTTGGCGGTCTCTTCATCGCGGATTTCCCCCACCAAGAGGATATTGGGGTTTTGCCGCAACATGGCCCGGATGATCCGGGCGAAGGTCATGCCAATCTTGGCCTTCACCTCGCACTGGTTCACCCCCGGCAGGTAGTACTCAATGGGGTCTTCGGCCGTGATAATCTTCACGTCGGGCCGGTTCAGTTCATTGAGCGAGGCGTACAGGGTGGTGGTTTTGCCAGACCCGGTGGGGCCGGTCACCAGCAAGATGCCGTTGGGGCGTTTGATCAGAACGCTGAATCGCTTCCAGTCTTCCTCACCGAACCCCAGGTCACGGATACCGACCTTGATGTTATCGCGGTCCAGGATACGCATGACCACCGACTGGCCGTGGTTGGTGGGCAGGATGCTGACGCGGAAGTCGATATCCTTGCCGGCCACGTGCATCTTGATACGGCCGTCCTGGGGGCGCCGGCGTTCGGCGATATCGATACCACCCATGATCTTGAGACGGCTGACGATGGGCGACAGCAGGCGGCGGGGTGGGCTATCTCGTTCGACCAGCACACCGTCGATCCGGTACCGGACCCGCACCCGGTCCGAGAATGGTTCGATGTGAATATCCGAGGCACGACTGTTCACTGCTTCCTGGATGATCAGGTACACAAGCCGGATCACCGGGGCGTCGGAATCGTCCAGGCCAACCCCGGCCGATCCACCTCGCTCGGTGAGGTCGTCTGAGAAGTCGATGGCGGTGTCGGTGAACTCCTGGAGCATCGAGTCTACGGACTCGGTTTCCTGGGTGGTGCCGCCGTAGTACTTGTTGATGGCCTCGGTGATCGATTCCTTGGAGGCCAGGGCTACCTCGATCTCTCGGTTCAAGACGAACCGGAGCTTATCGATGGTTTCCAGGTCCATGGGGTCGTGCATGATGACCCTGATGAGCTGGCCTTCTTCGGCCAGGGGCAGCACCAGGTTCTCGCGGGCAAGGCTTTCGGGGACCAGGTCAATGATGGTGCTGGGGATCTCGACTTCGCGGAGGTCGACGAACGTCAGGCCAAACTGTTCGGCCTTGGCCTTGAGGATCTGGTCGGGCTCTGCGTATCCCAGCCTGACCAGCGACTCTTCGACTGGGCCGGCCATCTTGCGAGCCTCATCGAGCTGATCGGGGCCCACCATTCCGCGTTTTACGAGGATGTCTGTCCAGTCTCGCCCTTGCTTTGCCATGGTGAGGAGGCTCCTGCGGAAAGATGGGACGGCCAGCCCGAGCCCCGTGAACCTAGGGGCGGTCCGCGCGTCTCGCGAGTTGGTCTATCGTGGTATCGAATCAAAATCGGCCAAACGCGCGAAAAAACCGACGAATATCGGTTCGCGTTGCGCCGGGGAAGCGGGATTGGGATTGCTGAAGGATTTGGGAAGGCTATATCAATTCTAGAGGTCGCGCCGGGCCGCGCCAATTGACCGCAAACCGAATTGTGCTGAGGAGTTCCCCAGATTCCCCAGCGCGGGCGGATCACGCTTCCAATTCCAGGTAATGGACCGGCCTTTTAGAGATTCTCAAACGGCGTGTTGAGGATTGGGAATTGGGTCCAGTCTTTGAAATCAAAGTGCCACCATTCGACCTCGTTCACGGTAAACCCTTCGGCTTCCATGGCGTGGCGCAGCAGGTCTCTGTGCCAGCGCTGAAGTGAGGTGCCGCCTGGGTAGTTGGGTCGTGAGCGGGGCGAGAACTCGTCATAGCCGCCAGCCATCTCAACCGGCAGGCCGGTCTTGCGATCGTACAGGGTCAGGTCCACGGCGCAGCCGCGGTTGTGGCGAGAGCCTTTCTCTGGGTCGGCCACAAAGGCGTGGAACTCGGTGGGGGTTGCCAGTCTGAACAGCTTGGTGATGGCCCAGGGGCGGTAGGCGTCGTGGACCAGCAAGCCGTACCCGCTGGCTTCCAGCGAGGTTTGCACACGCTTCAGGGCCTGCGCGGCTGGTTCTTGAAGCAAGGCGCGGGCGGCAGGGTAAACGGCCACACCCAGGAAGTTGTTGGTGGTGGCGTAGCGGATCTCCAGCTTGATGCTGGGGTCCAACGTGGCCAGGTCTACGAGCTTGGGGGCCAGAAATTTGCCGGTTTCGGCTGGGGGAACGGCTTTGCCGGCTTCGGCGCGGGCCTCCTCAATATTCTGGGCCGGCGTGATCCGGAAGGTCCGCCCGTCTTCGCCATCAAGCGGGCGGCGTGGGAACACCACCTCGGCCGCCCGCACGCTTTGGGCCTTTCCAGAACCATCCAGCTCAAACACAACGGCCTGGTTGTCATACATGCCGAAGTCTGGGAACCGGAACACGCCGGGCGAAACTTCGATGAGCGGATACTGAAAGAACCACTCGATCTGGGCGTGAAGAATTCCGTTCTTCTCAAAAATGTACAGAATATTATGGTCCCAGCCGTATTCACCAATCAGCCCCTTCCAGCGCTCGGGGGCGGGTGCGGGAACAGGCGGTTCGATCCTTGTGAACGCGCGTGGCCCAATTTTCAGTGCTCCGTCCGTGAACTCCAGGGTGGGACCGAAGCCGGTGATCGGGTCATCAACGGCCAGGCGGTCACCGGCGGCTCGGACCTCAAGCAGAATGCCCTGACGGCCAGAGATCAGGAACAGGCGGGCGTTGCGTTCGACCAGTTCCACGGTCTCTGGACCGTTGGCGTACAGGCCGGCCATCCGTTTTGCCTGCGAGGGGTTGACCGGGGTTGTGGTTTCGGCGTGTGGGGTGCTGTCCAGGGTGCCGGCTTTGGCAGCGCGCATCAGACGCAAGGCTTCCTCGGCAATCCGTCGGGCGGTGCCGTTGGCGCAGTCTTTGGTCACGATGACGGCGGCCCCAAGTTTTTCCTCGGGCAGCGCCTGGAGATCGGTGGCAAATCCGTACACGGCCCCCGAGTGGCCGACTCGCCTGGTGCCGCCGAACTCATCAACCATGAAGCCGAGCCCGAACCCGTTCTTGGCGTCTGGGGCCGCGAACTGGGGCTGCCACATTGCGTCCAGGGTTTCTGGCTTGAGCACACGTTGCTGAGATCTCTGACCGGCCGCAAAGAGCATGGCGAGAAATTTGCCCAGGTCGATGGGTGTGGCATAAAGGTCGCCCGCTGGAATCATTCCAAGCGCAAACGAAGGAGCCTCAAACGGGGCGCCGTCGGCCGACCACATCACACCTTTGGCTGAGGCTGCAAGCATGGCCGCGGTGGGGATGAAGCCAGAATCGGTCATACCAATCGGTCCCAGAACCGTTTGTTTCAGGCATTCGGCGAACGGCTTGCGTTGGACGGTCTCTACCAAGCGACCAACCACGGCCAGGCCGGCGTTCGAGTACTTGGTTCGTGTGGTCGGTGCGTGGACCAGGGGGATGCCGTTGAGGCTCTTGACCGTTTCCGCGAGTGAGGGGCCGTTGAGGTCGAAGTAATGTCCGGCCGGTGGTTCGCGCACCAGGCCGGATCGGTGGCTCATCAACTGCCGCAAGGTGATCGGCTTATCGTGGGGGTTCGCGGGCTGGAAGTCGGGGAGGTACTGGGAGACAGGGGCATCCAGGTTCAGCAGCCCTTGCTCAACCAGTTGCATGGCGGCCATGTCTGTGAACAGCTTGGAGACCGAGCCGACCCGGCCGGTGGTAAGTGCGGTGGCGGGCGCTTGGGTTCTGGGGTCTGCCACGCCAAAGCCCTGGGCCCAGACGGTTTCCTGGTCATCGACCAGCACAATGAGCACGGCCGGCAGTTGTTGTTGCGTCCGCTGGTTTTCAATGAATGTTCCCAGGCGCTCGGCTACGGCCGTGTATTGGGTGGCGGGCCCAACCGCCGGCGGCGCCTGGGCGTTGAGCCTGGCCCAAGGAACCAGTGTCTGGATGGCAAGCAGCAAACCAATGCGGAACGCGTGCGGATTCATGGATGCCTCGGCAGTTCGGATTTCAGGCCCCAGCAGAGATCAGGTTACCCGGCCGATCATGGGCTGAACAGCAAGCTGGAAACGGTACGTGCGAGGGGTGAACGGGCAACGCTCCTGTGCGGCGAGCGCTGAGCGGGTAAGAGTTTTGTCTTGCGGTCATTCCTGCCACGAGGAAAAAAAGCAGCCGGCGCAACTTCGTGTGGAAGTTGCACCGGCTGCTTGGGTTCAGGAAGGTTGGAAAGAGTCCAGCCTGTCAAGAAAGAACGACTGCGGCCTTACTTATCGCGGGTCACGCCCTTGCCGTCGGCCAGGGCGGCCTGTGCGGCGGCAAGCCGGGCAACAGGTACGCGGAAGGGGGAGCAAGAAACGTAGTCCATGCCAATCTGGTGGCAGAACACCACCGAGTCAGGATCGCCACCGTGCTCACCGCAGATGCCGACCTTGAGGTGTTCGTTGTGCTTGGCCTTGCGAGCGGCCCGTCCCTTCTGAACACCCATCTGAATCAACTGGCCCACACCATCCACGTCAATCGACTGGAAGGGATCGACGGCCAGAATTTTCTCGCGGATGTAGGAGTTCATGAATGACTTGATGTCGTCACGGCTGAAGCCGAACGTCAACTGGGTCAGGTCATTGGTGCCGAAAGAGAAGAACTGGGCTTCTTCGGCGATCTTGTCGGCGGTCAGGGCGGCCCGAGGAATTTCGATCATGGTACCGATCTGGTACTCGACCTTGACCCCGGCGTGCTTCATAACTTCCTCAGCCACGGCGATGGCCCGTTTCTTGAGGATCACGAGTTCTTCGACCATGCCGACGAGCGGAATCATGATCTCTGGCAGCACGCTCTTGCCGCGCTTCTTGACTTCGCAGGCGGCTGCGATGATGGCCCGAACCTGCATGTCGCCGATTTCCGGGTAGACGATGGGCAGGCGGCAGCCGCGGAAGCCGAGCATGGGGTTGAACTCATGGAGCTGTTCGACCCGGTGCTTGACCTTGTCCAGAGGCACGCCGAGCTGCTTGGCGACTTCGGCTTGCCCTTCTTCGTCGTGGGGCAGGAACTCGTGCAGCGGTGGGTCCAGCAGGCGGATGGTCACGGGCAGGCCGTCCATCGCCTCGAAGATGCCGATGAAGTCATCACGCTGGTAGGGCTCGAGCGCGTCGAGTGCCTTCTTGCGGCCGGCCTCGTCGTCGGCCAGGATCATCTTACGCATGTCGATGATGCGCTGTTCGCCGAAGAACATGTGCTCGGTGCGGCAGAGGCCAATGCCCTCTGCGCCGAATTCACGGGCACGGCGGGCGTCTTCGGGGGCGTCGGCGTTGGTGCGAACTTTGAGGGTCCGCAGCTTGTCGGCCCAGCCCATCAGGGTGGCGAAGTGGCCTGAGATTGAGGGGGCGATGGTTTCGACATGGCCCACCATCACGTCACCGGTCGAGCCGTTGATGGTGAGGAAGTCGCCTTCCTTCAGAATCTGGCCAGACAGGTTGACGGTACCGGCCTTCTCGTTGATTTGCATGGCTTCGCAACCGACCACGCAGGGCTTGCCCCAGCCGCGTGCCACCACGGCCGCGTGGCTGGCCTTGCCGCCGGTGGAGGTCAGAATGCCCTTGGCCAGGTGCATGCCGGCCACGTCTTCAGGGCTGGTTTCCTTGCGGACCAGCATGATTGGCTCATGAGGGTGGCTTTCCGCGTATTCCACGGCCCGCTCTGCGCTCAGAATGATGCGGCCCGAGGCTGCGCCTGGGCTGGCGGCAATACCCTGTGCGACGGGACGGTTCTTGCTCTTGGGGTCGAGCTGGGGCAGCAGCAGGTGGTTCAAGCTTTCAGGGCTGACCCGCAGCACGGCCGTCTTCTGGTCGATCAGGCCTTGTTCAACCATTTCCACGGCAATACGGACGGCGGCGGTACCGGTTCGCTTGCCGGTCCGGGTCTGAAGCATGTACAGCTTCCCTTCCTGGACCGTGAACTCGATATCCTGCATTTCCTTGTAGTGCTGTTCGAGCTTCTCACGGATTCCCATGAGCTGCTTGTAGACGACCGGCATCTCTTTTTCGAGCTGGTCGATATGCTCTGGGGTCCGGATACCGGCCACCACGTCTTCGCCCTGGGCGTTGATGAGGTAGTCACCGTAGAACAGGTTTTCGCCGGTGTTCGGATCTCGGGTGAAGGCCACGCCGGTACCAGAACCATTGCCGGTGTTACCGAACACCATGGCCTGAACATTGACCGCGGTGCCTTTGAGTTCGCTGATCCGTTCGATCCGGCGATATTCAACGGCCTTCTTGCCCATCCAGCTATTGAAGACAGCGTTGATGGCTGCCCACAGTTGCTGCATGGCGTCTTGGGGGAAGTCACTGCCGACGTACTTCTTGTAAACGGCCTTGTACCGCTTGACCAGCTCCTTGAGGTCATCGGCAGAGAGGTCGGTGTCAAGCTTGACACCCTTCTCATGCTTGAGGTGCGAGAGTTCGTGCTCGAAGTGTTCGTGCTCCACGCCCATGGCGGTTGAGCCGAACATGTCGATGAGGCGGCGGTAGCCGTCATAAGCGAACCGGGGATTGCCGGTCTTCTTGGCCAGGCCTTCCACCGAAGCGTCGGTCAGGCCCAGGTTCAGGATGGTGTTCATCATGCCGGGCATGGAGAGCGCGGCACCCGAGCGAACGCTGACGAGCAGGGGGTCGGTTGGGTCGCCGAACTTGGCGCCGACTTCGGCTTCAACCTTCTTGAGGGCTTCTTCCACCTGAGGGCGAGTGGCCTCGGGGAGCTTCTTGCCCTTCTCGTAATACTCAGAGCAAACTTCGGTGGTAATGGTGAAGCCGGGTGGTACCGGGATACCGATGGTGCTCATCTCGGCGAGGTTGGCCCCCTTGCCGCCGAGCAGTTCCTTCATCTTCGAAGTGCCATCCGCATTGCCGGCGCCGAAGGAGTAAACGTATTTGGTCGATTGAGACATGGAAAGTGTGCCTGCAAACAGAACGGTCGTGGTCGGGCCAACCCCACCAAAAGAGGCCAGGTCCGGACGCACATGGATGGGCTTGAGCCCTTGGGAATCCCTGAATGTAAGTTGGTGGCCAGCAAGCGTCAAGGGCGTTGCCCCGCCCAGCCCGTGCCTTGTGATCAAAAACAATGGCGATCACAGACCTCCCAGGTTGACATTTTGGTCAGGAGCGTTTCCTTTTATCGGATTTCCAGGTGCCAAAATCATGGACCAAGGCAAACCCCACCGGGTCCATTTCGTCCATGTTTTTCCATAAAAACCGCAAAATTCAGGTACAGGCCAGACCACGAAGGGAAACGATAATCCATGGAGCCACATCCCGTTGCCGCCTGCTTGACCACCTTCGAGCACTTGCTGGCATTGCCGTGCGATTCCACCTGGCCAGTTGAATTCTGTACGCCTGTCCCTCCAAACTTCGATGCGTTACGCGTTGTTGATGTGCTCCGCGAGGCGCAGGTGCTTGATATCCGATGCGAATGCATCAGGATGACCGTTGGCATATTACTGGAGATGAGAACGGCCATCGATCTTGTGGGCTATGACGCTGCTTTGATCGTAGCGCGAGGCGTCCGCTTATGTAGCTGGGAAATCGGAGATCGCCAGGGAGATCATGGACCTCTTGAGGCGATCCATGGCGCAACCTGGTGGATCGGTGGCTCTGAACTCGTCTCGCTCACTACGTCCCGGAGCAAATTCGAGTTCACCCTTGCCTGTTCCACGTCGGCCTGGTTGCGGATTCGCGCGGACAGGTTTGATTTTTTCCTTGCCAAAGTTCCGAACCTGCCCGAGATACCAGACTATAGTGCAGGCCCTTCCAGCCTGGTCCGCGCTTCCATTCCTGACTGGAATAAACCCTGCATTCCTCTGGTGTACTCGCGGCTTGGTCCAGGCACATAACGCGGTCATTTTGTTTTGATGGCGGTTGTCGTCGAAACCCAGGTCTAGAAACGACCCGTGTTCGATTCATGTCCAGGGGCGAGAAGTTTTGGACGCCAAGTTGACGGGTAAGAAAGACGGGTGTGCCTGCGAGCCCGCCCGCCTGGAAGTGCGCCGGCAGCCTGAAACGATCTTGCCCGGCCAGCCCTGGACGATGATCGTCTTGCCGGTGGAGACGATCACGCTTTTTCAGTCGAAGGCCAGGGTCAGCGTGCGGGTGCTGATCGGGGGTGAAGTGTTCGCAACCTCGATCTTCCCCACAGGTGATGGGCAGCACCAGGTGATGTTCAACAAGGCCATGCAAAAGGCCGCCGCCAAGATCGGCTGGCAGCCCGGCGACGAGCTTGTGTTCGCAATTGAGGAAGATGATGCCCCGCGGCATGAAGCGTCCATGCCAGGTGAGCTGGAATCGGCCCTGGATGCCAATGGTCAGGCGAAATCGCTCTTTGAAAAACTGGCCCCTTCGCACCGCAAGGAATTCGTCAGGTATGTCAGTGACGCGAAGCAGGCAGCCACACGCCAGCGCCGGGCAAGCCGCAGTGTTGAAATGATCCTGCAGGGCGGCAAGCCAGATTTTTGAGGCTCGCAATTGAATCTTGACGGAAATAACGGCAAAATAACGGCAGTAGTTGTTGCCGATAAACTGCCGTTAAATTGCCGACAAGATGCCATTCAACCCGCGATACCAGATTACGACACAGCTTGCCGGTTGCCTGATGCGCATCGAGGCGGCCAGACAGGCGGTTTTTCATCTGCCGATCACCCCCGCCGTTCTGGCCAGTCTGCGCGAAACAGCAAGGCTTTGCACAACATATTATTCCACGATGATCGAGGGCAATCTACTGACTCAGCAAGAGGTGGGTCAGGTGGTTACCAGAAATGAGCATTTCCCTGGTAGAGAGCGTGACGAGAAAGAGATTCTTGGATATTACGCAGCGTTGGCGTACGTGGAACAGTTGGCTGCGATGGGTGGTCGATTGACTTTGATCCAGGTTAAAACGATTCACGCTCTGGTGATGTCGGATGGGAAGAAGAAAAAGCCCAAGGCGACGCCATTTCGAGGCGGGCAGAACGTGATCCGTGATAGCCGTAGTCGTGCCATTGTGTATATGCCGCCCGAAGCTACAGATGTACCAACTCTGATAAACGAACTGGTCGAGTGGGTGAATCAATCAATGCGGGACCAGGTGCCGTGTCCGATCGTTGCCGGGTTCGCGCATTATCAGTTCGCGACGATTCATCCTTATTTCGATGGAAATGGACGGACGTCGCGGCTGCTGACGACATTGATCCTGCACCTGGGCGGGTATGACTTGAAAGGGCTATATTCACTGGAGGAATACTATGCCCGCAATCTCGGCGCGTATTACCAGGCGTTGACCGTCGGGCCGTCGCACAATTACTACCTGGGTCGAGAATCGGCCGATCTGACGGGATGGCTCGATTATTTTTGCCAGGGGATGGCCGAGAGTTTTGAAAGCGTTCGTAAGCAGGCAGAAGTGGCGGCCGGGCAGGGAGTTGATGATCAGTCAGAGAGGCTCCGTCGGCTTGACCCGCGTCAGCGAAAGGCACTCGAACTCTTCAGAGCAAGTAGTAAGATCACCAGCCGTGATCTGGAATTACTTTTCGGGATCTCCCAGCGCATGGCCCGAGTGCTGCTTGCAAGCTGGGTGGCCGATGGCTTCATTGAGATTGTGGATACCGCAAAGAAAAGCCGAAAATATGAGCTATCCCCACAATTTCGATCTTGAGCCATCCACGTCGTTCTGCGCTATGCATCGCTCCGTAACTCGTGGAGTCTTTGGGCCAGTAGCTTCGCAACGGTAAGATGTCTGCGTATGTTAAACTCCAGCTCGCCCGTTCGACGGTTATTGCCCAATCGTAGGTATCACTTTCGATGCGAGATGGGTGCGCAGACGATTGGCAAGTTGGGTGCTGAACTCGAAACGGCCTGCGTCGTTCATGTGGAAATAGTCGGAGAACATTTCGTCGGGTATGGCATCAACGAATTTCCAGATCGGCAGTACGGTCCCGTCAACCTCCGTCGCGAGAGTCTGTTCCAGGAAGTTGCGGGCAACCGTGGGGATTTTGTTGCGAATCTCGGATTGCTCGGGCATCAAGACGATGACGACTTCCGATCCGCGTTTTTGCAGTTCCTGGATGATGTTACGCAATGCATCGCCCTGAGACTGTTGGTGGAGAGCGTAGGAGTTGGCATCGAACCACCCGTAACCTTGAAGATTATCAAGTTGGTAACGGAGAAAATCGGGCCGCGCGTATACGGGGAAACCATGGCGTTCGGGGGCTTCCCAGGGACCACGATCAGCCGGGATGATGTCGAGCCTGATGCGGAGGGCGAAGAGAAAGGTCCGGATCGCATGGTTGATCGATGTTCGGTTCTTGCAAATCCACGCGTGCCAGAAAAGGCGGCTCCGGAATTCGTGCACATTCCGTAATCGTATGGCTTCAAGCAGTGATAATGAGCTGGGGGGAGCCTTCGACGGGTGACCGACGAGCCAAGCGGCATGTATGCAAAGCAGAGTGAGTTGGGGGCGGATGTTGTAGCGGAATAGAGGATCGGCCAGTGAGCGAAAACGGTCCATGCTGCCACCAGCACCGCAGAGTCCGACAACGCGATTGCCATAGAAACTCTCAGGGTCGGCGAGAAGCCTTGGTTCAATGCCTTCGCCCGCTGTTGACATGCCAAGGTAAAGGAGGAAAGGAAGATCTTCGCCCGTGGAACTATAAGTTGCCTGAGCGAGACCTTTTACCTTCGCTTCCGCGATCTCGATCTGCTGCCAGTACATAGGTATTTGAACGGGAACGAGCCAAGCAGGAGAGGGGCCTGTCGTCATCAGCAGCAATTGATTGACCGCGCACGCCAGCAGTACCACCGGGATCCCGACGGCGGTCAGACCACGATAGCGACGAAAATCAACGAATGAGGACACGTTCTAGAACCCCTGGTAGAAAAAGAGTTCGCCTTGGGTGCCACACCAGTAAGCCAAGATCAGTTCGACGACAACGATGGTGATGCGAACTGGCCATTGCCACAGAGGGATCAATGGAACAACGGCAACAGGAGCCGCAGAATGTTTTTCCATGGTCATGGGAATAACGCTTTGAATGGAATGGAAATGAAAGCAAGCGAGAATGCCACGAATTCAAATGTCAGAATTGTGGCAACACTGCGGATCCAGGGATTGGCAAGGTACTTTTTCATTCCCTTGGAGCCAAGCCGCTTGGTGATAAGATCTCGGTAGATGTTGGTGACAACGAGTCCCAATGCATGGCCCAAGCCCCACAGAAGGTAGAGGTAGGTTGCTTGATGCCATAAGCCGCAAAGGGCAAATGCGGTGGTGAAAGCGATGCTGGCACACAAGATTGGGTGTGTTCCCCCCGTGCGACGGACCATCCCGAGCTGGATGGGGAGAAAAATATTGCGCCTGATGAACTGAGAGAGAGTGATGTGCCAGCGTTCCCAGAAGTCGATGAGATTCCGTGCGAAGTAGGGACGGTTGAAGTTCTCTGGGGTGGCGATGCCAAGCAGAGTGCCGATGCCAACCGCGATGTCGCTGAGTGCGCTGAAATCAAGGTATAGCCAGATGTAGAAGATCTGGGCCTCCCAGACCATATACCACCCCGGGATGGTAAATCCCGTGAGGAAGAGCCGCTGAAGCAGCATTGCCAGTACGTACTTCTTGAACGCCCCGAAGGCAATGCGTTCGACGGCCAGCAGGGATTGGTTGGGGCTGAGTGGTGGGGAAGGTCCTGATAGCCGGATAAAATCACTGAAGGGCTGGATGGGTCCAGCGGCGAGCATGTGGAATGGAAGCAGGTAGCTGACGATCTCGGGTAATGACGGAGGAGTGGCGCGTTTTTCATAGACGGTGCGCATCAGGTCGATCATACGAAGGGCGACGTAGGAAAAACCGATCGTCGCCAGGACGTTCGTCACTTTATCAGCAGGTTCGAAGACCGCGAGCGTGGGGATTTTGTGGAGCACGAAGAGGGCCGCGGTCGGGAGGGCGAGCGCAATGCACGCCACAGTGCGGAAGCTGTTACGAACGAGAAGCTTTGATAAGAAGAACACCGCGACGGCGGCCGCGACGACCCCGATCCATTCGAACTTGTTGACGTACATCTTCAAGAAAAGAAGATTCACAGCCGCTGCGACCCAGCAGCGGTACCGGCCTCCGGCTACGGGAACATACACGAGCAGGGCAAAGAGCAGGAATACCCAGTATTTTTCTGCGGCGAGATCAATCATGTGATCATCCACCATTCGGATCCTCACCATGAATCAAGGTTGGTGCCGCTCGAACAAACGCCAATGGTTGCCGGTAGAGGACGGTGGCTTCGGAACCCTGGGTCAGCCGCTCAAAGCCGAGGCTTTCGTAGAGTCCGGCAATGAGTTCGTTCTTTGGGGTGGGGATAAATTCCCCCTGGAGAGCTTCCCAGCCGGATTTGCTGGCACGATCGGCGAGAGCATTGAAGAAAAAGTGTTCGGCGGTGCGGGCGATGACTCGACAGCTCATGAGCCAGGTGTCGATCCGGAGTGTCTGGTGACCACAGGCGGCATCAGGAATCGCTATCAGAACGCTCACCAGGCCGTGATCGCCAAATCGATCGCGCAGACTGAGAGTGAGGCCGATTGTGCCCGGAAGACTCAACATCTCGCGGACTTCCTCAAGACTGTGGCGGCGGGTGGTGACGTTGAACTGGTTTGTTTTGCTGAGGAGTTGGACAACGCGGTGGATGTTTGTCTCGTCGATGGGTTTGATGACACCCGTCATTGCGAGCGATTTCAGGTACTCTTCCATGGAAGTGAATTGAATTTCTGAATCTCGCCGCTTGCACTCCTGCTGGTACTGCGAGGTGCGCTGGAGATCGGACTCAAGCAAGGCAACCGTTTCAAACCAGAGTTCTGACTGGAGGGCACGGGTGTAGTCGGCAGGGTCAACCGGGACGTCGACGACGGCCACTTCCGGCAAAGATTGCCTGACAAGTTCGCGTTCAGCGGGGTTGTCATCGAAAAAAACGAAGCTCTCCAGGCCGAGCCCGAGAGTTTGGGCGATCCGGCGGAGGGAGAGAACCTTGGAATCCCAGTGGGCTTCGATATGGGCGAAATGCTTGAGCCGAAGGAGCATTTCGGAATTCTGTTCGAAGGGGGACAACGCGTCGTCGCGATTGTTCTTGGAGGCGATGGCAAGAACCACACCACGTTCTGAAAGCTCTTTGACGTGTTTCTGGAACGCGCGAAAGGCTTCTCCGTCGGGTGTCTCTCCGAGAGCAATTCCATGGGGGCCGGTCTCGCCGACGATGCCTCCCCAAAGCGTGTTGTCGAGATCAAGGACCAGCACTTTCTTTGGTCCGTACATCAGGGCCCGAACACCGGACCAGAGGTGGCGGGCAAGTTCAGCAACGCCCAGTTCGCTAAACGGTTGCTTGGTCCAGAAGTAGCGGCGCGGATCGTAGAAGGAGTTGCGGCCGATTCCTCCAGAGACTTGTTCAAGGTCGACGAAGAAGGCTCCTGGTGGCAGGTTGTTCCGCAACGCGTCGTTCATCCGGCGAACGACCGCAACCTGCCCATCGCCGGTGGCGCTCAGGTGATGTCCCAGTGGACCCGGTGATATCCAGTCATATCCCACTTGCAAGATTTTTGCCGCGTGATTCCTGGCGATCAAGTTCCAGGCTTGTTTCCAGAAGCCCAGTTCCTCATCAATCCGCTGCTGTGCAGAGCGATGATGAGGATCAAAGAACAATCGCTCGGTCCAGGGGACGAGGATGACGATCTTTGGAGCGGAATCTGGGCCGGGTGAAACCATCAGCTCCTGCATCACATTGTCGTACTCGCCATTTCGGACGCGGAGAAAAATCCCCTGTCCCCAGGCGATGGCGGGCAGGGCGGTGGCAATCCACGAAGTCGTGCATTGACCAAGAAGCAACACGTCGATCCGCTGGACGTTGACCGGGGGCGCAGCGGCAGTCCACTTGGCAAGGAGCTTGCCGGCCTTATCGAGTTCGTCTGGCGAAAGTGGGTGGTTGCGGATGATTTCGCCGAGTTGCCAAAGCGCTTCCGTGAAATGTTTCTGCTTTGCGCGGTCCGAGGCATCTTTGAATAGTTGTGCGGGAGAATTGTTGTCAGAGGGCTTCATGTCGGAACCGCAGGTTTGGATTCAGCGTACCGAGCCGTATGGCGGCGGCATCCAAACGGCCAGGCCAGAGGGGTGACGTTAGTATATGCCGCAGCCGCGTGAAGAGTTAGTAGAACTCACCGCACCGCTTCTGGACAATAAGGGCCATCGAGCGGGGAAGGAACCGTGCCTGGGGTAGGGTTCGCGTAGGACCTACGGAAAGAGTTTGCAGCACGCGGAGGCCCTGCTCTTCGCACATTTTGACAAGCTCGGATTCGTAACGGAACTCGTAGATGTGATCAACCTGAGCGGCCGTAAGCGCGCCGGTGATGAAGCCGATGGCCCGGGGTTTGAGCAGATGGCTGACGACCGCGAACAGCTTTTCCGGTCTTTCGAGGTGCTCGACGAGAAAATTGCAGATCAGACCGTCGGCAATGCTTTGCGGCATATGCGTGAGGTCCAGGGCGTCTCGCTCGGTGTAAGTTGCACGATCGGCCACGCCGGCGGCGCGTGTGACGCTACTGGCAATTTGAATGGCGGACGGGCTGATGTCGAAACCCTGGAGTTGTGCTTGCGGAAGCCGGGAAAGGGCCCAGGCGCCCCACCCTCCATGTCCGGGGGCGATTTCGACAATTTGCGACGTTGCGGGTAGCTTGGCGAGGAACGTGTCCGCGTACAGGAGACTGATCTCGGTGTGATGCGCCCAGAGGAAATTGGTGAGATAAATACCCCACAGGTATTCATTCATCGTATCAATCTGGCTGTAGTGGTTTGCGTACACCTCCGCAAACGATTTGTTCTGGTAGCTGCCGTCTACCTCATACCGGGCCTGCGCGAGATTGACATCGGTGGAGAATTGGACGAACGCGTCGGCGGCGCGTTGGATTCCGTCGTCACCAAGTGCCTTCACGAGCCAGCCCAGAAACATCTCTGCGATTTCCGTGAATTTCTGCGGCGAGACCCGCATCGCTTCCTCGACACCACGTCTTGATCGGGGGTGCTTATCCGCGATGTATTCCAAGAGCTTCGGCAGGAGTTGGCGGTTCATCGTCCCGCTTTCTGTTCAATCAGGTCGATCAGTTCGCCAACATTCTGCAGGCCGGCAACTTGGGCGCTCGTGAAGCGAACTCCAAACTCTTTTTCCGCCTTGACGATCAGCGTTACATGGGTCAGCGAATCCCAGTTTTCAATATTCTTGGCACTCGTATCGCGTGAGATCACCAATTCATCGTCGTTAAAAACATCATGAAAAACCGCTGTTAAACGCATGAGAGTGTCAGACATTTTATGGTTTCCAATCTAAAGCACTGGTTTTGCTTGATCTCAAATTAGCTGAGATAATTTCTGAGGAAAAGAGCGAAACCTTTTCACATCAAAACAAATTCAGTAAGAGTGTGATGTGAAAAAAAAGGGCATCCGTCATTCACTTGGTCGGCAAGGAGCAAATTTTCTTCAAGAGCAACCAAGTAGAGGCTTACCATTCTTAGTCAAAGCCTAGCGTCTGAACAGTCAATTAACAAGATATTCGTATTATGAATTTGCTATCGAGCTCCTCAAGCAAGCATGGCCCTTATATTACCGGTTCTTTTCCTCCTCTTTTTCATTTCCACCCTGGCATTGTCGAGGTCGAGTAGACGCCTGGTGAACCTGACCAGTTCGTAGCTTCGGAACGCATCATTTGAGGATCCCTGGCCAGGGAACTCCGAGTTTTTTGTGACGAGAGCCGTGCCTGGGATCTTGTTGGGGTAGTCAGAGAGATCGAGGCTGCCAGCGCTTGCGTAAGAGCAGATCACGTGCATGACCATATCATCATCCTTGCCAAGCAACTTGTCCGTGATCGCTGATTTCCGGTCGTGCCATTCCGTTTCAGCTTCTTCGTTTGCATTAGTCATCATTTGCTTCGTTATGGTCAAAGCAGGTGGTATGGGAGCTTTATTGCCCAAGAGTGGCCTTGATGAGACTCGAGAGGGTACCGTCGGCAGGTCGCCCAGGTTTTGCTTTGGTGGTACCGCCGTTTTCGCTTCTCGGACTTTGCGTCCTTGCGATAAGGGTCCGTCTTCAAACCCTGATCTCGGTTCGATCTGGCTTTGCTGCTGCCGCATGTGGCTTGGGTATGCGGCCCGCTTCCCCTGGACGATTTGGATAATTCCAGCGGTCTTTGAGCCGGAGCAGGGGGCGCTCAATGCAGACCCAGGAAACGGCTGCCATCCCTACACACAGGCCCAGAACTGCCAGCAACCGAGGCCAGGGCATGGCGATTGCAGAAGGAAGCCGCAGGCTGCCCACGGTGATGGCCAGCAACACCCCGTGGTAGAGGTACAGTCCATAGCTTAACTGCCCCAGAGCCTGAAGCGGACGCAGCCGGAGTGGGGCCAACCAGCCGGCCCCCGCATGTTCCGTGATCAGCGCGATTCCACCAAACGCGGTCAGGTTTACCAGTAAGATCAGCAAGCCCGGCCAGGGGCCGGCGGCATGAAGATTCAGGTGCCCGGTTTGTTGCAGGGCGAACAGGCCCAGCAGTCCTGCCAGAAGCGACCCTTTGGAGAGCCTGTTGGTGAGCGGGCGTGGAGCTTGAGCCTGAAGGCCGGCCAGCAAGCCGCCCAGGGCCAGCCCGTCCAGGCGCCCGGCGAGCAGGTAGATTGAGCCGCCCGCCAGTCGGAAGCTACAGGTGATAGCCACGGTGGCCAGGGCCACGGGAATGACCCAGCGTCGCCCGACCAGCAGAATCAGGGCGGGCCAGATGCAGTAAAACTGCTCCTCGATGGCCAGAGTCCAGGTGTGGCGAATCGACGGGTGGAAGATCGGGTTCTTGCCGCCCCAGTAAACGGGCAGGTTCTGGGTGTAGGTCAGGGCGTACCACAGACCAGACCAGTTGCAGCGGCTGGGAAGCGCGTGGTTGAAGACCATCAAGGCCACCAGCGTCAGGTAATAAATCGGCCAGATTCGTATCCCACGCCGTAGATAAAAGCGGGCCAGGAACCGAGGTTCATGGCCGTTTTTCAGAATAATGCGCGTGATCAGAAAGCCAGAGAGCACAAAGAAAAGATCAACCGACGCCCAGCCCAGCGGCAGCCAGCGATCATTGACGTGGTAGAGCACCACGGCCAAGGCCGCCAGGCCGCGAATTCCATCGAGTTCACCGAGGCGGCTTGGGGTTTCGGTGGGTGTGGGCTGGGTGCGCGCGGCTTGGTGGCCCAGGTCTGCGCGAGAGCGGCCAGATAACCAGGTATTCCGGGTCGGTTCTGCCTGCATGCTTTGAGCCCTGGAATTGCCTGAGACGGGGTTCAAACCTGGGAACATCTTCGCCCAGATCGATTCTGGAGGAACGCCTGCCCGTGGAGATGGTTTCTGGTTCAGGCCCAGGCGGGGGGCGTTGAGTGCCGGTTCCTTGCCTAACACAGGGTCTGTGGGAAGACTCAGGGTTTGAGTGACCCGTTCCGAAAGCGAGGGGTGAAGACGGGTCGATCAATGCGGGTTTGCAACATCGGCTGGGTGGTTGAATCTGGTGGATGTTGCCAGGCCACAGTTTTGGGAGCGTTTGCCGCCGTGGTTGTGGTTGGCGGTTCAGGATTGGATTCGGTGAACGTTCGCCCGGCGGTATCCAGGAACGCCTCTGGGTGCAAGATGGCCCGCACCCACCGCCGCATCCGTCTGGGAGACGGACGTAAGAAGGCAAAGAGCCCGCCGACACCGATGAGGATGGCCATGGTGATAATGGAGGGGCTGACGAACGGAATCGGCAGACAGCAGATGGAGAGCACCAGAATGGGTAGCCAGCGGCAGTTCAAACGGAGCGAGTGAGCGATGGCGTCTGAGTTGGGGTGGGTGGCGCTATCCAGCATCTTGAGCGCAATACAAAGCAGCAGGGTGGAAAAAACCGAGAGCTGGCACAGGACAAAGAGCAAATCGATGCGTGTCATGTAGGACAGGGGCGGCAGGGCGGAGTCGATGGAAATCTTGAACGCCACGATGGTGAGCAGCGAGGTGATGACCACGCCCACCTGGGTGCTGAACTCATTGGTTTCCATCCAGAACGTGGTCCAGGCGGTTGCCACAATCAGGATGAGGGGCAAGACCACGGCCCATGAGTAGTAGTGGCTATCACGCAGGACCTCGATCTTGAACTCGGCTCGCGCGTAGGTTTCCTGGATTGAGGGGTAAATCTTGCTGCCACTGGAGGTCGACAAGCCTTTCAAATGCCAGCCGTTCGGAACCTGGTTCTCAACCTGGGTGTCGGTGAGACGAATCTCTTTGGCCAGAATTTCCACGTCGCTTTGTTCGTACAGGGGCGATTCAAAGACAATCGTTAGCTTGTGGGAATCAAGCGGGAAGGTGTGCAGGTCGAACCGAGTGGGGATGGAGGCCTTGAAGGCCTGGTGCAGGAGCACGCGTCCGTCCGGAAAAACGTGTGCGGCATCACCACTTTCAATGGTGGCATCAATTTTGTCTGTGAGCTGGATCTTGGGTGTCCAGATCTGGTCGATGGGCACAACCCGCTTGGCTTTCTTCTCAAGGGTGGCATCGAAGGCCAGCCGGGGATCGGTCCAGGTCTGGTTCAGGAAGAACTCGACCTCAAAGTTTTCAGAACGATCATCGATCTTGCTGACCTTGATCAGGTCTAGCTCGGCCGAGACCTTTACGGGGAACGCAGGTGGGGTAGGCTCTTCTTGTTTTTCGCCAGCGTGGCTGGCTGACGGTAAGAAAAACACCATCGCTGGCGCAAGCAAACACAGGATCACCCAGCGGGATCGGATCTGATACCGGTTCATCGTCCTTAACTCGCCTCTGGTGCTTTCCTTGGAATGGCCGGCTATTCGCAGAACCCTCAAGGGATCTCCACCGTTTTGCCTTATCGCAGTCGCGGTGAGATTGGTCAATGCGGAGTGCCCCGGTCCACCCCTCTGAACGGCCTGATGAAGTGTGTGGGAGTGAACCTGAGCGGCATTACGGGTTGGGAAAAAAGAACGCCCGGTCCCCTCTTGCAAGAGTGAACCGGGCGTTGGTAGTCAGTTTTGAGGACCAGGAAAGCTCAATTCGCAGGTCAGGCCTTGGCCTTGGCGTCTTCCTGAGCTTTCTTCACAGCCTCTTCCTGCAACCGGGAAGGCATCTTCTGGTACTTGAGGAACTCCATGCTGAATCCGGCTTTGCCCTGCGTCATGCTCCGGAGGTCATTGGAGTAGCCGAACATTTCCGAGAGAGGGACTTCCGCCAGGATGACGGCAAACCCTTCACGGCTTTCGGTGCCCAAAATCACACCGCGACGGCTGGAGACGTTACCCGTGACAGGCCCCTGGAATTCCGTGGGGGTCTCAACTTCGACCTTCATGATAGGTTCCAGCAAGACAGGTTCAGCCTTGCGGAACGTTTCACGGAAGCAGTCTCGAGCACAGATCTGGAACGCCATGTCGGACGAGTCGACGTCGTGGTACGAACCGTCCTGGAGCACCATCTTGACGCCAAGCACTTCGAACCCAGCGAGCGGGCCCTTGTAGAGGGAGTCTCTGAACCCCTTCTCAACCGATGGAATGAATTCGTTGGGAATTCGACCGCCGGTGACCTTGTTCTCGAACACGAATGGCTCTGGGGCGTCATCTGGCAGTGGTTCCATGAAGCCAACCACGTGGGCGTACTGACCAGAACCACCGGTTTGCTTCCGGTGCTTGTAGTTGTACTCGGTGTGCTTGGTGGGTGCTTCTCGGTAACTCACCTTGGGCATACCAACCTGGCATTCGACCTTGTACTCACGCTTGATGCGCTCGACATAGATTTCCAGGTGGAGTTCGCCCATGCCGCTGATGATCGTTTCGCTCGTTTCCTTGTCCTGGTGAACGCGGAACGTTGGGTCTTCACGCATGAAGCGGCTGAGCGCCTTGCCGAGCTTGTCTTGGTCGGCCCGCTTGGTGGGCGAGATGGCCAGGTCGATCACCGGTTCTGGAGCGAAGATCGATTCCAGAGAGAGGTTGATCGACTCATCGCAGTAGGTATCGCCTGTGGCCGGTTCAATACCCATCACGGCAACAATGTCGCCGGCGGTGGCGCTATCAATATCTTCTTTTTCGTCGGCATGAACGCGGAGGATCCGGCTGATCCGGCCCTTCTTCCGCATACGGCTGTTGTAGTAGAACTTACCTTTTTCAAGGGTTCCCTGGTAGATCCGCATGTAGGTGACCTGACCGAACGGCTCTTCGACCAGCTTGAACGCCATACCGACCAGGGGGTCGGTAGGATCGGTGCTCAGCGGGACCTCGGCCATGTGGTCGTTGTTGTCCTTGGCCAGCACGCGGCGGTCGAGAGGGCTGGGCAGGTACGAGGCCACGGCGTCCAGCAGGCACTGAACGGCCTTGTTTTTGTAGGCCGAGCCCATCAAGACCGGGCAGATCTTGTTGGCGACCGTGCCTTGGCGGAGGGCGCTGTGGATGAGCTCCAGGGGAACTTCTTGTTCTTCGAGCAAGAGGCCCATGATTTCGTCGGAAACCATGGAGAGTGCCTCGAGCATGGTCTGACGGCCTTCGACGGCGGCGTCCTGGAGTTCGGCTGGAATTGGTTCGCGGCGAACGGTCTCACCCTTGGGGCCATCAAAATAGACGGCCTCCATGTTGATCAGGTCAACCACGCCTTCGAAATTGCTTTCAGAACCAATCTGGATCTGAAGCGGAACCGTATTCAGGCCGAGTTTGCTTCCGAGCTGCTCAATGACCTTATTGGGGTTGGCCCCGGTGCGGTCCATCTTGTTGATGAAGGCAAGCCGTGGCACGTTGTACCGCTTCATCTGGCGGTCGACGGTGATGGACTGAGACTGCACGCCAGCCACGGCACAGAGAACGAGCACAGCGCCGTCGAGCACTCGGAGCGACCGTTCAACTTCAACGGTGAAGTCCACGTGGCCAGGCGTATCAATGATGTTGATGAGCGTATCACCCCAAGACACCGTGGTGGCGGCTGAGGTGATGGTAATTCCACGTTCTTTCTCAAGCTCCATATGGTCCATTTTGGCACCATCGTCGCTCTTGATTTCCTCGATCTTGTGGATTTTCCCGGAGTAGAACAGGACGCGCTCGGTCAGCGTGGTCTTACCCGAGTCGATGTGGGCCGAGATACCGATATTCCGGACGTTTCGAAGGTCCAACATTGACTCAACGATCCCTGGAGGAACAGCAGGGAGCCTCTCCCTGCCTGAGCTTTCGATCATCCGTCGCTGTCCATGAGGCGTGGACCAGAAGTTCACCAAAATTGCTTGCACGGCAATGGCGACCCGCACGACGAAACGCGTGAAAAAGTGATTCTGTTCCGAAAACTCGCGAACGAACACCACAATGCGGAAAAACGCATCCGGCCGACTCACAACACGGAACACTTTCATTCTAAACTAAAAGCCCCGCCCGGGTCGAGTGGTCAAGCCAACTCTGTTTTCTGTTGACCCCTGTTGGGTCAGGAGTTCGATCAATTTTTGGCAGCTTTGCCCGGGATGGGTCCCTTGGCCTTACGACTTCGGCCGCCGTCTGAAAACCAGGTCGGGTTTGGAATGCTGGGGTAAGTCTGACGCGATGTTCAGCTTCTAAAGGGTGCCATTTTGCCACGGGGTTTGGTATTCTTGGCGACCTAGGTTCCTTTGAATGGCCTACTTCTTGGTCCGGAATTAAGGACTGGGGAATCCATGGATCAGATCTGGGCACCCTGGCGAGCGCAGTATATTCAGGACACGAGCAACCGGCCTCCGACCTCGGGTTGCTTTCTGTGTGACGGGATTGCTGCAGTCGAGCAAGACGACCGGACAAATTTGCTGGTCTGGCGGCGGGCGAGATCGGCGGTTTTTCTGAATCGCTATCCCTACAACAATGGGCATTTGCTGGTGGCCCCGCTGGTCCATTGCGGGTCTTTGGTTGACCTGCATGGGGCCGATTTGCAGGAACCGCTTCAGACATTGCAGGCATGCCTGCCAATTCTGGACCGGTTGCTGAGCCCGGCTGGTTACAATATCGGTTTGAATCTTGGGCATGCGGCGGGCGCTGGATTACCGGGGCATTTGCACTGGCACATTGTTCCTCGTTGGGATGGGGATACCAATTTCATGCCGGTGCTTGGTGGTGCCAAGGTGATTGTGGAGAGCCTGGAGGCGTTCTACGATCGCTTTATTAAGGAGACAGCGGGACTCAGTTGAGCCATTTTCCTCACCCTGACCCCCTTTGTTGAAGGTTTCCGACTCCATGTTGCTTGCGATTGTTCGTGCACTTTTCATTCTTGTTGCGGCTGGACTTGGGGCCAGGATCTACCAGGTCCTGAGCGCCTCTGGGCAGGCCTCATCGGTTGCCCTCTTTGTAGGGATTCTTCTGCTTGCGGTTGGGGTGGTCGTTATCGACCTCCTGACACCCAAGAAGAAGATCCAGACGATTTCCGCGGTTTATTTTGGTCTGGTGGTTGGTCTGATTCTGACAAGCCTGCTTCAAATTGCCCTGGAGCCAACGCTGCAAACGCTTGGGAGTGATCCCGGAATGAATATCCGGCCTCATATCCTTGGTTTGCTCACGATGACAACCTGTTACGCGTGTGTGAGTTTACTGCTGCAAACCAAGGATGACTTTCGGTTCATCATCCCGTACGTGGAATTTGCCAGAGAGATCAAGGGGAACCGGCCATTGCTGCTGGATACCTCGGTAATTATTGACGGTCGAATTGCGGACGTGGCGGAAGCGAAGGTCATGGATCAACCGATGATCGTCCCGCGGTTTGTGCTTCAAGAACTGCAAGCGGTTGCGGACAGCCAAGATAAACTGCGTCGCAACCGTGGTCGGCGGGGGCTGGACATTCTGAACCGGCTCCAAAATATGCCGGAAATCGAGGTTCGAATTGAAGACGGTGAGATTCCCGAGATGGCGGGTGTGCACGGCGTGGATCAGCGGTTGGTTGTGCTAGCCAAGCATCTGGGCGGCAAGGTTGTGACCAATGATTATAACCTGAACAAGATTGCCAAACTTCAGGGGGTGGATGTCATCAACCTGAATGATTTGGCCAATGCGCTCAAGCCGGTGGTGTTGCCTGGCGAAGCCCTGACCCTGAAGCTGATGAAGCGTGGTGAAGAGCCTGGGCAGGGGGTTGGCTATCTGGATGACGGCACGATGGTTGTGGTGGAGCAGGGGGGGAATCACCTGGGCGAGATGGTTCGTATGGTGGTGACCAGTGTGCTTCAAACCAGCGCCGGGCGGATGATCTTTGGTCGGCTAGACCTGCAGCAGGTGCCTGGTGGACCTGGGGGAAGTCGCACGAACATTTCTGGTCTTTCTGGTGATCAGCCACCCAGGCCCGCAGGCCCGTCCTCCTCGGGCGGCAACAGTTCGCGTTCCAGTTGATCGTGAGCGCACCGGTTTCCTTGACCCCAAAGACTTGAGCCGCCACCCCTGTGGGTTTTTGGAGAAGCTTTTGATGTTGCGCATCCGTTTGGCCGGCCTGATGTTGGTCCTGGTTTCCGCGGCCTGGGCCACTCCGGGTCCTTTGCCTGTGGAGGCATGCGGGCTTGATCAGAGCTTTGAAGAGCTGAAGGCCGAGGCCGACGGGGCCCGCAAGAAACTGGTCGAGGATTACCAGGAAAAAGTTCGTGCAATTCTGGAGGCCCACGAACGTGCCGTTCGTGAGGCAAAGACGGACGAGGAGAAAGCCCGAGCCGCGTCCATGCCGGCACTTCCAGCTTTTAGCATAACGCAGGGCCTGGAATCGTTCAGTCCTCGGTTCCTGGACTGGTCCAATAAACACATGGATGACCCCCAGTCATTCGATGCCGCGGTCATGGCCCTGGAGACAAGCGGCAGGTTAGGCGGAGATGTGCTGGCCTTTGACCGAGCCTTGGAGACATTGCGGACCCGGTTTGCGACCGACTCCCGAATTCGGCCGGTCTTGAAATCGCTGGGCCGTCAGCATGTGGCAGGTTCTGAGCAATTGCTGAGGGAGGTTGGGGCCCGTCATCCCGACCGGAAAACCCAGGCCCTGGCGTTCAAGTCACTGGCCAACAGTCTTCGAGCTGGCGTGGCGCTGGCGGAGTTCGCGCGTGGGCCTCATGGAAAATCGGCCATCAAGCAGCTTGGGCAGAAATATGTGGATGGCGAAATTGCCGGCGTAGACTGGAACCGCCAGGAGGCGGAGAATCTGGAAGCGCTGCTGAGCCGGTCTTATGCGGATGTGCTGCCGAATCTATCGGTTGGTCAACCGGCGCCAGAAGTGGTCAGTCGTACGGTGGATGGCCAACCGGCCCGTCTCAGTGAGCTCAGGGGCAAGGTGGTGGTTCTGGACATCTGGGCCACCTGGTGTGGTCCCTGCGTGGCCATGATCCCTCACGAGCGAGCGATGGTCGAGCGGCTCAAAGACGATCCGTTTGTGCTGGTGAGCATCAGTGCGGATGAGGAACTAGAGACGCTCAAGGAATTTCTGGGCAAAGAACCGATGCCCTGGCCTCAGTGGTGGAGCGGCCGGGACGGCGGCATTGTGGAAGACTGGGACGTGGAGCAGTTTCCTACAACCTACCTGATCGATGCCAAGGGGATCATCCGGTTCAAGGATCTGCGAGACGAGGAGCTGGAAACCGCCGTTCGCGGGCTCCTGAAGGAAGCCCGCGGCGGTTGATGACTGCACGCTCACTTCGTTTTCGGCGGGGCCAGGGTCGGTCCAGTTCGTCCTGCTCTGGAGTTGCGTGGTTGCTCGTTAGGGCTCAGATTGGCCCTTCCCCGGTGGGGGTCGCTTCGTCGTGATTATCCTGCGGTTCGCCATCGTAGGGGGTCTTGCACCAGTGGCAGATAAGAACGGCCTCGCAGGCGGGACAGAGAACCGCTTCCTCGCACTGCGTGATGGCATCGTACAGTTCGGGCGTGGCCGCCACGAACTCTGCGCCACAGGCGTTGCAGATCAACGGATTCTCGCAATACGCACATTTCATGGGGTGGATCCGGCGTGAGAGGGTACTGGATCGGACGAAATTTGTTCCGATTTCCAATTTTCGCCAAGTCCCCGCGTCTTGCAGGTCGATAAGTAATATACCACCAGCTCGAACGGCCGACTGGAACTCCTCCACCTGGGATTTTGAACCGCGAGCACGGGTTTCGAGCGGATGATGGATATAAACCGAGGGGGGCACAACGATTCGCTCGTTACGCCCCCTCGGTTGTTTTTTCGAAGCAGTTTCAAAACCGGAACTGGCCTTATGTTGGCCGGGTACCAATTCCAGGTTTTGAATCGACCACTAGGTCAGAGTTTTCAAGCCTGTGAACTGGTTCACTTGGCCTGGGGATCCACCTTGGCCCGTTCGCGGGTTTCAAGGTCGGCTGGGTCCAAATTTCGGGGCGGGGCCACTTTCCCCTTGCTGGCGGCAGCCGTGCTGGCGGCCGTTGACACGCTTGGCTGAACCGTAGGGGTGCCGGTCTTCGCGGCCCGCTCGGCATCGGCCTTCTGGCCCATCAGCTTCACTTCGCCGTCGACGGGTGGCTTCAGCTCGTTGTCAGCGGTTTTCACGGAACCGGTCAGCTTGTTCTCAATGGCCGCGGTTCGGCTCATCTCGCTGAACAGCTCTTCCATGTGCTGCTGGATCTTGGATTCGAAGATCGACTCGCGAATTTGCTTGTCGATGGCTGGGTTGCTGGCGTCATAAGGCTTGGACGGGAGAACCGCTTCACGCTTGACAACCACCCACATCTGGTCGGTGACCTGGATCGGGCCGGAGATATCTCCATCTTTCGGCTTGTGTTCTGGGTTCTTGTCGTCTGGATCGCCATCGACAAGCTGGGCGAACACCCGGTCTGACACCTCGCGAGGGTAGCTATGACGAGCAAGCGGACCATTGGTCGGCTTTCCGCCTTCAGCGCGGGTCGCGGGATCGACCGAGTAAGGTGAGGTCCGCGCCAGGTTCTCGAATCCACCTGGATTTTTCTTGAGGTCTTCCCAGAGCAGCTTGGCATGATCCACGCTGTTGGACATGATCATCCGGTACACCAGCTTGTCACCGTACTGCGATTCCAGGGCATCTTTGATGTCCTGATCGGTGATCTGGACCCGAGGCGCGGCCAGCTTGCGCAGGGCCATGGCGGGATAGATGATATCGCGAGAGTACTGGGCGGGGCTGATGTTCCGCTCCTTGGCCAGGGAGCGGAGCCATTGCTCCTTGCTCACGCCGGCCACAGTCTGAGCCACGCGCTCGATCTCGGCATCGACTTCGGCAGCGGTGACCTCAATCTTCTTGGCCCGCATCATCTGGTCGATGAGCTTGCGGTTGACCAGAGTTTCCAGGATCTCTTCGCCCTTGCGGGCAATGCATTCGTCGCTCAGTTGCTGACGGGTGATTGCCTCCCCATTGACCGTGGCCACGGAATCATTGGGGTTGGTGGGAATTCGGACCAGGCGCGAGCTGGGGGCAGCTTCGGTTTCCTGGGCCTTGGCCTGCGGGGCGGTGGCGGCACCTGCTTTTGCGGCCTGACGTCCAGCCTGGGCAAGAACCATTGGACTACCGGCAAGCCCGGTGGTCAGTGCGAGTGCGAGCATGCTAGCCCGACCGCGGTACGCGCTCTGCGTGATTCGTCTCATGGGTGGTAACCTCCTTGTTTCTCTTGATGAAAGGAAATTTCCTCAAGTTCCATCCAGAATTGGTCGAAACCTAAACGTTGTTTCAAAAATGGTCAATCTCAATCCGTGAAACCGGAGCAGATATGATCTCCTGCGGCTTCATGGATGGGTCAGCGGGATAGGCTGAGCGTTGGAAGTTAAGCGAACCAGACGCTTATGGGATTTGCCCGAGTCATAGGTTTCTGGCCGCCAGTTGAGCCGGTTGGCCTGCCTTGTCACCTGGTTTGATGGGGTAACAGGTTCGCCTGGACATGCCGTAGCAAACCAGGTTTCTGGGCTGGAGCCGACTCCTGACCGGTGGGCGGTCATAGCGCAGACCTCAAACCGAGCCCCGAATATTGTGGCGGTTGGAACGGCCTGGGGCAGATGGATGTGAGTCGATCCACGTGGACTTGGTAGCTGGAAATCCCTCGTAACCGCCTCTGGGAATGAGACCAGTTGACCGGATTCGGCCAGCTTTCGGGGCCGGCCCTGGCCGAGCTTGGATTCGTCTGGCGTGGTTTTCTCGCAATTTTCAGCACAAAAGAGTTCAGGGTCGGAAGAAATCTGGCAGGCACGCCGAAGAAGGGGGAATTTGCCGGGGTTCTGGCTCTGTAAAGGTTGACTTATGGGATGAGAAAGTTCCTGGAAAATAGGCGTATTTGCAAGATGGTTGGCTTTTGGGCTGGGCCCGTGAATTGATCTGGAATTGGGGCTGTTTTCAGGCCGAAAAGCTTGCCTTACCACCAGATTTCACCAGTTCCTAGCCTGATTTCTGGGAAAAAATTTCCAGATACCCTGGAAAGTATCCAATTTTTTTGTATGTTTTGAACGCAATCGTCGATGAGGTTTGATCAAATCGCATCCACCGGTATCAGTGGAGATGCTGGGGATGATGGAAGAGACAGTCGCCTCAGGACGAGGGAGGGTTTCACGACCATGGCCAAGAAAGCCGCACCCAAGGCTGCTGCTCCGAAAGTAGTCGTCGACAAATCGGTCAAGACCAAGGCCGCAACCAAGGCGGAAATCTACACCGCTCTGGCCGACAAGACCAAGCTGACCAAGAAGCAGGTCGCTTCCGTATTCGACGCCTACGTCGAATGGACCAAGAAGCAGCTTGCCAAGAAGGGCCCAGGCGCTGCGCTGTTGCCCGGCCTCGGCAAGATCAAGGCGGTTTACAAGCCCGCTACCAAAGAGACCTTGAAGGACAACCCATTCAAGCCCGGCGAGAAGATGGTGGTGAAGGCCAAGCCTTCCCGCACCAACGTCAAGATCGTGGCGCTGAAGGCTTACAAGGAAGCCCTCTGAGGGTTTCTGTCCGTGGATGAACCGAACCAAGCAAGCGACCACGGGGCCTGGCCACGTGGTCGTTTGCTTTCCCGGACGAACGGTTGCCTGGGTCCAAGGGCCCGACCTACCAGGCAGCCACTCGTCTGCAGATCGAGATCTATGGAGTCCGGGTGGCCAGTTTGCGCCACTCACGCCCCAGCCGATCCCAGCCCACCGTCTCGCAGATCGTGGCAAGCTCTTCCATGGCCTGAATCCGCTCTTCACGCTTGGCTGCTCCAGGCCGCTCGCGGTTGCGGAAAGTGACCAGCGCTTCAGGAATCGCCTGACGGGCCTTCCGGATTTTCTGGCTTTCCAAGCGATGAGCCTCTGCCTCTTCCGCCAGTCCTAGCCGCTGCTCTACACTCGCCAGCCGATAGAGCGTATCGGGATTGAAGGGATCGGCTTTCAAGGCGGCTTCCAGAAACTCTTGAGCAGGCTTGAACTCGCCGGCATTGATGCGATCAATCCCCTGCGCTTCCAGAATCACACCATCACCGGCTTGGGCAATGCTGCCCGGCAATACGCGGATTGCCTCTGCCAGGGTCTCTGGCTGATTCCGATCCACCAGGATGCTAAGCCGCATCCGCCACGCATCGATCGAATCGGGCCGCTCTTTCAGGCACTGGGCTAGCAAGGCATCGGCGCTGGTGGTCCGCCCCAGAAGTTCTTCGGCCCGGGCAAGCCCCCGGCGCGCCTGCCAGTTGGTTGCATCGGCGGCAAGATAGCCACCCAGCACCTCAGAGACCTCTTTGGGCTCAATCCGCTCAACCAGGGCCCGCATTTGCATGTTCAAGATGGCCCCAAGTTCTTCCGGTAATGCTTGCGCGTAGGCTTGCCACAGGATATCCTGGGCCTCCGGGAGTCGTTCCTCCGTCATGTAAAGCGTGAGTAAAGACCTGGCTGCGCTTGAGACCCGGCCTGGATCGGCCGGGTGCAGGGGATCATCCTGCACGCACGTCAGGTAGGCCTGCTCGGCTTCCTGGGCGTGCTTCGAGTCTAGATACGATTGTCCCTCGATGAACGCTTCGTCCCGTTTACCGGGCCACCAGCGGGGGATTTTACTCAGTTCGCGGGCGCAGGCCAGTTTATCGCCCCTGCGGGCCAGCAACTGGGCCAGCAGCCTGCGTGCCGATCCGTACTCAGGGGATCGTCCAAGGATTGAGCGGAGCCCCGTCTCGACCTCGTCCAGCTTGCCACGACGAAAAAGACTCTCCATGGCGCCAAGCTCAGGCACCGGGCGCAGGTCGTCGATGATCCGCCAGATTCCAACCCCCATGAGAATCAGGCCGATCAGGGTTCCCCCAAGCGTGAACCAGTTCCGCCCGCTCTGGGCAGGTGCACTGCTGGCAGCGGGGTGGCCAGTGCCGGCAACAGCAAGTGGGGACGCGGGATCCACGCTCATGGTCGGTTGGCTTCAGTGAGAATTTGGCTGTTTTGTGAGAAGGAAAGGCCCTGCGAGAGTTTAGGGACCGGCCGGCCGGTTCCGGTCACTCCCCGGCCAATCTGGCGCCAGAGGGCCGCCTCGTCGGGTCTGCCCATGGCAATTCGCGAGCTTGCCAGTCGCTCACAGAGGTCTGTATGGGGGGCCACGCCCAGCGTTCTGGTGCCATTGGCTTCATCGTAGAGGTCTAGCAGGGCGGTGGAAGCCTCACGCCAGGCCGTAACCTGGTCATCGAGCAGCCGGGCCTGGTCTGGGTCTGCGAACTTCTGGGCACGCGCAAGCCGCACGAGTAGTCCGAAATCGGTGGGATCGAAGCTCTGGGCTTCTTTGTAAGACTCAGCGGCTTTCTTCCAGTCTTCGTCGATCTGAAACGCAAGACCCCGATGCCGTGCCATGACCGGGGTCATACGAAGGGCTTCGGGTACACGATCATAAGCGGGCCGAAACAGGTCGAGGCGGCCAGCCAGGTCGAGCGCTTCTAGCCAGCCGTCCCAGGCGCGTGGGTCATTGGGATGTTCACTGGCCAGCTTTTCCAGTACGGCAATTCCTTCGTCGATCTGACTGCTTCGCACCAGCGCCAGCCCAAGCGCCTGGCGAACCGATACCGCCTCTGGTTCCGCAGCCACCACCGGCCCCATCAGCTTCACAATGGAGCCCGAGTCGGGATGAATGGCGTCTTCACGGATCAACTCCAGCAGCAACTGGGCCTGGTCACGCGGATCGGGCTCGGTTGGGAAGAGCCGAAGTGCTAGATCTCGGGCTTCACGGCGGCGGTTTTCCAGGTAATACAGGTCAAGCAGTGACCAGTTTGCCTCCGGTACACGGGCATCGCGTTTGATTGCTTCCAGCCAGGCGGTTTCAGCGGCCTCCCAGCGATTGAGCTGATAAAGCGCCTTGCCACGGTAGTAAAGTAGGGTCGCGGGCGTGGTCAAGCTCTCTAGCCCAGGGGCATCTTCACAACTGGTCATCAACTCCAGTGCTTCGGCTGTGCGGTCTGTTGGATTGATGCCTGCGGGGGTCTCGGTTTCTTCCAGAATCAGTTGGCCCAGCAAGAAGGCGGCTCGGGGATCTCGCGATGAGCGGCGGAGATGGGCCCGCAGTTCCGGTTCCGCCGTCTCGAACTGGCGATTCTTGAAAAGGTTGATGTAGCGTCTGGTGTCCAGCTCTGGGGCAGGAGCCAGCAAGAACCATGCAAGCGCAGCCAGAACCAGCACCCCCAGGACGAGGCCAAGCCCAACCAGTGAGCCACCGGTTCCGGCCAAACTGGTAGAAGGAGCACTTTCAGAACTGCCAAGCGGGGGTTCGGTAGCGCGGGGCACGGGTTGAGATTGAGGCTCTGTCATGGCGTAGGCTTTCCAGGATCGGCAGGCATTGCCGGGCCGCTAGTTTCAGGGTTGGTAAGCTCGGCACGAACCCCCATCCCGCGTGGTGGGGCCGGTGATTCCTTTTGAACATTCTCAGAACGTAGTCGGATGGCCTCAGCTTCTTGCTGGAGCCCGAGTCGCTGGTACACCGAACGAAGACTGAAGAGGACTTCACGTCCCTTCGGATCAAGTGAGACCGCCGTTTCCAGCGCGCTCCGGGCATCGGTCAGTCGGTTCTCGGCCAGCGCCAGTCGTCCGAGTTCTAGCCAGGCCAGGCCCAGGTCTGGTTGAACCTCTAGCGCCCGTTCCAGACATTCTCGGGCCAAGGAAAACTCGCCGCGCTGATAGTACGCCTTACCCAGCAAGGTGCGGAGAACAGGATCGCCACGGCGAGCCAGTTCGATCTGGAGCAAATCAACCACCCGGTCGGCCTGCCCCAAAGACAGCAGGTCGGTGGCAAAATTCATCCAGAGCGGAGTCCGAACTTCAACCGGTAAGGATTGCAGGTCGGGATCCAGTTTCAGAACCGCCTCATACTCGGCAACCGCAGCTTCAGGGCTCATCAGTAAGTGATGCGCATTGCCTGCCAGGCGATGTCCATCAATCTCGCCGCGTGAGATCTGGCTCAGCCGGTTTGCAACATCGAGCACATTTTCGTACTGCCGTTGGGTCAAATAAATTCCGCCCAGCACGCGCAGTCCACGGGGATCATTGGGCCACCGGTCTGCGATGGTCTGATAGGCCTCGGTTGCCTGATCTCTCTGGTTTGAGCGCAAGATGGCATAGGCGCGAACGTGAGAGTCTTCCAGATCGAGCGTACCAGCGTGCCGGTAGTAGGGCTCGGCGAGGTCCGGATAATCGAGCCGGCTCAAACAGAGGGCTGCCAGTCTCGACGCTGCTCGATCCCAGGGGCGACGGGCCAGGTGGTCCCTAGAGAATCGTAAGGCCTGTGCAAGCGCCTCAGGATCTTGGGCGTGCTGGTAAACCTTCTCGGCTCGCTCGAGCGCGGTCGATCTTGTAAAGGCCCAAAACGCGAACGATCCACCCGCCAGGATGGCCACCAAACCTAACCAGATTCCCCCGTGTTTTCGAATCAGAATGGATGGGGTCACATGATCACGCGGATGAATGGAGAACTGAGAGTGGCTTCGTCATTTTCTTGACGGAATTGTGCATCCATTCTACCCAAAAAAAACTCGGGGGCGAGGAGATCCCCGCCCCCGAGTCAGACTGAATTCCAGATGATCCGTACCTGCGTGGCCATATTCAGGCCAGATCAAGGAGCGTAGTCGGCTGAGCTAACCACTTCGCCGCCATTGGGGGTGGCGATGGCGTACCAGGTCTGGTAGTTGATGTTGTTCTTGATGAACTTGACCGAGCCATCACCAAACACTGCGTTCACGCCACCGGGGTGAAGTGAGCTGGCGCCGATCATGGTAATGCTGCCACGGCCATCCACGCCCACGTCGGCATAGTTGCAAGCGCGACGGTTGGGGGTTTGGGTATGGCTGTAGTTGTTACGGTCACCTTCAATCCACCATTCACCCTTCCAGAACCAGTCACGGGTCAGCCCCTTGTTCTGGCAGGCCTGGGCCTGGAGCCAGTCGGCGTACTGCTGGCCAGAGAAGGCGTCGGAGTTGAAGCCGGCCTTGTAGACCGTCATCAGTCCGTCCAGCATGGCGGCAGAGTCACCCTTGACCCATTCGGACATGACGACGGTATTGGAGGTACCGTCCTGGAAGGTCTGCATGCTAACGGTGGGCTTGAGTGCGCCGTCCCAGGTGGTGGCGATGTAGCCAGGGCCGTTCATACGCCAGTTGTTGAGGCGACGATTGAGGCCGATGTTGTTGGGGTAGTTGCTCACGCCAACCCGTTTGCGGCTACCCTGCCAGCCCATGGCTTCAAGCTGGCCTGGGTTGGGGTCGGAAGGGCAGAGGAAGCTCTTGATCTCGTTGGTCAGAGCTGTCATCTGGATAACACCCCAGAGACCGCCGGTACCGGAATCCACGTCTGGGGGATTGGAAACGCTTGGGCCCCACCGACTCGGTACGTTCCAGTTAATGGAGTTGTAAATGACGGTCTGCTCCATGTAGGGCAGAATCCGTGCCTGGAGAGACTGACTCTGGTTCAGGTTGCCGTTCCAGGGATCATCCACGAAGTGGGGCGGCAGCATACCGCCGTTGCCGTCGGCATAGCCGTGCAAGGCCAGACCGAGTTGCTTGAGATTGTTGACGCACTGGCTGCGTCGAGCGGCTTCACGCGCCGACTGAACGGCAGGAAGCAGCAGTGAGACCAAGACGCCGATGATCGAGATGACCACCAGCAGCTCGATCAGGGTAAAACCCTTACGAGATTTAGGCATGAGTTGCCCTCAAAGAGAAAGAGAAAACCGAAACCGCAGAGACGCTCCGCGAATGAAGCCAAGGAAGCCGTTCAATGATCCAGAGAAACCTCGAATAAACGAGAGCCTTAACGTCTCCAGGAATCGAACTTTAATCTGAGATCCAAGATAAACCGTGTATCCGAATTCGAGGCATCTGGCTTACCGTGAATCTGCCCCGTGCCCAGTTTTATGTGTCGTTATGGATGGCAACAGAATCTTGCAGGTCACGAGATCAAAATCGTACGAGCGCAATGCGATCAGCGGGCGACATTCCGGTTTACGGAATCTAGCTCCGAAGGGATGGCCCTTAGTCCGCGGTCTCGAGCGAACTCGATACCGGTTTGCCTGAATGATTCTCTGTTGGTCACGACCACCTTTGACTGGAGAATATGAAGAATAATTCTAAATCCATGAAAGTTCAAGGAAGTTGCCAGGAAAGTCATGATCAAGTGAGCCATGTGGGAAGTTTATTTAAACACCGTGCGTTCTGGTTTGTGGATGTCGTGAAGCGCGAATGTTGGGGTGGGTGTCAGCTTGAAATTCGAACCGATCTGCGCTGGAGCCACAGCACGAAGTCAAAAAAAAGCCTGAATTCGAGGGGTGAACCTCAAATTCAGGCTTTATGTAGATCTTGTGGAAGATGGCCGGCTGGAGAGTGCCGACCATCCACAAAACAGAGGGCGAATTGATCAGGGAGCGTAGTCGGCCGAGCTGACCACTTCGCCGCCGTTGGGGGTCGCAATGGCGTAGTAGGTCTTGTAGTTAATGGCGTTCTTGATGAACTTGACCGAGCCGTCACCAAACACCATGTTCACGCCACCGGGGTGAAGTGAACTGGCACCCATCATGGTGATGGTGCCGCGGCCATCCACACCCACGTTGGCATAGTTGCAGGCGCGGCGGTTGGGGGTTTGGGTGTGGCTGTAGTTGTTGCGGTCGCCTTCAATCCACCATTCCCCTTTCCAGTCCCAGTCTCGGGTCAGACCCTTGTTCTGACAGGCCTGGGCCTGCAGCCAGTCGGCGTACTGCTGGCCAGAGAAGGCGTCGGAGTTGAAGCCGGCCTGGTAAACCATGTGCAGTCCGTCGGCATCCATCGAGGTCCGGCCCTTGATCCATTCGGACATGACCACGGTGTTGGAGGTGCCGTCCTGGAAGGTCTGCAAGCTGACGGTAGGCTTGAGGGCGCCATCCCAGGTGGTGGCGATGTAGCCGGGGCCGTTCATGCGCCAGTTGTTGAGGTGGCGGTTGAGGCCGATGTTGTTGGGGTAGTTACTCACGCCAATGCGTTTGCCCTGGCCCCAGCCGATGTTGTCGATGCTGCCTGGGTTGGGGTCAGACGGGCAAAGGAAGCTCTTGATCTCGTTGGTCAGCGCGGTGGCCTGAATGGCGTCCCACAGACCATTGAACGAGCCGCCGCTGGGTGCGCTTGGGCCCCACCGGCTGGGGATATTCCAGTTGATGGCGTTGTAGATCACGGTCTGCTCCATGTACGGCAGAATCCGTGCCTGAAGTGACTGGGTTTGGTTCAGGTTGCCGTTCCAGGGATCATCGACCAGGTGGGGCGGCAGCATACCGCCGTTGCCGTCGGCATAGCCGTGCAGGGCCAGACCGAGCTGCTTGAGATTGTTGACGCACTGGCTGCGTCGAGCGGCTTCACGAGCCGACTGCACGGCAGGAAGCAGCAGCGAGACCAAGACGCCAATGATCGAGATGACCACCAGCAGCTCGATCAGGGTAAAACCCTTGCGAGACTTGGACATAGGATAAGAACTCCGGAACAAACGCCGAGGAAAAAAAGAATGAAACACGCAAACTACGGAACGAGCGAAAAAAAGAAAGCTCGTCCGTAGCTTGTACGTAGATTCCGGTCAGCTGTGACACGGAAATTGATTCTTTTTGGATCGAGTGGAAGAGGAATATCTCGATCCGGGATACCAAGCAAGACTTCGACAGGCCAGGATCTCCTGGCCTTTGAGATCACTTCGGTGGGGCACCCTTGTCGTTTGGGTAACCGCCATCACCACCGCCGTAGCCAGATGGGCCATTTTTGGCCTTCTGAGCTTCCATGAACTCTTTCTGGCTCTTTGGTGGAGGAGCCTGGCTGCCAGCCGGCATGGAGGTGATGCTCTTGTTATTGTCTTCGGAGCAACCTGAGAGTCCCACAACCGCGGAACAAAGAACCGCAGCAGCCAGACTGAGTCGGAAAGAACGCATGATGCACTCCTGAATCATGTCAGAGGAGGAAAACGTGAGCGCACTGAGCAATCGCTGATCGTTTACCGGTGCCAACCTCACCAATGAAGGTAGTAGAACCGGACCACAAGATTGTGCAGAGCACAAACTTGTTTAAGTAAAGACGATTCAAACGATTCAAGAGAGACTAGCACGACCACAGCACTTGAACGGCATGAATAACCTAATAGTGAGTGAGCCCAGAAAGTTTGTCAATAATATGCCGTGAACTTTTAGTGAATCTTTGATTGGGTTGGTTTTCCCCGTGGCGTTGAAGATTTTGAATGTCCACAAAACCGGTACATTTGGGCTTAATTAACAATTTGTGGCAAGAAATCTTATCCAGTTACCCAACCCCTTCCTCTCAAAAAATAGATGCTGAGAATTTCTCGCTTAACGATTCAGTTCTAGTCGAGGCATAATGGTGCAATCGGGAATCGGAAGTTGAGTCGTAATTTCATTCCTGAGCTTCAATAGGCCGGCGTGGCGGAACAGGCAGACGCAACGGATTTAAAATCCGTTTCTGGGTAACCAGAGTGTGGGTTCGATTCCCACCGCCGGCATTTAGGATCCCAAGGATTGATTACTTCATCGGGCTGTTCAGCGGTGGCTCGTGTCTGGGTGGTGATTTTGGAGCGAGGATGATCTATGGCCCGGCTGTTACCCAGGATTGGTCGCCTGAGCATACTCCTGGTGATTTCAGGCCAGCTCCTTGGCTCTGGGGGATCTGCCCAGGAGGTTGGGTCTCGGGGTTCGCTGGGTGGGTACGGGGGTTCGATCCTGAATATGGGAGAGGGTAAGGTTGGTGGCGGGCTGGTTCTGCCCTATGGCGGATCTTTCACCGGCTTCATGCCGTATCGCATAGCACGCGGCGGGAACCTTGGTTTTGAGGCTCGGTCGGGTGCATTCATGCCCCAAGCCCGGTCAAGTTTGAGTCTCGCCCCAATGGCAAGTGCCAGCATTTTGCCCCAGGCCAGCGGTATGGGCCGTGGTTCATCACCCCCCGCGGGAGGGGGGGTGGGGTCATCCATGAACGGGATTTCTCGCACACAAGGTTCGGCAGGTATGGGTTCTGGAGTGATGCCTCCCAACCTCGGTTACCCATTCCGGCCGCCAACCCGATTGCTTCGGCCTGGACGCCCCGGGGTTGGAATGTCCATGTGATGTGGAGTGGCAGCGGTTCGGGCGTGGAGCAGGCTTGCCCGGGAACTTGCCTGGTCGTCGAGTTCAGTCTGGCTTGTCCTGGCGGATATTGATTGGGTCGGCATGGCCTGAAGCAGGCGGATGTTCGGGCTCTGGAGCCAGGGCCGGGAGATTGGTCAGGCTTCCCAGGGCGTCTGAGTTTGCCAGCTCGCAGCCCACCGCGCGTTCCAGCGTGGCGATCGCCCGACCGAGTTCTGCCTCGACCATCGCAATTTGAAGACTGACCTGAAGCTTCTCACGCAGGGCCGACTGAACGGTTCCGTAATCCACGTTTGCCTTGGCGTAGTCACTACGGGCAAGGTCAAACGCATCCAGGGTACGTGGGGCGATGCTGTCACGCAGCAGGGCCAGAACCCCTTGCTGGGTTTTCACTTGGACCAAGGCGTCCTGAATCTGGGCGGCGGTCTCGTCGCTTTGCGCCTCATAAAGCATGGAGTCGGCGAGCGAGCGTTCGCGAGCCTCGCAAACTCCTGCCTGGTACTTGGCCCGATGTACCGGCAGGTTAAACGCGACAACCAGACCGATATTGGGCATACCGGCGGCCGTTAGGGACATGGCGTTGTTTTTTTCCATGTCCATATAGGTGAGTCCAAGAGTCAGGTTGGGGTAGAACCGCTTGCGGGCGAGTTCTACGGCGGCTGTATCTCGGTCCACGGCCGCAAACCGGCCGGTCAGTTCGGGGCGTGCGCGGACGGCCAGTTCATAGAGCCGATCAAACTCGGTTGGGGCTCCGGAGGCCGGCAGCTCTCCGAGGGTCCGAAACTCGGTAGCCGGATGGGCATGAACCTGTCTTGCCAGGGCGGCGCGTGCCGAGGCGACCGCTACCTGATTCTCGGCCCGGTTCCGATCCAGTTCGCTGATCATCGTCTCGGCTCGGATCACGTCTTGTTGCGTGCCCCCGGTAGAGAGTCGCTCTTGGGCAACCGCCAGGAAATCTTCCAGGATTTCTCGATTCTCGCTTAGGATTTCGTCGGTCTTGAGCGCAGCGTAAAGCGTGAAATAGGCGCGCTTCACGGCCTCAATCGTATCAAGCTGGGCGGCCGCCAGTTCTGCAAGGGCCACCTTCACGTCGCCGCTGGCAACTTCTCCCTGCAGTGTGAGCGTGCCAAACCACGGGAATTGCTGAGCCAGAGTCAGGTTGTAGGGGTTGTACCCCATCAGGGAATATTGCGGCCCAACACTGGGGATCGGAAACAAGGTGTTGGATGCCACCGGATCATCGAGCGTGGTGACCTGAGGGATGCGGTACTGCAGCGAGTTCACGTTGTGAACTGCGGCTCGGACGGTTCGGTTTTCATGCAGTGCCCGATCGATCAAAACTTCAACCGGAAGTGGGCCTGCAAGTTCAACCGGTTTTTCCAAGGGGAGCGGAGATTGGATTGGGAGGTTCGTTTCCGTGGAAAGCGTTTCCGACTCAAATTGCGCGAGTCTGAGGCCCTGGTCACGGGGCACAGGCCGATCCCTGATTGGCAACTGGGCGCAGCCAGACAACACAATCAGGTGCGCTCCAACCAGATATTTCAAACTCCCTCGGACCATAAACCACTTCTCCGGTTCGGCCGGTCACGTGTCTGGATACCTGCGTTGTAACCAGCAAGCGGAATGTAGACCTTTGCCAAACCCTTCCTTAAAATCGGCTCAGGACGGGCGGAGACTTTTCCGTTTTTGTGGCTTTTAGGGATTCGTCTTCCTACTTGGCTGGTTCGTCTATCTTTGTTATCTTGTTGATATTACGCAGGTTGCCTGGTTTTGTTGGCTTGAACGGCCTGGTTTGCATTCCGCTGTATGGGTGGCCGTGCTTTTTCGATCGGTACTTCTCCCTCGTGATTGGATCTGCAGAGAGCAGGCGAGGAAGGCCGGAATCGGATGTTTTGGTTACTTTGAAGCCAAAGTCCCAAGTTGTGCCCAGCTTCCTGCTTTTGCGCGGCTCTTTGTTCCTGACCGTGGTTTTGCCTGGTTTTCTGCATTTGCATGTCCTGCCCTTGCTGCTTGCCTGGGACTGAAGTGGTATTGGGGATTTTTCATGAGCTAGAACCCTTGGAAGAGCGTATGGATGAACAGGATCAGGTGTGGGTGCGGACCGGAGTTGAACCTGTTGGCGTTGGCATCCTGTCCTTTTGATCTGGGTTTCAGGCGGACCTGGAGAACGGCATTTTTTCGCTCGTTTAGTCATAGTGATGTGCGAAGATGGATCTCATGAACAGAGCTGCAACTGGTTCGGAAGCCGCTGGCAATTATGTTGCGCCTCACGGCCGCTGGCACAATTTTCGACTGGTGCTGAAGGTTGTGGAGTTGCGAATTCGTTTCATCGCGCTGATGGCGGTGACGGGGCTGGTTTTTGCGTACTGGGATGAAATCTGGAACCGATATGACAAGTGGAATCGGCCGAATGTGGTGATGGCCACTGCGGCTCCGGGGGTTGAGTTCTACTGCCCGATGCATCCACAGGTCAGGCAAAACGAGCCGGGTAGTTGTCCGATTTGTGGGATGCCGCTGGCCAAACGCAAGCCTGGGCAGAAGATCGGCCCCTCTGAGGGGGCTCTGTCACGCGTGGAATTAAGTCCGGCTCGGGTTGCCCAGGCGGGCGTCCGTACAGCGGAAGTTGCCTATGCGCCGTTGACCCAAACTTTCACCACGGTGGGCACGGTTGCGTTTGATGAGCGGAAGCTGTCGAACATCACGTCCAGGGTGCCCGGCAAGACGCGTGTTGAGAAGCTTTATGTGAACATCACGGGGCAGGGGGTTGAGGTTGGGCAGACCCTGGCCGAGCTGTACAGCCCTGAACTTTCCCAGGCAATTCAGGAGCTGTTGAACGCCGCCCGGCGGGCCAGTGGCGGGACTGTGCCGCAAACGGACATCGCTCGATCGCTGGTGAGTGATCGGCAGGAGCTGGTCCGATCTTCGGCCGAGAAGCTGAGGCGCTGGGGCGTGACCGAGGAGCAAATTGACCAGATTCTCAAGAGTGGCAAGAACGACTTCAAGTTCCCGATTCTCTCACCCATTCGGGGGACCGTGGTCCGAAAGAATGTGGTTGAGGGGCAAGAAGTTCCCGATGGCTATGCGATGTTCGAGGTTGCGGATCTGCACACCGTCTGGGTGAAGGCGCAGGTCTTTGAGCGGCAAATGGGCCTGATTCACCTGGGTCAACCGGTTGAGGCCACTGTGGAAGCGCTGCCCGGTAAGGTGTTTCCGGGCAAGGTGGAGTTCATTCAACCCAACGTGGATCCAGCCACCCGGACCGTGGAAGTTCGCTATGCGCTCGATAATCCAGGGTTACGGCTTCGGCCGGGAATGTTCGCCACCCTGGTGCTTCACACGGCGATTGCGGAAACGCCTGAATTTCAGGCAAGGCTCGCCGGCCGGAGGTTGCGTGGACTGGTGAGCCACATTGGGCACATGACGGCCGAAGAGCAGCGGATCTGTCCGGTGACCGACGCGGAGCTAGGCACCATGGGGCCATCGGTTGCCGTGGAGGTTCAGGGCAAGACCATCTGGACCTGCTGCGATGCCTGTCCGCCCAAGGTGGACACCGAGCCGGCGAAGTATCTGACCAAGCTGACCAGTTTGCTGAGTTCGCCGTCCGAGGAATCCAACGCGCCGCTTTCGCCAGCCCTGCAACGGATTTGCCCGGTTACGGGGGCCAAGCTGGGCTCCATGGGCGAGCCGGTACGGGTTGAGCTTGGAGATCAGGTTGTTTGGGCGTGCTGTGTGGCCTGTGAGCCCAAGCTAAAGGCAGATCCCGCGCGTTATCTGGCACGCCTTGCCCTGCCACCAGAGGATCAGGTGCTCAGTGTTCCGGAGTCGGCCGTAATTGATACTGGCAGCCGGAAGATTGTGTACGTTGAAGTCGAACCCGGTGTCTTCGAAGGTAGGCAGGTACTGCTTGGACCTCGTACCGGAGACCGGTATCCTGTGCTTGAGGGGCTGGTGCTTGGGCAGAATGTGGCAGCCTCTGGCGCATTTCTGATCGACGCCGAGAGTCGACTCAATGCCGCTGGAACAGTGGAAGAGCCCGCCCCTGTGGAGCACACCACGGAGGAACCGCCGCTGAATCTGCCCGGCCGGTCCCGCTCCGCTGTCCGTTTACCGGCCGCCCCGATCAGGCACTGAGTTTCCAGGGGCGTATTCATGATCGGTTTGATCATCGAGTGGTCGATCCGCAACCGGTTTTTGGTGATCCTGGCCTCCATCGGCCTGGCGATTGCCGGAGTCCGTGCGATTGTCACCATGCCGATCGACGCGATTCCTGACCTTTCTGAGAATCAGGTCATTGTCTTCGCGGACTGGATGGGCCGCAGCCCGCAGGAAATTGAAGACCAGGTCACCTACCCTCTGTCCGCAAAGCTTCAGGGCCTTTCAGGCGTGAAAGTGGTCCGGTCGTCGAGCGAATTCAATTTCTCGATGATCGCCATCATCTTTGATGAGTCGACCGATTATTACTTCGCCCGCCAGCGGGTGCTTGAGCGGCTTGTCACGGTGGGGGCAGAGATGCCGCCAGGAGTGGCCCCGTACATGGCTCCCGATGCCACCGCTGTTGGTCAGATCTTTTGGTACACCCTGGAGGGGCAAGATCAGGATCTCAGTGAGCTTCGCTCGCTTCAAGATTGGTACGTTCGGTACCAGCTCAATAGCGTGCCCGGAGTGGCCGAGGTTGCCAGCGTTGGCGGCGCACCCCGGGAATACCAGGTGGATCTTGATCCGAATCGGCTTCGTGCCTTTGGGATCAGCCTCGGAGAAGTCTATTCCGCCATTGCACGCTCCAATTCGTCAGTAGGCGGCCGGGTGATTCACCAGGGGAATGCGGAATACCTGATCCGCTCCGTGGGCTGGATTCAAGGCATTGACGATATTCGAGAGACGGTTGTCGCCCAGCGCAAGAATGGCACGCCCATCGACGTGGGCATGCTTGGCGCCGTCCAGATTGGTCCCGGATTTCGGCGCAGTGTGCTGGAGAAAGATGGCAAGGAAGTGGTGGGTGGCGTGGTCTTGATGCGGTACGGAGAGAATCCGCTGGAGGTTACCCGCCGCATCAAGGAAAAAATCTCAACGCTCCAGGTCGGGCTGCCAAAAGGCGTTCGGATCGTTCCCTTTTATGATCGCACGCCACTCATTCGTAAGGCGATTGAGACGGTGAGTGGAACGGTCAAGGAAGAGCTGATCGTTTGCACGGTTGCAATTTTGTTGATCATGGGGCATCTGGGTAGCGCATTCGTGGTGGCGATCACCTTGCCCATGGCCATCCTGTTCAGCTTCCTGGTCATGCGTTTATTTGGCATGTCTTCCAATATCATGAGCCTGGCCGGAATCTCGATCAGCGTTGGTATCTTGATTGATCAGGCTGTGGTTATGAGTGAAAATGCGGCTCATCAACTTAGCCGTCAGTTCGGCACCTCAAAAGTTCATGGAGACACCACCGAAATTGTGATCAAGGCCTGCCGAACGGTGGGGCGGCCAATCTTTTTCTCGGTGTTGATCACGATCTTGTCATTTTTGCCGGTGTTTGCACTCACGGGGCGTGAGGGCAAGATGTTTCATCCGCTGGCCTACACCAAAACCTTTGCCCTGGCCGGGGTTGCCCTGCTGTCCATCACGCTGGTGCCCGCGCTCATTCCCATCTTTCTGCGAGGTCGGATTCGATCAGAGAATGAAAACTGGCTGGTTCGAACGATGATTGCCATTTTCAAGCCAATGCTTTCCTGGCTGATGGATCGAACCACACTGGTATGCTGGCTGTTTGTCATTATCCTGGGCTGTGGGTACCTGGCTTCCAGCCGGCTTGGGCGTGAGTTCATGCCCGACCTGGACGAGCAGAGCCTGATGGATATGCCGACCACGGTTCCACGTGTGTCCATTGCCGAAGTTCAGCGCGACCTGCGTGTGCGAGATGCCCTGATCCGAGGCTTCCCAGAGGTCTGGCAGGTGGTTGGAAAAGGGGGGCGTGCCGAGACGGCCACCGACCCATCCCCACTGGACATGATTGAGACCGTGATCAACCTGAGAGATCGTGACGCCTGGCCGAAGCGGCAGATGCGTTATGGCGATGTGACGGCTCAAACCGGTGTGGTGCTGGCTGCGCTTGAGGAAGCGGGCCTGTTGCGTGCCGCCCTGCCGCCTGACGAGCGTGAGAGCCTGGTGAGCGAAGCGTCGATGACTGTTGCGGAATCGCTGGATCGAACTTTGCGAGCGATCGCGGATGAAAAGATCCGCGAGTTTACCCCGGAACTTGGCCGTGCCTTGATTGGGGATGCCGTAGAGAGTTTGATGAGCCGGATTGATGCGAAGGCGTTCAAACGGGCATTGTCAGGCGAAGAGAAGCAGCAACTTGTTCATAATCTTGGAGCAGAGTATGGAGACCCAATCTCGGTCCAGATCCTGGCCGAAGATGTTCGAGCGCTCAGTCAGGCCATACTGACCCAGTTAACGCAGTTGGGGGTGCTGCCAGCCCAGGCCGATCTCTTGAAGTCTCATTCGAGCCTGCTGGATCAGGGTCAGCAGATGGTGGGTGAGTTGTTCGGGTTGCCCAGGGTCTCCCAAACCGATTGGTTGGTTGAGCAACTTCAGGCGCAGCATGAGCGACGGCTTGAGGAGCGTGTCAGTTCGATCAACTGGGAGATCTTTGACACGGCGGTTGGTGCCACCAACTGGGCGGCCCTGGAAACGTTGTTGAAACTCGCACGAGATCGTGAATGGATTGGTCGAGAGCCAGAGGCCGATGAACTGGCCACGCTTCGGAGCAAGCTCGACCGCCCGTTTGCCGGCCGTCTGCTGCTCTGGAAGAAGCGCAAGGCGGAACTGGTTGAGGAGCTGGATACTGCCCTGCAAATGCCTGGCTGGGGGAACAGTTTCACCCAGCCCATTGCCAACCGAATTGAGATGCTGGCGACCGGGGTTCGCTCACCGGTGGCCGTGAAGATTTTCGGTTCCAACCTGGAAGAAATTCAGCGTGTCAGTCGGCAGGTGGCGGGTGTGCTGCGTGGCGTCCGGGGAGCGGCCGATGTGTTTCCAGACCAGATCATCGGCAAGGGATATGTAGAAATTCGGATTGATCGCAAGAAGGCGGCACGTTACGGCGTGAACGTGGGCGATGTTCAGGATGTTGTCGAGGTGGCGATGGGCGGCCGGCCGCTGACGATGACCGTGGAGGGGCGGCAGCGGTATCCCGTGCGAGTGCGGTATGCGCGTGACTTCCGTGACGATATCGAGGCCTTGAAGGGGATCTTAGTTTCGGCCGGAACGGGGGCCATGGACTCGGCCGGTGAATCCACGGCTGCTGGGTCCGGCAACGCCATGGCTGGGCCTGGTGCCAGCAGTGGATCGTCTGCACGCTTATCCCCGGTTCAGGTTCCCTTGGAAGCGGTGGCCGATATTCAGGTGGTTGAAGGACCATCAATGATTAAAAGTGAAAACGGTATGCTTCGGTCTTATGTTCAACTTCGCGTGCGGGATCGCGACGAGGTTGGATTTGTCGAGGAAGCGCAACGCGTGGTGGCCGAGACGGTTTTGCCGCAATTACCGCCTGGAATGTACCTGGAATGGGCGGGAACCTTTGAGCATCAGGTGCGGGCCAGCCGAACATTACGGCTGATCTTTCCCGCGGTGATTGGCCTGATAGCGTTGATTTTGTACCTGACGCACCGAAGCTGGATCGACTCCGCGTTGCTGATGACCAGTGTGCTGGGCGCACTGGCGGGTGGAGCGATTTTTCAGTGGCTCTTTGGGTTCAATTTTAGCGTGGCTGTTCAGGTGGGCTACATTGCCTGTTTTGGCATGGCGGTTGAGACCGGGGTGGTGATGCTGGTCTATTTGCATGAAGCCATCAATGAGCGTGGTGGATTGGCGAACATTGGCTCCATTGCCGAGTTGCGTCAGGCCATTCTTGATGGGGCCATTCACCGGCTCCGGCCCAAATTGCTCACGGAAGGGGCCGCGATTATTTCGATTGCTCCCATGCTCTGGGCCACGGGGGTTGGTGCGGAAGTGATCCGGCCGATGGCGGCCCCGGTGCTCGGCGGCTTGCTGGTGGCCGATGAAGTGATCGACGTGTTTTTACCGGTGCTCTACTTCGCGGTCAAGAAGCGAGCCTGGCGCAAGCTTCACGGCCTGGGGCCGCACGAAGATCAGCGGCAGGATATCTCGACCTGAGACAGCGAATTGCAACCCGCCATCGAATAACCGCCGGTCGGAGTGCGTGCCACGGTTTTGCAGCCGTGGCCGATGGCGGTGGAGCCGGTGATCCGCGCGATTGCGGAAGTTATCGGGGCACCGTGCCTGGTTACCCCATGGGGCTGGTAGGGCTCAGACGTCAATCGTCATCAACGTCATCATCTTCTATCTGGCGGGGGTCATCTGGGTTTGCGGGAACGTAAGATTTCACCAGGGCTCGCAAGCGAGCCAGTTGCTCTTGATGTTGGCTCAGGCTACTGAGGTTATTGGTTTCGCGGGGGTCCGCGAGCAGGTCGTATAACGATTCGACCCCATCGACGCTACGAAGGTAGGTCAATCCATCGCTGATTACCGATGCGCCTGTCTTCCAGCTTGAGGGATCGCTTTTTTCTCGATCAACGATCTCGGTGAGCACTGGGCTGAGCGGCTTGGTGCTTGCGGAGCTGTCCCAGAGTTGTCGGAGTGAACTTCCCGGAAAGGCGGTTTCAGAGTCAACGCCAACCAGATCCATGATGGTGGCGGGAAGATCTCGAAGGCTGACGGGGGTGTTAATCACACTGGGGGTTCCCGGAGCATCTTCCAGAGGTGGAATGATCAAGAGTGGCACATGGGTGACCTGTTGATGGAGGCTATTCCCATGTCCGAAGCGGCCATGCTCTCCGAACGCCTCACCGTGGTCGCTCGTGACCACGATCCAGGTTGTACGTGCCAGGCCGCGAGACTCAAGTCTTTCCAGCATCCGGCCCAGCCCACGGTCCAGTTCTGCCAGGCAATCGTCATAGCAATCGCGTGCCATCTGAACCTGCTGGGGGGTCACCTTGGACATATCGGCAAGATGCCAGTCTCGAAGGAGATATCGCTCTTCGGGGGTTCGTGGTCTGAGGCCAAACGGTTGTGCCGGCTCGAATTCGACGAGGTAGGGATCGTGTGCGTCGAAATAGTTGAGGAAGGCAAAGAATGGGCGATCAAGGTTCCGTTGATCGAGCCAGCCCAGAAATTCGTAAGCATTCAGCCGAATTCAGTAACCCCTTGCATTTTGCCTTTCGTGGCATTCAACTCTTTGCATGGCACCACTGGGTACGGACACCCATGATCTGACTTCTCTGCTGGACATTCTTGGTCCGCAGATGACCGCTGAACAAGCCATGCTGATCTTTCAGCAAGGCCAAGAAGCGGTCATTTTCTCGTTGTTGAACTTGTCCAAGCAACTGTCCGAGAGACAAGCCGGCTTGCCCGCTGGGATCGACCCTTCAGCACCTTCGGGCCAGACACCCCCTTAC
>CAIYJE010000113.1 GCA_903926465.1 uncultured Planctomycetales bacterium
GTAATCGAGTTGCTCACGCGTTTCACGACCGATTTCTTTGCGCTGTTTGCCACAGCAGGGACAACCACGAGCCTCTTCGTCCAAATTGTGGATGATCTGCTTCCGTGGCAGGGTGGCGGGCAGTTTTTTGCGACCACGCGAGCGAGCCGCCGCCGGAATGTCCGCAGCCTCAGGGGCCACGGGTAAATCGACCAGAGGAATTTCCTCAGAGGTACTCGTGAAAAGCTGCATTTGAGCCGGATTGAGCTTTTCACTTTTCTTGCCGTACCGCTGCCGGAGCAGTTGTTGGAGCTGGTGCTGCATCCGCTCGATCAGGATCTGCTGTTTACGCAGTTCCTCGGCCTGATCGCGGATCTGGCGATGGGCCGTTAAGAGATCATCAGGAAGAGGAATATCGGTCGAATGGCTCATGCTCCCATTATACAATATGGCATGTTTCAATACATGGTAAACCTCTAGAATATAGTCATTTATCTAGAGTAAAACGTGTTCTTCGGCGTGTTGTTTTGAGGTCGATACCGCCTAATACGGCGGCCAGTTCGGCCGTGTTCCACTCGACCTGCTGAGCGTGGGCATCGGGCCAGCGGAATGTGCCACGTTCCAGGCGTTTCATCCATACGGCCAATCCGTCCCGATCCCAGTACAGGATCTTCACACGGTCTCGCCGGCGGTTGGAGAAGACGAACAAGTGGCCCGAGAGGGGGTCTTGCTTGATGACATCGCGGGTCAATTGAGCGAGTCCATCAAACCCGTTGCGAAAATCGATAGGAACGACCGCCACGAAAATCCGTACTGTGGCCGGAAGGCTGATCATCGTCGCTCCTCCAGGATGTCGAGGAGACGTTCCAGGGTGGAACGGTCGAACCCAGCGGACACCGCGAGTCGATGGCCAGCGGGAAGAACTAGGACGAGGGCGTCATTTGGCTCCGGATGATACTGGGGGATCGGTTTGACGATCACGGGAAGAAAAGTGGGAGGAGTCGTGGTCAGTTGTGAACTTTTGGATCGACTGTAGTAGTGGTAAACGAAGCTGCGTAACGAGAAACCCTCACGCAGGCAGTAGGCTCTCTGGGATAAGCCACTGTCTTGAAACTGGCTGAGAACCTCGGGCCATTCCGAAATCGAAATCTTACGCTGCGGCATCAATGATCTCCTCCAGGACCGGCACCATCGGGCATGGAGGGATCGTCGCGAATCGTCAACCGGCTCGCCAGATGCGGTTCATCGGCCGCTTACTCAGAGTCTACAGAAAAGCCATGGACGAAGTGTTCCTATGAGTCCGCTGCGTGAGCAAGGGATTCTTCGTTTCTGGCTGATTATCAAGGGTATTTCGCGAGAAAGGCTCAAAAAAACGCAACTTCAGAACGCGTGAGTGAGAGATTCTTGCGTCCTGTTCGTGTTATTCTTTGGGTGGCGGCTGAATTGAGTGAACTCAATCTCTGGCCGGCGGATGAGGCCGTGAGCCGGAATAGTCCAAATGTAAGCCCTTGAGTTGCGTCGAATCTTACAGAACGGAGCTGGGGAGTGTCTAACCACAGGAAGCAGCACCAAAAACTACTGAGGCGATCGTTTGAAACCAAGAACGATCCACTACTCTCCCGATCTCAGTTCTTGCTTCGCTTGATCAGTAGTTTTGGGATCACTCTGTTGATCGTGGCCGTCTCATTGTTCATTGGCGGCTGGGGATATCATCACTTTGAGGGGCTACCCTGGATTGATGCGGTGCTGAACGCCGCGATGATTTTAACAGGTATGGGACCAGTGGATCAGATGCAGACGAACGCCGGTAAGCTATTTGCGACGTTCTATGCGCTTTACAGCGGCATTGCGTTCTTGACAATGGTTGCCGTTTTGCTGGCGCCGATCATCCACCGGTTGCTGCATCGGTTTCACCTGGAAGATGGAACGGGCGGTGGTGGCTGACTTGTAAAGCCTGAACCACTTACAAGCGGTCTAGCAGTTCGGTTTTTTTGCTGCTGAACTCGGCTTCGGTCAAGATCCCCTTCGTCTTCAGATCGGCAAGTTTTTCGATTGCCGAGAAGATATCATTCTTACTTAACTGAGACTGAGTAACGCCAGACGCAGTTGCCACAATTTGCGGGGCAGGCGCATGTTCAGTTACCGCTGCCACCATGTGTGGGGCATGCTCCGTGACCGCTTTGCCGTTCCTCATCACAACGGGTAGGTCGGTCAACAAGACCGTGCCAAACTGGCTGCTGAAGGTGATTGAGCCCGACCCACCTTGTTGCTGAGAAAATCCGCCAATCTGGTGGTTCAGAGTGTCATACACCCACACCTCGCCACCGGTATCTACGGCCAGTCTATGAGCACTTGCAAAGTAGGCATACCGAGTATCGTTTTGTGACCCGCTGGAACTGGGCGAGCCAAGTTCAGCGGGGTACCACTGTGCGCGTGGATCGGGAACAAACAGTGATGACAGCCCGAGGGGTTGGCTGCTGCTCTTGGCTGCACCCGACGATTGGTTTTGCGATTGGAAACTTCCGGTCCCGAGCAGGCCGGGTTGCTGGCTTACAAGGTTGGCAAGGTCTTCGCAAAGCGAATCGACCCGGGCTTTGAGCGTGTTGTTAAACATGTCGCCAATCATTGACATCCCACCGCGCATCCATTGGCCCGACCCGCCAAATTCCGGATGGCTAAACTGGGCCATGCCGCCGTTGCCATGGATGACCGCAATCAGCATTTGCGTAACCGCTTCAGCGCTGAAACCATGGCGTGTTGCCAGGTCGTTCACAATTTTCTGGCCGTTGGGAGTGAGTTCAGGCATGGTTTCATCGCCAAAGTGTGCTAGAGCGGCTTGGTGAAAATGATCTTACCAAAAAATGAGCGAAGTTTCATGGAAGCCATGGCCAGGATAACTTCAGACCTTCTGACCTGTAGGATTTTGCAGTGCTGCGTATTATTACTCCGTTAGTTTCCCAGGAATAGCCTGTGTGAGAGGGTTTTGCGTAAGCGTTTAGCCGAATGCGGTCATCACCTTTGACACCGTTCGTCTTGAGCCCCGGATGGGGCGATACGATGCCTAGCCCAGGGTGAAACCCTGGGAATTCCCAGACCCACGCACATTTACCATGAGCCATAGCTCCAAGACCATAAAATAAGGTTTTCATGCAACCCCAGGGTTTCACCCTGGGCTAAATTTGGGATCGCCCTTCCAGGGCTCAAGAACATTGACCTTGAATGTTTTTACTGCATTTGGCTGAAACTATACAAATGCCCTTACAGATAAAGGGCTTCTTAGAAATTAACGGAGTAGTAATAGAAACGATGGCGAAAGAAGCTACATGATAGATCATCTGAGCCCCTCCTTCAGTTCGCCACCGTGTCTTAGCGCCACGTGGACCGCCAGGAAGCGTTGATTTGAATCCAAATTGCTCCATCCGTTACAGACTCGTTTTCCTCTTGCGAGTCCCATCCCTCAATTCGAAACTCGAAACTCTGCGGCGGAGTAGGGGGCTCTGTGGCCGGATTATCAGATGAAAACTGGATTTGACGGCTCTCAGGCAAAGTCGAGTTTGCGTCTGAGAACGTAGTCGAAGTCATAATTGAACCGCAAACGACCAGAAAGGATCTACGTTTCAGCATGGAGCTTTTCTCCGCTATGGTTTGAGGCTTGAGCAACATTGGCCAAGGTTGAATATTGAAACGCCTTCGTATTTGTCCATCGCTTGGTTGCGTCAGAGATCAAATTCTGAGCGTCTCTGGGGAAATCGGCAGCAATTGCGGTCTCATAAGCCTGCTCAAAAGCTTTCAAGGTTGGGCGATTCGTCAGGTTGACGCTTGCCAGTTCAAAAGCTCTCACCGCATTGTTACCACTGCCCGAATAGAACTCTGCGCCATGGTCTGCAAACGCGAGCAAGTGCTTCTGCAGTAATTCCTCAAAGCCCGTCCGCGCGTTATACAGATAAGATTCTGCTTCTGCGTTTCTCCCACATGCGGTCATCACGTCGGCAAGCCGCCAACTCACTTCCGGATCGCCACTGGTCATGACCGGGGTGAGTAGCGACAGAGCATCTTCCGTGTTGCCAGAATTGAGATAGATTTCCGATAAATGCACACGGGCTTTGACATAGCAGGGAACGTAGTTGATTGCCATCTTGTACCACTGAGCGGCCCGGTTTTCCTGAGGGATTGGAACGCATTCTCCCCACAGCACGCCAAGCTGGAAGCAAACCCACGCCAGTGGAAATGGCGAGACATCCGGATACTCTTGCAGTGCCTTCAAATAGGTACGATCAGCTTCCTTAAACTCGCCGAGGTCGGCCTGCAAGGCCCCAAGTGGGACAAACTCGCCCCAGTTGCCTGGCATCGCTGCCCGCTCGCGTCGCGCTTCAAGAACGGCATTCAGGTTCGAGCCTGTGGCCTGGTCAATCGTGAGTGAAAGGCGTTCTGAGTCATTCCAATCCGCACCGGCGGCAACAGCCTGGGCTAATGCCGTTCTCGCCTCTGCGAACCGATGTGTTGAGCACGCAACTTTTGCTTTGATAAACTTATATCGCCCCACATCAAATTTCAGCTCAGCGAGGGTATGTACCAAGGCTTCCATTCGGTCAAAAGCCTGAAGGTTACCGAGGTATTGGGCCGTTAACTGCTCTTGTTCAACCACAAGCTCGGCAACCCCCGCCCGATGCGGGTCACGCCAAAAACGGCTCCACGATGCCTGCAATGCGCTCTTCAGGTTGATCACGGCAATCTCGCCGTTGGTCGCCTGTAAGCGGGCCTCTATCTGACTTGAAGCGTGGTCCATAGGTTCAAGCAAACCGCTTCTTGAGGCTTTCGAGTCCGACTTTTAAAAGCGTGGAGATGATCGTTTTCACGATGATATCGGGTTGGCCGTCGGCCAGGTACTGCGCTTGCCACTCAATTGAACTACCGGTTCCCTTGGGCGTGACGCCCAAAGATCCCTTATAAGAGGCGGCAGGAAGGCCACCCACGGCCTCGTAGGTATAGGTTCTGGCTGCTGAGTCCATGGTTATAAGCTGTTCAACGATTTTCTTTCCATCTATGGTCTCAACGGTGCGTAATTGTCCGATCCCAGCTCCCGCCAACTTGACTTTTGCAACTAATGGATGCCACTCCAAACTGCCAAATGATCCGATCAGCGCCCAGACGTCATCAGGCGTGGCCGCCACGTCAATCTTTTGGGAGATCGTCTGAAGTTGATCGTTTGGCGAGGCGAAATAGGGGAATTTGGTCATACCGGGTTTGGTGGCACCCTTCACTCCACCCTGCATGAATTCTCCCTGGTCGTGGTTCACCATCCAGGTTGTCAGAATATCAATGACATTGGCGTTGACGGTCCGGCCCCCGCCCGTCTGATAGGCAAGACCTTTGAGCGTACTTTTTTCGATCTCCAGATGGCTCAAATCGGTGATCGGCTTTGCAACATCCAATAGCAGAAAGTCGTCAAGAAAGACGTTGGCACTGGCCATAATTTCTGCGGGCGACCATTGAGCCAGACCATCGCGCATGTCCCAGGCAGTCAGGCTGTCAACCAGGCGCTTCCTGAATAAGGGTTTGAGCTCTTCGGCAATTGCGAACGGGGTCTGCTGATTCCACAAATCTCTCAGGTCATCCGCCCCTTGTAGTTTGCCATTGTTAAGGCGCATGTTCGTCTGCTCAGGACGACCGACCCAATCAAAGCGCGGCGGCGGCGACCCGATAACGCTTCTGTAACGAGGCAACGGAGTGGTTTCTGCAATCACACCCAATAACGAACCCTTGGCAAGGTCGAGCACCTGGCGCGTGTCAAATTCGATAACGATGCTGAGTACGTTATCAAGTTCCAGAAGATTGGGCCCCTGCTTCATCTGTGCGCCAGACATTTGCCAGGCCAGAAAAAAGGGATCGGAACGTAACCCCGCATAGGCACGGAAGACTTTGTCGGGTGTGGTTGCGCCCTGGGCATCGTTCACAATCAGGTCGAGAACCTGCCCACCCGGTAGCGTGCAAGTGCCGCGCTGAACGGGTTTGGTTCCGCTGGGCCCTCGTTCAAGCATCGTAAACCGAAAACTGAAGCGATATTCCTGTTCGTCTGGCTTGAACTGTGCCTTATCGCCCATACCAGCCACGCGGACATGTCGAACGGCCATCGTATAATTGATGGCATTTGAGAATAACGCATCAGGTCCCGCAGAGGGAAATACGCACAACGCCAGCACTGTGCGGTCTGCAGATTCTGGACTTGTGAACGCAAACAGATCGCTGAGATCGCTCGCCGGATCGCTTGATTGTCTTGGCCCATCGATATGGTCCGACATCGTGATTTCCTGATGGTTCTTGGTTCAAGTTCGTTAAGAATGACGTGCCAGGGCTTCTGCCGTAGGCCATAGCCCGTCATTGTGATTCAAGGCCGTAATGACAGCGGTTCACGTTTGGGTTGCCCGTGTAGGACAGCCGCCCCAGGCTGTCTTTTCGGGTTGTTTGTGTGTGTAATCCAATCGTGAACCGCGATAAGCTCTTGGCCTGGCGGCGCCCCTTTTGGGCTCTGGGTTGGGGGGTAAGCCGTTAGGGTTTTTTGGCTGGTAAGGCTGGGTTGTTCGAACCGTTGTAACCTGTTTTGACTTTGTTATGAAAGAAGGTCGGATCTTTCCAGGCCTGAACGGCAGGGTTGGGGCCGCCATAGGGTGTAACCTGCGCGGGCTCGCTGGGAATTGACTTGAGGTATTCGATCAGGGCCCAGCGTTCCTCGTCGCTGAGTAGCCGACCGATAACCCCTTTTCCGCGAGGGGCATTTTCAAACGAATGGCCGGCGTTGGAATTTCCTACGAGTGCTGTGTTGAATAAAAACTTGCCAGAATTGCCGGTCGTATCCATTCCAACCTTGACCGGATCAAAGTCGCGTCCGATGAAGAACTGCTTGGGACGATCTTGTGCCGGGATAAGCAGCTCATAAAGGCTAGACACCGAACCGTTGTGCAAATACGGAGGCGTGGCCCAGATACCGTCGCGGGGACCAGCCTTGTAAACAGGCTGAGCGGGTCTAGGTTCTCGTGGGTTCCGGTACCCGCGTGCATCTTCCTCTTGTTCCTTACTCCACCCAAGCTTGTTGAGAGCCGTCTGAATGGCTCTTTCCTGGATCACCTTCATCACCGATTGCTCAGTGGCCAGGGCCGCGCCTTGATGGGGCGGTGGAAGAAACTCGCTGATCCGGCCCGGGAGGAACGACGGTTTGGGGTCAAACTGGGGTGTGTTGAACTGCAAGGGGTCGGTGCCCACCAGGTCGTGTGGAACCAGAGCGTTTTCAATAAACCGCTTCCCTTGCAATTTGGGCTCGCTCCACCGGTGTGGCCAGACCGAGTGGCATTCTGCACAATTCTCTGTAAAGAGTTGCTTTCCGACTGCCGCTTTCTCTCGGTCGATTTTTCCGAGCAGTTCTTCAGGCCAATGCGGGGGGGAAAGCTTTCTGAGCAGTTCTTCAATGACAACCTGACCATTCAGGTTCATGGTTGAATCAAAGAGCCCTTCCTCTGGTGTTTTGGACGTGAGATTGACCCTGATGAAAACTCCAAGAGACTCGCCGGCATTTCTGGACAGGGGGTCAGAGGCAATTGCCGTCCACTGAACCCAGGATGACTGTGGGGCGTTCCACAGGAACGGGGGTTTGGTAGGAGCCAGGGCGGCAGCCCAATTTTCAGGCACCCGGAGCGCTTCAGCCATAACCCGGTTATGAATCAGGGTAATTGCATCCATACGGCCGGGGCCATACGGATGGGGTGCGGCCGCAATCCGCGATCGATAGCGGTGAATATCGGATGCCGTTGTGTTCAAACGCTTGCGAAGTTCGGCTTTTCCTGTGTCATCTACCTGCTTGAGCCGTTGCGACAGACGCTCGAACTTCTCGCCACTTTCCTCGGTCTTCGCCAGCGAATCGTCGAGTGCCGCAAGGTAAGCCAGAAAATCGAAACTGTTGTTCACGCCACCATCGATCCGAACCTTGGCTCCCTTGTACTGCAACTGCGCATTGTGGCAGGCGGCACAGCTTATACCCAGCCAGTCCCCTTTCCAGGAACCATCGTTGACTGACGTTTTGGTGAAACCAATCGGCAACCCATCAGGGTTATACTTGGTGTCGGCCGGTTCCGCGATCAAGCCGAACGCATTGGAGATTCGATCGCTCCGAAACAGGTCTTCGCTGCCGGCTTCCTCAAGATTCAGGAAAAGCTCATACGGCATCACGGCCGAGCCCTGAGATGTATAGTAATACTTGAGCCGCTCCTCCTGAGACCACCCCTGGTCAAGGTAGTGAACCTGATCAGCCACCGGGGCTGTTTGGGCAGAAACCGGACCGGGGGTCACGTATATCCCCAAGCAGAATAACCAGAAAAACACGCTCAGGACCAACGGCATGGAACTCTCCCAAAGGGACAAAAGCTCAGGTCCCGGAGGTATGAAGAAGTCAGATAGAGCTTGTTGTAATTGACGGTATCCAGCCAGCCCTCGCACCGCAAGTGAAACGTTACTGAGCGGTTCTGAGGGTGGTCTTGGAACCGAGGAAATGGGAAAACGTATCAGGTAGCCCGTAGCGCCGGTTTCCGGCTTTGTTGCTATTTGGCACAGGAGGTTCTGAGCAAATTGCCGAGCGGAACTCTGGATTCGATTGGTTGGCAGCCCAAAACCTTCAGCCTGGCCAATGACGTTTTGGAACCTCTGGCACGTAAGAGAAACCGTATGCCGCCCGGGTCTCACCCGCGAGAGTTGCTGATTCGGCAGGGTCAGATTTTCCATGAGAGGCTGGGCAACCTGAACCAGAACTCGGGCCGTACCATCAAGGCTGCGTGGCGTGTGGGTGCATGACCTCAAGTCCGTTGATCTTGACCTACCCCACCATCAGTACCGATGGCGCGCCTGCAAAACCGGCTCAGCCTTGCGTTTCCTTCGGCCAAGCTACTGGCCCTCGGCGGCCTGCCTGGAGTCTCCACCTGTCGAGTGACAACCTTGTTACAATAACGGTGGAGCGGACCAGACAATTTGCCGCCTGAGTACAAGCCATGAAAACCATCCATGCCATCTTTGAAAACGGGGTCTTCCGCCCCACCGAGCCGGTTAACCTGCCCGAAGGATGCGAGGTGACCGTTGAGCTATCGACTCCTCAATCTAGCCAACCTCAGCCGGACGATCCTGCGTTTGCCCATCTGCAGCCAGGATTAAGGCGCATCTACGCGACCCTCTCCCACCGGTACGACGGCGGCGCACCAGACGCGGCAGCACGGCATGATGAGCATCAGCCGTGACTCCGGTCTTTCTCGATACGGTCGGCCTGATCGCCGTCTGGGAATGCACCGATCAGTGGCATGATCGAGCGATTACCGTGTTCCACCAACTGCTACGAAGCGGAACACCTCTGGTCTCAACTCCACAGGTCCTGCTGGAATGTGGCAACGCCCTGGCCCGCCGCCCCTGCCGAGGTGATGTCGCTCAGCTTCGCCTTGATCTGCTGGAAATCGGCGGTCTAATTGCACCATCACCCGAGGAAGAACAGGCCGCCTGGATCGCCTACGCGCGTGGCAACGCCGGGCAAGCCGGGATCGTTGACCACATTTCCTTTGCCGTCATGCGCCGGCTCGGGCTGACTCAGGTGTTTACCAACGACGCCCACTTTCGCGCCGCTGGCTTTGAGACATTGTTCTGAGCCGACAATTGCCCTGATCTGACCGGATTCCCAACGCCCCCGCCAGAAACAATTTGTAGCGGTCCTGAACTTCGGGACTGCCATACTTGCCAAGGTAAACCGGCTTCCGTCGATAATAGAATAGACGAAAGCTTACCCGTTTGTGTGGCCGCACAACTTGTGGACATGCGGGGTCTTTTTTGGGTATGGCGGTACCTCCATGCTGGGTTTGCATGTCGGTTTGACATACATCCCGCAAAGAAGTCCGGTCACACGCGGTCGCATATGGTAAGCGTAAACGCTTTAAGCATAAGAGTATAAAATAAAGAGCGGGCGAGGGGATTCGAACCCCTGACGTCCAGCTTGGGAAACGGTCTCCAGACGATGAAGCAAACCGTTGGATAACTCATCGTCTGAGCCTATTATCGTGATGCGGAGCCGGGTTCGTCCAGTGCGAATCGTCGCATACTTTCCCATCCTAAACCGGAATCTTTCCGGTTTGTGCTTCGAGCCGAACCACGGGCGATCGACCGGGTCGTTTTTCGACCGAGATCAACCCGGCCCCGTCGAGCCGATCCAACCCCCGAGCTATTGTGAACCGGGTTAGGCCTAGCTCGGACCATTCCCCTAGCTCCAAGACAAACTCGGGCGATCGCTCCCAACCCGCGACGGTCCAACAAACGGCCCCGGCTCGGAGGGTTGTTCCCCCGAGCTGGGTCGCGGATCGCCACCATTCGAACGGGATCGGCCCCCGGAGCGATCGGGTATCCCTCCCAGGCCCCGAGATCGACCGGAGACCCAAGACCAATTTCTTACCCGGAGCCCGTTCGACCGAGATCAACCCGGCCAACTCCGCCAATCGGAGCCCGCTCTTGATCGACGTCCGACCAACCCCGAGCGATTCCGCCAACTCCGGGATACCGGCGCGTACGTTGCGACCATACCTCCGCGCCAGATACCAAACCCCGACCGTGACCGCGAACCCCGCTCCATCGAGTTGGGTCGCGGTCTTGAGCCAGGGCCACGGGATCGGCCCCCGTATGAACGTCTCCCCGGGTTTGTGTCTCGGGATCTTATCCCCGCTCCCAAGATCTCCCCGCGATCCCTCCCCGAGCCTGAACCGTTCCCAATCCATTGTTCCCCTTACTTACTTTCTAAGACAGAGTAAGCAATACAGAGTAATAGAGTAGACAGGGGGTCGCATTCCGCACGGGTTCCGGTCGCGATCCGCACGGGTGGTAGGTCGCATACCGCACGGGTTCCCCTGCCTGGGTCGCGTCATGGTTGGATCGGTTCGATATAGGCGAGAACCCCCGGAGGCCAGAATCCCATCGGAACTTGCTCCCGTGCCTCCGGGGGCGGAGGGATGAATTGATCTACCGGTGGAACGGCCCGCCATCGACCCAGATCAATCAACCGCCTAGGGGAGATCCGATTCCCCCGATAGAACCATTGATGGGGAGCCGTGAGTTCCGCCACGTCATTCGGTTCTAGCTTCCACGTCCCCGGAGGTTGAACCGCGAACAAATGAAACTCTTGCGCGAAAATCTGACCCAACGCCACCGAACCCAGAACCCGCGCATCATCGACGAAAAAGATCATCCCATCGTTGGCGCGTAGCCCCTCTTTCCGAATGGTCTCCGCAAACTCGGGTCGCGTCATGTGGAGTAAGGTAACGCCAGCCGCGTCCGCGATCGTCTCTTCCGCGACCGCGTTCAACTCCCAGGCGTGCCAATATCGCGGGTTGTCGAAGTCGTTCAGACTCGCATTGAGTAGGTTCCCGAGAAATTGTCGAAGATTCCCTGTTTCCAAAGGGTTATTCTCGGCCGTTTGTTGCGCCATCGTTTTGACTCCCCTTTCAAGGGTTCGGACAGGAAAATAACCCAGGCTTCACAATCGCCTGGGTTGTGCTTTCATCAAGTTCGTGGAGATAGCCCGTTAGACGCTCCCAGAACGGCCGGGAGTCGCCGTCAAGCAACCGGCCGGGGAATCGCACAACCTCCGCATCGGAACGCAACGTCGGGCCGCCTAGGACGATTCCTGATGCCTCCGCCATGATCTCCCGGGTTCGTGCCGTTGCTCGGTCGATTTCATCGGCCGGAGCTTCAATCAAGAACGCATCATGGATCGGGCAACAAACCCCGATTCCCTCTTCCGTGAGTTGGCAAGAGGCGAGTCGCATCATCTCCGAGCCGTGCGCTTGGAGGGGCCAGTTCAAGAGCGACGTCGGTTTGGTATCGCGATGGGTTATCGTCCGCCAACCGAGACAGGTATGGATGCGGCCCGTGAGCATCGCCAACCGAACGGCCCCGTCGGACCATCGCCAATACCCGGGGCTTGCTCGCTTGATCGCTTCCAAGAGATCGGCCGCCTCCGTAACGGATCGCCCGATCTGACGGGCCAACCCCTCCGCCTGGAGACCGTATTGGGAACCCAGGGTCGCCGCCTTGAGTTGTTTCCGCTCGGTCTTGAACCTCGCTTTCGCGATCTCCGTTTCTAGCTCCATCGCCTCCGCCGGGATAATCCCGACCCGAGCCCCGAACGCAAGATAGACGTCGCGGCCCGATTCGTAGGATTCCATCATCGCCCGATCTTGCGCCAGATAGCCCGCGATCCCGAATTCTTGCGAACTGTAATCGACGTAGGCCAACGCCATACCGGGCCGGGGTTGGATCAACCCGCGTACCCAGGCGGAGGGGCCGAAAATGAACTTCGCGTTCCCCGGCGTGTTTCTTCCGGTCGCGGTCCCGAACGGCGAGAGCATCGCCCGGTTGCGGCCGTCGGAGCCGATCGCCAGATCTTTGAAGAGTCGGGTTTCTGCTAACAGTTGCCGAATCTTGCGGATCGGGGCCAACTCGGGATGAAACCCAACCATCGTCTTGAACGTCTCTTCTCCCAAGTTCAACCGGCCAGAGGGGAGCCGGGGCCACCGTATCCCCAACTCCGTTAGAACCCGGGAGAACCGCTCTTCCCGGAACGACGGCCCGTCATAGACCTTGAACCGATCCATCTCCGCGATGATCTTCAACTTGATCGGGTTCCATCGTTCACGCAGTCGGTTGAATGTATCGCGGTCGATCGGAACCCCCCGCGCTTCCATTCGGGCCACGGCCGCCGTGAAGCGACCCCGGATCAACGCTCGGGGCCAGTCGATACCCGGAGCCATCGCGTTGAACAGTCGCGAGGTTGTATCGACGTCCGATTCACAGTATTCGAGAATCCGTATGCGTTCCTCCGCGTTCCACGAGCCGCCCGCTATGATGAGATCGCGACAAGAATCTTTCTCTACCGCTGTCATCACGTCGAGACCGTGAAGCGCGGCCGCGCCTAGTAGCCCGTCGCCTAACGGGAGTAACGCCCGCCGATGGTCTTTCCCGAGCGCGTAGTTTGTTGCGAGTCGATGTTCCGCGAACAGATCGACAATCCGTTCGGGAAGTCGCCAACCGAGAGCCAGGTAACAACCCCATTCCGCCGATGCGAAGAACGCAACGTGAAGAGACCCCGGGCCAGTCGGGATCGGTGATTCCTTCAAGGCCCGGAGTTCATCGCGCCATAGGCGGAGGGTTCGACCCGATCGGAGTTCATGAGCGACCAGACAAACGGGGTTCGCCCGTTCGCCTGGGTTCGCTACGAACTCAAAATCGAGAACCCAGATCTCCCGGAATTCGTCCGGGGTTGGGTTCATTACTCTTCACCCCTCAACTTCTTCAAGATCGGATGATCCATCGAGTTGATGATGCGATCCCGGAACGCAAGTTCCAACAACCGGCCGAACTCATGATCGGGCCACTTGGGATCATCGGGGATACCGTCCGCCGTGCGTGCCTTGTAACATCCGGCCGCCTGATCCGATTCCAGTCGAACCCATCGGGTCTCCGCCAGAACGGCCGCCTGGATCGCGGAACGGGTCCAAGGGTTGATCTTGTCTCCCGACCGGGGAACTTTAATAGGCCAGATCGCGTTGACCCCTTGCCGGGTTTGATACTGGATCAACAGTCGCGGCCCGAATACTGATTCAAGAGCCAGGGCTTGCCATAACCCCGGATCAACTAGAAAGACCTCCCGATCCCCGCCGCCGTCCCCGCCAGTCTCCAGAACCATCGACTCCATTCGATGCGTTGGATGGGTTCGGAACCATGCCTCTTTCCCAGGCTTGCGACAAGCGATCTCCAAGAGATGTTCCGCCGTCCCGATCAACTCCGCGTAATTCGTCGAGAGCCGATAACGCGACGGGTCGAACGGGTTCAACGTCTCCGCCTGGGTCTTGTCGGGTTCCGCCTGGGTCTTATCGGGTTCCGCCGGTTGGGTCTCGGGTCGGTCGAACAAACCGGGGCCGGGGTTGGCGGGGATTGTCGAGTCGGTCGAATCGGTCTTAGAATTCTTAGCCACGTTGAGTCTCCGATGTTGAAACGAATCGCGGGCCGCCGGGACACAACCCCGGCGGTTCGTCTTAGTGGGCCGCGCCTGTCCGACGCGCCCGTTGTTTGACGTGGAAAGCGACGTCCGCCGGTCGCCAGTAATTGCGCGAACCTTGCTTGATCGGTTGGGGAATGAGACCCCTCCGGATGAGGTATCCAAACCCGCTACGGGAGACCCCGAGCGCGGTCCGGAACTCTTCCGCCGGGATCAAACGGGCCGGGGCCGATTCCAGGCGGAATGGGATCTCGATTTTCATAGCCACGTTGTCATCTCCCTCAATTGGAAAGGTGATCTCGATTTTTCATGACGGGGTTCACATCCCCCGGGATTAGGAGGGTGATATTGCAGTTCATCGCAACGCCTCCGCCGCCGCCGTGTTTGCGTTCGCAATCTCCCGGAGCCGACGCGCGGGGAGAGTCGGTCGGGTTCGCGTTGGATGCGTGAACGCCGGTCCCTCCGCCTTGACCCGGGCCAACTCCCCGAAGAATCGTTCCAACGCTTCCCGCGACGTCGCGAGCGTTCCCCCGAGTTGGAGCGATTCGAGCTTGACCCCACGTACACCGTGGAGAGCCCATCGGTATAGGGTCGAAGTGTGGATCTTGCGACCCCCGCGACGGGTCGGGAGACAGGCGGGCCATTCCGCCAGCGCCCGAACATCCTCATTCAACGAAATTGCCATCGTGCGAACTCCCTGGAATGCCAGAGCGACGGGGCGGAAGTACCCGCGTCACTCTGAGAATTCACCGAGGAATCCGCCACCGTCCGGGGCCGGATCGCCTGAACGCCTATATTTCAGGGCCAAAAAATTTTCACCGTCCGGGTTTCCGTCCGATCCGGACAATTTATCCGGATGATGGTCTCATCGTTCCCGATCGTCTTCGGCTTCAATGTTGCGGTATTGGTCTTTTGAACCACGGGGCGGGGGGTTGCCAATTTGCGATGCCAGGGCCAACCACAACAGCGGGTATCGTTGTACGTCTCGGTCCTTATCGTCATGAAGCGTTGACTTGGGTATACCCAGGGATTTCGCTAATTGTGCTATGGATGGGATCTTGCGACCCCGTGTCATCACCGCCTCCGCCACCATTGCGGCCGCGATTGCATCTTTTGAGGGTCCCCCCGAGGTTTGAGCTGTCGGTTTCGTCGTAGGTTGCTCGGGGTTGGGTTTCTCTACAGAGCCGGAGGAACCAACGGTCGGGGGCTTGGCGGGTTCGACCTTTTCGCTCATGAACCCGTCGATAACATCTCCAACCCAGGGTGAATCATACGGGGACCCCGTCAACAATCCTTTGAGTGGTCCGTCATCGTTGCCCATTCGATCCCGGAGCCACGCTACAAAATCCAGCGTCTGGGCTATCTGGACAACGTCCCGTAAGTAATCCCCGAAACTCTTTCCAGCGGATTTCAAGGCCAATTCGGTCTCTTGCGGTTCCTCGGGCCACGCTCGCCACTCATCCTCCCGGAAGAACCCCAGAACAACCACACTCATCGCAAACAATGCCGGGGCCGGGAACCCCGGGATCATCTTGGGAAGTTGAAATCTACAGTCGTTGGTGAGTTCATCAATAACGGCCAACCCGTTCTCTTTTACCTCGTCACTGTATGCTACGTCGAAACTACCGGGGCCATCCGGGGGTCCAGATAACTCCATCGCAAGACTAATCCAAGCCCGTAACAGCCGACGGCCCCTATCGAAATCCGCCATACCCCAACCCCACGTTAGACCGAGCCGGGTCGGGTCGATCGGTCAACGTGGAGACCGAGCAACCCAACCCGCGAACCCCAACGCTTGCAATCGTCGGAGCGACCCGGAGACCCACAATATACCGCGCTCGGGTCTCTATCGTCAGGGTTCCAATTTTCACGAAAAACACGCGCCCGGAACGGGTCGGATTGCGGTCTTGGGTTGTAGAAATCGCAAGTACCCTACCCGTAATCAACCCCCTACGAATTCTTATTCATTCTTTCGCGATCCCCGGGTTCTGGGTTGCGCTTCTGGGTTGGTTGCTCGGGATAGCCCCCTCCCATCGGGTCGCGTTGCATAGGTCGCGATCCCGAGCGCACGCGCGTTCCGTCGCGGTCGGGTCGGAGAGCATCGCCTCTATCTCCGACCGGTCGAACAACGGGCGACGGTCCGCCGCCTGGGTCTCCAGATCGCCGTGAGTTCGTCGGATCGCCAGTTCAAACCCGGCCGCATCCGGGGAGGGGATGATCCCAAGACCGTAGAGAATCCCCGCGCCCGCCCGGAGGGTCTCGGGAGGTATCCGCATCATCGGCACGGGTGGAGACGTCGCGGCCCCGAGACCGCGTTCCAACGCCTTGAGCCGCGATCCTAGATTCCTCATCGTTCCAACCCTCCGGCTCGGCCCGCCGCCTGGGTCCGATCAAGTTCCCCATCGGGATCCTCGACCCGAACCACAGCGATCAACCGAGCCGACGGCCCGAGCTGGGTCCGTTGTCGTTCGTCAAGACCCGAGACCGGATCGGATTCGAACCCCGGCGGAACCGTGAGCAGGAACCCCGACCCGTTCGGGAAGGGTCGTATTCCCCCGCCAGGTCCGCCGGTTGGATCGCCCGAGACGATCACAAACCGAGATCGCATGATTCCGAGCCGGTTGGCGATCCGAGTAACCCGCGACGTTAACCCGCCCATCGTTGAACCTCCCCGGTCTCCGCGACCCGTTGTTCTAGCTCCGCGACTCGGGCCGTGATCTCCCCGTGTTCACGGGTTCGGATCATCGCGTCTAAGATTGACGTCGCGGCCCGGAGCCGAACGGATTCGTTCTCGGAACCCAAAAGCGACTCCAGAACCATAACGGCTCGGGTCGCGGAGTTGGTTAGACGGCCGACGGTCGCGTCTAGGATGCGGTCTCGGGTCCGGGCCACGAACGCCCGATAGGTCGGGTTATCTAGCCAACCGTGAATCGTCCGTTCCCCGGCCCCGGTCTCGGCCGCCGTTTGTACCACGGTCGAACCGGAGGCCAGTAAGACCGCGACCCGCTCTTGTCGAGCGTTCCACGGTCCCAAGCCTAGCTCCGGAGGGTTCGGCCGTCTCTTCCCCGTTGAACTCATGATGGGTCTCCCGTTGGTTAACCGATTCGGGCCATTGCTTCGATAGCCTGTCCGCTATCCCGTTCCGCATAGATCTCGGTTACGTCAACGGAGGCATGGCCCAAGATCGCCCGGGTCACGTCGAGACCGAATTCCTTCCGGATCTTGGTCGCGGCCGAATGGCGGAGACGATGTGGGCTCCAATGTGGCACGTCGGCTTTGTCGCAACCCCGGAGGATCGCCCGAGCGTAGCTTTTGGAGTCGTATCGCTCCCCGGGCTTCTGGGTTGTACCGGCTCGGGAGCGGTCCCGTTGACTAGGTTGGACCTTACTCTTCCGGTTCGCCCGGAGGTTGGCCAACCGTTCCGCCTCCGCCTCTTGGGGTTGGAAGAGGAATTCATCGAGCTGGGTCCGGAGCCAGGGCCGGAGGATCGCTTGGGCCGCCGGGCCGAGATAGATCGCCCGATCCCGGCCCCGATATGCGGTCTTGTGGGTCATGGGCCGATAGACCCAAACCTTCCCGGACGTTTCTAGGTCGCGGGTTCGTACCAATACAATCTCTCCGGGTCGGGCTCCGGTGAGTCTCTGGAGTTCGACCATCGCCCATACTTGTCGGGAGACGTGATCCCGGATCGCGTCAACGAACGCATCGGCCACCGGTCGAACCGGCTCCGTCTCCCCGGCGGCCGTTCGTCCCCGTTGGAGACCTTGGACCGTCTTCAACCCGTGATAGACCTCCGCCGGGATCAACTCTTCCGATGCGGCCCAACGGAATACCCGGATGATCCGACGAACCCGAGCATTGATCCCCGGCCGAGATAGACCGGAGCCGATCATCTCGGCCTGAATCGTCTTCAACCGTTTCGGTCCGATCTCCCGAGCGGCTTCGGTCCCGAATAACTTTTGGAGTGGGCGGATCGCGTCTTTAAGATTCGAGACCTCCGAAGTTCCCGACCCCCGGTCCGCATAATGGGCTCGGGCGAAGTCTAGGAACTTGAGAAGGATCTCATCGACGGTTGGGGCCGAGACGTTCTCGGAGAGGGCCGGGGCCGCCAACCCGGGGAGACGTCGGCCGTTGGCCAACCATTGGGCCACAAATTGATCATAGGCGGCCCGAGACTCGGGCGAACCATGAGGGCCGGGGAAGAGCTTATCTTTCCCGGAGAGCCGGGACATTCCCCGGCCGGATTGTTTGTGGAGACAGTAAGACGGGATCGCGTTTCGGAGCTTGGGCATGGGTCTTCTCAAGCGTAAACCGGAAGATTCCGGTTTGCAAACCTTGAAGACCGCTCCATCGCATCGCGACGGGTTAGCCCTAAGTCGGGCTATCGGAAGGATTTCCAACAAGAGCGGGCGAGGGGATTCGAACCCCTGACGTCCAGCTTGGGAAGCTGGCATTCTACCACTGAATTACGCCCGCAAGTGCTTTACTAATCTACTGAACATCTGGGGTGGTCCGCAATGCCAGAGCGGATTTCTGGTCGAAGAAGTGCAGCCTCGGTTTCCCAGAACCGGCCGGGGTGGCTCAAATGGTCCAGTCGGCCACATATTTGGTCCGGGCGGCGGCCTGCTCTTTGACCAGGTCGGCAAAGGTCGTGTTGTCAATCACGGCGGCCATGGCGTTTCGAACCCGGCCCCAGAAGCAGAAGAACGGGCAGTGACCCGGATATTCGCATTCCTTGGGTCGAGACTGGCTCACACAATCCACCGGCGCAATCGGCCCGTCAATGAATCGGATCACCTCGCCAACTTTCACCTGGTCGGCCGCCCGGGCCAGCAGGTACCCACCCTCTGCGCCTCGCTTGCTCAAAACAAACCCGCCGCCCTTGAGCTGGCTCAGAATCGCTTCCAGAAATTTAATCGGAATGTGCTGCTGGGCGGCAATCTCACTGGCCTTCAGGGGTGTAAGTTCCTTGTGCTCGCTTAACGCGTACATCGCTCGCAATGCGTAATAGCATTTGGCCGAAACACTCATCCGGAAGACTTCATGGCAAGAAAGGGTAAAATTGGGGCGTCTGGAGCTTCTCGCCTGTACGGCTGTGCGTGGCAAAGGTAAACCGCTGCCGCTACCCGCTTCCGATGGCTCCAGACTTCAGCTTCGCAAGCTTTCAGGATACCAGGCAGTGAACGGGCCAAACAACCCGCAGAAGCCAATCCGAACCAGGATCCTGGCTTCTGACGCCCCAAGTGAACGTGCTTACAGAAGCGGCCCAGTTCCTTCGCACCGTGCCCGGTTGCCGGGGCCTTTGGGTTTTCGGTGGCGAATTGGCAGAGCTGCCGTTGCCACAAGCCGCTTCAATGGAGATGATGCCGCCACACGCGGCCGGGTGTAGTTTCGCGTGGTTTACCTGGCGGAAGGAGCAAGGAATGCTGGCCTTCTCTGTACGGGCCCTGGCCCTGGCGGTTGTCCCAAAACTGGGCCCTCGGTTTGTGCAGTCGCTGCAGCAAAAACGGCTCAAATCGCTGGTCCGGCTGGCGGTAGAGCGATCACCGCATTTTCGCAAGAAATACCAGGGAATAGAGCTGAGTCGACTGAGCCTGACGGACCTTCCGCCGTCGAACAAGGCCGAACTCATGGCCAATTTTGATTCGGTGGTCACAGATCGCAGGCTCAAACGCGCGGGGATCGAGCAGTTCATCGACAATCCGGAAAATGAGGGGCTGAGGTACCTGGGTCAGTACATCATCAGTCACACCTCGGGTAGCCAGGGGCAACCCATGCTGGTGGTTCAGCAGCCTCGGCACCTGGAACTTCTGTTCTCGTTCCAGATGACGCGCGGCAACCTTGGCAAGGTGGGGCCGGCAGAGGCCATTCGCCGGCTCCGGCAACCAGAGCGAATGGCGGCCATTTTGTTGGGTAAAGATTTCTTTCCAACCGCTTCCACGTTCCAGAATATGCCGGTCCAGGCTCAGCGCTATGTCAAGTTGCGCCGGTTTGCGCAAACCGATCCTCGCCTGGTCGATGCACTTAATGAGTATCGGCCAACCATCATCACGGCCTACGCCAGTGTGCTGGAATCACTGGCTCTAGAGGCGCAAGCCGGTCGGTTAAAATTGGAGCCGGAACTACGGCAGCTTGTCAGCAATAGCGAAGTTCTCACAGATCGCGCACGTGCCCGGATTGAGGGGACGTTCGGCATCCGCGTTCTGAATAATTATGCCACCGGCGAGTGTACGTTCCTCACAACCGGTTGCCGGCAAGGGCGGGGGGCCCACGTCAATGCAGACTGGGTGATTTTGGAGGTGGTGGATGAGAAGTACCAACCGGTGCCCAACGGTACACCCGGACGGAAGGTGCTCATCACAAACCTTGCGAACACGGTTTTGCCCTTCATCCGGTACGAAATTGGCGATGTGGCCACCATGGGCGTGGAAAATTGCGGTTGTGGCAACCGGTTCCCGCGCGTAGAGCATATCGCCGGTCGAGACGCAGACGCCTTCTGGATCAATGATGGCCCTGGGTACCGCCGGGTCATCAGCATCGTCTTCTCGCACGCGTTTGAATTCTTGAGAGAAGTCCGGGAATGGCAGGCCATTCAGACGGAAAGGAATCGTGTGGAAGTGCGTCTGGAACTCATCCCGGGCGCCTCGTATGACCCAGAGCGAACCAGGCACTTGATTCACCGTGAATTGAGCGAGCACGGTTATCAGGGGCTTCTGGAGGTGGAGGTCAAGGTGGTACCTCGTCTGTTGCCAGACCCCAAGACCGGCAAATTTCAGCGCATGATCAGCCGGGTCGGGCTGCCAGATGACCCAGCCCGGGTCGCGGCAGCCATTGGCTGATCTGTGGTTTCCGGGTTGTGGTTGCCAGAACCCGATGCCTCAAAAACAGTTGAGCACGAAGAATCGCTTGCTCACACGCCGGGCTTTTGAGGTGAGGGGGTGCAGCGTTCACCTCACTCAATCGGCTGATTGGCCTCTTCCACCTCGGCGGCGGTCAGCGGCCGGATCGAGATCGCCTTCACCGCTCCAATAGATTCATAGGCGGCAAAGCCAAGCGGTTGGTTGCGTCGAGATTCGATCCGTGTTCCCACGTGTCGGCCCTCATGGTTCACCCGCACAACCAGCTTGTCGTCAATCCAGGCATGAATCGTCTTGTCGGTAACCCGGACCCGGAAGCGATACCACTTGCCGTTCACGTACTTGTAGCTTCGGCCGGTATCGTTTTCATGGGCGTCGGAACCATCGAGGCTGGAAAGTCCGGTGACCCCGCCGCCCCAGCCGCCGTTGACCAAGGTGATAAAGGACTTACCCACCGGAAACGTAGCAGCCGCGAAGAAGTCTGACCCATCCACCCGCTTCGCTTCAAAACTCAGTTCGTAGTTTGTGGTGGGCAGGTCGGTCCGGGTGCTGGTGAAGCCGGTCATTTTTGTGCCGAGCTTGATCAGAATGCTGCCGTCTTCCACGGCCACTTCCCCTGCGCCATAGAAATCGGTGGGTTTCCAGCCGTCCAGGCTTTTGCCATCGAACAGGGAAAGTGTTTCTGTGACCGGCGCCGTCTGGGCTCGCGACGTTGCGCTTGTCGCGAGCAAGCTTGTGACGGCAAGGCCAAGAATCGCAACGCCTCGGTACGAGTGGATCATGACGGAGTGTTCCTGGTGAAGGGCCGACGGGGCTCGCCTGGCGGGACGTTGGAAATGGTTGGTTCGCTCGGAATTGATTGGAACGAGCTGGAAGCCGATCGGCAAGACAGAACCGGGCCGGGCCTGGTCCCGGGGCGGGGGTCTGGGGTCTGGGGTCGGCCGTAGGGTGGGTGAATGCCTGCGTTTGGTTGTGGCCTGGTATACTCTGGATTGTTGAGTGAGAATGATCGAGCGGCCAATTTTTGAATATCTGCTGCCAGTTTGGCCAGATTCCTCTGGAGCCTTGACCTGAAATGGCGAATCATCTCCTGGAAGCGTCGAATGGGCCCTTATGGCCAAGCGTGGAACTGCCGGCCGCCCTTGCGGCCCGTCCTCAAATCACTCATGTGCTGTTTGATTTTGACGGCACGCTCTCGGTCATCCGCCAGGGTTGGCCAGACGTGATGGTGCCGATGTTTGTGGAGATGCTGCCAGACTGGGCCGGTGAAACCGAAGAGGATCAGACACGGCTGGTACTGGATGACATCATGCGGCTGAACGGCAAGCAGACGATCTATCAGATGATCCAGCTTGCCGATCGAATCAAAGAGCGGGGTGGCGAGCCACAGGATCCGCTCTGGTACAAGCATGAATACCTGCGCAGACTTGAGGCCCGAATTGCAGACCGGCTAGACCGGTTGCAGGCTGGCTCCCTACCGACAGACCACCTGCTGGTGCATGAGTCGCGGGCGTTCCTTCAGCACCTGAAAGATCTGGGGTTGCAGCTTTACCTGGCCAGCGGAACCGATGAGTATGCGGTGAAGCGGGAGGCAGAATTGCTGGGGATCACCGAATTCTTCGGCCCCAACATTCATGGCGCGCTGGATGATTACAAGAGTTTCTCGAAGAAGATCATCATTGATCGCATCCTGAGTGAGCATGGGATCAGCGGTGACCGGTTGCTGGCCTTTGGAGACGGTTACGTCGAGATCCAGAACACCAAGGATGTGGGTGGGCTGGCCGTGGCTGTGGCCAGCGATGAGGCGAACAACGGCTCGGGCCAGATCGACCCCTGGAAGCGAGAGCGGTTACTTGGGGTTGGCGCAGACGCGGTAATCCCCGATTTTCGGGATGCCATTGCGTTCGTGAACGCTTTGCTTGGTCGTTGAGCGAGCCGTTTTCGTTGAATTGATCAACCAAGAACGGGGGGCAGGCCGGTTGCAAACCAAGGCCTGCTCCTATTCTGAACCAGTATCTCAATTGAGAGCCCGGGAGCTTGCCGTTGTGACCGTATCACCGCTTGACCTCAAAAAGGTGCGTGTGTTCCCGCTGACCCAGCGCACAAGCATGATCCGCGCGGACAAGATGCTGATCGATCCGGCGAGCTTTCCGCCCGCCCTGGACACGCGCCTTGCTGCGGAAGTGCGTAACTGTGTTTCGGCCGTGCGTGCGGCTCGTACCCGCAACGCCTCGGTGATGCTGATTTACGGTGCCCACCTGCTGCGTAACGGCGCGGCCAGCCTGATCGAAGAACTGCTGGCCCAGGGGTTGGTAACCCACCTGGCCACCAACGGGGCAGGGACCATTCATGACTGGGAGTTGGCCTGGCACGGCGAGTCCAGTGAAAGTGTAGAGCAGAACGTGGCCACGGGCACGTTTGGCACCTGGGATGAGACCTCGCGGAATATTCATCTGGCGCTCATGGCGGGTGCGCTTGAGGGGCTGGGTTACGGTCGCTCGCTGGGTCGGTTCATTCATGAGAATGGTGCGACCTTGCCAGACAAGGCCACTCTGGAAGCGGCCATTGTGGCGGAACCTTCACATCCGCTCACGGCGGCCCGGGCCGATCTGCTGCGAGCGATGATCGAACAGGGCTGGGCCGCTGGCCGGCATGAAGTTCAGCATCGCTGGCCACAGGCGTCCATTCTGGCGCAGGCCTACAAGCATGGCGTGCCCATGACGGTCCATCCGGGGATTGGCTATGACATCATCACCAACCATCCGGTGTTCAATGGCGCGGTGGTGGGCAGGGCAGGCGGCACAGATTTCTCGTTGTTCGCGGGCTCGGTTGAGAATCTGGACGGCGGCGTGGTGATCTCCATTGGTTCGGCGATCATGGCGCCCCAGGTTTTTGAAAAAGCGCTGAGCTGCGTGAATAATTTGCGGATCCAGGCTGGACGTCCTATTGTTCATGATCATCGGTTTTACGTGGTCGACCTTCAAGACGGTGGGAACTGGGACTGGAACCAGGGAGAGCCGCCCAAGACCAATCCTGCTTATTACCTTCGGTTCTGCAAAAGTTTTTCGCGCATGGGTGGCCCGTTGCATTATCTGCAGTGTGATAATGCGGCGTTCCTTCATTCGCTTCATCATGAACTGATTCACTCATGAACGTAGATAGATTTCAGGCGCTGGTCGGTCGGTTTCCCCAGTTGCGAATAGCGCTGGTCGGAGACTTTTTCCTGGACCGGTATTTCCACATCGACCCCGCGCTGGCGGAAATATCTATAGAGACCGGCTTGCCGGTTTACAACGTGGTCAAGGTGCGCAGCCAGCCGGGGGCGGCCGGCACGGTGTTAAATAACCTGGTGGCGCTGGGGGCAGGGCGGGTCCACGCGGTTGGGTTTTGTGGTGAAGATGGAGAGGGGTACGAGCTCCGCCAGGCGTTACAAAAAAATCCTGGCGTCGAGCTAGACCGGTTCATCACCGCCCATGATCGACATACGCCCGTGTATGGCAAGCCTTTGGTGGTTACGCAAACCGAGGCTCCCCGTGAGTTGAACCGGCTCGATATCAAAAACTGGTCACCCACTCCAGAGCCGCTCCAGCGCCAGATAGCCGAGCATGTGCTGGCCCTGGCCGGTCAGGTCGATGCGTTCATTGTGCTGGAGCAGGTGGATCAGGAACACACCGGGGTCATTACCCCACCGGTTCTGGCCGCCCTGGCCCAGGTTCAGCAGCAGTATCCCAAGGCGGTGATCATTGCAGACTCACGCCGCGGCCTGAGCCATTTTCCGCCGGTCACGCTCAAGATGAACGGTCATGAGCTGGCCCACATGCTGGGCTATGGATCGACAAGTTTGGAGGTCGCCAAGACCCATGCCGAGGAACTTGCGAACCGCAATGGGCACCCGGTGTTCGTGACCCTGGCAGAGCATGGCATTCTGGGCGCGTATCCTGGCGAGCCTGCCTGTCATGTGCCGGCGTTCCCGGTGCGTGGCCCCATTGACGTGGTTGGGGCGGGAGACAGTGTTACCGCAACGCTTGCCTGCGTGCTGGCGGCCGGAGCCAGTTTGCAGGAAGCCATGGAAATGGCAATGGCAGCCTCGTCCATTGTGGTGCATGAGCTGGGCACCACCGGTACCGCCTCACCGGCCGAGATGGCCGACTTGTTAGGCGTTGCACCGAGCCGAGCCTGATCTTGGAGCTTGCCGGATGTGGTGGGGTTTACGCCACCACATCCTTGGCCACCACGCCCGCAAGATCGGTGAGCCGGAAATCTCGACCACTGTAGCGATAATTGAGCTTCTCGTGGTCGAGTCCGAGCAGGTACAGCATGGTGGCATGCAAATCATTGATGTGCATTTTCTTCTCCACCGCTCTGAGGCCGTGCTCGTCGGTGCTGCCGTGGACGTAGCCTCCTTTGGTGCCACCGCCGGCCATCCACATGGAGAATCCTTGATTATTGTGGTTGCGGCCGTCGCCATTCTGAGCGGCCGGGGTTCGGCCGAACTCGCCACCCCAAACGAGCAGTGTGTCTTGCAGCAGGCCTCGTTGTTTGAGGTCGTTCAGAAGCGCGGCAATAGGCCGATCGATGGCGTGGGCATTTGCCTTGAGCTTGGCCTTGAGGTTGTTGTGCTGGTCCCAGTCTCCTTTGCCCAGTTCAATGAATCGAACGCCAGCCTCCACAAACTTCCGCGCCAGCAGGCATTGTCGCCCAAAGTTGTCCGTACCGGTTTCGCCAATTCCGTACGCGTCCAGGGTGGCCTGGGTTTCTGAAGCAAGGTCCATCACCAGCGGCACGGCCCCCTGCATTCGGAACGCAAGCTCATAGGATTCAATCAATCCCTCAAGTTCCGGGTTCACCTGATCGTGGGCCAGTTGTTGTTCATGGAACTTGCCAAGCAGGTCCAGTTGCTTGCGCTGGAGGTCGGCCGCCAGCCTGGGGTTCTGGATGTTGGCCACGTTGCCGTTTCTGCCGCCGGCGCTGGAATCGATGCGGGTTCCCTGGAAGCTGGCCGGAAGGAACGAGCTGGCGTAGTTGGTGGTTCCGCCGGCCCCGTTGAACGAGATGAAGCCTGGCAGGTCGGTATTTTCAGTTCCCAGGCCGTACACGGTCCAGGCACCCATCGATGGCCTGGGGAATCGGAAATTGCCGGTATGAAGCTGGGTGGTGGCGCTGCCATGCACGGCCACGTCGGTATGCATACTGTTCAGTAGGCATAGGTCATCCGCATGTTTGGCCAGACGGGGAAAGATCTCTGGCATCCAGAGTCCGCTTTGGCCGTGCTGTTCAAATTTGAACGGCGATTTGAGGAACTTCTGACCCTGATTCTTGGCCCCCTGGAACTTGCCATCGTCGGCCTGAAGCCTGGGCTTGTAATCAAATGTATCAACATGCGAGGGTCCGCCTCCCATGTACATGAAGATGACGTGCCTGGCTCTTGCCCGGAAGTGTGGCGCCCGGGGCGCAAGTGGAGACGTGGTCTCTGCGGCGGCGGCCCGGTTGGCAAGATCGGCCAGTGCCAGCAGGCCGAACCCGCAACTGGTACGTTTCAAGAACTGACGTCGCGAATTCAACGGTCCGGAACCCTGGCTCATGGTGGTCTCCGCCATTTCTTCAAGGGTTCAGTAGACGTAGCGGAACAGCCCACTCTGGAACAGAACCTGGCAGAAGCTCGCCCAGGCGGCCACCTGTGGGTTGCCAGCCTGGTTGGCCTCTTCAAACGCCTTGCGGAAGCTGGCCAGGAAATTCGTTGCCTCGGCATGTTCGGGCTCTGTTGGCGGGCGTCCCACCGCCAGCCGATAGGCCAGTTCAATCCGCCCGTTCTGACTCAGTCCTTGTTGGCCCAGAATGCGCTTGGCCGTTTCTCTGGACTGGTTCAGCACAAACGGGTTGTTCATCAAGAATAACGCCTGGGTTGGCACCGTTGTGACATCCCGCTTGCCCACAATCAGGTTGGGGTCGGCCATATCAAACGTTCCCAGCATCTCCGGAACCAGGCCACGCAGCATGGGCAGGTACACACTGCGCACGTTTGAGGGGCGCCTGACCTCCTGCATCTCTTTGCCTCCCCGACCAACCGGAAGATTCGTGAGGTGCATCACCGGCGAGCCTTCAGGCCGCTCCAGCGCAAGCTGACCGCTAACCATGAGCATGGCATCTCGAATTTCTTCAGCGTCGAGCCGCCGTCTGGACATGCGCCAGTGGTACTGGTTTTCTGGGTCTTTTTCATAGTTGTGGGCATCGTGGGTGCTGCTGAGCTGGTAGACCCGGCTCAGTACGATGCTTCGGATCAGGGCCTTGATCGAGCCGTTCTGCTCGGCAAGCTGGAGTGCCAGCGCATCCAGGAGTTCCGGGTGGCTTGGTTCGTTGCCAAGTGCGCCAAAGTTATCCACCGTATCCACCAGGCCACGCCCGAACAAATTGGCCCAAACACGGTTGGCCATCACGCGATAGGTCAGCGGGTTGTTCTTGTCTGCAATCCAGTTGGCCAATTGAAACCGTCCGCTGGACCGTGGGTTCATGTGAGAGGTCATCACGGTCTGGAGCACGGTGGGAACACCGCGAGGAACCACCGGGCCCTTTTCTTTCAGCTCGCCCCGCACCAGAACGCGTGCGTTGGTGGGTGTATCTGCATCCCGCACACCAATGGCCAGGTTGCCAGACCCTGTGGTTGCCCCTTCCAGTTCATCGAGCCGGTCTTCCAGCCCCTTGATCTGCTGGCGAACGGCCCCGCGCTGGAGGTTTTGCTGCATGGCCGAGGCTTGCCGCAGGAGTTGTTGCTTCATGCCGGCGTTGGGCATTGCCGGCCGCTGTTTGCCGGCTCGTTGTTGTTTTTGGAGATTGCTGATCTGTTGCTGGATCTTGGCAATCTGCTGTTGCCGTTCGGCCTCTTTGCTGGAATCGGCGGTTGAAAGCTTGACCTCTGCGCTGGTGCCGGCCAAGGGGAGTAAGCGTTGGGCGGTGGCCACCCGGCGTCCAGGCTTGATTCCGGCCAGGGTGTCTGTGCTGTTGAAAATCCCTGCCAGCGCGTAGTAATCGGTGGTGGGGATCGGATCAAACTTGTGGTCATGGCAGCGAGCGCAGGCAATGGTCAGGCCCAGGAATGCACGGCCGGTGACATCAATCTGATCGTCGATCACATCGAGTTTGAATTGCTCTGGGTCTCTGGTCACGGCCGATTTGGGCCCCAAGGCCAGAAAGCCGGTGGCCACCAGCAGTTCGTTCCGTTCCGCTTCGGTCTTGGCGGGCAGCAGATCGCCGGCAATCTGCTCGACGATGAACTTGTCGAACGGCTTATCATTATTGAACGCGTCGATGACGTAATTGCGGTATCGCCAGGCGAACCGGTACGGGAGATTCAGTTCCTTGCCGGTCGATTCCGCAAAACGCACCACATCCAGCCAGTGGCGGCCCCATCGTTCACCAAACTGTGGCGCGCCCAGCAGTCGATCCACCACCTTGGCAACCGCCTCGGTAGACGGATCATTCACAAACGCGTCGATCTCTTGAGGGGTTGGCGGCAGGCCGATAAGGTCAAACGTCAGCCTGCGTATCAGGGTCGTTCGATCGGCGTCTGGAACCGGCCTGAGCCCCTGCTGTTCGAGTTTGGCAAGGATGTGTCGGTCAATATCGCTGATCGGCCACTGCGCGTTCAAAACGGCGGGCGCGGGCACAAATCTGGGGCGCTGGAATCCCCAGTAGCGCTTGGCCGCGGCCATATCAATGGTATTTCTGGGGTTAGCCGCCTTGCCCGCGCGCGGGTCTGGTGCGCCCATCTGGACCCAGGACTCAAAGCTCTCAAGGACCTCGTCGGGAAGTTTTCCCGAGGGGGGCATTTCCAGCCCTTCGTGCTTGAGGGCTTCAATCAGCAGGCTCTTCTCTGGATGCCCGGGTTCGATCGCCGGCCCGGAGATTCCCCCTTTTCTGAGGCCATCGCGCGAGTCGAGAACCAGGTTCCCTTTGGCCTTGGCCGGGTCACCCGAGTGGCATTTGAAACAGTTCTGGACCAGGGCCGGTCGGATCTTCCGTTCAAAGAGATCAAGGCCCTCCCGAGAAGGGCGTGGATCTACTGAACCACCCTGGCTGGCGGTGTTCATGGGCTGGGCCTGAACATCGGGCACGCCCAGTACCGTAAGTACCAGAACCACGGAAAGGCGGTACAGGTGGGCCATGTCTTGAACGCCTTGACCCGAAAGAGCCGGAAAGTGGCTGCATGGATGGATCGTCTGGTGCTATTGTCCATGACTTGCCGTACCAGTCAAGCAAACACCAGGCCAGAGATGCGGTGAAAGCGCCAACAGATTCTGATCACTGGGAAGAAATCGGCCTTGGCTGGTTGACTCGCCCGGCTCAGCCTTTAGCATCAAGGCTCCAAGAGCGCAACTCTGTTCCACTCTCCATGTTGGTACCACTCATGAGTCTGTTCTTTCGTTTTGCTGCCATGACATGTTTTGTTGCGTCGGCATTTGCTGATTCCGCCCAGGCGCAGGGGTTGCCCCGGTCTGCACCCGAGGAGCAGGGAATCTCTTCGGCGGCCATTCAGGCGTTTGTGCAGGCGGCCGATAGCCAGATTGACACGATGAACAGCCTCATGATTGTGAGGCATGGCAAGGTGGTTGCCGAGGGTTGGTGGGCCCCTTACGACGCCGAGAGCCCCCACATGCTCTACTCGCTCAGCAAGAGCTTTACCTCCACCGCAGTTGGGTTGGCGATTGCAGACGGGAAGCTGAGCCTGGATGACACGGTGCTCTCATTCTTTCCTGACGACGCCCCTGCGGAACCCAGCAACAACCTGAAGTCGATGCGGGTGCGAGACCTGCTCAGAATGGCCACCGGGCATCAGGTTGAGCCCAATCTGAACGCGAGCGATGCCCCTTGGACCAAGACCTTTCTGGCCCAGCCGGTGCCGTTCAAGCCGGGCACTCACTTCCTTTACAATACGCCCGCCACGTACATGCTTTCGGCCATCGTTCAGAAGGTCACTGGCCAGACCACGCTCGACTACCTGCGCCCGCGGTTGTTTGAACCGCTGGGGATCAAAGATCCCACCTGGGGGACCAGTCCCCAGGGTGTTTCGCTGGGCGGCTACGGCCTGAACGTTCGCACCGAGGATATTGCCCGGTTCGGCCAGTTGTACCTTCAGAAGGGGGTCTGGCAAGGGAAGCCACTGTTACCCGCCGCCTGGGTGCAGGCTGCCACCTCGCTCCAGATTGCCAACGGTAGCAACCCCAAGAGTGACTGGGATCAGGGATATGGCTACCAGTTCTGGCGCTCCCAGAATGGTGCCTACCGGGGAGACGGTGCATTCGGTCAGTACTGCCTGGTGTTGCCCGAACAAGACGCCGTCATCGCCATCACCAGTGGCTGCAAAGATATGCAGGCCGTGCTCAATCTGGTGTGGGAGAAGTTGCTCCCTGCCATGCAAAACGGACCGCTGCCGTCTGCCGGTTCGGCCGGGGAATCGCTCAAAGAGACGCTGGCTGGACTTTCGGTGCGGGTGCCGGCCGGGTCGGCAATCTCTCCCTGGGCCGCCAAGGCCTCTGGCAAGCGGTACAGCCTGCCAGCCAACGACCAGAAACTGGAGTCGGTGAGCCTGGACTTCACGCCCGAGGGGGCGACGGTGGTGCTCAAGCGGGCCGATGGTGAAGAGCGGATTGTCAGCGGCGCGGGAAGCTGGCGGAAAGGGCGTGCCGTCCTGGCCAACGGTCGGTTACCAGCCGCTTCGGACCAGTCGGTGGCGGCCGCGGGAGCCTGGACCCATGAAAACACCTACACCGTCAAGTTTTGCCCGTATGAGACGCCGTTCTACCGCAGCTATACCTTTCAGTTTGAGGGGGACCAGGTCACGGTGGCGTCTGAGTCCAACGTTGGCTTTGGTCCAACCAAGTCCCCCAGCCTGATCGGTACCCTGGAACCGGCGAAATAAGCGAGCCCAGGGCAGGGTTGTTGCATAATTTCATGAGCTGGTGGGTTCTTTCTAAGAACTCACCAGCTCGTTCGTTTTTAGAAGCAAGGGACCGCGCGGATTGCCGTAAGCGTCTCACTGTTCGTGTAAGCTATTCATAGCTCAAGAAAATGCCGATCGACGGGGGCGCTTCCTCCGGAACCGGCCTTCAAACACACATCCGCGGGAACCCTCCTCACATGCGCCATCCGTTCTCGGCACCGCCCCTGGCCATGCTCGCGGCCCTGGCCTGGTACACGCCTGCAATCACCGGTTCCGCCCTCGCCGCGTACGAAGAGATTCCTCCGGCCAAAA
>CAIYJE010000114.1 GCA_903926465.1 uncultured Planctomycetales bacterium
AGTGGAGCGGAAGGGAATCGAACCCTCAACCTCTGCATTGCGAACGCGGGCGACTCGGCCCGCGGTTCAAGCTGAACCGCTAGAAAACAGCCTTGTTTCATGGTTGTACCGACCAGGAGTTGTCAGGTCTAGCCGGTTATTTTGGGTCCGTTTAGGAACCATTAAGGAACCGTTGGGGGCCTATTGATATCCACCTAGTGAACAGGAACAGTGTACTGACACGCCAAAGGAAAACGGGAGGCTGAAACCATGTCAAGGCTCACGGCTGCTCAGCAAGACCTGGTCACACAGCACATCGACTTTGCCGCCTGGGTCGCCTCCGCCACTATCGCCCGTTTCCCGAATCACGCGGACGACCTGATCTCTGTCGCGAGGCTCGAACTATGTAAAGCCGCCATTCGCTTCGATCCAGCCAAGGGTTTCCGCTTCACGACCTACGCCGACCGAAGAATCCGCTGGGTCTTGTTCGACTGGTGCAAGAAGCAAGCTCGCCAGGTCCAGACGGCCACGGTATCCGACGATGGAATTGACCGGATCGACTTGGCCCCCTCCCGGGATTCTCGCCCCGACCTCATTGACGAAATCGAGGCCGTGTGTCCCCAGAGGGAAGCCGAGGCCACGATCCTGGTCTGTGTCCATGGACTTTCGACCCGCCAGGCTTCGCGCCGAATGGGAATCTCACAACAGGCCGTGGCTCGGTTTACCTCCAAGGCGGCTGTCCGATTCGAGGCCCGGATCTTACAGCCGACAACCTAGCCCCAAAAAAATTCCGAGGTCTTGAATGACCGTTGAACAGATCATCTCCATCGTCGCGACTAACGGGCTCTCGGTGGGGCTGGTGCTGTTCTGGGCCTGGAAGGCGGCGGACCGAGAACAGCTCCTGAACGAAAGAATCCAAAGGCTCGAAGAAACGGTCAGCGGATCGCTTCAAATCCAGCTCAAAGAATCAACGCTGGCGATCGTCAAGGTGACCGAAGCCCTGAGCCGTCATGAGGACGTGGTCGAAGAGGTCCTGACCGAGCTCAAACTGACGCGAGCCCAGAAGCCGATCCCATGAGCGACACGCCCGAAAAAGATGGTTCGCTCGGTCCAAGGAGGGACCAGCGGATCATACAAAGGGCACTGAGAGAGCGATGGGCTATCCCCGATGAGGTCCGGCGTCGGCTGTTGCAAAAGGCCGTCGATATCGTGGACGAAGAGACGGAAATGGGCTCGAAGTGTAAGAACAAGCCACGTCTCCACCTGGCCGCACTCAAGACCATTCAAGGCTTCGACCGCCTGTCACTCGAAGAACGACGGGTGGAGTTGCTGGAATCGCATGTTACCGACGCCCCGGACTCGATCACCGTTGACGTGATTGCACAGGCAAAAGCCATCAGGGAACGCCGTGGCCAGAAGTGACGAGCTCGCCGAGCTGCTCGCGGACTGCTACGACGACCCAGGCCTGTTTCATGAGGCTATCTTGGGCCGGTCGCCCCTGCATAAGAAGCAGGAAGCCATCGCTCGGTCTGTCCAGACGACGCCGATCACCGTGGTTCCAGCGGCTCACGCGGTCGGGAAGAGCTGGGTCGCGGCCACGATCGCGCTTCACTGGATCACGACCAGGCCAGGCGCGAAGATCGTCACGACGAGCGTCAGTAACAACCAGCTTGTGAACGTGCTCTGGAGCGCCATCAAGACCGCGCACCGTGGGGCCAAGATCAAACTCCCCGGCCGGACCAGTGAGGGTTCCTCGATTCCCCAGCGGCTTGACCTGGGTCCGGACTGGTTCGCGGTCGGATGGAGTGCCAAGCGGTCGGAGTCGTTCGCCGGCCTCCACGGTGAGGACGTGCTGGTGATTGTCGATGAGGCTTCCGGCGTGGACCAAGCCATCTTTGACGCCATCGAGTCGCTCGGTTACACCCGGCTTCTGGTCCTCGGGAACCCGATCCGCGCCACCGGTCACTTCCGGACGCTCTACGACCAGGCCGTGGCCGGCACTCCTGGCTACGCATGCCACCACCTGACCGCGTTCGACAGCCCTTACGCTCACCTCACGGACGACGAAGTCAGAGCCAATGGGCTCCCGTTCGGCTTGACGACGAAGACCTGGATCGACCGAGTTCGGGTCCTATTCGGTGAGGCCTCACTCTACTGGCGAACCCGCGTCCAGGCCTTGTTCCCGGACGAGGACCACGACCAGCTCATCCCGTCCGAATGGATCGACCGCGCGTACCTCGCCAAACGTGCCCCGGGCAATTCGACCCGATACCTCTCGATCGACATCTCCAAGGGGACTGGCCGGGACAGGACTGTTCTGATCGTGGCGGATGACTTCGGTGTGTTGGAGGTGGTCGCGGCCAACACCATCTCCCTGACCGAGGCCGCAAACATCGTGGCGCGTGCTTCCCTGAAGTGGGGTGTCGCTCACGACAATATCGTGTACGACGCCGGCGGCTGGGCCGGCTCTGACTTTCACCGATATCTGGAGGCCGTTGGTATCGTCTCGGCCACGCCGTACCACGGCTCAGCCAAGGGTGGGCACAGGTTCAAGAACCGCCGCGCCCGCTCGGCCTGGAAGCTCCGGAGGCGGCTCGACCCTGACCGCGCGGTCTTGATCGCACCGGCCCCGAACCCTACAGGCTCAGTATTCCCGGAGATCTCACGACAGCAGCTCGATAAGCCACCGGCCACGTCTCACGTCCAGCCGGCGTTCTCCATCCCTCCGGCTGTCACCGGTGCTCACTGGTCGGACCTTCGCGAAGAGCTTGCCGAGTTGAAGTATTCGCACATGGAGAGCAAGATCGAGCTTGAAGCTAAGTCCGACCTTATGACTCGGCTCGGCCGTTCTCCCGACCTGGCGGACGCGATGATCATGTTAGCGTCGCTCTGGTCGGACTAAGGTCCAAGGTGGCCAGGCGACTCGAAGGGGGGTGATCACGTCGTGGGCAAGTTCGCAGCAATGGCGATTGATTGGGACAACCCGCTCGCCACGGTCGTTCTGACCATACACCCGGTCGGCTACCCGTTCCTCACGGTGACAGCATGATCACGATTCTCAGCGAGGCGTCCGCCAAGGACTCGATCCCCAGTCTGGACACGATTGAACGCACCATCCTGGAAGGGCTCCCGGCGGATGCGCATCGGCTCGATGAGGCGGCCACCGCCGAAGACTTCTACCAGTTCAGGAACTACAAACACCTTCGGCCGCGCCGTGAGGAGTCAGCCTCTGACTTCCAGGCCCGGCCCAAGCGATACTCGCGGATCACGCGGACGATCGTCAGGAAGTTGACTGATCCCCTGTACTCGAACCCCCCCACGCGATGCTGGGAGGGTGACCCGGATCGGACTGAGTGGATCAACTTCACCCTGAGTCAAGCCGAAGCGAACTCCCGGCTTATGAGCGCGGACCGGGCCGCGACCCTCAATCACGTGGCCGCGCTCCAGGTCGAGGCCACCGGCGACCCAGCCCGGCCGATCCGGCTCTGGGTCTGGAAGGGTCACGAGCTGGCGGTGTTCACCAAGGACGGGAACCCTATTGAGCCTTGGGCCGTTTGTACGATCGAGAAAGTCCCGTGTGAGTCGGTCGGTCGAGTCCGCACTCGATACCGCGTCTGGTCCGCGCTCGAACGGCGGACTTATCTGACCGACGAACACCTCCCAGACTCCAGCCCGTCGAAGTCGGCCACGCTTCTGTCCGCGGAGTCCGGACCCACTCCCTACCCCGGAATTCTGCCGTTTGTCTTCGTGCGACACGAACCCGCCGACGCCGCGTTCTGGGAGGGCGGAATCGGCAAGGCGCTCATGGAGGCAAACGCCGAAGCGGACCGCCGCCAGTGTGACCTGGCCGAGCACATGAGCCGGTACTTGAACCCCTTCGGGTTCGCCCGGAACATCCCGGCCACGGCCAGCTTCACCAACAAGCCGGGCGGGTTCACGCACCTCCAAGCCGACCCGGCCGTTCGAGCCGGCGATCAGTCCGGCCAGCCCGAGCTCGGGTACCTCCAGGCCCAGCTCGGAGTCCAGGACGCCTGGGCTGATCTTCGCGCGTTCCTGGATTCGACATGCGAAGAGCTCGAGGTCCCACTGAGCGTGATCCGGTCGGACTCCTCGACCGACCTCTCTGGCGTGGCCATCGTGGCGAAACAGATGCCATTGATTGACCGGACCAGAGCTCGACAGGTCCAATTCGGCGAGACGGAGAAGGACCTGGTTTCTACCGTGCTGGCCGTGTATGGCACGTGGTACCAGGACCCTGGCTGTATCCAGGCCGCGATCGACTCCAAGCTCCTGGTGATCTGGCCAGAGCCGAAGATCCCGCTCCCGACGCCCGACCGCGACCAGGCCGACGCCTGGGAGCTTGACCAGGGCCTGACGGACCCGATCGAAGTCCTGGCCCGTCGACGCGGAATCACCCTGCTCCAAGCCGAAGAACTGGCGGAACAGATCGCCGAACGTCGCAAAACCTGGAACGCGATCATGAGCGACAAGCCGGACCCGGCCCACGACGCCGAGGAGCAAGCAGAAGAGAACGACGAGGACTACGAGGAACCGCCGTCTCCCGAGTCCACCGCCGATGATGAGGATAAGGGCAAGCCGGAAGACGCCTCGCAACCTGAAGGCGGCCGGCAAACACCTGACGGACCGGAGTCGAGTTGATGCCAACCGTTGAAGACAAGAAGCCCATCGTGGCCGCTCCAACATCATCGCCAGCCGGCCAGGCTCCCGCGATGGACATGGACCGGCTTACCAACTGGATCGCCAACCGTGACGACGCACAGGCCGAGAAGTACGCTGCAGAGTTGCTTGATCTCTGTGGCGAACTGGTTGTGGACGGCGTTCTCTATCGCGTGGAACGAGCCTCCGGTGTCAACCAGGACGGCACCGCGTGGAGCAAGACGAAGATCGTCGGCGTCCCCCGGGAGTTCCTGTCGCTGGATCGGGCCTCACTGGCGAGAGGAATCGACTCCCTGGTGATTGACCACAACCCGAACACTTGAGGCCTTAGACCGTGTCTGAACAACTCATTGCCAGTCTGAACGAGCAACTGAAACAGAGCCAAGCTCTCGTCGGCCAACAGAAGGCTAGCAAGAACAAGGTCCTTGATCAGCTCCGACAGGCCCAGGCGAAGATCACCGAACTGGAGAAAGCCCAGGCCGAGCTCGCCAAAGAGCGGGAGAGCCTGGCAGCCAAACCCGTTGAGCTGGAGAAGCAAGTCTCCGCGCTTCAGGCGGCTCTTCGCTCGCGTGATCACCGAGACGCATTCGCTCAGGTTATCGGTCCGGAGCTCCAGGACGGAGTCCCGGTCGAGGATATCTGGGCGAAGATCGGGTTCGACCCATCCGCCGTCGAGGCGGTTCCGACGCCCGATCAGATCGCGGCACTGGTAGCGCCGGCCCGTGAAAAGGCCGCATACTTGTTCCGCTCGGCGCAGTCCGACCCGGCCGCCAGTTCGGCCACTCCCGCCAGTCAGGGAACGCCTCCCAGTGGGGCATACCAGGCACGGCCGGTCACACAGACCAGCCCTCCACCTGGTGCCGGCCGCGCTCCCAGCGCTCAGGCTGTAGCCCGGGTCAGGTACTCCGAAAAGGAAGTACAGGTTCCGGGGTGGCAAACCAAGAATCCCGCGCTCGCTGAGGCCCTCCGAGAAGGTCGGGCCGATTGCATTGACGGGTAAGGCTACCAAGGAAAAACATGGCCAATACAGTAACCAACATCTTCCAGACCCTGGTTCTGCCGGGTCTGTCGATGCTGAAGGCACCGACTCAGCTTCGCAACTCGATGCTAAGCAAGGTGTATATCCAGAATCAGCCCCTGGCCGGGACGATCGGCCAGACGGTGAACGTCAACATCCCATCGGTCGCCGAGAACGATGTCATCGACATCGGCAACGGCCCGATCCAGATCACCGACCAGGACCACACCAGCGTCCAGCTTGCGGTCAACAACAACAAGTCGAAGGCTCTCCGCATCCCGGATTTCGACGACATCCGGTCGGCCGAAAACCTCGTCCAGTTCTACATGCAACCGGCGATCGAGTCGCTTTCTCGAAAGATCAACCGCTCGATCTGCAACCTGGTTACCTCGACGAACTTCTCTTCGTATACGTCCATTACGGGCGGTACGAAGGTGTTCACGCGGACCAACATCGCGAACGCCTGGGCTAACCTACGTGCGACCGGTGCTCCGGACGAGGAGGAGAATCAGTTCCTGGTCGTCGGCCATGTTCCTTACTCGAACATGATGGGCGATTCGACCCAGAACTTCCTGCAGCAGTACGTGGTGGGTGACGCGGCCGCGATGGCTCTCCAGCAGCGCGCCGTATTCATGCCCCAGTTCAACGCCAGCGTGGACTACGACGCGATGATGCCCCAGCCCACGGCTGGAAGCACATACGCAGGCTTGTACTTCCACAAGGCCGCGTTCGCACTGATCCCAATCCAGCCTCCGATCGGCGACAAGCCGAATGTGAAGGAGACGTACTACCAGGTACCTGGCTCGGGTCTGACCTACCGAGTCCAGCTCTGGTACGACCCGCGTGAACAGGCCTGGATTCTCCATATCCACGCCGTTTATGCGCTCTCTGTCGTTCGTCCAAACTTCGGGTCTTACCTCGTTACGGCATAACCCAGAAGGGACTGAACAATGGCTGGTGAATACGTAGATAGCTTCCGCCCGCGTGACCTGTTTCGGTTGAACGGCGCGCCGATCAACATGATCGATCACGTCACGCGTGGCTCGATGGGCGCGGTTCGGCTGCTCAAGAGCGACACCAAGGGGTTCACCTTCGAGGCCACTCTTCCGGCTAACTGGACCTACAGTACGGGCCTGACGCTGTACTTCAACACCACCGACGACGGGGCTGACGCCTCTGACCTCGGGGCCGGTGTGAAGCTGGGGGTCACGGCCAAAAAGATCAACGGGGGGTCCGCAACCACCGACATCGCCACAGGTGCGGGCACGGAACAGACCGTCACGGTCACCAACTCCAGCACAAGCAACACGATCATCCAGACCTCATTGGCGATCACCAACGCAAACCTGAACAGCGCCGGGGCCGGCGACACGGTCCTGATCAGGGTCCGTCGCATCGGTACCGACGCTTCAGACACCTCCAATGGTCCGGTGCTCTTGCTTGGTGGTTACATCAAGAACACCTGACCCATCGAGCCGCCCTGGTAACTCAGGGCGGCTCCTTTTTCCGGTGCCTATGACCGACTCACAGCAACGGCAAGCCCTGGCCAACATGGGCCTGGCCAAACAGTACGCAACGGCATACATCCGGTGTGTTCCGAGACACCTGGCCGACGATCTGTTCCAGGTGGCTTACCTGGGACTTTGTAAAGCGGCCGAACAGTACGACGGGTCTTCAGCCTTCCCCTCTTACCTCTGGTTCAAGGTTCGGGGCGAGATCAAGACCTGGTTGAAATCCGAGAAGCTGGCGAGGTGGAAGCGGACATCCGGCGAGGTCCTGTACGACACCGAGGCCGTGGCCGGGGTGATCGATGATAACTATGGAAAGGTCATCCACCTGATCGAAGCGAACGAGGCGTTTGACTGGCTCACGCGGGATCTGACTCCGCTACAACGCGGTTTGCTGGTGGCCAAGTGTGTTGAGGATCGCGTCCAGCATTCGCTGGAATCCGACTTCGGCATGAAGAAAAGCACGATCAGTAAGCATATCCGGGCAGCATACGACCAAATCCGAGAAGGGACACCATGAGCAATCCGGCCGACTTCCCGACAGAGCTTCCTACAGCCGACATTCTTGACGCCGTCCGAGCGATCAAAGACGGGGCCGCCAACACGACCGCCGGCAAACACCAGATCGCTAAGGCTGGCTGGCTCCTGGCCGGCTGGGCTCTTGGTCGCATGACTGACGGCAAGAGCAACGGCTACTTCTTCCACGCCTGGGAGCTTGACCAGGGCCTGACCGATGAGGAGGCCCAAGAGCTGCTCGACCAGCTCGCCAATCCTCCCGAACAGGACGGCAGCCTCAAGGCTGTTGTTTGCCCGATCACCCCAGCGGTGGCTCTCAAGCTGGCGGGGTGGATCTTGACGGCGGCGGAGATCGTCATCCCGATCCTTCTCTGATGAGCCACCACACCCTGGCCGTTATTGCTTTGTTCTTGTGCCTGGCTGCCCTGGTGGCGCTGGGTCATCTTTCGCACCGTGAGGATTCCATGTCTCCGCAATTTGTTGCACTGCTCCAGGCCGTTGACCGGATCGAAACCAAGCAAGCCGCTGACTCCAAGGCCATTGCCGATCTCCAGGCTCAGGTGGCTCAGCTCCAGGGCCAGCTCGTCACCTCCCAGGAAGACGCGGCCGCGCTCCAGCAGACGCTCGATCGGCTGAACGCCATCGCTCCGGCGGCTCAGTAATAACCCACACAGGGACTGGTGCGTGGCTTGAGCCTAGATGCGATTCCACGGCGGGTTCGATTCCCGCCCCCTGTGCTCACAATCAACTTTGAGATTGACCCATGCTCACCGCGTTTTTGCTCGCCGTACTGGTTCAGGTGCCCCACATTCAGGTGATTGACCTGGACGGCGGGGAACCCCGTCACCTCGTGGTGGTGATTGACGGCGAGCCGTACAAGGTGGTGAGCATCCCAGCGGGCTCGGGTCCGGTACCACCGCCGATTCCTGGCCCAACACCCGGTCCGGTACCACCAACGCCTGCACCGCTTGAGGGTGCACTCTGGGTGACGTACATCGTGCCAGACGCCCCCAGCGTGGCCGACGTGGGGCCAACGACGCACGCACCACTCCGTGGTCGGATCGACAACAAAACCATCAACTGGCGGATGCAGCACGCCAGCGATGCCGAGGTGGGGCGACGCCGGTTCGAGGAGCACGCCAAATCCGCACCGGTAACCCTGTTTCAGGACGGGACCGGCAAGATTCTCAAAACCGTCAAGGGGAACGATCCCCAGGCCATTTTGGACACCATCACAACTTTTAAAGGGGCCCGGTAATGCCGCAGCAATATCCACTGCCATTCCATAAA
>CAIYJE010000115.1 GCA_903926465.1 uncultured Planctomycetales bacterium
GCGCCTTCTTCATACAGAGCCGCGAACGGAAGTGAGCGACCAGCTCCGTACGAGAAATCAGGGCCTCGAACACCAGGTTCGTTGCCAATGCGTTTGATTCGGACATGGCATGGATGATCTGGGACAGATCATCCGTGACCGGAAGCATTGACGCCCGCGAAGCGCCTTGAAGACAAAGAAAGAGCAAGCTGGTGTCCCTTCTCACCTGTCACGGATGACTCTCGGAAGAGTCATGCATGACACCAGGAATCTCTTGCTGGGGCCGAAGAACCTCGTGTTCAAGGTCCAGAAGCGTCTTGCTGAGCTGGTCGTTCTCTCCCGTTCGCGGCTCTGATTGAAGAACGGGCCTTCAGCCCTCAAGACTTGACAGGTATCTAGTCCCCAGGAAGTAGGAGCAGCGTTCGACTCCTGAACGGGGAGTGTCTACCAGGGCCAAGAACTTCCGGAACGCATGCAAAACCTTGTACACAAAGACCATACGCAGAGTAGGTTTCACGCGTTCCAATCTGCTGGCCTGTTCCGCTCACGGCTTGGGATGACGCTGGAAAAACTCCCACATCAGAGTGGTGGCATCGATGTCACGCGTGGATGCGCCCAAGAACTTGGCGGCCTTCCGACCCGGCCAGGTATGGCCGCCACCCCGCACCGTGTACAGCACCACCTCCGCGCCATCCTTGCCAGGCCCGTACACCGCGCACTCCACCGTGCACTCATCCTTGGCATTCGTATCCGGTAACACGGTGGTTATGGCCATCTCCGGGCAGCCGTTCAAGGCCACCCAGGTGCGCACACTCTGCTCCACAGACCGGAACGACATTCCCTCGGGGGCTTTGAGCCCCGGCCCCTCATAACCCACCAGCGTATCTTCGGTGCCATGAAAATGGATCACCGGAACCGGCCGACCGGGCCGGGCGTCGGGTGTGGCCATGGTCCCCGCCACCGGGGCAATTGCCGCAATCCGGTCGGAAAGCTCGGCCGCCAGCCGATAGCACATCATTGCCCCGTTAGACATCCCCGTGGCATACACACGTCTGGAATCCACCGTGGCCGCCTGGCTCAAATCATCAAGCACCGCGCGAATATAACCCACATCGTCGCCACTCTGGCCCCGAAAGCCCCCAGAATTCCAGCGCACCGGGAACCCGGTCCCGCCCGGATAAACCACCAGAAACCCTTCCCTGTCGGCCGTCTCATTCAAGCCGGTAAAGCCAGGCATGAGCGCCGGCGACATCGCAAACCCGTGCAGCGCCAGCACCAGCGGCACCGCCGTTTTGCCATCGAAGCCCGGCGGCACATGCACCTGGTAGGAACGGGTCTTGCCGTCCAGATCCACCGCGCGCGTGTGATTGCCCGGTGCCAGCGGGTCGGCCGCCATGGTCAAGACCGCCAGACAGAGCGTTGCAGCCATCATCAGTCCAACTCCCCTGCCCTTTGTGGTAAAACCTCAAGCGCCGTGAGACGCGGCCCCATGCGGTTCAGGCCCCGCATCGCCGGCCGTCAAGACCGGCGCGGCCGCCGCAGTCGGCTGTCCGGCCAGCCAGTCGCCAATCCGCTCGCCCAGCACGTAGTACACGGGAATCACAAACCGGCCCAGTACCGTGCTAACCAGCATGCCAAACGCAATCACGATCCCAATCGAGTTCCGGCTCAAGGCTCCGGCCCCGGTTGCCCTGGCCATGGGCAGCACCCCCATGATGAATGCGAACGAGGTCATGAGAATCGGCCTGAGCCGCTCTCGAGAGGCAATCTTGGCACTCTCCACGATGTCCACCCCCTCATGCCGCAGCTCCACCGCGCGCTCAATGATCAGAATGGCGTTCTTCGTCTCCAGGCCAATCAGCATCACCAGGCCGATCTGACCAAACACGTCCAGATTCAGGTTGAACAACCGCAGGCCCAGAATGGCCCCGAAGGTGGCCAGCGGCACCGTGAGAATGATCACCAGCGGCCGGATCCAGCTCTCATAAAGCGCGGCCATGAATAAGAAGGTGCAAAGGATCGACAACCCAAAGATGAAGGCCGACTGGTTGCCGGTCTTCTGCTCTTGATAGGTGGTGCCCGTCCATTCAAACCCGAACCCTTCGGGCAGCACCTTGGCGGCCACCTCTTCCATGGCCACCGTGGCCTGGCCAGAGCTGTACCCAGGCGCAGGACCGCCATTAATCTTGGCCGCGTTGTACAGGTTGTAGTGCGGCACGTTGGTCGGCCCCACAATCTGCTTGAGTTCACCCAAAGATGCCAGGGGTACCGTGTTGCCATCGGCATTCACCACGTGGGCGCTGCGGATATCGGCCTCGGTCCGGCGATGGTCCCCTTCGGCCTGAAGCATCACCTTCCAGACCTTACCGTAAAGGTTGAAGTCATTCACATACAAGCCGCCCAGGTTGGCCTGGAGCACATCGTACACGTCTGAGACCTTGCACCTGAGGGTGCGAATCTTATCACGATCCACCTCAAAATAAAGCTGAGGCACACTGGTGGTGAACGACGTGTACAGGCCGGTCAGCTCCGGTCGCTGACGGGCCTGGGCTAAAAACTGCTGGGTAACCCCTGCCAGCGCCTCTGGCCCCTTGGCCGCCAGATCCTCCAGATAAAACTCGAACCCGCCCGTGGTCCCTAGCCCCTGAATGGGCGGCGGCTGGGCCACAATGGCCAGCGCCTCTCGCACGCCGGTGATGCTGTACTTGCCGGCCTGCTCACGCACCCAGGGCACCGTGGGCCGGCCTGCCGCATCCAGCCAGCCATCCGCCTTGAGCCGAGCGGCCGAAACATCGGCCAGTCCCTTCATCATCTCGCCCTGCAGCCGCCGGACCAGGCTCCAGGCACGCAGGCTGGGCTCGGTACGCTCACCCCATTCCTTCAAGGTCAAGAACATGGCCCCGGCGTTGGTCTGGTTATTCTGCGTCAGCGGGTTGAATCCATCGAACCGGACAATATGCTCGACCCCCTCCAGCTCCGAGGCAATGGCCTGGGCATGCTCCATGGCCTGTGTGGTCAGGCTCTTGGTGGTGCCATCGGGCGTTTGGACGGCCACAATCAGGTAGCCCTGGTCTTCCGAAGGAATGAACGCCTTGGGACGTTCCCAGAGCAACCAGCCGGTCAGGCCCAGCAACACCAACGACGGCAAAACCACCAGATACCAGTGGTGCGTGGTGTACTCGCAAATACTGTCATAGGAAGTTTCGAGCCAGGTCATCAGGCTGTTGAACCAGCGAAACGGTGGAAACTTCGACGGGCCATGATCCACCTTCGCCTTCAAGAACAGCCGAGACATGGCCGGGCTGAACGTCAAGGAGTTCAAGGCCGAGAAGAAGAATGAGAACACGATAGTCAGGGCAAACTGGTTGTAAAGCCGGCCCGTAAGACCCGGGATGAAGGCCACCGGCACGAACACCGCCCCCAGCACCAGCGTGATGGTGAGAATGGGGGCCGTGAGCTGGCCCATGGCAACACGCGCGGCCTCAAGCGGTTGCTTGCCCAGGCCAAGCTGTTTCTCAATCCCTTCCACCACAATGATCGCATCATCCACCACCAGGCCGATCGCCAGCACCAACCCCAGCAGCGTGAGCGTGTTGATCGAGAACCCAAAGGCCGCCATGCAGGCGAACGTGGCCACCAGCGACACCGGAATGGCGATCATCGGGATGATCGTGGCTCGCACACTTTGCAAGAACACGAACACCACCAAAATCACCAGCGCAAACGCTTCAATCAACGTTTGCTGGACCTCTTGAATGTTTTCATGAATATAACGCGTGGTGTCAAACGCAATCTCGTAATCCAGGTCGGGCGGGAACGACAGCTTGAGCCGATCCATCTCGTTCTTGACGCCGGCCACAATATCCAGGGCGTTGGCGTCGGCCTGTTGATACACCGGAATACAGGCCGCCGGCCGGCCGTCCAGGTAACCGGCCACCTCATAGGTCTCTGAGCCCAGTTCCACCCGGGCCACATCACGCACCCGCACAATCGAGCCATCGGGATTGGATCGAACCACAATCCCTTCAAACTCCACGGGCGATTTGAGCCGCCCCTGGGCGGTCACGGCCAGTTCCTGGTTCTGGCCGGCCGGCATCGGCTCGGCGCCCAGCTTGCCGGTGGCGTTCTGCCGGTTCTCCTGGCGAATGGCCGCCACCACCTCGGCCGGCGAGATCTTGTTCGCCGCCATGCGGTCGGGATCAATCCAGATCCGCATCGCATACTTATTGCCAAAAATGTTGATATCACTTACACCCGGAACACGCTTGAGCACGTCAAGCAGGTTGATTTGGGCGTAGTTATCCAAAAATTCCGACTTGTAGGTTCCCTGGGGGCTAACCAGGTTCACCACCACCACCATATTGGTCGAGGCTTTCTTGATCTCAACACCGAACTGCTTGACCTCATCCGGCAACTGGGGCTTGGCGGTTTCGACCTTGTTCTGAACGTCCACGGCGGCAATATCCAGATCATACCCCACGTCAAACGTGGCCACCGTGCGTGAGAGGCCGTTCGATGTGCTATCACTGGAGACGTAGATCATTCCCTTCACGCCATTGATCTTGGATTCCATGGGCGTGGTGACGGTGGCGGCCACGGCCTCGGCGGTGCCACCGGTGTAGGTGGTGGTAATCTGGACCTGGGGCGGAACAATGGCCGGATAAAGTGAAATTGGCAAAATGAAGGCGCACAGGCCGCCCACCAGCACCATGAGCAGGGCCAGCACGGTGGCGAAGATCGGCCGATTGATGAAGAAGTTGACCATGGCGTGCGGACCTCGAAATACGCGACGAGCGATGTGCGGGCGAGCGGGCGATGCGTGCGGGCCGGTCCGTCAGGGCTGGGCAGCCGCTGGTGCGGAAGGGGTCGACGGGGCGGGTGACGCGGCGGCCCCTGGGAACCGGATAATCCCTTCGCGGATCAGGTCTTGGTCCAAGGTGGTTTCCATCACGCCGGGAATGCGGACCATCTCGTCGAACGGCCGTTCTTCCACTTCAACCGGCTGGCCGGGCCGGGCGATCATCTGCAGCCCCTCGACCACCACAAGCTGGCCAGGCTCAAGGCCGGTCCGAATCACCTTCAGGCCGCGATACTCCTCAAGCACCTGCACCAGCACCCGCTGGGCCACGGTGCCGGCCGATTGGGCGGCGGCCCCCGCCTCGGCCCCCTTGGCGGATGGGGCGGCAATCACGTACACGTAGTTACCGATCTGGCCACCGTCGATCACGGCCTGAGACGGAACCACCAGGGCATCTGGAAATTCCCCCAGCACGGCACGCACCCGCACATACTCACCGGGGAGCAGTTTGCCGTCCGGGTTGGCCACCGAGGCTTTGACCAGGTAGGTGGAGGTCGTCTGGTCAATGGTGTTATCCATGAAGAACGTCCGCCCTTCATGCGGGAACAACTGGTTGCCATGCACAAACAGCCGCATAGCCACCCCACCACGCTCAAGCAGGGCCGTGGTCCGGTCCTGGTACATGGAGCTGGGGCGAAAATCGACCCCCATGGGGTCAAGCTGTTCGATGGTCGCCAGGTCGGTGTCTTGAGAGGCGCTGGTCATGGGGCCAACCAGGTTGCCCACTTTCACTCGGGCTTCCCCCAGCCGGCCGCTGATGGGTGCCTGCACCCGGCAGTAGCTGAGCTGGAGTTCGCTGTTCTCAACCTCGGCAGCCGCCTTGGAGACCGTGGACCGGGCGGCGGCAATGGTGGTCTCAAAATCACTCTTGGCCTGCTCAAGCTGAGCTTCGCTAGCTTTGACCTGTTCATCGCTCACGATCCGCCGGGCCTGGTACTCATCCACCTCTTCCTTGGGGCTAGCCTGACGCTGGTACAGAATGAGCCGGCGTTTTTCTTCAACCTTGGCCAGTTCGCTCTTGGCCCGGTCCAAAGCAACCTGGGCCTCCGAGGTTTCACGAATCTTGGATTTTTCAGCCTTGAGCAATTCGGCCCGGGCGGCTTCCCGGTTGGCCGTGGCCGCATCATTGGCGGCAATGTAGGGGGCCTCTTCGATCAGGAACACCAGGTCGCCGGGAACCATCTTGCCATCCACCGCGCGCGGCCCCTGCACCGTGGTCCCCTCTCGAATGGTGACATGCGGACCAGGCCCGGTGACCGGGCTCTGACCCAGACTCAAAGGGGCTTCCTGCAAGAACCCCTTCACCCGGGCACGCAGCGTGACCGACTGCAAGGCCCGCGTGACGCCGTTGATCTCGGCCTCCAGTGGTACCGTTCTGCGCTCCACCTTCACCGCCGTAACCGTGGGATTGACCACCGGCCGCTCTTGGCTTTTCACGGCCTGGCCACAGCCGGAGATCACAAGCACAAGCGACAGACATCCCGCACTGAGGGCCGCAACCAAGGCGCGACCCAACACCGGGCCAAGATCACCACGCAGGTTTTGAATCATGAGTCTGAACCAGGAAGTTCGGGATAGGCTGCCCCCGACTAGCGGCAACGGCAGATCAGCCAGGTCAGGTTAAGCCCATCCATCATACCGTCTGTGGCCGGATTCGACCACGAGCGCAACTCAAGGGAAGCGAAGCGCAGACCTGACAACGGCGTGTGGTCCGAGGAGGGTCTTCCTGCGCGTCCCGGAAACCGAGTACCCCTTGCGATACAGCATGAGGTACCGTATGAAAACAGCATGAGGCCCCTGATCCCGGGCGGTTCGCATTAAGGCGATTGGCGTACCAGAATTTGCTCCGGCGTTTCAGGTATCGTCGCCTGTGAGGTTCCCAAAAATGCTAATAAAAAAAGCAACTCAGACCAAAAACTTAGGTCGATTAGAAAACGAATAGTCTGCCGTGGCTTTTATAAACCACTCAAAAGCGTGGTAGCCATGGAATACTTTTATAACCAGAAGTGTCGAGAGTTTTAGTTCAATGCGTACCCTGCGATCCGGATCGCGTACTCCGTTTAAATACTCGTTCTTCTGAGTAAGAACAAGATTCACCCGGGCTCCATACAGATTATGAAGCCCGGGATTGAAAAGCAGCGGAAAACAAAGTTCAGTTTGCCACTCTATCTATATCGGTGAAGCCCAGGTTCTGACCTTTGGACTTAGGCTTCAAGGTCTTGAGCTTGCCGCTTTTCCTACGCGTGACCATGGCTGCCGCCAGGATCGCAATGGAAACGATTCGCTTCGTTCGGCGAGCGAATTCCGCTTGCAACTTCTTACCCGCCGCGGGACAAGTTGCAAACTTATCGGATGCAATTTGGAAGTCTTCGTGGATTGCGTCAAGGTGCGTGAGTTCCTCATCCGTGAAACAAGGGGCGTGTGGACCTGGATTTCTCGCGGAAGCTCGCCCAAGTCGTTCCCATTGGGCACTTTTCCTTTTGGTCATCATGTAATCAAAAACGTCTTGCGGGGTTTCACTGCGGCCCGTGAATTCGTTCCAGGTCTTGACCAATTCCGCAAGCTCACAATGGCGATGAATGAATTGATCAATAGGAATCCCGTACTCTCGGTACAGGGCTCGCAAAGCAGCGTCCTCGAAACTAGCAAGCTGAAGATGTTGTCTTTTCGACATAAAAACCTCAGTCACGGGCTGTCCCAAGGCTGAAATCCTTTAGCCAGGGAACCCCAAAGTGTTCATCCCCTCATCCTTGGGGATACGGTTTGGTTCAATACCCATCGCACGGCTAAGGCGCTCACGAATCATCTCTGGACGTACGCCCACCAGATCTGCGACTTCTTTAAGTGATAGTTTATTGCTAGCTATAACCTCTTCGATGAGTTGCTCAAACCGCGTTGCGCGGTCGGGACGAACTAAACCTGGTTCATTGGTTCTCCACCCACGCCGCGCGAACTCAGCACCTAACATTTTGGCAATTGGCTTGGTGATGAAACCCTGCTTTTCGGCACGATAGATCATTGCTGACAGCGAGATTCCGAATCGCTCTTTGAACTGTACCAGGCGTACCATGGACTGCCCTTCGAAGGCACTTTTCAATTGATTATTAGGAAGGAGTAAGTGCGAGGCAAAATCCAAGGCCCTCTCCTCGCTTGAGTTGGCCAAAGTCAGATCAGGTTCGCCATCACCGTAAATGACTCGCCCTAGCTCTTGAACAGTGTTAAGACGTGCCCGGTCATTCGAGACAGCAGGGTTTAAGATCACGACGAATTCATCATCGTACCTCGCTGCAAGCCCATCAATGCTCAACTCTGTATCATTCTCCAGTACCCTAATACCAAATTTTTCAACCACTTCGATGGCACTTGAGATCGGCTCTTCACGTGAGATACCCAGTCCGCTCCGCACCTGCAGCGCAAGCTCTTCGGCTGTAGCACTTGGCTCCACATGCGGTAAATCAAACTGTCTTTTCAACGGACGGTCTAGGGCCGTTTCAATCGCCTTATAGGCATCTAATTGCCTCTGGGAATCGGCTTCATATACATGAAGATCCGACATTCGAATACGAGGTTTCAGGTTTCGAAATTGAACACTGTGGAGCGCTTTTCCTCTCGCCAAAAACCAACTCAACGGGCGCTCATATAACGTGGACAAGGCAACCAACACATGCGTAGGCGGTGAACTCCGGCCACTCTCATAGTTGGCGAGTGTAGCATGAGACAGAATGACTCTTGGTGCAAGGGTTGCCGCAACCGCGCGGGTTGACATATTTGACAGTTTGCGGGCCATCTTGAGCTTGTTAGCCAAGCCCTCCGGCACACTACCCGCTGCGACAAACCGTAAAACGTCTCCGCCCATTCGTTTCTTTTGTCCACTTGGTTTTACAAAACATCCACGCTTGACATCTACGTTTTACACGCCACGCCAGAGCCTGTCAAGCAAAAGTAACCAAAACGCGTGCCGCCTTATTAGTCTAATTTCCGCTTAATATTACTTGATCCTGGTAAGCCCCTCCTCTATGAAATCTCTGCCCAGATACACTCTACAATTGCTTCCCAGCGTCAGATCACTCATGATTTAGACAGTTATATTTGAAGCTTCAGAACCGATGACCAGTTTCTTGGGAATGAATCCACGTGCCAGTCGAAGTCAAACCCCTTTTTCGCGTCGACGTCCTGCGTCCACACCTGCGGGCATTTCAATTGCCCCCCCACGTCGAGAAGCTGCGAGATAAGATTGCAAGCTGGGGTGAAATGGTTTCCTCGGGCCGCGCCGCTAGCTTCAAGGAACAAGAACTCCTGCCCGACTTTCTCACCGACATCTTTTGTGGGGTGCTTGGTTACACGAATGCCGTCGATGCCAAAGACCGCTTCACCTTCAAGAGAGAGAAATACAACGAGGTCGATGGAGCGTTTGCGGACGCCGTTCTGGGTGAATTCAAACCGGGCGTTCAGGATAAGTTTATCGTCGCCATCGAAGGTAAAGGCCCCAAGGACCCGCTAGACCGTCCCTTCGCGGGGCGAAAAATGTCGGCCGTCGATCAGGGGTACCGCTACGCAATCAACCTCCGCTGTGACTGGATCATCATCACGTCGATCAAGGAAACCAGACTCTACCATAAAGGCTCGGACCAGCAGACTTTTGAGCGGTTCGAGACAGAGACCCTTGCCAGGGATGAGGCCCAGCTCAAGCGGTTTGTGTTTCTCATGGGCGCGGATCGCATGGTGAACCCAGACACGCCCTGTCACCTCTACCACTTATTAACGGCATCCGAGAACGTTGAACGTGAACTCACCAAGGAGTTCTACGTCCAGTATGCGGGCATGCGTGAGCAGGCATTCAACCACCTTTGCCAGTCAAACCCTGACATTCAAGCCATTGAAATCCTGGCAAGTACCCAAAAACTTCTGGATCGCATCCTCTTCTGCGCCTTTTGCGAAGACAGGGAGTTGCTACCGGCCGAAACCATTGCGAAAGCGTTCAAACACAGTGATCCCTATAATCCCAGGCCGATCTGGGAGAATTTCCAGGGTCTTTTTCGTTCCATCGATAAGGGAAACCCCGCACTCAGAATTCCCGCATACAATGGCGGACTTTTCGCCACCGACCAGAAGCTCGATGGCCTGGCTGTACCAGACGAGGTTTGCGCCTATTTTCGGGATCTAGCGGCCTATGATTACCGGTCGCTGCAACAGGCGATAGATGATGCAGACGATGACGGTGGTACCCAAATCATCGACGTCGATATCCTGGGCCATATCTTTGAACAATCCATCACCGACCTGGAGCGGCTTCGAAACGAACTCGATGGCCTGACCGAACGCCAGGACTTCGTGGAACATACCAGCCGCCGGAAGAAGGAAGGGGCATTTTATACACCAGCCTTCATGACGCGATATATTGTGGGCGAAGCGCTTGGAAGCGTGCTCAAAGAGCGATTTGAAACTCTTCGCGATCAAACCGCCAAGGCTGCCAAGGGAACTGCAAAGCAGGCGCTGACCCAGCCAGACGTCTACGACCTTGCCACCCTCAAGGCCCCACAGAGGGAAGCCCTGGTCCGTTTCTGGGAAGACTGGCAGACCGAACTGGCGAACATCAAGGTGCTGGACCCATCGTGCGGCAGTGGCGCATTTTTGATCGAAGCTTTTGATCAACTCTACACGGTGTACCAGAAGTCCAATGACCGTCTTCAAGAACTGCGCGGTGAACGGACCTTATTTGACCTCGACCGCCAGATTCTTCAGAACAACATTTATGGTGTAGATCTGAACGAAGAAGCGATTCAGATTGGCCGTTTGAGTCTCTGGATCAAGACCGCGCAACGTGGCAAGGCACTGACAAGCCTTGATCACACCATTCGCGGCGGCAATAGCATCATCGCCGACCCTGCCGTACACCCCCGCGCGTTTAACTGGCAAGCCGCGTTTCCTGAAGTCTTTGAACAGGGTGGCTTTGACGTTGTGGTGGGCAACCCGCCCTACGTCAGGCAGGAATGGATCTCGCCCTTCAAACCGTACTTGCAGGCAAATTACAAGTCTTACCACGGCATGGCCGACCTTTATGTATATTTCTATGAGCTTGGCTTAAAGCTCCTTCGCCCCGGAGGCCGGCTCTCGTTTGTTGTCACCAATAAGTGGATCAAAGCCGCCTACGGTGAACCGCTTCGCCAGTTCTTTGCCGAAAACGCCTGGATGGAATCCGTGGTCGATTTTGGACACGCCAAGCAGATATTCCAGGATGCCGATGTGTTCCCGTCTGTGATCGTAGCCCGGAAACCTACACGGGAGCCAGCGCCCTTGAACACGCGGGTTTGCGCCATCCCCCGAGAACAACTTCGCATCAATGATCTCAGAACACAGATCGACTCTGAAGGATTTGATGTCGAGCGTAGCAGCCTCGGCAAACAAGCTTGGTCGCTTGAGCCAAAAGAGGTTAATGAAATACTGGAAAAACTGCGGACTGTGAGTGCACCTCTTAGCGACTACATAAATAATAAACCAAAAGCTGGGATTAAAACCGGTTTCAACGAGGCCTTTCTGATCGATACGCCAACTAGAAATGCCTTGGTAAATGCAGACCCAGCCTGTGAAGCCATTATCAAGCCTTATCTTCGCGGGCAAGACGTCAATCGCTGGCTACCAGATTGGGCGGGGCTCTGGATGATAGCTTTGAAATCGAGCGGTGACTTTTCCTGGCCGTGGTCCAATGCTGGTGACAATGCCGAAAGCATGTTTCAAAATACATTTCCTAGTCTGTACGCACGCATGAAGCCGCTTGAGGCTCAACTGACGAGAAGACAGGATCAGGGCCGGTACTGGTGGGAATTGAGATCATGCGCCTATTGGGATGAATTTGAAAAACCTAAACTCTTTTATCAAGAGATTCAATTCCACCCCTCCTATACTCTCGATGCTGTGGGACAACTGGCAAATAATAAAGTCTTTTTTATTCCGGTCAATGATCTCTACCTGCTTAGTGTATTGAACTCGCCGTTAATGTGGTGGCATAACTGGCGTTATCTTCCTCATATGAAGGACGAAGCACTATCACCAGTGGGCTATCTTATCGAATCTCTTCCGATAGTGACGCCGGATGAAAAAACACGCAATAAGACAGAAACATTCGCCAAGCAACTTATTGATATCGCCTCACGCCAAAGAGCTACATGTCATGCAATCCTCGACTGGCTCCAAGTCGAGCATGAAATTGCGTCACCAAGCATGAAACTTCAGGCTCCATATGAGCTTGATTCCGACGCCTTTGCGGCCGAAGTCAAAAAACTCAGAGGTCGAAGGAATCCCCTCAGTCTTGCCGCCTTGAGAGGCCTTCGTGAAGAACACGAGCGAACGATTGTGCCTGCTCAGAAACTGGCCAGGGAAGCGCAAGCACTCGAAAAAACCATCAGCGATCTCGTCAACGAGGCGTATGGCCTTACCCCGGCCGAAGTCACGTTGATGTGGGAAACGGCTCCGCCACGCATGCCAATCTCCTCGCCAAGGGCATCCTAATTTACCGCGAGAAATCTCCCATGAACATCTGGCTGGGTAAGCCGTATCCGCTAGGGGCCACCTGGGATGGCCAGGGGGTCAATTTCGCCCTGTTCAGCGAAACGGCCACCCAGGTCGAACTCTGCCTGTTTGACCGGGCCGAGGCCACGCGTGAGGCCAAGCGGATTGTGCTGACGGAGCAAGACGACCTGATCTGGCATGCGTACTTGCCTGATATCACGCCCGGCCAGCTTTATGGGTACCGCGTCACCGGCCCCTATCAGCCGGCCGCCGGCCTGCGCCACAACCCCAACAAGCTCTTGCTAGATCCTTACGCCCGGCTCATCGGTCGAGATCTGCTCTGGGACGATGCCGTGTACGGCTACACCGCCGGACACCCCCAGGGGGACTTGGCGTCCGACCCGCGTGACAGTGCCCCCTTCGCACCGCTGGCGATGGTGGCAGACCCGGAATTCGACTGGAGAGATGACCGCCCACCCCGGATCCCGCTGCATGACAGCCTGATCTATGAACTGCACGTCAAGGGGTTCAGCAAACTTCACCCAGAGATACCCAGGCCCCTACGCGGCACCTACGCGGGGCTGGCCAGTGAACCGGCCATTGACCACTTCCAGCGGCTGGGGGTGACGGCCATTGAGTTGCTACCAGTCCATTACCACATCGACGAACACATGGTGGTGAAGCGCGGCCTGACCAATTACTGGGGGTATAACACGCTCGGCTTCTTTGCGCCCCATCCGGGCTATGCCGCCACGGCCGATCGGTCGGCCGTTCATGACGAGTTCAAGCAGATGGTTCGCACGCTGCATGCCGCGGGAATCGAAGTCATTTTGGATGTCGTTTACAATCACACGGCCGAGGCCGATCGGTATGGACCCACCCTGAGCTGGCGCGGAATTGATAACCGGGCGTATTATGACCTGGCCGACGATGCCCGCGCATACGTTGACTTCACGGGGTGCGGCAACTCGCCCAACATGACCAATCCCTGGACGTTGATGATGATCATGGACAGTCTCCGCTACTGGGTGACGGAGATGCACGTCGATGGGTTCCGGTTCGATCTGGCGGCCACCTTGGGGCGGCAAAACCACCACTTTCAGCTCAGTACGTCATTCTTTCATATCATTCATCAAGACCCGGTTGTTTCTCAGGTCAAGCTCATTGCCGAGCCCTGGGATACCGGCCCCAATGGGTACGCGGTAGGCAGCTTCCCGGTGTTATGGTCCGAGTGGAATGGAAAATATCGAGATTGCACCCGGCGGTTCTGGAAAGGGGACGGCGGCCAGGTTGGGGAACTAGCCTCCAGGCTTTCAGGCTCCAGCGACCTCTATGCCTCCAACGGCCGACGCCCGTTCGCCAGTATCAACTTTGTCACCAGCCACGACGGGTTCACCATGCGTGACCTTGTCAGTTACGACCAGAAGCATAACGAGGCCAACGGCGAGCAGAACCAAGACGGAACCACGCACAACGAAAGCTGGAACTCGGGGGTGGAGGGAGAGACCCAAGATCCGGCCATCAAGGCCCTGAGAATGCGCCGGGTGAAAAGCCTGCTGGGCACGTTGCTGCTGTCTCAGGGGGTTCCCATGCTGCGATCGGGTGACGAACTGGGCCAAACTCAGCGCGGTAATAACAACGCCTACTGCCAAGACAATGAACTGTCCTGGATCGACTGGAACCTGAGCGACGAGCACCGTGAGTTACTGGAATTCACCCGCCTGATCTGCAGCTTGCGCCTCAAGAACCCGGTCTTCCACCGCCGCGGCTTCTTCAAAGACCGGCCGCTGCACGGCAAAGAGATCAAAGACATCTACTGGCTAGAGCCAGACGGGACCCAGATGGATGACGAGGACTGGACCACCAAATACGTCAAGTGCCTGGGCCTGGGGTTAAGTGGTCAGGATATTGGTGAACTCGATGAACACGGCCGGACCATTCTCGGTCGATCGTTCCTGGTTTTGCTAAACGCGCACAATGAGCGCATTGACTTCATCCTGCCGCTGGCATCTCCCACCATCAATTGGTTCCGGGTTGTGGATACGGCGGATGCCACGGAATGGGCGGGCGAAAGTGGGATGGCCTATCCCCTGGAAGCACGCTCAATGGCGGTGCTGCAACTGACCAGGGGACACATTACGCCACCGCCCCAGTAGACGAAACTGGTCACCGTTCCGCCGCATTCCGAGACCCGACCTCGTGGTGCGTCTGGCACCCAAAAGCGCGTCTTCCGGCAAGGCGATTCTGGGGCCTTGGTTCTGGGCCACAGGCTTACAAAGCCAGTGGCACAACGCAACAGACCCAGGCCCCTGCACTAGCGCTCCAGCAACCAGGTTCGCATCTTGCGGGTGACCAGTTCCGGCTGATCACGGTGCACGAAGTGCCCGGCCCCGGGCACGGTGATCAGTGTCAGGTCGTTCTCAAGCCACTTCCAGGTGTCGTTGAGCGCGGCCGGCAGCAACGCCTGATCATCCAGGCCGTGAATCATCAGCACGGGGCACTTTACCGGTGGTAGCGCGGTGACCGCCTTGTACGGGGGACGCGGGAAGTTGGCCTTGTAGTAGTTCAGCATCCCCTCCATCGACGATCGCTTCAGGGCGTCCAGGTAAATGGCGCGGGCTTCCGGCTCTTGGACCCAGCTCACAAGCTGGTCTGGCTTGAGAAACTGCGCCGCCAGGGGTTGCTGCAAGTCTCGCGCGTACTGGCTGGCCTTCTGTTGGTCCAGGTTACTGGCCAGCTCTCGGGTGAAGCCGATCGGGTGCGGTAAATTCAAAATGATCAGGCGGTCCACCTTGTCGGGGTACGTCATCGCAAAACTCCAGGCAATGGCGCCGCCCCAGTCATGCCCAACCAAGACCATTTTCTCTTGCTTGAAGTGGGTGAGCACGGCCGCAACGTCGCCCACCAGCTTCTCCATGGTGTAGTTCTCTACCCCGGTCGGCTGATCGCTGGTGTTAAACCCGCGCAGGTCCAGCGCCACCACCTGAAAGTGCTGGCTGAGCGCGGGCATCTGATCTCGCCAGGTGTAGTGAAAGTCTGGGAACCCGTGCAACAACACCAACAGCGGCCCCTGGCCGGCCGTCACGTAATGCAGCTTGACCGGACCCGACATCAACTCACCAGACTCGCCCAGCTCGTCGGCCTGAAGCGGAGCAACGCCTGAGAAAACCGCAAGAACCAGAACCAAGAGGATGGATCGCATCAGCAGGTGCTCCAATCGGTCAGAGACGACTCAGGCCGGTGGTGTCTCCACTCCGGCGGTCGGCGTTCTGGTGGCCGCAGTTTGCACGCGCACGCGCGGACCATTGAGCAACCACCCAAGCCAGGTGGTACGGACGAACGTGTGATAGCTGAACAGCAAGAGGATCATCAGCAGCGTGCACAAGATCAGCCACTTGAGAACCGCCGGTAACTCCCAGGGCCGCATCCAGGTTTGGAGCACGGCCACCAGGGGATGGTGGGCAAGATACAGCCAGTAGGCCGAGTCCGACAGATACCGCACGGTAGCGTTTTCCTGCTTCAAGAACCGGTTGAGCAGGCCGATCAGCCCGAAACAGAGCGCCCAGGTGAACGTGACCTGGATCAAGCCAGACCACACTGGCTGGCGGACCATGGTCGCCACCCCTAGCGGCAACAGCACCAACGTTGCCAGCGGTAACAGCAGCCAGTACCCGCGCCCCAGCCGACACTCCGTGTCATTCGCATCATAATACAGCGCACCAAAGCCAAAAAAGATGGCGTAATACAGCAGCACGTGCGGCTGAGGCAGCAGGCCGGTGGAGGTATCGGGGCCAAAGCCGGACCCAAGAATCCCCATGAACAACTGGGGAACCATGGTGAGTGGAATCAACCACAGCCAGCGTACCGGCGAGAGCACCAGCCAGCCCGGCACGGCCGGCAACCGAACCCAGGTTGCCAGCAATGCACAGATTGCAAACAGTCCCACCAGCCAGCACAGGAACCACAAAAACCAGAGGTGGTCAAAATACCCGCCCATCATCAGGTGCAGCGGCGCCTCAAGATTTGCACGCGGCCAGCGATACCGGCCAGACACAAGAAAAGCCTCAGAGGTGAGGAAGCTGCGATAGCCGGCACGACTGCGTGCCAAAAGCCCTTCAGGCTCGCCGCTGGACACGGGCTTTGGCTCGGCTTCACCGCCCTGACGGCTCAGCAACTGCCGGCATTGCGTGCGGGCCCGCTCAAACTCGGGCTCCTGCATCTCCAGGGGAACCCGGAGTTCTCCGGCCCTGGCTTGGGTTTCGCCCCAGGGGGTGGCGGTGAGATCCCAGGGAATTTCGCCACTGTTGCGCTTGGCTTGCACCTCGGCGCCCTGCTCAAGCAGCAAGGCCATGACGATCGGGCGGGCAAAGAATGCGGTGGAATGCAAAGGCCGGTTCCCACTGCGGTCCTCGGCGTTCACATTGGCGCCATGGTCCAGCAGAACCCGAGCCGCCGGTTCATTGCCCATCCGGGCCGCCCACTGGAGCGCAGGGCTGCCGAACTGAGGATCGGCCTGGTTGGGATCGATCCCAGCTTCCAGCAACCGCTGAAGTTGCACCAGATCGTTACCGCGGACCGCCTCAACCAGCTCAGCGCGATTCTCGGGCCGCGCAAAGCGTTCGGCATCCTGAATGGCGGCCTGCGCTCTGGCCCAGGTTACCACCCACTCTTGCAGGGGCAGCACGGTGACCAGGCAGATCAAGAGCGGCAGAAATACCCGCAGAAACCGCTGCTTCAACAGCAAGGCCAGGCCCCGCCGCCGCCACATCATCATGGTGAAGTAGCCGCTGACCAGAATAAACAGCGGCATCCGGAAGCCGTGAATCCAGGTGGTGAATTGGCCCAGCGGCTCATATTTCTGGGGATCGCGGACCATCCAGCCATCGGTCACAAACGGCAGCGCCGCATGCAGGGCCACGCCCAGAAACATGGCGAAGGCCCGCAGGGCATCCAGATCATGACGCCGGGTGATGCCGCTGGCGGTAGTCGGTTTCATGACGGATCAAAACAGAACGTAGTAGGGAAGGCCCAGGGCGGTTCAGGCTTCTGCCACGGGGTGAGGGGCGGTTGTTGCCGCACGCGGGACACGCGGCCCGTTAAGGAGCCGGCCCAGCCAGGTGTAGCGTACCAGCGTCTGGTAGATGAACAACAGGTAGACCGTGGTGAAGACACAGATCAGCAGAAATTTGAACAGGGCCGGAAGCTCCCACACCCGCATCCAGGCCTGAAGCGCGATCACCAGCGGCAGATGGGCCAGGTACAGGAAATACGACGAGTCTGAGAGATACCGCAGCGTCTCGTTCTCGCGTTTAAGGAACCGGTTGAACAGGCCGATCATTCCGAACGACATCGACCAGGCGTAACAAACCTGCACCAGCCCCGAGAGAATGGTCTGGCCCAAGACCATGGTGGCAATTCCTAACGGCAGCAAGACCACGAGAGCGATGGGAATCAACAGCCAGTACCAGCGGCCCAGCCGCGCTTCGGTGTCATCGGCATCGTAGTAGAGAACGCCAAAGGCAAAGAAAACAGCGTAATACACCAGCAGATGGGGCTGCGGTAGCCAGCTGGTCGAGGTATCAGGCCCGAAGCTGGGCCCAAACAGCCCCATGAACAACTGGGGTAGCATGGTCAGCGGCACCAGCCAGAGCCATACGGCCGGAGATAGAATCAGCCAGGGCGGGACGGCCGGTAAGGAGACGAGCTGGGCCAGCACCGCGACAATCGCAAACAACACCACCAGCCAGCACAGGAACCACAGAAACCAGAGATGGCTGAACACATCCGAAAGGGTCCAATAGAATGGTTGTTGGGTGTCACCGCCAAAAACCCGATACTTCTCGGACATTTGGAACCGGTCCGAGGTGAGAAAATCACGGTAGCCGTTGCGCAGGCCGGCCAGCGGGCCTGTCGCCGCCGCTGCGGCCCCCTCTTTGCCGCCGCCATGGCGGATGAGGAGCTGGCGGCATTGCTCACGGGCGACTTGAAGCTCTTGCTCCGAGACGGTCAGCGGAACCTTGAGGAAAGTAACGATTCCCTGCGTAGTAGCCCACGGGGCATTGCTGGAATCAAATGGAATGGAGCCGTCGGGGCCGCGTGCCTGAAGATCGGCGCCACGCTCAATCAAGAGCTCCACGACCTCGGGTTTCCCCAGGAACGCTGCCGAGTGGAGCGGCGTGAAGCCGCCTCGACCCGCCTTCTTCACCGCGGCGCCATGATCAACCAAGACGCGGGCCACATTCACGTTACCGTAAAGCGCGGCCCACTCCAGCGGAACGTTGCCAATCTCGGGATCAAACTGGTTGGGATCGGCCCCGGCTGTCAATAAACGCTCGACTTCGGCCTGGTTTCCTTTTCGAACGGCATCGACCAGTTCCGAACGCGGCCCTGAATCCGGCCCACGTGAAGCATCTTGCCGGGCCACCAGCTTGGTCGACCAGTCAATCACCCAGCCCATGGCCGGCATCACCGTGACCAGCCCCAGCATCAACGGCAGAAACACCCGTAAGAACCGCTGCTTCAA
>CAIYJE010000116.1 GCA_903926465.1 uncultured Planctomycetales bacterium
ACTGGAGCAGGAAACGTCAGCTTGGTCAACGGATGCGAATAGCAGACAGCGTGGTGTAGACTGGCAAATGAAAGTCGACGATGCTCGCACCAAGCTCAAGAGCGTCTACCCCAAACCTAAGCCGTGACTAAGCACTAGCCTTGCTGGCACCACTGCCGCCAGACCGTGCGGAGCTGCGCTTCAAAGGCGGCGGCGTAGCCAGCGGCATCGCACAGGGGAGAGGCGGCCATCCGGGGCCGCAGGCTGGCCCGCAGCTCGGTCAAGCGTTCGGGATTGTTCGCCAGGTCCACCGCCAGGCGAATGTAATGGTCGCGGTCTTGGGCAATGGTTTCCCAGCAGCCGGCGTTGGTCAGGTGGCTCAAGGAATGGCGGCTGGCAAAGGTTTCGCCGGGCCAGGTTACCACGGGCACGCCCATCCAAACCGTTTCACAGGTGGTAATCCCGCCTGAATAGGGAAATGGATCGAGCGCCAGGTCCAGCTCGCGGTACACCTGCAGGTGCTCGATGTGGGTGGTGTTGCCACGCAGGTCAATCCGGCTGGCGTCAATGCCCTGCTGGGCAAACTCGGCCCGCAGCCGCGCGGCGGTGGCCAGCTCGTCGCACCCTTTGTACTTCAGTAGCAACACAGAGCCGGGCACCTTGCGCAAGATTTCGGACCAGCAGGCCACGGTCTCGGTGGTGAACTTGGTGGGGTTGTTCAGCGAGCCAAAGGTGGCATGGCCGCGTGTCAAGAGTGGCAGCGGGGCTGGCTCGGGGGCGTAGCTGGGCGGCTCGTAACCAATGTAGCCAGCCGGCAGCCGCAAGATCTGCTCGGAGTAGAACGGCTCAGCAGATTCGGGCACGTGGTAGGCGTCTGCCAGCAGGTAATCCATGGCATCCAGGCCGGTGGTTCCCACGTATCCAGCCCAGGAAATTTGCAAGGGGGCGGGCTTGCGTACAAACACGGGCAGGCGGTTGAAGTCGGTATGGCCGGCCAGGTCGAACAAGATATCAATGCCATCGGCCTGAATCTGGTGGCAGAGGGGGTCATCGGGGGTGTCACCCACTTCACGCCAGGTCGAGCAGGCGCGGGCCAACCGCTCAGACAGGGCGTCTCGCCGGCCGCCGCTGGCGTAGCAGGTCACGTGGAACTGGTTGCGGTTGAGCCGCTCCAGCAACGGGGTCAGGAACATGCTCACCGGGTGGTAGAAGAGGTCGGGCGAGAGGAAGCCCAGCCGCAGCGGGCGGTCTGGGTTTTTATCCAGGTGCGGAAAGCGGGTCTGGAGGCCGGCCAGGGGGGCCTCGTGCCGGGCTGCCCAGGCCTTGTGCTCGTGCGCCAGGCTGGCCAGGGAAATGCCTGGAAGGTACTGCAAGGCGAACAGCAGCTTGCTATGAAGCTGGGCGTTGCCGGGGTCCAGCAAAAGTTCGGTGCGGAGAACGGCGATGGCCTCTGGCACGCGGCCTTGCATTTTGAGGGTTTCGCCCAGGCGTTGCAGCCAGCCTGGCCAGCGAGAATCGGCCGTGAGCAGGTGGCGCAACTGGTGTTCGGCGCGGCCAAACTGGCCCAGGTCTTTGGCAATGTTGGCCAGGTTATTGCGCGCGGCGGATTCTTGGGGGTTCAGGGCAAGGGCCTGTTCGTAGGCGGTACAGGCCTGCTCAGACTGGCCCTCGGCCTGCAGCACCACGCCCAGGTTGTAAAAGTACTTGCTTTGGCTGGCGTTAAGCTGGATCGCCCCTTGCAGCCATTGCAGGGCGGCCGCGTTATTGCCCAGTTGGTGGCAGGCCACGCCCAGCAGGTGCCAGGCTTCGGCGTGGCGGGGGTCGGTGGCCAGAATTGTTTCGTAGAGGCGAATGGCCTGGTCAAACGCACCAGCCTGGTGCGCCTGGACCGCTGCGGCCATGGTTTCGGGCAGGGTAGACATGATGGCTTGGGGCTTTCCTTTTACGAAGGTGGCACAGGCCCCAGTATACGGCAGAGTTCCGGTCCCTGGGGTGGTCGATGTGGCGGGCGGGCGGGCGGATCATCATCCATTCAGAGCCCTGGGTGGTGGAAGGCCGAGGGGCATACGCCCAAGTCGAAACATTCGGCCAGGGTCAGGCCATCCCGCTGGTGCTGGATGGCCGAGAGGTCGCCCAGATTACCTGGGAAGAGCTGCTCCGCTGAGCAAGGGGCCGGCACCACGGCAAAAGCGTTCGTTCTGCTCGGTGTTTTACGGGGTTTTCAACCGCCTCCCAGTCCAGATGACCGGTTCATCTTGCCGAAAACGGGCAACATGGGTCTAATCTACGAGGAAAGGCACCCGGAACTGCTACTACAAGACTGCGGCGCGTTTTGAGTTTACAGAACGTCTGGACCGTGGCGGGTTTGTTCCTGGGTCGGAGTCTTTCCTCGTGCATGATCGCATCGCCTATCAAGGGATCACCTTCGACGACGTCTTGCTGGAACCCGGCTATTCCGAGGTTTTACCGCGTGATATTGACGTCCGAACCCGGCTCACGGCCCGAATCCCGCTGAATTTGCCGCTACTCTCCGCCCCCATGGACACGGTGACCGAGGCAGAACTTGCCATCGGCCTGGCCCAAGAGGGGGGCATTGGCATTATCCACAAGAACATGACCATTGAGGCCCAGACCCTTGAGGTTGATAAGGTCAAGCGGTCAGAGAACGGGATCATTGTCGACCCGATCACGCTGCCGCCGTCGGCCTCGGTGGGCGAGGCCCGAGAAATTATGCGTGGGCATAATATCTCGGGGGTGCCTATCACGGTGGATGGCCGGTTGCGGGGCATTCTGACGCGCCGAGACCTGCGGTTCCTGGAGTCCAATGAGCTCCAGATTGAAGAGGTGATGACCAAAGAGAATCTGGTCACCGCCCCGGCCACCACCACGCTTGAAGAAGCCGATCGCATTCTCACCCGAAATAAGGTGGAGAAACTTCTCCTTGTAGACGATGAATTCCGATTGAAGGGATTGATCACTATCAAGGACATCGACAAGATGCACCGCTACCCCCATGCTTGCAAGGATGCACGAGGCCGACTGCGTGTCGGCGCGGCGGTGGGCGTGTATGACCTGGAGCGTGCGGCTTCGCTGATTGAGGCGGGGGTGGACGTGCTGGTGGTCGATTCTGCGCACGGGCACAGCAAGAACGTGATCGAGACGATCCAAAAAATCAAAGCGTTGCATGATATTGACGTGGTGGCTGGCAATGTGGCCACGGCCGATGGGGCTCTGGCGCTGGCCAGGGCCGGTGCCGATGCGGTGAAGGTGGGCATTGGGCCTGGCTCGATTTGCACCACCCGGGTGGTTTCGGGTGTGGGTGTGCCCCAAATCACGGCCATTGCGCATTGTGCCAAGGCGGTGGGTGGGTCAATTCCGCTGATCGCCGATGGCGGCATTCGCTATTCGGGAGATATCACCAAGGCCTTGGCGGCGGGTGCCCACTGCGTGATGATTGGCGGCCTGTTTGCCGGCCTGGCGGAAAGCCCTGGAGATACGATCATCTTCCGGGGCCGGTCATTCAAAACCTATCGTGGCATGGGCTCGCTGGGGGCCATGGCCAAAGGCTCTCACGAACGGTATCGCCAGGATCATCCTGGCAAAACCTCGGAATCTCGGTCGGGTGGCGGCGGCGCCAAGTTTGTGCCTGAAGGGGTTGAAGGGCGTGTGCCGTACAAGGGCCCGCTGGCCGATTACGTCTTTCAGTTGATTGGCGGCCTGCGTGCCGGCATGGGTTACTGCGGCACCCGAACCATTGAAGACTTGCGAACCAAGGCGCGCTTTATTCAGGTTACGCATGCGTCGGTCCAGGAAGGACATCCGCATGACATCGTGATCACCCAAGAAGCGCCCAATTACTCCAGCTTCTCCACCGAGGGCGATGCCGCTCGGTCGGGGGCATAGCGCGGAGACCTGACCTTCCCCGGCCCCGCCCGATCGTGTATGACCGGGCGGGATATTTTGACCCTCACAGTATCCTGAGTGTCTCATTTCGAGTGCATGCAGGATTTCGGACCCGAGCGAGACTCCCAAGGATGGGACCGTCAGCAAGGAGGCAAGACGTGCATCGCTTCCGCACCCCCACGACCCTGATTGCGGTGGCCTGCGTGACTGGACTTCTGGCCTCCGACGTTCGGGCCCAGCTGTTCCGTCGCCCAAGCCCGCCCCCGGCACCACCTGCGGCGGCAACCGATCCAGCCCAAGCGGCGGCCAGTGGCAACGCGCCTGGCACCCCGTCTCGCGGGGCACGCCAGTTGCTCCGCAATGGACTGGACTATTTAGATAAGTACGGCGACCCGGCCCGTGCGCTCAGCTACTTCAAAGAAGCCAAGCGCCAGCAAGCCGACCTGACCGCCGCCGAGAAGCAATCGCTGGAAACTGCGGTGGCTCGCGCCCAGCGGATTCTGGCAGGCAACGAGGCGGCCCGGGCACCAATTGCACGGAGCGCACCGGCCTCTAGCCTGATGCGAGACACCACCCGGGGCAGCCTGCTCGACGAACCAGGCCGACCTGCGGCCCTCGCCGCAAAACCGATCAAGGCCGACCGCTCGATCCAGACCACCTCGGCGCCAGACCTGGACCCCGGTCTGGAACTGGCCCCTTCGGCCAGCACCAGTCTCAAGCCAACCGCCGTGGCGGATCCGGCCGACGAACCGGCCCCGCTCACGCTCCCGGAACCACCCCCTTCGCTGGACACGCCCGGCAAACTGGGTGACAAGCCCGTGGCCGCACCTGCGGCTGCTGAGCCACCGGCCGCGCTGGGCCTGACCATTCTGACGGGTGCCGACGATCCCCTTTCGCTAGCTTCGCCTTCGCCGGCCGCGGTTGCCGCCACCGCGCCAGTTGCCCCAGCCGAGCTGGAGCCCGCCGTTGAACCGGCCACGCCCAGGTTGAAAGCTAGCGAAGTGGCTGACGAGGTTCTGACTCTGACCATGCCCGAGGCGAGTGAGGATCCAGCGGTGCCAGCTGCATCGGCAAAGCTAGCCGACGAGGTTCTGACACTGACCATGCCCGAGGCGAGTGAGGATCCAGCGGTGTCGTCTGCGTCGGCCGATCTGCCCGACGAGGTTCCAACGCTCAAGGTTCAAGCGGAGGTGGGCGCCCAGGGCTTGCCCGCGTTACCGGATGGCGACGATATTCCGGAACTGCGTGTTACGCCCATTGATGGGTCCGATGCGCACACATCGTCGGCACGCATTGAAGAGGTCGAGCCAGCCCAGCGGCCCCTGCTCTTGCCACCACCGGCCCCCCGGCCTGCACAACGCCTGGGTGGGATTGAGGTGCGAGACACGGCGGCCCCGGCCATGGCCGAAGAGACTTTGCCCACGCTGCCCAGCGAGCCGGCTCCGGCCCCAGCCCCGGCTGTAATCACCGTGCCAGCGGCCGAGCTGCCTGCCGGTGTGGCAACACCGGCGCTGGATGTGAGCGAACCAGAGCCCCGCAAGATTACCCTGGTCGAGCCTGGCCAAACCGGTCGGTCGAACGCGGATCCGGCCAGTATTCCGCTGGCCCCGGCCCCTGCAGCCGATGAATTGGCGATCTCGCCTGGTGCTGGCCTGGACTCGCTGCCGAGCCTGCCGAAACCACCGGCTGCTTTGCCACAGCCAAGGGCGGCGGTGGGGGCTTCTGACCCTGCCGATTCTCTGCCTCAGCTACCCACCAATTCTGGCGAAGCCATGCCAACCTCTGAAGGGCAGCGTGCCCCGGTTGTGTTGCCAGACGCCATTCCGGGATCGGGTCAGCCCCAGATCCGGGTGCGGCGTGCCGAGACGTTGCGTGAGGTCGAAGAACTGGCCAGGCGTCAAACGGCCGAAGCCCGCGTGGCCGCCGAAGCGGCGGGACCGGCCGACGCCGCCATGCGGCGTGAAGATGCCTCGGCCGATCTGCCCAGAGCCCCCTCGGCCACCGAGGCTCGACCGATCAAGCCCATTGATATCCCTGAGGAGTTCATTCCTCTGGAGAAGCGGAATTTCGGCCCCCAGCGGAAATTCTGGGCTGCCCCCGCCATCTGCCACACGCCGCTGTACTTCCAGGATGCCGCCCTGGAGCGATACGGGCAGAGCGTGGAACAGGCCCTGGGTCCACACCTGGGCCAGACCTTCTCTTACCCCCTGGACGATCCCCGGCAGTCGATCCAGCGCCAGCAGATGCTGCAACCGGCCTACTCGGCGGGCATGTTCGCTCTGCAAATTCTGGCCCTGCCTTACAACCTGATCATGGATCCGCCTTGGGAAGCGCAGTATGACCTGGGCTACTACCGCCCTGGCGACCCGATTCCGCCCGATACCACCTATCTGCCCACCACCGGCGTGGGGCCTCCGCTCCGCGGCCGGAAGTATTGAGCCTGGACAGCCACCCCACCCCGGTGCGGTGGCTCCAGAATGCAGGTTGGCACACCAGGCCCGGGCGGAAAGGAAAACCTTTTCGTCCGGGCCTTCTTGCAGGATGCGGCACGCCGGGTGGTTCCCACAGCCGATCTATGAAAGAGTTGCGTTGTTCTGATTGGAAATGTGTGAATTCCTGCAGGTCTTAGCAAAAGCTGATCCCTCTCTCTTGTTTCGGAGTTGGCCGAAACGTAAAATCCGGTATTAGGGTAGACTGTGATCTCAGGCTTGCGGACCTGGCCTTTTTTGAGGCCGTGTTAAAACCAGCCGGGTGACCTGTCAGGGACGAGTGTCAAGATTGCCAAGGACGCAATGAGAGGCCAGCGCACGATGCCGACGATCGAAGGCGGATCGGGCAGTTGGGACACATCCGAACGGGTGGCCCTGGGTCGCCATTTTGTGCGCGATATGGAGCACCTCTGGGAGCAGCTTTTGAAGCTCTCGGCGGTGGTTGAGACATCGCTCACGCATTCGATCCGGGCGCTGGTGGAGAATCGGCCCGATCTGGTGGCCGAGGTCCGGAGCGAGGAAGCGGAGATCAATAACTGGGAAGTCCAGATTGAGCTCGACTGTTTGAAGGTGCTGGCGCTGCATAATCCGGTGGCCTCGGACCTACGGCGGGTGGCGGCCATTCTCAAGATTGACGGCGACCTGGAACGGATGGGGGACCTGGCAGACCATATTGCCAAGCGGGCCCGGAAGATGGCCAATGAGCCCAACCCGATTCCGATGCCGCCCCGGCTGGAAAGCCTGGCCCAAGAGGCGCTTAGCCAGGTGCATAAGGCACTCGATGCCCTGGCCCGAAATGATGTGGAACTGGCCAGGAACGTGATTGTTCTGGACCGGCAGGTGGATACGCACCGTCGCTTGCTGCAGCGTGAGTTCAAAGATGCGATCCGCCGCCAGCCTGAGCGGATCAATACCTGGCTCCGCCTGATCAACATCTCTCGCAACCTGGAGCGGGTTTCGGACCACGCCACCAACATTGCGGAGGCGGTGGTCTACCTCAAAGAAGGTCGGATCATCCGCCATGATCGCAGCCGGGCCGCCCGAACCGAGCCCGAGACGGATACCGAAGACTGAGCCTGGACACGAGTTGCCAAGGCGAGGGTGTTGCTTGGCTGGAACCGTGCCCTTTGCAGGCGTTTGTCTGGCCTGGGTTTGAAAAATCAGCCGTTGGGCTCGTCGCGGAACGCCACCAGGTGAACGCCGCGAACTTCGGTGGGCCGGAATCCGGTTTGGGTATACAGGCGTTTGGCGGGTGTGTTGCGGGAATCGACGGCGAGTTCCAGGCGGGCCCGCAACGGCCTGGCCACTTCCAGGGCGTGAATGACGGTGGCGCGGCCCAGGCCCCGGCCTCTGGCTGCGGGGGTCAGGCCCAGGTAGGCCACCTCCATGGCATCACGATCGGGCCGGTCGAGCATCAAAAGCACGGCGGCCGCGGCGGGCTCTTGGGGAAGGTAGCCGATTTGCCAGAGCTCATCCTGGTAATGGCCGGTGGCCCGATGGCTGGCCTGGATATCGTCCAGGGACCGAGCGCCCATCAGTTCGGGCATATCCAGGCTCTGTTCGTAGGTGGCTTCCAGAACGGTCTGGAACTGGGCGGCGGTGGTGGGGCTGTAATGCGCCCAAACCAGGCGCGGCACACTGAGCCCGGTGGGGCGGGTGGCCACCGACCCGGCGGTGAGTCTGGACAGATAAATCAGGTCGGTCACGTAGGGCATGCCGCCGAGCTTGAGGTCTTCCACTTGCTGGGCTTTGCCAGGCCGTTCGATGAGGGTCTGGACGACCCGGACCCCAGCGTCTCTGAGTCCGGCCACGGCCTGGCGGATCAGGTCGGCGGCCACCTGGTTGCGTGAGCCTCGCCAGATCCGGGCCCCCGGCATGCGATCGAGGCTGACCTCTGGGGGCCAAAGGGCGGCCGTTCGCCCCGCATACACCTGCGCCAGCAAGGCACCCACCATCACGTCGGCCTGGCGGGCGACCCAGAGTTCCGTGAGGTCGATCGTCCCCTGCTCCACTTCGGCCAGGAGCCGGTTCACCATCTCGGTCCGCGGCCGGCCACGTAACCGCCAGCAAAGGACCTCCAGGGCCTCAAGCTGATCGCCCGGGGAACAGCGTGATATTTCAACCGGTACAAAAGCCATGAGGGGGGTGCATTTACAAGGGGGTGGCGGCAATCTTGGCCAGGCTGGCAAAATTCCGCCAACGATCGGGCCCTCCAGAGCCGTATCATACGATGTGTGAGGAGGGTATTGCGATGTCGTATCGGCTCGAGTCCACATCTCGTCCGGGTTCGGACGGCACTCGCAGTGAGGCCGGTCCGGGTTCGCCGCTTGAGCGGTCCGACGAAACCAGCGATGCCCGGCTTGTGGAGCAGGCGCGGCTGGGTGACGATCAGGCCTTTGGTCTGCTGGTCATTCGCTATGAACGCAAGCTGCTCAGGGTTTTGTACCGCCTGGTGCGAGACGAAGAGCTTGCCCGCGACCTGGCCCAAGAGACGTTCTGGAAGGTGTACACCCGGCTCGATCGGTTTGACACCGCCCGCCGGTTTGGTCCCTGGCTGTTCCAGGTGGGGGTAAACCTCACGCTCGACCAGCTCAGACGGGTGACCCCAATCGTCACCTCGCTCGACCAGCCGCAAGGTCGCCAGAGCTTGGCCCCCTCATACGCGGGTGCCATTGCGGAACCAGATAGCCGACTTCAGGCCGAACTGTCACAGGAAGTTCATCACGTGCTGGAAAGTATTCCCCTCGACTACCGAACGGTGCTGGTGCTTCGCGACCTTGAGGGGTTTTCGTCGGCGGAAGTGGCGGCAATCGTTGGCCGCCGCGAAGCCACGATCCGCTGGAAACTGGCGAAAGCCCGTGAGATGTTCCGCCAGCACTGGGAGCGCAGACAACTGTTTCCAGCGCCCGGTAGACCCTCTGAGCGAAATGAGGTGAACCATGGCCATGGGGTATGACGGCTGCCGCTGGGTGACCGCCCGCTTACCGCTGCAGGCCGGCGGGGAACTGCTGGGCCTGGACCGCCGCCGGGTGGAACGCCACCTGCTAAGCTGCCCAGCGTGCCGGGCCCGGCTTGATGCCTTGAGCTCCACGCTGAACCTGCTGCACACGGCCGCCCAAGATCCGGCCGCGCTTCCCGAACAGGGGGCCTCACTCTGGCCACTGGTGGCCCAGCAGATCCGTGAATCCAGGCACAACCCCAGTCGCAGCAGCGCCACCCTGTCGCTGCCGAGCCGGTGGTGGGGGCTACGGTTGGCCCTGGCAGCCAGCGTTTTGATTCTGGCGGGGTTTGGCGTGTATCAGCTTCAGTACAAGAGCCCGGTGGTGTTGCGGCCCTGGCCCCCCACCATCGCGCTACGTTCCCGGCTCGCACCGCCACCAGTGACCGTCAAACGGGAGTTACCTCCCGCACCACCGGTCACCGAGATCGCCTCGGTTGAGGAACCCGACGAGGAGTCCAACTCCGAATCCGACTCTAGCGCCCCGGTTGGCACCGCCAACTGATTGCTGGGCCAGACTGGTCGCCCATCAGCGGGGAGAAACCGAGATGTGCTGACATGCGTGGTCTGCGTATGTCAAGAACCGGCCCGGTCGCCCTCATCCGGCCGTGCCGGCCACCTTCTCCCGCCAAGCGGGAGAAGTGGTTTATCAACGCTGACAGAATGGAACCACGGATCTTACGAGCGGAACAGAAGAATGGACGATATGGACGGAATGGACGAGAACGAAGCCGCCGGCCACCTTCTCCCGCGGTGCGGGTGAAGCGGTTTGGTGCGTTTACCGCGTGTTGGTCTGGCTCCGGGTTGGAGAACGTGCGTGTTGTTCCCCGCGTGGTCGGCATGTGCAAGCTCGGCCCGGTCGCCCTCATCCGGCCGTGCCGCGCCTTTGCCTCACGTTTGGTCGGGCTCAATGGGTCAGACCTGGGGCTCTGGCCCTGCCAGCACGCTGCGGGGAACGCCAATGTGGGCCACATGCACGGGCCCGGTGTAGTCAGCCGCGCCCGGGGCGGCAAAGCCAATCTTGGGGGCCACAAACGTGACCGTGGCCGTGGCACGCACGGCAATTCCCAGGGGCAGACCAAGATCGGCATCGAGCCCGGAAGGGAGGTCGAGCGCCAGGATGGGCTTGCCGCTGGAGTTCATGGCCTCAATCACCAGCCGGATCGGCCCCTCGACTGCGCGGCTTAGACCGGTCCCCAGCAGGGCATCGACCACCCAGTCGGCCTCGTGCAGCCAGGCCGTCAGCCGATCAACCGACACCGGCCCGGGCTCAACCACCGGTTCAAAGCCGGCACGGCTCAAAATTTGAAACTGGGTGCGAGCATCTGCGCTGAAGTGGGCGGGTGTTCCGAACCAGACCACCCGGGTGGGCACGCCACGCAGGTCCAGGTGGCGAGCCACCACGCCGCCATCGCCACCGTTATTGCCGGGCCCGCACAGCAGCAGCACGCGGGAGGCCGGTTCCAGCTGGTCGGCCAGCCACTCGGCGGCCCCACGTCCCGCATTCTCCATCAACACCAGCGAAGGGATGCCGAATTCCGCAACCGCCCGGGCATCCACCGCACGCACCTGGGCCCGGGTCAGAGGTGGAACGGCCGGCACTGAGCCCTGGGCCTGATGTGACATACGTACACCCTCTCCCATTTGCGAGCCAAACGCTTCAAGAACCGTCAAAACGCCGGTTTGTGCCTGGCAACGGCTGGGGTTCGAGCGGATCGCGCGGGGGTGAGATGCAGATTCTTGAGGATCTTGGCAGCCGTGCGCAATTCGTCGGAGGGGCCCAGCTTGTAGTTGCGGGTGGTCTCGTGCCTCAGTTGGGTCAGGGACTCGGAGACCTGGGGATCGAGGGCCAACTCATGATATTGGGCCATCAGGGGGGTCACCAGCAGTTCCAGCTCACGGGCCGACTTGAAGCAGGCCTGGCCGGTTTTTTCCACCTCGGCGGCCGCCTTTTTGCGGTCGTCTGGTTTGGGGCTTTGGGCCTGCGCGGTGGAGACCTGGGCTTTGAGCTGGTTGGCCTGAGTTAGCAGGGCGGCATGCTGCTGGCGCAACGGGGCAAGCTGGGCATTGACCATGGTACGCATGCGGGGATGAACGTTCCCCATGCTGTTGATCTGTTGCTGCAGAGCGCCGGCCTGTTGCTGAAGGGTTTGCCACTGCATCTGCAGGTTTGCGAGATTCTCGTCATATTCAGCGATCTGCATTTGCTTCAGCATCGCCTTTTCATACTCGGCGTAAAGCAACTGCGTCTGGTTGAATTTGGTGATCGCCGGTCCTTCGTTCAGAAGGTACTTGCGATCGTCTTGGGACAACCCTTTTTCGATCAGAACCTGCTCCAGCTTGCGACGGCTGGAAGCGGCCTGGGTGGCTAAATTCGGGTCGTCGGAACTTGGGGCGTAAGCCGCGCCGTGCGCCAGGCTTGCCGTCATGAACACCGCCCCCAGAAAACGTGCCGATACCAACCGGAAAGGATTCATGGCAGGAATCTCCCGAGCTTGGCGGCTCAACCGGGATCAACGCCCCGAGGATCTTCGAGCCCTGGAACGCCGGGAGCGGCTGGCGGGTTCTACAGGAATAGGAATGGGGATGAGAACCGGTTTGCACCGGGCGTCATAAAGCCGACCGAGACGTTTGATCACGAGGCCGATCCATGCGATGGCGGACATACCGAACCCCCCTGCACTACACGACCCACATCCTTGAAACCCTTGCCTCGGAAATTATACGCGTTTCCAACCGGCGCATGACGAATTTCGTAGGCTTCTGTTCAGAAATATCGGTTTTGGGAGCGATTGGAAATCAGTCTGATGCACCTTCAACGGGAATTCGGGGTCGAGTTGGGGCAAGGATGGAACCGGATTGGGCGGGGTGAAGAACCTAGAGATTCGCGCTGGGTTGACAGGGTTTCTTCAAGGTTCCAAGATACAGGGAGGACGCACGGAAATCTCTCAGAAAACAGGTCCAGCCATGCCCCTTTATGAGTATCGCTGCTCCCCCTGCGAGCAGAACTTCGAGGCCTTGGTCCGGAGCTCAAGCGACCAGCCCCGCTGTCCCAAGTGCGGAGCCGACCGGGTGGAAAAGCAGTTCAGCGTACCGGCTGCCGCGCAGGCCAGCGCGGGTGCGGCAACTCGTTCCAGCAGCCTGCCGATGGCCAGCGGCCCTGGCTGTGGAGCCCCCGTCTGCTGTGGCGGTGGTTGCTCGATGATGGGCAATTGATCACTCCTCAAGAGGCTCCCCGTCTGGCTTGATCCAAATCGCTCCCCCAAAACCCACCTTGGGACCACCGTCAAAGCACCGGCCCAGCACGCCGGTGCTTTGTTATTTCCAGAAGACCCCAACGTTAAAGACGGGTTGTAACTCGCTTTTTCCGTAAACCAAAAGGGGCATTAGCTACATGTGCGCAATTCCGACCAACTGCTCCAATTAACATAAAGGATACAACCCACACCGAACGATAAGTGAATAGGCTTCAATTCAGGAATGATTGATCGAAGTACCACACTTCGCAGGCTGGCAAGGACGCTCCCATGGACCTCAATCCAAGATTCACTCACTCCAAGCAAGCGATCAGCGGAGTGGTCATTTGCGGCCTGATGCTGGTATTCCTGCCTGGCTGCGGAATTCCTCAGCTTCGGCGGCCGGAATCGGGTCCTGTTTTGCCCGAAACCTTTAATGGCGAAGTCAGTACGGAAAACTCTTCACAGCTCTCAATCGAGGATTTCTACCAAGACCCGATCCTCACCCAACTCATCGACCAGGGCCTGGCCAATAATCGGGAACTCAAGATTCTGAATGAAGAGGTCCAGATCGCCGGCAACGAGATCTTGTCACGCTCAGGGGCGTACCTACCGTTCGTGACGGCGGGCGGGGCGGCCGGTCTGGAACGCGTCAGCCGCTTCAATCTTTTTGGTTCAGGCCTCTACAATGACTACTTTTTGCCCGGCAAAAGGTTCCCCAATCCCTTTGGCAATTACATGGGGGGCTTGGATCTTTACTGGAAGCTGGACATCTATCGTCAGTTGCGTAATGCCCGAGATGCAGCGGCCGAGCGTTATGTCGCCGCGAGTGAGAAGCGAAATTATTTCGTGACCGAACTGGTCGCTGAAATTGCCCAGAATTATTACAAACTGATCGCATTCGACAAACGCCTGGAAAACCTCGATCAAATCATCACGCTTCAAGAGCAAAGCCAGAAAGTCGCTGAGGCCAAGAAAGAAGCCGCCCGGGGCACCGAACTGGCGGTTCAGCGCTTCAAGGCCGAAGTTCGCAAGAACCAGAGCGATAAGCTGATCGTCAATCAGGAAATTATTGTCACCGAGAATCGCATCAACTTCCTGCTCAACAGGTATCCGCAGACGGTCGAGCGTAACTCGAGCGAATTCCTGGACCTTCAGATCAACGCTTTGAGCCTGGGCTTACCCTCGCAATTACTTCAATACCGGCCTGATATACGAGAGGCCGAACGCGACCTGACGGCGGCCGGGCTCGACGTCAAGGTTGCACGCGTAAATTTTTTCCCTCAGCTCGTAATCAACGGTGCAACAGGCCTGAATGCCTTCAGTTTCCGGTACCTGTTTGAGCCACAAGCCGTGGTGGGGAGTATTGCGGCTGGCATGGTCGGGCCACTGATCAACAAACGTGCCATCCAGGCCGACTATCTCAACGCCAACGCCAGACAGCTCCAGGCCGTCTACAACTACCAGCGCGTCATCCTGGAAGCCTTCACCGAGGTGATCAACCGGGTGGCCAAGCTCCAGAACTATAGCCAAAGTATCGACGTCAAGAAGCAGCAAGTGGTGGCGCTTGTTGCCTCCGTGGAATCTGCCAGTAACCTATTCCAGGCGGCACGACCCGAGGTCGATTACATGGACGTGCTCTTCTCTCAGCGCGACCTGCTGGACGCCAGAAGAGTCCTGATCGAGACCAAACTCGAACAACTGACTGCCATCGTCGACACCTATCAGGCCCTGGGCGGCGGTGTGTTGTCGAATCCTATTCAAGGCCCCCCCACCCAGAACCTTTCAATTCATACGGTCCGGGAAGGCGAAAACCTCCAATCCATCTCCGTGCTCTACTATAATACACCAAGCTACGCCCAGGCCATCTGGGCAGCCAACAACAAGGTAATCCGCGATCCCAACGTGCTGGTGGTGGGCGAAAAGATTGTGATCCCCCACATCGAACAGCTTGCCCCAGCACAGACCGATCAGACGACACAACCAGTCTCGTCCCTCCCTGAATCCGTACCGACGGAGCCAGCCGTGGCCCCACCGCCGGCATCGGTTGAACTTGGGCCATTCAGCCAGAAACCGGCAGTCGATACCGATGTCAAAAAAGCATCCGAAACCAAGCCTTGGTGGCGCGGACGTATGCCACGCTAAGTCCCGAAAGACCGCTTGATTCGCCCAGAATAGTCAGGTTTGAGCACTGTCTCCCGTGGTGGCCGCATCCCGGGAAGTATGCCTGGAACTGGTACTAGCGGAACCATGAAAGCCGCCGAGAACGTTGGGAGTTGGCTGTGAGACAACTCCCAACGTTCTCGGCAAAAAACCGGCCTGATCCGGCTTGACGCCCACCGGCTGAGGATCGTATAGGTAATAGTGAGCTTATCTCGTGTATTGCTCGTGAGGATTTTCCACTCTCATTTGAGTGGAAAGTGTGAAGTTTGGGTAGGAGACCCGATACTTCGCTCAGCCGCGCGAGGAATAGTTGAGACAAATGCAGAGAATCGCTCAACGATTGTCGATGAACGACTCCTGTACGACCCTGTTGTGGCATCACGAGCTATGTACAAACACAATGTTCTCGGGTCGAAAGTTTGGCTCATCTGTTTTCTGGGATCACTATTCGTATCTCTTGCGGCAGGGCAGTGGATCTTCGCATTTTCGGTTTCTCCGTGCCAGCCTCATGGCTCGACGTACTGCTTATCTAAAGGCTTTCAACTGGCAGTGCACTTGAAGGCTGCAACTCACACTGACGCTAATGATTTGAAAGAGTTTCTTGACTCTGAGAGTAAAGAGCAGGAGCAGGATGGCGTTGACCCGCCTGGTAAGTCATACGTCCTTCATAGTAATGCTTGCTGCTTGATAAAAGTCACTGATCGCCACTTCGTGTTTCCCCGCTTGGATTCCCAGCACCACCCTCTTCGTTGTTGAAGATCTCCGTTCTGTTGATCATGGCCGACTGTGGTATCCCTTCCCCGCAGTGTAACCGGCTTTGCCGACGGATCAGTTCCGTTTGATCATCTTTCTTTTTGTTCCACAAACACTCAATTCCAGAATTCTGGAATTGAGTGCCTGGAATTTCATGTTCAAATCCAAAACAGATAGCAATATCTATATGCAAATATAGATATGTTTTTTAAATAGATTAGAAACCTTGTCTTGGGTGAGCCCCTGGCCACCAGATCACACTGCCTGCTATGGCGTAGGATAAATTTGATGTCTGTACAAGAGACCAAGATGATCTCGGAAGTGGCCCAAATACACACCGAAGTGAGCCAGGGCGTTTCCGTGACGAGGAAAATTGCGAGAGCTTTATTGTTATGCCTCGTAGGGGCTGGTGTGGCCACGGCGGGGCTCTACAAGTCTCGGGTAGAGGTTCCCGCGTTGGGGACGGAACGAATTTACACCAGTTTAGACGAGGTGGGAGAAAAGGTCGCGAAGGCAAAAACCAAACTGCTGGAACTGGTTGGCACACAGGCCAAGGAGCACGCCGAGGGGGCTCATCATGAGACCCACAAGATCTTGGTCACGTCTCCCATGCAAAAGCCTGTCACCGTCACCCAGCCGTACGTGTGTCAGATCCATTCACAGCGACATATTAATCTTCGCGCGATGGACAATGGCTATCTCGAAGAAATTCTGGTGAAGGAAGGCCAGTTGGTGAAGAAGGGGGATCCGATGTTCCGGATCATCGCGATTCTTTATCAAGCAAAACTGGACGCGGAGCTGGCCGAGGCGGAACTCGCCCAACTGGAATATACCTACACCAAGAAACTGGTCGAGCAAAAGATGGTTTCGCAAAATGAAATATTGCTGTTGGGAGCGAAATTGGCCAAGGCTCAGGCAAAGGCGAATCTGGCAAAGGCGGAACTCAGCTTCACGAACGTCACCGCTCCCTTTGATGGTATCGTTGATCGACTGCATGAGCAGTTAGGCAGTTTGATCAAGGAAGGAGACATCCTGACCACCCTCTCCGACAACAGCCTGATGTGGGTCTATTTTAATGTCCCCGAGCGAGATTACCTCGAATACATGGATGACCTCGAAAAACACAAGGAAGAGAAGATCGAATTGATGCTGGCCAACGGCAAGAAGTTCGAGCAGGAGGGGAAGATCGGCGCCATCGAGGCCAAGTTCAACAACGAAACCGGTAATATCCCGTTCCGCGCCGATTTCCCCAACCCGGACAGGCTCTTGCGTCACGGCCAAACCGGCACGATCCTGATCCACCGGGTCGTCGAAGATGCAGTCGTGATTCCTCAGCGAGCGACCTTTGAGAACCTCGCCAAGCGCTACGTGTATGTCGTTGATGAGGACGACGTCGTCCATCAGCGTGAAATCATCGTGGAACACGCCCTGGAAGACATCTACGTGGTGAAGCCGGGGATTCTCGACCCGAGTGAGAAGATTGTGCTTGAGGGGATGCGCGAGATCCACGACGGTGAGGAAGTCAAATACGACTATCACTCGCCCGAAGAAGTCCTGGAAAACCCGAAGAACAAGGCGGAATGACCAGAGCCATCCGGCGGATCGACGTTTAGTTCCCAAAAGAGCCTTTTCGACATCGGTCGCAACCCAGGACACCCCACTCCCATGTCCGCGAATATTCTCCGTCGGCCGGCGTTGGCGATCGTGATCTCAATCCTGATTCTGTTCCTCGGCGGCCTGGCGATCGTGACCCTTCCGATTTCGCAGTTTCCATCGGTCGCCCCGCCCAGCGTCATTGTGGCCGTGTCGTATCCCGGAGCCAGCGCCGAGGTTCTTGTCGATTCCGTGCTCATCATCCTGGAACAGGCTATCAACGGCGTCCAGGACATGCGTTACATGGCGTCCGCGGCCACCAGCGCCGGTGAAGGAGCCATCCAGATTATCTTCGAGCCGGGAACCGATCCCAACGTGGCGGTCGTGAATGTGAACAACCGCATCGCCATTGTGAAGAATCGCCTCCCGGACATCGTGGAACGCGAAGGCATCATCGTCATGCAGTCGATGACGAGCATGCTCATGTACGTGAACGTCTATAGCACGGACAAGGGGCTCGACCAGAATTTCCTGTATAACTACGTGACGGTCAACGTCCTGCCCGAGATCAAGCGGACACGCGGGATCGGAAGCGCCAACATTCTGGGGAATCGCGCCTATGCCATGCGCGTGAACCTGAATCTGGAACGAATGCGCGCTTACAACGTATCGGCTGACAGCGTGATGAAGGCGATCTCCGAACAAAGCGTGATCGGCTCGCCCGGCCGCATCGGCCAGGCGACCGGCAAAACCTCGCAAACCATCGAGTACGTCTTGACCTGGGTCGGCCGCTACAACAAGCCGGAACAGTATGAAAACATCGTCTTGAAGGCGAATCCCGACGGCGAAATCCTTCGACTCCGCGATATCGCCACGGTAGAACTGGGATCGTCGTTTTATGATCTCTACTCAGACATCGACGGTAATCCCTCAGCCGCGATCGTCCTCAAGCAGAGCCCCGGCTCAAACGCGGCCGTCGTCATTGAAGAGGTCAAGAAGAAACTCGAACAGATCAAGGAAGATACATTCCCCCCGGGTATGGACTTCGAGATCAGCTACGATGTTTCCTCGTTCCTGGAAGCGTCGATTGAGAAGGTGCTGCACACCCTGTTCGAGGCGTTCGTACTGGTGGCGGTGGTGGTCTACCTGTTCCTGGGAGACGTGCGATCGACGCTGATCCCGACTCTGGCCGTGCCGGTCTCCTTGATCGGCACGTTCTTCGTGATGCTGCTCCTCGGCATCTCGATCAACCTGATCACGCTCTTTGCGCTCGTGCTGGCGATCGGCGTCGTGGTTGACGACGCCATCGTGGTGGTCGAGGCCGTGCATGCCAAGATGGCGACGACCCATCTCTCCCCCTACCAGGCGACCCGAGAGGTCGTCCGGGAGATCAGTGGCGCAATCATCGCCATCACCATGGTGATGACCTCCGTGTTCATCCCCGTCACGTTCCTGCCCGGTCCGGTCGGTGTCTTCTATCGCCAGTTCGGCATCACCATGGCGGCGTCGATCATCCTCTCCGGTGTGGTGGCCCTGACTCTCACCCCGGTCCTTTGCGCCATGCTGCTCAAGCCCCATTCCAGCAACACCAAGCGCGGGCCATTGGGCATGCTCCTGCACCTGTTTGATCGTGCCGTCGAGAAGGTCACCGGGGGCTACGCCGGGCTCCTGCGGGGGATCGTCTCACGACGTTTACTGACCATGCTCGTGATATCCGGATTCTGTTGCGGCATCTACCTGGTAAACACGCAACTGGCGACGGGATTCATCCCGCTGGAGGACCAGGGGATCATCTACGGGATCATCCAGACCCCACCCGGCTCGACACTCGAGTACACCAACGCCAAGTCGCACGAACTCCAGGCAATCGCCAAGACCGTCGAGGGGGTGGTCTCGGTCTCCTCACTGGCCGGCTACGAAGTTCTGACCGAAGGACGCGGCTCAAACGCAGGGACCTGTCTGATCAATCTCAAGAACTGGTCCAATCGCAAGTTGACCTCGCGGCAGATCATCGAGGAACTCGAGGAGAAAGGCCGCGCGATCGCCAATGTCAAACTTGAGTTCTTCGAACCGCCGGCCGTACCCGGCTTCGGCGCGGCAGGCGGCTTCTCCACGCGTATCCTCGATAAGACAAATTCGATGGACTACAAACGCCTGGGCGAGGTCACCGACAAATTCATGGCTGCGCTCGGTAAGCGTAAAGAGGTGAAGGGACTATTCACGTTCTTCGCCAACAACTACCCCCAATACGAAATCATCATCAACAACGACGTGGCCATGCAAAAGGGAGTATCGATCGGCAACGCGATGGAGAATCTCTCGATTGTCGTCGGCAGCACCTGGGAACAAGGCTTCGTCCGGTTCGGACAGTTCTTCAAGGTTTATGTCCAGGCCGCGCCTGAGTTTCGCAGGATCCCGGAAGACCTGGATAACATGTTCGTGAGGAACGAGGCGGGCGACATGGTCCCTTATTCTTCATTCATGACTCTGCGCAAGAAGCAGGGCCTGAACGAGATCAACCGCTACAACCTGTACCCGTCCGCGGCCATTCAGGGTGCGCCGGCCAAAGGTTTCAGCACCGGCCAGGCGATCCAGGCGATCCGGGAAGTTGCCGCGGAGACGCTCCCCCGCGGCTACGACATCGGCTGGGAGGGCCTTACCTATGACGAAGCCTCCAAGGGGAACGAAGCCGTTTACATCCTGCTGATCGTCGTCGTTTTCGTCTATCTGGTACTCGTCGGGCAGTACGAGAGCTTCCTGTTACCGCTGGCGGTGATCTGCTCGCTGCCGGTTGGTCTCTTCGGCACCTTCCTGCTGCTCAAACTCACGGGTTTGTCCAACGATGTCTATGCCCAGATCGGCCTGGTCATGCTGGTCGGCCTGCTGGGCAAGAACGCGATCCTCATCGTCGAATTCGCCGTCCAGAGACGCGCCGAGGGGGCGAGTATCCGCGACGCGGCCATCGAAGGAGGGAAGTTACGATTCCGTCCAATTTTAATGACCTCCTTCGCCTTTATCGCCGGTCTCTTGCCGCTGGTGATCGCCACCGGACCTGGCGCCATCGGCAACCGTACCATCGGAACGGCCGCCGTGGGTGGCATGCTTCTGGGGACCGTGATCGGTGTCTTGGTCATTCCCGGCCTCTATTACCTCTTCGCGAAGCTCTCGGATGGACGTCACTTACTCAAAGATGAGACCGATGAGCCTTTGAGTGAGATAGTCGTGGCTCACCACGGGCACCATGAATGATCGCCCTGGGCAAGGGCCTGCATGCCCTGATGCTCGCTCAGGGCTCGGTTCCCTGTTCCGTAGATCTTCAATCGCAGTGCCCGAACCCCGGATGCCTGGTGCGCAAGGCTCTTGCTGAGTGGAATACTTGCGCTTGGGCCTGATGAATCATCATCACGTCAACGGTTCAGAATTGTAACGGCCGAATGTCGTTATTTACAGCGGTTCACGTTTGGATTGCATCCAGGTTGTGGTGCAGGCATCCCGCCTGCCCTGGTAAGCCAGAGTGCGGGCCAGAGGCCTGCACCACAAAAAGAGCCCCTCGGGGAATCTATGGCTTCCGTGTGCAACGCAATGGTGAACCGCTGCAAATTTGGCTTCACGGCGACCAATCTCTCGAAGGTCAGGCTGCTGTTCACGAGGCCACTCAAGAACGTCAGCTTGTCAGGAATTGGTCGCAATCTTCGGATCGGTTCACGCAAACAGGAGAACTTCGGTCAAGCCTGTGAAACCATGGTCCAGATTACTTTGATCAACGTTTCTTCTTTTTGGGCTCTTCTTTGGGCTTGGGCAGGCCCACTTCCAAACTTTTGGCGGCGTCGAGCTTGTAGGTTTCACCCTCGGGCACAAAGTACAAAGGGAGCGTGAAACCGCCGTTCCACTTGTAACCCGCCTCATTTTCGCCCTTCAACTGGCTCCGCTTGCCGTCCTTGATCAGTGCTTTCTCTTCCTTCACGCCGGCGGGGGTGGTGGCGCTCAGGTAGTACAGGTTGACCATGGCAATCCGGCCGCCGTCTTGGTCTAACACCCCGTTCAGAATGGGGTCCACCGTGTCGCCCACCTGAGGGTTTTGCGGACCCTGGAATTCGAACTTGGGGCGAAGTTCGTCGTACCACTTCTTGACCGCGTCATCACTGCCGGGCATGGCAAACTTCTGAATTGCGGGAAGTTTGTTATCCACCCAGGCATCCACAATGGCGGCCGAGATATCTTCCACCGTTTTGGGGGTGCTCTTGAAGAGTTTGGGGAGCCGGAACCCGGCCCCAAACAAGATCCCCACCAGCACCAGCACGCCAAACCCGACCTTGACCTTCATCGGCAGCTTTTTCAGCAGATCGGCGAATCCGGTGATCTCCTGCTGCCCTTTTTTCTTGGGCTTTCCTTTGCCGCCACTTCCCTTGGTGGCCTGCTTCTTCTTCTCTTCATCCTTTTTGGCCTTGGCCGCGATCACGTTGGGGTCGCCCAGCACCATGGTGCCAGACTTGTCCATGAAGAAGACCGCATCACACTTTTTACAGTGCATCCGGGTATTAAGCCGATCCGGAGGCACATTGCCACGCCGCCCACAACCTGGGCACGTCATCGGAATCATGAAACGTTACCTCGGTCGCAATACACCATCGAACCTGAACGGAGAGCCAACCCGGAACCAGCCCGTGGCGGAACACGGAATGCCGATCTCACCAAGAGCCGACGGCCGCCGACCCACCCAGGTGGCTGTGTACACCTCTGGCGAACGTCCCTGGCCAGAGTTCTACCCTTACAATCATATCTCCGAAGATTCCCAACGTGTGGGTAGGACCCCTCACCCCGGAACAGAATCTACGTGATTGATTCGGTCAATCGACTGCGGTCATATGATAAGTGTACCTTTTTGTACTTGCTTGCCCAATCGTTTCGTCCAGAATGCCCAGCCTGAAACCCCATAAAGACCGGATAAACCGGTGAAACCGGCTCTGCGGCCAATCACGATTTCAAAAAATAGACATTTCCCAAAAGCGACACGTCTTAACGGATGTTGCCAGCCGCCCGCCCACCCCCCCCGGCCGTCACGGTTGAGCTGACAGATTTTCAGCACTGGTCGCGAATTTCCGCCGCTGGCTGGGGGCCTGAAAGGCGCAAACCGACCGAATCGGGTAAAGTCTGCCCAACGGCTTCGGGCTAGGGTTCAGGATTTTTCGAGGCGATGAGGCCAACCACCCATGCGTGTGCTTGTGACCGGGGCAACAGGATTTGTGGGTGGGCACCTGATCGAGCACCTGGTCTCCGCCGGGGATCAGGTGGTGGGGGTTTGCAGGAGCGGTGAGTGGCCGGCCACCCTGGAACATCTGGCCGCGGTGGCCCGGTTGGAACCGTGCGACCTGGCCCACATTGACGAACCCAGCCTGGTGGCCTGGCTCGACCGAAAGCAACCGCAGGCGATCTATCATCTGGCGGCCCAGTCCAATCCCCAGCGCAGTTTGGCCAACCCGCGTGAAACCTGGGCCCAAAACCTGGGCGGAACCCTGAACCTGCTGGAATCCGTTGCCAAAACCGGGCTCAAGCCCCGAATTGTGCTGGTCGGTTCTGGAGTCAGCTACGGAAATCCGGCCCCCGAGCACCTGCCGGTGGACGAAACCTGTCCACTGTTGCCCAATAATCCCTACGCGGCCAGCAAGGCGGCGGCCGACTTGCTCGGGATTCAGCACCACCTGACCCATGGCGCGGAAATCATGATCGCACGCCCGTTCAACCATTCTGGGCCACGCCAAAGCGACCAGTACGTACTGGCTAGCCTGGCGCGCCAGGTGGCCGAGGTTGAGGCCGGCCGATCACCGGCGGTCGAACACGGAAACCTGGCGATTGTGCGAGACTTCACCGATGTCCGTGACCTGGTCAAAGCCTACCGCCTGCTCATTCTGAAGGGGCACCCCGGCCTGGTTTACAACCTGGGCACCGGCAGAGACCTGAGCCTCCAGCAGATGCTGGAGATCTTGATCAGCCTGGCTCGCACCTCCATTCCCACCCACGCCAACCCCGCCCGGATGCGGGCCGTGGATCTGCCCAGGTTGCTGGCCAACGCCAGCCGGCTCACCCAGCACACCGGCTGGACTCCCCAACTCTCAATCGAGACGACCCTGGCCGACATGCTCCAGTACTGGCGAGATCAGCCCCCGGTCTCGGCCTGAGCTTGCCTATCCCACGGCAACCCAGACAACTGCGGACCCTGCTGGCCAGCCCAGGCACGGGCCCTGATTTCGGGATCTTCCCTCGGTAGTTTGTGCGGTTCGTGGCTGCCCTGGATAAAATGAATGGGTGGCCTGCATACCCAAGGCCTGGTTCCATGGTTCGGGGTTCCACAAGGACTGATCTATGCCTACGAAAATCACCGACGTGGTCCGAGAGTCTTATGGAGCCGTGGCGCGTAGCGGGCTGTCGTCGGACCAGGCCGGGGTGAAGGCGGTGGCCCAGGCGTTTGGGTACACGGCCGAAGAACTGGCCAGCATTCCGGCCGAGGCCAACATGGGGCTCTCATGCGGCAACCCCACGGCCTCTGCCCACCTGAGGCCGGGCGAAGTGGTGCTGGACCTGGGTTCGGGCGGCGGACTCGACGTGTTACTGGCCGCCCAGAAGGTGGGACCAACCGGCTTGGCGATTGGTATCGACATGACCCCCGACATGATCCACCTGGCCCGCCGCAACGCTGAACGTGCCCGTGATGCCGATGGTCAGCCCCTGAACAACATCGAATTCCACCTGGCGACCATGGACCGACTCCCCCTGGCCGACGCCTCGGTCGATTGCGTGATCAGCAACTGCGTGATCAACCTGGCACCCGATAAGCCGGCCGTGATGCGTGAAATTGCAAGAGTCCTGAAGCCGGGCGGCCGCCTTGCCGTCAGCGATATCGCCCTCAAGAAACCGATGCCGGCCGCCATCGTCAACGACGTGGCCGCCTACGTGGGCTGCATTGCCGGCGCACTGCTGATTGACGACTATCGCCAGCAACTACACGACGCCGGATTTGATCCAATCGAGATCGTGGATACCGGCAGCGACCTCAACGCCTATGCCCAGGTTGAGAACCAGGCCGGGTGCTGCTCACCCGCCATGCAATCGAGCCAGGCTGCCCCCGGCGGTCTGCTCATCGTGGAGTCGTGCTGCGCCCCCTCCTCCGCCAGCCAAGCCCCGGTCTCGGAACTGCACCAGGCGTTTGCCGAGGTGCTCAAAACCCACGATATCAATGACTTCGCCGCCAGTGTCCGGATCTTCGCACTCAAACCCAGGCCCTGAACCCCCGCTGGATTGGCAGGCCGGACCGACCCGATTGCGAGCTTGGGCTTGGGGGTCAGTTTCGACTCCCAAGGCCTGAACTGCAGGCCTGGATGCAGCAGTTCTCGCTCACGCTTCGGGCCATAAGGAGATCAGGCACCAGAAGCACCACTTTAAACCCAGCATCTGGTGCTAGGCCGGCCACCGGCTCAGCTCAGGTCAGACCAGGCCCACACTTGAAGTGGTCGAGCTAGAAAACCCACCCAGACGCCGGGCCAGCTGGCCAATTTCCGCCAGACCAGACAGCAACTGGGGATCTTCCAGATCCGCCTCGGCCGAGAGGGCGTGCAACAGCCCACACAACAGGGCCGACTCATCGGCACCAATCGCAAACCGGGAATCCGTCCCTGGGGAAATCAGGGTCCCTGCAGACCGATCCGTGGAGGGGACTCGTGCGTCAGTTCGCTGGCTCATCCGGCCACTCCTGGGCGGAAACAGTTCAAAAAACTCACGATGTCAAAATCAATCGTACCAATGAAACTCGACCGACCGGAAGAGATTCTTGAAGATCTTGCTTGTGATTCCAGGAAGTCCTGGAAATCCAGAGAGCCTGGAGAGATCAGGCAAAATAACAAAGCCGTACGGCCCAGGAACCGGCGGGCCCAGGCAATTCCGGCAAGGAACAGCTCAGACCGGTGCGAAGCGGCACGAATTCAAGCCTCAAACGGCTCAAGGACCACCGGCGCCCATCAAAGGCACCGGTGGCCGGCTCAACGTCACACCCTGGCTCAGTGGTTCCGTCGCTCATTCGCCGCCGCGGTCGGGTTCGCCATCGCCATCCCGATCATCAATGTGGTCACTGGCCTCGGCCCGGCCCACCTGGTCGTCCAGGATCGCGATGTCGCCATCGGGGCCTGGCAGCCCGGCTGGGGCCACTTCCAGACTGGCCGCCAGCTCGGCAGCCGCCAGTTCCGCATCGGCGGCCAACTCTTCTTCAGGGAGTTTGGCCAGCGAGCCCACCGACGTGTTTTCATCGACCTTGATTAACCGCACCCCCTGGGTGTTGCGGCCAATGCAGTTGATGTCGGCCACGCGGGTTCGAATGATGATGCCGCCCGTGGTCGTGATCATCACCTCATCGGCGTCGGTCACCTTGGCCACCGCCACCACCGAGCCGTTGCGGTCGGTGGTCTTGATATCAATGACCCCCTTACCGCCGCGCGTCTGAGAGCGATACTCGCTCAGAGCGGTCCGTTTGCCATGCCCGTGCTCACACACGGTCAGCAAACTGGCAGGGTCTTCCTGGCCGTTGATCACGACCATGCCTACCACTTCATCCCCCTCATCCAGCGAGATCCCACGCACGCCATAGGCAGGGCGGCCCATCGACCGAACGTCCGATTCATCGAACCGGATGCTCATCCCTTCCTTGGTGGAAAGCAGGACCTGGTCTCCAGCCTTGATACGGTTGACGCCAATCAGGGTGTCTCCCGCATCCAGACCCAGGGCAATGATGCCACGGCCCAGAGGACGCTTGAAGGCGGTGAGGTCGGTCTTCTTGACCGTACCGCCCCGGGTGACCATGAACAGATACTCATCCGGCACAAAGTTCCGGACCGGGACCAGGCCGGTGACCTGCTCTCCTTCTTCAAGCTGCAACAAATTCACCAGGGCCCGGCCCGAGGCCGTTCGCGCGGCCATGGGCAGGTCGTACACCTTCAGCCAGTACACCTTGCCTTTGTTGGTGAAGAACAGGATGTAATCATGCGTCAAGGCCACGAACATATGCTCCAGGAAGTCGCCTTCCCGGGTGTTGGTGGCCGAGATCCCGCGTCCGCCGCGCCCCTGGGCACGGTACGTGGAGGGGGGCAGCCGCTTGATGTAACCATCGTGGGTGATGGTCACCACCATGTACTCTTCGCGAATCAGGGATTCTTTGTCGTAGTCGGCCACTTCCTCGTCGGAAATCAGACTGCGACGGGCGTCTGCGTACTTGGCTTTGATTTCGACCAGGTCCGCGTTGATCAGTTCGCGGATCAACTGGGGGTCGGCCAGAATGGCCTCATAGCGGCCAATGTCTTCCTTCAGGCCCCGGTATTCGGTGGCCAGCTTGTCGGCCTCCAGGCCGGTCAGCCGCTGAAGCTGCATGGCCAGAATGGCATCGGCCTGCATTCTGGTCAGACCGCCGGTCTGCTTGGCATCGGGATCGTCCAGGGCGCGACGGAGAATCTCGGGAGAGACCTCAATCCCCATCAGGCGAACCCGGGCCTCGGCCGGATCGCGAGAGGACCGGATCACCCGGATGATCTCGTCGATATAGGTGAGGGCGATCAGCAACCCTTCCACCAGGTGGGCCCGCTGCCGGGCCTGGCGCAGCTGATACTGGGTGCGCCTGCGGATCACGTTCACCCGGTGATCCAGGTACTGCGCCAGCATGTCTTTCAGGGTCAGGGTTCGCGGCCGGCCATCCACCAGGGCCAGCAAGATCACGCTGAAGCTGCTCTGGAGCGGCGAAAACTGGAAGAGCTGGTTGAGGATGACAATCGGGTCCTCCCCCTTCTTGCACTTCACCACAATTCGGACCGGCTGCTTGCGGTCTGACTCGTCGACCACGTCCACCACGCCCGAGATCCGGCCGGCGGTCACCAGTTCGGCAAGCTTCTTGAGCAGCCCTTCTTTGGTGAGCTGGTAGGGGATCTCGGTCAGCACGATGTGGGTGCGGCCGTCCTTCAACTCTTCGAACTCATACTTGGCGCGTAAGATCACCCGGCCGCGGCCGGTGCGGTACGCTTCCAGAATTCCCATGTGGCCGCAGATGGTGGCACCGGTGGGGAAGTCTGGGCCCTTGATGAACTCCATCAGGTCATCAAGCTCAAGCGTGGGGTTGGCGTTCAGCGCCAGCAAGGCATCGCAAACTTCGCCCAGGTTGTGCGGGGGAATAGACGTGGCCATGCCCACGGCAATTCCGCCCGACCCGTTCACCAGCAGGTTGGGGAACTTACCGGGCAAAACCCGGGGCTCGTTGTATTTTTCGTCATAATTGGGCTGAAAGTCGACGGTATCGAGGGTGATATCCTCGAGCATGTCGGCCGCCACCGGGCTGAGCTTGGCCTCGGTGTATCGCATGGCGGCGGGTGGCAGACCGTGGATGCTGCCAAAGTTCCCCTGCCCATTGATGAGCAGGTGCCGCATATTCCACCACTGGGCCATGCGGGCCAGGGTGGGATAAATGGAGTTATCACCGTGGGGGTGATACCGCTTCATGGTCTCACCCACGATACCGGCACACTTGCTGGTGCTGGAACCGGGGGTCAGGCCCAGATCTCGCATGGCCACCAGAATTCGCCGCTGCGAGGGCTTCAGGCCGTCACGCACGTCGGGCAAGGCGCGACTGACAATGACCGACATCGCGTACGTGAGGTAACTCTCTTTGAGTTCCTCCTCGATGTTCAGCGGGATTGGCGGCAGCGGTTCCGGAATGGCGGGTGGTTGCGCAGTGCTCACTCGAGATCGGTCCTTCCTCGGCAGATAACCTGGCACCAACACCGGCGTACGGGCCCTTGGTGGCAGGCTCGCGGTCAAGACATACATTCTACGCCATTGGCCCACGGCACACAAGCGTTTCCGGCTCTGCCGGGGTCGCCCCAAGTAATGCAGGATCAAGCAGTAAGGCGCGGCCAGCCCGGGCCCCGAAACCGGCCGGCCGGCCGGCCTCAGCTGGGATCCCAGGCGGGGCCGAAAATCGAACCGGCGATCCCACCAAAACGCGCGGGGCGGACAATGGACACCCCTTTGGAGCCGAGCCTGGCGCGGCAAGCCTCGACGATAACCCCTCGCACTCTACGCAAACCCTAGATCCCACCAAAACTCCGTGAAATGGCCTGTGGAATCCGAACGTAGGTGCTTTACGGGGAGCAATGTAGGGTCGAAAATGAAACGCGTATTTCGCGCGCCTGGCAAAACGCATGGGCGCGGTCCTCGGCATGCCCTGCGGGGACCTCTCACTTCGTATCAAGGACGCACAGCCATGAGAACGTGGTCAACGACAATGGGAATGGCACTGCTGGGGCTGACCAGCATGGCAACCGCCCAGCAGCCTGGGCTGCCGGCTCCAACGCTGCCGGCTCCCGGACAGGTTCAGGTTCAGGTTCAGGTTCCCGCGGTTCCAGTCATCCCCCGACCTGCGGGAACGCAGACCGCTCCAGCGACACCCGCTGCGGTGGTTCCAGGGCGAGCGGTTGCGCCCGCAACTACCGTCCCCGCTCAGGCCGCTCCAGGGCGACCCGTTGCAGTTCAGGCGGGCGCGGCTGCGGCCCCCGCTCAGGCCGTACCCGCCGATCAGGCCGCATCGGCCGCGGCCGTGGCCGAGCGACTGGCGGGATTCGTCAAAGCCTTCAATGATCGCAACGCCACCGCCCTGGCCGACTACTTGACCGAAGATGCCACCCTGATCGCCAGTGACGGCGTGGTGACACGCGGCAAGCCTGCCCTGGGCGAACTGTTCACGGCCGGGTTTGCTCAACCCACAAATTACACGCTGGCTTCCACCATTGAGGGAACCCGGTTCCTGACGCCCGACGTGGCTCAGCTTGAGGGCGTGAGCAAGCTGACCGCCCCCAACGAACCCTCCGTGGTCAATAACTTCGTGTCGCTGGTCACCCGCACCAACAACGTCTGGCGAATTGCCGAGATTCGTGACCTGCCGGCCGCCCCCGAAGTGGTTGCACCGGCCGATCGGCTGGCAGAACTGGAGTGGATGGTGGGCGACTGGGTGAGCGAAAGCGCGGAAGCCAATACCAAGACCACCTCCAGCGTGCGCTGGGGTGATAACAAAGCGTTCCTGGTTCGCCAGGCCAGCGAGCAGGTTGGCCAGGAGAAGCCCCACACCAGCCTGATGATTGTGGGCTGGGATCCCCAGAGCAGCCAGATCAAGTCCTGGTTGTTTGATTCTGAAGGGACCGTGGGCGAGGGGCTTTGGGCCCGCGCCGCCGATAACCAGTGGGTGATCCGGGCCCAGGGCGCCCACATCGATGGCACCAGCGGCTCGGCCACTCAGGTGATCACGCTCGAGAACCCCAACGCCGCTCGCACCAGCACGGTAGACCGGATGAGCGGCGGCGTGATCGTTCCTGACAAGGATGAGATTCTGATGGTCCGTCGGCCCCCGGCTTCTCCAGCGGCCGCCCCGGGCGCCGCGGCCCCCGCTCGCTGATTTGACCTTTGGGGATCGGCGACAAGAATTCCCCAGATGGCCAAGCTGAACGTGCTTGCCAGGCCCTGAGCCTTGGCAAGCACGTTCGCGGGCTCTTGGGCTTCGCTTCAAAACAGAAACATAACCGTACGGTGGTCCCGCAGACGCGGCACTCGGCAGATTTCCTGTCATACAAGAGGTTCACCTGTGATTCGCAATCGAGTTGCTCTCGCTCTGGCGGCGGCCGCGGTCCTCGGACTCGGCACCACCACAGCCTTTGCCCAGCGCGGCCGTGGTGGTGGCGGCGGCGGTGGCGGCCGGCCCGCAGGCGGCGGAATGGCCAGGCCCATGGGTGGCCAGATGGCCCGCCCCGCAGGCGGCGGTGGAATGGCCAGGCCGGCAGGTGGTGGCGGCATGGCCCGTCCAGCCCAGCCGATGCAACGCCCGGCCCAGATGCCGATGCAACGTCCAGCCCAGCCGATGCAACGCCCGGCCATGCCTGGAGGCGGCATGTCCAGGCCGGCCCAAATGCCCGCGCAACGGCCCAATATCAGCATGCCCCAGAACCGACCGGCCACCATGCCCGGCAATGTGGGCCGACCCAACGTTCCCCAGAATCGACCCACCACCATGCCCGGCCAGGTCGGCGGTGGCATGAATCGACCCACCACCATGCCCGGCCAGGTCGGCGGTGGCATGAACCGACCCGGTGGCGCGGGGGGTATGAATCGACCCACCACCATGCCCGGCCAGGTCGGCGGTATTGGTGGCATGAATCGGCCCACCACCCTACCCGGCCAGGTCGGCGGTGGTAATCGTCCCCCTTGGGGCGGTGGCAATGTTGGGAATCGACCGACCACCTTGCCCGGCCAAGTGGGTGGCGGCATGAACCGACCCGGCGGCGTGGGTGGAATTGGTGGCATGAATCGGCCCACCACCTTGCCCGGCCAAGTGGGTGGCGGCATGAACCGACCCGGCGGCGGCGGCGGTGGGATCAACCCCGGCAACCGACCCGGCGGTATTGGTGGCATGAATCGGCCCACCACCCTGCCCGGCCAGGTGGGCGGCGGGAACCGGCCCCCTTGGGGCGGTGGCGGTACAGGCGGTGGTAACTTCAACCCCGGCAACCGACCTGGCGGCATTGGCGGTGGCAACTTCAACCCCGGTAACCGACCCGGCGGCGTGGGTGGAATTGGTGGCATCGGCGGAGCTGGTGGGAACCGCCCTGGGTTTGGCGGTAGCGGAACCTGGAATGGCGGCAATCGCCCTGGCGGTGGTAACTGGGGCGGCAATGGTAACAACTGGGGCGGGAACCGGCCCGGTATCGGTGGCGGCAACAACAATAACATTGGTAACACCACCAATATCAACGTCTCCAACCGCCCTGGCGGCGGTGGCAACTGGGGCGGCGGTGGCAACTGGGGTGGTGGTGGCAACTGGGGCGGAAATCGGCCCGGCGGTGGTAACTGGGGCGGCGGTGGTTACAACAACTGGAACGGCAATCGTCCCGGTGGTGGTTGGTACGGCGGCCGGCCTGGCGGCAACACGGTGGTGAATAACAACTACTACGGCCCCGGCTGGAGTGGCGCCAACTACGGCAACTGGTACCACGGTGGTTCTGGCAGCGCTTTCTGGGGTGGTTTCGCCGGTGCCATGACGGGTGTGGGGATCAGCAACCTTCTCAGGCCCAACTATGGCTATGGCATGGGCTATGGCTACGGTGGTTATGGCATGGGTTACGGTATGGGAATGTACAACTACGGCAGCATGTACAACACCATGGGCTATTACCCATCGGCCTGGACCATGCCGATGTATGGAAGCTGGGGCCTGGGTGGCGTGGCCAACAACTGGATGACCTCCAGCTACATGAACCCCTATGTCACGCCGGCCACTCAGACCGTGATCGTGCAGCAGCCCGTGCCGGTGGTCATTGACGCCTCGGGCGTTCAGCAGCAGGCACCCGCCACCCAGCAAATGGTGGCCTATGACTATTCCAAGCCGATCGACCTGGCCTCTGCGCCGAGCGACGAGCAGACCGCGGAATCGGCCCAGAAGATGTTCGAATCGGCGCGAGAGCGATTCAAAGCGGGTGACTACGGCCAGGCCCTGTCGCTGTCTGATCAGGCGCTCACCCAGCTTCCCAATGACCCGACCCTGCACGAGTTCCGGGCGCTCGCCCTGTTCGCGTTGAAGCGGTATGACGAAGCCGCGGCCACCGATTACGCCGTGCTTTCGGCCGGTCCAAGCTGGAACTGGGCCACCATGGTCGGGCTCTACCCCAACGTGGAAGCCTACACGGCCCAGATCCGCGACCTCGAAGCCTTTGCCAAGGCCAACCCAATGGCCGCCGCGCCCCAGTTCTTGCTGGCATACCACTACCTGGTGCAAGACCACAAAGACGCGGCCGCCACGCGGTTCGCCAAGGTGGCCGAAATGCAGCCCAAGGACGAACTTTCTGCGAAGTTCGCCAAACTGCTTGAAGTGAACAAGGCCGCCCTGGCCGCCGCACCGGCCGCCGGTGCTCCAGCCGCTGCGGGCGCCGCTCAGCCAACCGAGGTGGCTCAGAACGTCCCTGGGAATCCACCGGTGACCGGTGGTGCAGCCCCCGAGGCAGCCCAGGCCAAGGTCGAACCGCCGCCACCACCGCCCGAGACGCTGGCCGGCACCTGGACCGCCAAGCCAGACGCCAAGGTGACCATCACCCTGACACTGGGCACCGACGGTGCCTACACCTGGTCGATCGTTCAGGGCGGACAAACCCAGACCATCACCGGCAAAGCCGGCTACAAAGATGATGTGCTGGTTTTGAACCAAGAGGAGGGCCCCCCCTTGGCCGGCAAGATCAAACTTGATGCCGCCACCAACTCCTTCACGTTCAAACCCCCAGGCGCACCCGAGAGCGTAGATGGCCTGACGTTCTCCAAGCAAAGCTGAGCCTGAGCCCAATCTCTGGCTTCTCAAGTGGTTCATGATTGGGGTTGCACACAAAAACAACCCAATCGTGAACCGTATTAACCAACCCGGCAACCGTGTATCCGCCCGTCACTCCAGACGCGTTCCGCGTCTGGAGTGACGGGCGTTATCATTTGATGGCCAAAGAGCTGGGCTGTACGGAATTCCAAACATCACACGCTCAGAACTTTTTCTATTTAAGGCAAGACTTTACCCCGCCCAAACCGCACCACACTCTTCGAATTGACCAATTCTTTTAAGCCTATTCACGCTTAACCGGTAGCATACGCCCGCACGTCAAGATGACATTGACGCCATGTAAGACTAGTGCTAAATAAGACGCCAAGAATAGCCATAGAAGGCTAGACGCACACAAGGCGGCTGGATCTCGGCCTTGTGGATCGGCAAAACACAAGGAGGTTGGGATCAATGAGCCAGCATGCCGTGACAGCTCAGGATGGCTGCCCCGTGAGGCTGATTGCCTTCCATTTACCCCAGTTTCATCCGATCCCGGAGAATGATGACTGGTGGGTCGGGGGTTCACGGAATGGGCCAACGTAACTCGAGCCCGGCCCCTCTTCGGCGGACATGATCAGCCCAGGTTACCGGCGGATCTGGGGTTTTATGATTTGCGTTTACCAGAGGCCCGGGCCGCCCAGGCGGAGCTGGCGCGAGCGTATGGTATTGAGGGGTTTTGCTACTGGCATTACTGGTTCCATGGCCAGCGCCTGCTGGAACGACCCGTCAATGACATTCTGGCAACCGGTGAACCCAACTTCCCCTTCTGTCTGGCCTGGGCCAATGAATCGTGGTCTCGATCTTGGCTGGGCGATGACCGCGAGATCCTGATCGAACAAACCTACTCCGAGCAGGATGACCGGGCCCATGCGCGCTGGCTGGCACAAGCCTTTGCCGATCCACGCTATATCCACGTGCATGGCCGGCCGTTGCTGGTGATTTACAAACCGAAGGCTTTGCCCAGCAGCCAGCGGACCACGAATTTGATTCGAGAGGAATGCCTGCGGCTCCGGTTACCCAATCCTTACCTGGTTGGCATCGACGCCCATTGCCCAGGTACCGATCTGCGCACACTTGGTTTTGATATGACCGAGCATCACGAGCCGCAACTCAGTGCCCTGGGTGCCAATGCGTTTCAAGACAATCCGGGGTTCGCAAAGCTCAAACGCAATCTCCGCAAAGGGATTCCGCACGCAGGCTACAAGATCTACTCGTACGCCGAAGCCACCCGGAGAATGGCGACGGTGCGGCCCAGTTTCTCCCATTTCCCCTGCTGTTTCGTGGGCTGGGATAACACGGCCAGACGGGGCAAGAACGCGATTGTGATGGTGGATGGCAGTCCTCGCCTCTTTGAGGAGCAACTCGCTCAGATGGTCTCCGGGGTCATGCACAAGCCTCCCCAGGAACGGGTGGTGTTTATCAACGCCTGGAATGAGTGGGCGGAAGGGATGTACCTGGAGCCTGACCAGAAACATGGTCACCAATATCTTCAGGTGGTACGCCGCGTTGTAGAAAATGCCAGCTCCGCATTTGACGCAGATGCTGGCCAAGGGTTTCAGGGCTCTGCTTCTGAACCAATTCAAACATCACACATCCGCGTTCACGGCGCGACCGATTCTCCCCAGGGCATTCCACGCCTGGCCTCTCTGTACCGGCAAACAAGTAACCCGATTGGCTCCGAGCAGCATTCGTATCGTGTGGACGGTATCAACCGAGACGTACCTGAGAATCAAAACGATCTGCTGGAGGTTGAGGCCCAAGTGACTACGTCTCCCATGACCGCCAGAATTTACGAACCGTCCATAACTCAATACGTTGATCCGAATCATCTGTCCTGTTTTCGGATGCTGGATTCGATCGAGCCAGAGCGTAACTTACTCTTGCAAGAAAACCGTAACCTGATGGCACAACTGGCAGACATCCGCGCTTCACGAGCCTTCAAGCTGGCCCGCAAGTTGAACCGGGTAATTATGAGTCTAGTTCCGCCAGGTTCAAGAAGGCGACGGCTGGCCAGGAACAGCTATCGGGGCCTGAGGTCACTTCCAAGGGTCTGTCGTCGGTTGCATCAGCAGGTCACACAGCAAAGGGATCGTGACCATGCTTCGCAGCCTGATGCCTGCCAACCGCTTGTGCGACCTCAGCAACCGGAACGGCGAGCCAAGGGGTGCATCCTGGTGGTTGACCATCAGGTTCCGATGCTTCATAGCGATGCTGGATCTGTCCGCATGTCAAACATCTTGGAAATTCTGGGGGGGGGGGGGCGTGCGGACACCAAGTGACCTTCTTTCCCAATTATCCAGACACCTCGGCAGCCAACCTGGAAGCAATCCAGAACATGGGAGTTGAGGTGATTCAGCCGCCGCTGTTCAGTGACCTGCGGGCTTATCTCAAGGAATACGGTTCTGAGTATTCGCTGGTCATTCTCTCGCGTGCCGATATTGCGGCCCAACATCTGAGCGTGGTGCGATATTACGCGCCTCAGGCCAAGGTGGTCTTTGACACGGTCGATCTTCATTTCTTGCGTGAAGAACGGCAGGTAAAACTGAGCGGCAGCGCGGAGCAAACCAAGCGGGCCGAACGCCGCAGACGCCAGGAACTGACACTGGTGAAGTTGGCCGACTTGACCCTGGTTGTCAGCCCCTTGGAAAAAGCGATTCTTGAGGCGCAAGTTCCTGGCTGCACAATCCAGGTCTTACCAACTATTCAGGGTCTTACGCTCCGCAATTGCCCTGGCTTTGATGATCGAACCGATCTGCTGTTCATCGGTGGCTTTGATCATCCACCCAATGTGGATGCGGTCCTCCACTTTGTCTCCAAGGTCTTTCCACACATCCAGGACAAGATTCCCGGCATAGTCTTTCATGTGATCGGGTCCAACACGCCAGCCTGCATCTTCGACCTGGCAGGACCTGGGATTCGAGTGCATGGTCGTATTCCTGATGTTGAACCGCTGTTTGACCGGTGCCGGCTTTCCGTGGCCCCGCTGCGTTATGGTGCGGGCGTGAAAGGAAAAGTGAATCAGAGCATGGCCCTGGGCGTACCCGTGGTGGCAACCTCTATCGCCGCCGAGGGAATGCATCTGGAGCATGAGCATAATATTCTGATCGCCGATGAACCGGAAGAGTTCGCAAACGAGGTGGTGCGGCTCTGGAATGACCCAGAGCTTTGGAATAATCTTGTTGGAAATGGATATAAGAATATCCAAATGCATTTTTCAACCGCAGCTGCCCAGGCAAAGATTGATCAACTACTGGCCTGGGCGGGACTCAACGCTGGAACCCAAGAAGAGCGAGAGGCGAATCCCAACGATCGACCATCTCTAGCTTTCATTGAACCCTCGTGAAGCCTGGTCCATGCACCGCTTGTGAGTGCAAGCTCATTTTATGATTTTGTGAATGCGTTCTAGATCGGCCCGGTCCCCCTTATCCGGCCTTCGGCCAC
>CAIYJE010000117.1 GCA_903926465.1 uncultured Planctomycetales bacterium
AACACCAGCACAATCATGGGCCAGAAGGTGCCGATTGCTGAAGAGGTCAAGATTGCCGCCGAGGCTGGTTACCAGGCCATTGAGCCCTGGATCCGGGAACTCGATGCCCACGTGGAGGCCGGCCATTCGCTCGACGACCTGTGCGCGCATCTTTATGCCGAACTTGACCGCCGCCACACCTCGCACTGGGCCGACCAGTACCGCCAGGGATTACGACCAGGCCCCGATCACTTCTTGACCGTCAGAGATCATTGATTGACGTTGAAGAAATGGACAGGATGGGAACCGACGTCATCTCTCATTGATGACGATCGGCTCGGTGCCGCGCGGGAGGCGGTTACCCGCGATCGCATCTTTCACGAACCGCGCAAACTCAGGGGCCCCCTTGTGGCGGTAAACCGTGTTCTTGAGGTCCGCGTCTGCCAGTTTCTGCGATTGCTCGTCTCGATATTCAACGTCATCCACCAGCCGGATCAACTTGCGCGCGTATTCATCATCAGTCGTGGCAATCAGCTCATTCAGGCCGGCCGAACGGAGCATCGCCGGCCCGATCCGGTTGAACCACCGGTACCCCTCGCGCACCAGGGTCGCCTTGCGCAAGTGCAGATTGTCAGACACCGTGTTCGAGCCTGCGAAGGGGAACACATCAATCGCAAAGTCCCCTTCCTCCATCATCCCCATGTACTCTTCGTAAGTCACATGCGGCACCAGCTCGACCCAGCAGTTACTGAGCTGGCGCGACACATCGTTGATGAACGCGGCGTACCCCTTATGCATGATCGGTGCATTGCCGGCAAAGATCCGCAGCTTGACACGGTTCTTGCACTCCTTGAGCGCATTATTCACTGTCTCAAGGCACCGCCAGTGGATCTTCTGCCCATACCATGAGCAGTTGATCAACACTTCCGAATCCCGCTTCTTTTTGACTTTGAGCTCATAGGTCGGCTCTTCGTGCACGGCCCCAAAGCCGGGCAACAGTACCAGCCGCTCCGAGTAGTTCTGTTGCGCAATGATCGGGATATCCACTTCCTGGCCGCTGATGAAGTAATCAATGTGCGAGCCAAACGTGCTTACCGGATGGCCGGTCATCATCATTTGCACCGGCGCAATTCGCAGGTTGGCCATCAAGATCGAAGGCAGCGTCATCCCGATATCCGGAAACACCACCGCCGCAAAGTCATTCGGGTTCAGGATCGACGCATCCAGCCGGCCATTATCGAACTGGATCTGCTGAACATGGTCAAAAAGGGATGTGTCCAGTTCGCCAGCCGAGCGAATGCAGTGCAAGAGCGTCAGCTCGTGGTCGGCCTTCAAGGCCTCAATATACTTCCATAGCGTGCGGTGCACGCTGTGCCCCTTCGCCCAGTACTCACTGAACACGGCAATCTTACGGGGATTGGGCGTATTGCGGATCTCGACCGGCATGTATTTCCGGATCGACTGGTTGATCAGCTCTTTGGCACGCCGCTCTTCGGGAATCCCCAGATAAGTACAGCCAAAGTAAAGCTCTTGAATGTCGAGCGCCGGCTGGATGCGGTGGTCCATCTGTGAAAGGAACCGAGACAGGATCCGCGTGACCTTCTCATTACAGTTCCCGCTGAAGACCATCTTCCAGGTCTGGTACAGCCACTTGCTGGTCAGGTCGGGGTTCAGCACCAGCAGGTTGCCCACATCGACCTGGGTCTCGTTCCGCGCAGAGTACAGGACCATCGTCTTGTACAGCTCCTGCGTCTGCCCCTGCACCATGATCATGTACGGGTCGGTTGTGGCCTGGAGGCAGCCGGCCATGATGTTGGCAATCATGGTGTTATAGACCAGGATCGCGAACGCGATCGGCTCCAGGATCTCGAAATCCGGCTGAACGAAGATCGAAAGCGCTGTCGAGATGATCCGGCCCATGTAGGACTTTTCCGCCGGCTCACAGCCCAGAATGTTTAAATCATTGATTGTTTGCAGCAAGAGCAGAAATTTGACGTTCGCCTGCTCCACATCGCGTGCTACGTACGCGGCCATCAGTTCGCGCAGCAAGAGTTCAGGATCGGCCGACGGGTTGGCGTTCAAGACGGTCGCCGCGGAGGATGACAGGTTCGCCGGCAGCGGATTGAAAGGCAGGTCGTCCGAACGGTCTTCGCGGCTCATACGGGTGGGCTCGTGTCTGGTCGGCAAGATCAAGAGGCAAAACGAACGAACATCAATCAAAACCAGTTTAACCAGATTGTCCAGTGGAAACCCAGGCCTTTACAGGTCACGCTGGGGGGAGATAGAATCTTCACTCCAAGTAATGATGCTTTGCGGCCTCACGCGAAACAGCTTGACTTCGACGGATCGACTTCAACCTCCCGGCCACCAACTACCCACTGCGCTGGCCTTGGTCCTTTCTTTGAGGCTTACTTCTGATGACTCTCCCAGGATTTCGGTCTCTGACAGGTTCTTTTCGCCCTTCCAAATCGACCCGCAGGAACGATCGAACCCGGCGCCGGTCGCTGTTCTTTGGCCAGAGCGAGTTCTTCCAGCAGCTTGAAACTCGTGAACTTCTGACCTCGGCCAATATCACGAATAGCACGCTCAATCTTGTGCTGGACCAGGCGAACCAGAAACTGACGATCTCGGCGCAGCAGGGGGCCGTTTATCAGTTTGTGCTCTCCGGCGGTGCCAACAACACCTGGTCGGGGTCCGGAACCGGCCTTTCGATTAGCAACGGCACGCTCACATCTACGAACCTCACGGCCTACAATACTGTCAAGATCTGGGAATCCAGTGGTGTGGGCGGCGTGAGTGTGTATTTCGGTAGCGGTAATTCAACCAACTATAACAATAACTTCAATATCACGCTGGGTGATACCGCCTGTTCCACGGGCGCGGTGGTCATTGATACCAACGTGACCGCGAACTTCACGGGGTCGAGCGCCCTGGCGATCACGGCCGACGGCCCGGTGAAGCTGAACAGCGGCGCCAACCTCACGCTGGCCAACGGCAACATTGACATCACGGTCAATACGCCCTCGGGTGGCGCATTCGCGGATTCCGGCCTGACGGTGAGCAACGGCACGCTGCAAACGACCGGCACGGGGCAGACGACCATCACGGCCAGGGGTGGAAATGGCGCGTGCAGCACGTTCAAGAACAAGGGCGTGGCCGTGATCGCCGGCGGCAAGATCCTGGGCGGCTCCACCGGCACGCTCTCGATCACCGGCTATGGCTATAACAACCTCTCGACAACTTCCAGCAAAATCCAGGGCCAGGGGGTTCTGGTTTCCTCGAACCTTTCCACAGAGGGCACGAGCACGATCAGCTCCAACGGGGCGAATGTCGTTGTCAGGGGTTACGGGGCCAACGACACCAACAGTAACCTTGCGGCAAGCAGCGCGAATGCGATCACCAATGCCGGCGTGGTTGTTGGCTGCACAACATTCAGTACGAACGCGAACACGACCGGCCTGATCACGTCGGGAGGTAATGGTAGCGTCACCATCATCGGCACGGGCGGCTCGCTTGCGGACCAGCCTGTCGTGGATACAGGTTCGGGTAGCAATTACGCCAAATCGGTCGGTGTTCTGGTTTCGGGGCAGAATGCCGCGATCAAATCGGGCGGGGCCGGGCTGGTCAACGTCACAGGTTATGGTGGCGGCGCAACCACGAACACAGTATGCGGCACGGGGGTGGCGGTTTATGCCGGCACAATCACATCGGGTACCGATGGCTCGGTCACGGTAAGCGGTACAGGCTGCACCACGGCCAATACCCAAAGTCAGACTGGCGTCTATCTCTTCGACGCGGCTTGTATCAGTAGCGGGGCCGGTAACGGCAGTACCAGCGTCACGGGCCAGGGCGGAGGCTGCGGTTCCAGCAGCAATTATTCCCAAGGTATCTATCTTCAAACCGGCGGCACGATCACCGCGCTGGGGAGCGGTAACGTCACCGTTACCGGCTCGGGCGGCCAGGGACAATGCACCTTTAATAAAGGGGTTTATCTTGCTGGTAACGGCAATAGCCAGCCCCTGATCAGCTCCAACGGTGGTGAGGTTCTGGTCACCGGCACGGGCGGCACTGGCGGTGGAGGCGCTTCTACTTACTGCACAGGCGTAGAGGTCAACGTCAATAGCATGATCACGGCCGGGGGCACGGGCAATGTAACGGTTCGGGGATATGGTGGAAATAATGATGGAACGCAGGGTAATTTCAACTACGGCGTCTCTGTAACTTCCTCCGGCAATGGCCAAAAACTAGGCAAGATCACCTCGAGCGGCGGCAACGTGACGGTTGCGGGCACCGGCGGCGGCGGCAACGCCAATTCGGCCAATGCGAGTGCCTCGGCCAACAACGTGGGGGTGTTCGCGGACCAGGGCGGCTACATCACCGCGGGTGGCAACGGCACGGTAACCGTGATTGGCCAGGGGGGCGGTCGCTCACCAGGCGCCACAGGGTCAAATAACCACGGGGTTTGCATCAGCGGCGCGAACACCACCAGCGCCAACACGGCAGCGTTCTCGTACATTTCTTCAAACGGTGGCGCGGTGAGCGTTACGGGGACCGGCGGCGGCGGCGCAGACGGCACCGCCGGGACCAGCGGCAACAATTATGGTGTTTTCGTGGAGAAAGGTGGCACAATCACCACCGGCGGCGATGCCAGCCTGACCGTCAACGGTACCGGCGGCGGTTACGGCAACGGTTCAACTGCCAATAATTTTGGTGTGTCTGCCAACGGCACGCAGCAAGTGACCAGCAACAGCACGTATGTTCGCTCCACAATCACGACCGGTGGAAACGGCACGCTGACCATCAACGGCACGGGCGGCGGCGCTGGCGGGAGTGGTGCGGCCAATTACGGGATCTTTGTCAACTCTGGGGCACTGATCACCGCGGGTGGCGCCAACGCCAACGTCAACCTGACCGGTCGCGGTGGAAACTCCACCGTTCAGCAGAATTACGGTGTTAACATCACCGGCGGTAACGCGACGGTGGGTAATTCCACCATCACGTCAAACGGCGGCAACGTGACGGTACTAGGCTACGGACCCCAGACTTCAGGAACCGGTAACAATCAGCACGGCGTGGTGATGGGGGCCAATAGTGTTCTGAGTTCGGGCGGCAACGGTTCAGTCAACGTCACCGGAACCGCCGGCACGGGTGATTCGACCGGCAGTTCGGGCAACGGCCATGTCGGAGTGCAGGTGAGCGGCAATGCCACGCTCACGTCGGGTGGAACCGGCGCGGTGCAGGTGACCGGCTTCGGCGGTGGCTCAGGAACCCGCACTAACAACTACGGCGTTCAGGTCCTTAGTGCCGGCGTGATCGGCGGCGGGAACGGCGCCAACGTCACCGTTCGAGGCACCGGCGGCAACGCGAACGGCACGGGCGGCTCCAACCATGGCGTGTACGTCACCGGAGCGAATTCGAAGATTACCTCCACCAATGGCACGCTGCAAGTGACCGGCACGGGCGGCGCAACCAACACCACGACCTCCGGCAGTAGTTCGAACTATGGTGTGGATGTGGAATCGGCCGCCAAGATCGCCGCGACTGGCAACGGAACGGTCACGGTCAGTGGCATCGGTGGCGGCCTGGGAACGGGTGTGAACAGCAACAACCATGGCGTCATTACCACGTTGCTCGCCAGTGGTGCCTCGCCGATGATCACCTCCGAAGGGGGCCTGGTTTTGGTGGAAGGCACCGGCGGCGGTACCGGCGGCACGGGCACCACGAATTACGGCGTGGCGATCATCTACGGCGGCCAGATCTCGAACACGGGCAATGCCGGCAACGTGACCGTGCGGGGCACCGGCGGTGGGAACTCCGCCAATGGCACGGCTAACAACACCGGGATCTACCTTGAAGGTTGCAGCACCGTCAGTAATTACACGCTCACCGCCAACAACGGCACGATCTCGCTCACCGGCATCGAAGGGACGGGGTCGAACAGCACAGGGCTGGGAGCGAACCTCTCACGGGCCGGCGTGATCGGCAACGCCACCACACCTGGCAACATCACGATCACCGCCGATAGCGTGGCCATCTCGACCTGGAGCGGATCGGCGGTGAATGCCGGCAGCAATCTGACCATCCAGCCCCGGACCGCGGGTACGGCGATTGATCTGGGGAGCTCCGGCGGTACTGCAAACGGCCCGCTGGCAATCTCAAGCAACGAACTCGGCACGCTATCCGCGGGCACGATCCAGCTTGGCAACGTCTCCAGCGGCAACGTCACCATCTCCGCGGCCGTCACGGTGCCGGCTGGTTCAAACCTCACGCTCGCTTCCAACGGAACGGGCACCGCACTGATTCCCACGGCCTGTGCCACGGGGCTCAGCTACACCTCTGGCAAGTCGCTGAATGTCTCGTCCGTGCCCGCGGTGAGTGTGTCCATCGGTGGTACCAGTGTCGGGCTCGGTTACACGCAGTTGAAGGTGGTCGGCGACCTCTCCATCGCCAACAAAACGCTCAACCTCTCAGGCGCCTACACCCCAACCGGCGGCAACGTCTTCACCGTTGTTTCCGCCACGAACCTGACCGGCACCTTCACCGGCCTGGCCAATGGATCGACCACCACGTTCAACGGCCGCACGTTGATCGTTAATTACACCGCCACCAGCGTGACGCTGACCGACCCCGCGCCGCTGATCACCACCCAGCCCACAGACTCCACCGTGTATGCCGGGTCAACCGCCAGCTTCACGGCCACTGCGACTGGTTCGCCGACGCCGGGCGTCCAGTGGCAGGTGAACACCGGCAGCGGCTGGAACAATATCGGTAGTGCCACCAGCACCACCTATAGCTTCACCGCCACGGCTGCGGAGAACACCTACCAGTACCGCGCGGTTTTCACCAACACCTACGGTACGGCCACGACCTCGTCGGCCACGCTGACCGTGGAGTACGCCCCCAGCGTGACCACCCAGCCGACCAACCAGATCGCCACCGTGGGCCAGACGGCCACCTTCACGGTAGCCGCCAGTGGCAACCCGGCTCCCACCGTGCAGTGGCAGTCGAATAACGGGGGCGGCTGGACCGATATCACCGGGGCCACAGGCACCAGCTATACCACCGATGCGCTGGCCGGCACCGATTCCGGCACCCAGTACCACGCGGTGTTCAGCAACTCCGTCGGTTCTACAACGTCCGACCCCGCCACGCTCACGGTTGGCAAGATCACCACCACAACCACCCTGGGCACCTCGGTTAGCCCCGTGGTTCTGGGTGACAGCGTGATCTTCACCGCCACGGTCACCAGCGGGGCCACCGGATCCGTGACCTTCAAGGACGGCAGCACCACACTGGGTACGGTCAGCCTGGGCGGTACTACCGCGACCTATACCACGTCGGGCCTCTCCGCCGGCAGCCACAGCATTACGGCCGTCTATAGTGGCGATACCACTTATGACACCAGCACCAGCGGGGTAGTGGCCCAGGTGATCGCCGGCGCACCCTTGGTTACCAGCAACCCCAGCGGCAGCACCGTCAACGGCGGCAGCACGGCCAGCTTCACGGCCTCGGCCATTGGCAACCCCACTCCCACCGTGCAGTGGCAGGTCAGCAGCAACGGCGGCACCACCTGGGCGAATATCAGCGGGGCCACCAACGCCACCTACAGCTTCACGGCCGTGGCCGGCAACGAAGGCAATCAGTACCGCGCGGTCTTCATCAACAGCCTGGGCTCCGCAGCCAGCACGGCGGCCACACTGCACGTGAACCAGGCACCGGTCGTCAACAGCAACCCGCTGAATGTGAGTGCCAACTCTGGCAGCATGGCCACATTCTCGGCCGCCGCCACCGGCTCGCCCGTGCCCACCGTGCAGTGGCAGAAGAACACCGGCACCGGCTGGAACGACATTGCCGGAGCCACCAGCATCAGCTACACCACACCCTCTCTGACCCCGGGTGATACGACGTCCCAGTACCGCGCGGTCTTCACCAACACGTTCGGTAACGCCACCACCAGCGCAGCCACGCTCACGATCGGCGTCGTTGCCAATATCTCCAGCACGTCGGTAGGCTGGGGCACGCAGACCGCCAGCCTGGCCGATGCCGGTAATGGCCGGTTGCTGCCGGCCGGCCGAACCACCGACATTCCCTGGCTGGGTATCAACAAGCTCACCATTACGCTGGACCAAGCGGTAGCGAGCCTCACTGCGTCGAACGTCACACTCAAGAGCGCAGGTGGCTTCAGCTACAGCGTTTCGAGTGTAACGGGTTCGGGCACAACCTGGACGATCAATCTAGCAGGATCGGGCCTGGCGAATCCGGACAAGGTGACGGTCACCGTGGGCAGCAGCAGCGTGGCCAGCTACAGCAAGCGTCTGGACGTATTGCCTGGCGATGTGAATGACGATGGCCTGGTGAGTTCGGTGGATCAGTTACTGGTCTCTCGTCAGCTCACGGTGGGTTACATTGCATTCTATGACGTGGACGGCACCGGCACGCTGACGAGTGCCGACGTTAACCTGATCAAGACCCGCATTGGCAATCGGTTGCCGGCGTGAGGTTAAAGTTGACGAACATTGCCCTCTGGTTCGTTTTCAAACGGGCCAGAGGGTGATTTACGGTCTGGGCCGACTGCAATCAGCCTGACGGAGCCTTGTCCAAAGAGGGCCGCTCTGGCGTTCACGCACTTTTCATTTTGTAACAGGAGAGACAGGCGATGTTCTTGATCAGACGCAGTTTGAGATTGGCCTTCGGGTGTGCACTGGTGCTGGGGCTGATGGCCCCTTCGGTCACACGTGCCGGCCTGACAATAGCAGCCACTAATCCCACCACCGATGCTGGCGGCAGCGGATGGTTTGATATCCTGCTGACGAATAACGACTCCACTAATAGTGTGGACATCAGTTCGTTCAACACCGCGTTGGAAGTGGCGAGCAATTCGGGCCTGACGTTCACGGGCGCGGACGGAAGCACGAGCCCTGGCTATATCTTTGGTTCGGTGCAGAATGGGCCTTTGGGAACGATCACCGGTTACAGCATCACGCTTGCGGATTTTCTGGGTTCGGGAGCCCAGACGGTGGGCGCCGGGGCAACCGTGGGCCTGGCGCACGTGCTGTACTCACTGGCATCTTCAACGCCGGTTGGAACACCGATCGCCCTCACGTTCATGGCGGGTGGGACCCAGATTTATGATGCTTCCTTGAACGAGATCCTACCGCTGACTTTGCAGGGCGGCACGATCACGGTTACGGCCTCGGCTGTTCCAGAGCCTGGCACACTGGCCATGGCGGGCCTGCTGGGTGTTGGGGGGGGCCTGGTCGCCCTGCGCAGGGCGAAGGCCAAAGCCGTGGCCATGATGGCAACCATTGGTTGATCTCGGCAGAGGTTAGCTCTTGTTATCTTTGGCAGGCCCTCACGCCGTGGTGAGGATAAGTCAAGCGATCACACGAGGGAAGTTCGCTGGCCGGACTTGCCTCGTGTGATCGTGTTTTTGTATGTAGCATCTGCGATCAGCCATGCCAGCAGGTCAAGGCGTGAAGAGTACTTTGCGGTCTGGGTCACTGAATACGTGCATCCATGCGGCTTGCCGGTGCTTGATCGCATTCAAGGCCGTGAGCAGTGGCAATGGCCTGCGGGTTTGACTACCATCATGGTAGTTTGCAGAAGCTGGTAACCTCTTGTTTCAAGTAGTAGAGTTCAGAGACGTGTCCCAACCCTGGAATCGGCGCGAGTGGCTTGGATCGGTTGCGGC
>CAIYJE010000118.1 GCA_903926465.1 uncultured Planctomycetales bacterium
AATAACCGGCTAGACCTGACAACTCCTGGTCGGTACAACCATGAAACAAGGCTGTTTTCTAGCGGTTCAGCTTGAACCGCGGGCCGAGTCGCCCGCGTTCGCAATGCAGAGGTTGAGGGTTCGATTCCCTTCCGCTCCACTCTGACGTAACTTTTGGCCAGGCTTAATCTTATCGCGGTTCGCCTGGGCTGGTCGGGAATTTTTCATGCTGGTGGCATGGCCCACTCCGCTGGCGGCTGCTTGCTGTTGAGTGCAGATTCTGGCTGGACTTATGCCGGCACCAAGGATTTGCAGTTAGCCCGGCCATGGGCCCAGAAATCGTCAGTCTGCGCGTGGCTGGCCCGGCCGTGAGGGTTATGTAAATTGCCCGGTGGGTGGGCGGTTGACGTGTTATGCTGAGTGTCTTGTTCGATTCCTGCCAGGCGTGCGGTCGGGATTTGCCCAAGCTCAAGCCGCACCATAAACCGAGATGGTGGTCCCTTTGATGCGGAAATCATGGCGAAGTGGCTGGGTGGCGCTGGGGCTGGCTTTGGTGGGGGGATTTGTGCCTGTGGCCTGGTCGGAAGATCGGGTGCAGGTGCAAGAAGGGGAGATGGCCGGCTACCTGCTGGTACCGCATGAAAAGGTGCCAGAAAGTTATAACGCGGGGTTCTCAATGTACGTGGCGGCCTGGCCGCTGTTGAAAGAGTATCCTGGCGATCGGTTCCAAACCGGCCTGTTTGGTACCTGGATGTTCGCCCAGCATGGGAACCCCAAGCCGGCCGACCTGTACTCAGACGTTGAGGGGGGGCTGGGCTGGTGGCGAGACACCCGGTTTGCCACCGAAACGCCCAAGTTTATCATGGGGGGCGTGGCCCTCAATTTCCGGGAATGGGCCAATGGCCCGGGCGCGGGCAAGAGCCGAGATTGGGACAAGCCCGAAGGGATGTACGGCGTGGCTCAGCTTAGCCCGTGGCTGCTCTGGCCGGCCGATGGCCTGAACCTGAAACAAGGGACCTGTGGCGAACTGGTGGGCTATGGCTACTTGCCGCTGCCGCTCACGGATGCCAAGGCCACCACGGCCGGCAAAGAAGTTCCCACGGGCGACCATTCCTGGACCCTGTTTCTGAACACGGGCAACTTCAAGGGGCCGGTGGCGTTCTTCACCCCCTATTTCTGGTCGCAAGTGACGGCCGAGAAGCCCGAGCTGGCCGGCAAGTTCCTGGATTCGCGCCCGTCCGATCCCAATAAAGCGCTCCAGATGGAAACCCAGTACGTGCCCAGCGTTCAGGCGGAAGACGCCCAGGGAGAAACCTACGCGCGGATCGCGCCCACATCGTTCCCCAGAAATGGGCAAGGAGATTCGGTGCTGGTGCATCGCGTGACCGCGTACCACAAAAGTGCGCTCTGGGACCAGGTAAAGGCCTGGTTTGAAGGGGGCGCGCCGGCCAGCGGCGTGATTAACCCCAGCGCCTTGGCGTTGCACACCTTCAAGGGCGGCGGCGGCTCGACCTGGAAGATCTATCGCCCAGACACGCCCAATGAACAGAAGGTGCCGCTGGCCTGGAATTCGTTTGCCACCCCGGTGGCGCTCGATGAGCACACCTACGGCTACCGCTGGAACTATGACATGGTGACGAAAACCGACAGTAAGAACGGCGGACTGGCCACGCTGCCTGAGTTTTTTCACCTGGTGAAGGACGACCAGCAAAAAGAGACCTGGGTGGTGGTGCAGCCGAAAGATGTACCGGCCGAGACCGGTCTGGCGCAGGTGAAATTTCAACGCCCGCAAGGCGTGCGGCCTGAACCGTACGTCACGCCCGACGATCCCAAGAGCGTGTGGAAATCACCTGGCCCTGTAGCCGGCCCGTTCCAGGCCCACCTGGGTGACGGCAGCGTGGTGACCTATTTCTGGTACCGGTTTGCCGATCAGCCGGCCCTGCTCAATGCCGACCTGACGCCCGCAGAGCGTGAAAGTTTGCAGGCGCGTGTGGAAAAACTGCACAGGAACTGGAAGAAAGACCAAGAGTATCTGCCAGCGCCCGCGCTGGGGAAACTGGCCGAGATTGACCCGGCCCTGGTGCTTACGCCACCGCCCGGCCTGGAGGTGGGTTATGTGCCCATTGCCACGCGTCAGGCCGCCAAGGACTGACCTGGTGGCCAGGAACCAAGAGCGAGGTATGGACGGCATGGACACAGATGAAGCCTGGCTGGCCGTGCCTGGTCGATCTTTCCTGTCCATGGGGTCCATACCGTCCATGCCGTCCATTCTGATCCCGAGATACTTGGCCTTCCAAGCCGCCAGCCGATCAGGCTTTCTCAGTACTGATCGGCGCTCAGGATTTCGGCCCCCTTGATGGTGGAGAGGGCTTGGTACACCCCTGGCATGGGTTTCACGCTGAAGAGACAGGTGGCCGCATCATAGGCCACGTTGGTCGGTTTGCCGGTGGCGTCATAGGGCCAGCCCTGAATCGAGTCTTTGAGGAATCGCACGGAGCCATCGGCAAACGCGAAGTTGCTCCCGCCCGGGTGAAAGCTCGACGCGGCAATTGAGTAGTCATCTTCCTGGTTGTCGTAACTGTAGAAATAATCGCCGTTGGGGTTGAGGTCGGCCTGAATCCGGTTGAAGGGGTTCATGGGGAACAACGTGGTGAACAGGGTGTCTCCAAAGTTGCCAGACACCCAGGCCCCGTTGTAGTAGAAATCAATCGAGTAGTACGCATCGGGGGTGCGGCTGAACTTGCCGTGCGCTTTTTCTCCAAAGGCCAGGGTGTTGCTCAGTCCGTCGCGCACCGAGGCGAGCCGGGCCGGCCCGATTCCACCGGGATTCATCGGGGCAATGGGGTTCGGCTGCACGGGCGGGTTCGACTCTGGCCAGCCGATGTAAAAGAACAGACCGTCGGCCTGGTTCAGCACCGCGCGATGTTGCGCAGGGGACGTGACACTGATGGGCACCTTGCAGAAGTTGCCCATGGAACCTGCGTAACTGGTGTAGGTCATGACCTGGTCAGAGCCGTCCCAGCCCCAGCCCGACTGACGCACCTGCAGACCCTGGATTTCGCCATCGCTGGGGCACCACAAGGTGCTGATGCCGGTGGCGCACACGGTGGCGTTTTCGGCCACCCAGTGGGTGTAGCTATAGTTGTAAGAATTGGCCAGCGGCTTCTGTTCCAGGAATGGCAACAGCCGCACAAACAGACTGCTGCCAATGTAATAGCCGTTGGGGTTGAAGGATCGCGGTCCCGTGTTCTCTCGGGCCATGCCGTAGGGGTAAGAGCCGCACGTTTCCTCATAGCTGGCCAGTGCCAGACCCAGTTGTTTGAGGTTGTTCACGCACTGGGCCCGGCGGGCCGCCTCGCGGGCCGACTGTACGGCTGGCAGCAGCAACGCCACCAGCACGCCAATGATCGAGATCACCACCAGCAGTTCGATCAGAGTAAAGCCTGGTCGGCGCATTGGGCTGGGCGCAGCCGTACTCAGGCATCGGATAGACCTAACACGCATCTTCATGTCATGAACACTCAACGAAACGAAAATGATCTCTCAAGGACGACGGTCCAGAGCCGCTGGGCCTGGCTTGGGCTTACGAGCGGCCGAGGCCTTGCCGGGCTGAACGTCAATTCGTCTGGAAAGGGCGGCCTTGCGACTGGCGTCATCACTGGGAATATCCACCACTCCAGGGGAGCGGCTACAGCCTGTGATGGCGGCCAGAATGGCCAGGTAAGCGAGCCTGCGCGTGCGTGGGCGAATCGCTGGCATGAAGGTGCCTGTTCCAGATTCATCAAGACGATCGAAACCTGAATCTTGTGGTTGCCGGCTGGCTATAACAAGAACTGGAGAGACCGCGACCGGGCAAGATCTGGCCGGAACCGCACCCTGAGGGCGGTAGCCGTACGCTTGCCTGGGCGAAGACCGCCAGGGAGTCCCGGATTCGTCGTTGAAAGATCGGTTCCACCACACCCTTCCCGAGAGAATGTGGTCGGTGATGCGTTCAGGTAGGTCTTCTGACTCTCGAGCTCTGGTGCCCTGGCCTTCTCACAAGTTACACCCTCAGAGGACGTAACTCGCAATGGCATAAGGAGGTGTGGACACCAATCAGCACTCGATTACAGCGGCGGGGCCGTTCCGGATTTACACCGGATTCCCTGTTTTGCCAGATCAGGCAGGATGCCTGTCCAGCCACCTGAACACCAAGTTGAAGCCAGATTATGGATGTGAGGCCAAGGTGGTGTCAAGCAAAGATCCTGCCCAGGTGAGAATCTGGTTCCTGCCCCAGAGCAGGCGTTCAGTAGCGGCCATTTTTTTCTGCAATGCGAAGTCAATTGATGATATCCACGTATGTGGGGTAATGTTGGTTGGCCTCTCTTGGGAGCCAGCAAGCGCCAAGGCCACCGGTTGGTGCGGCCTGCGCCCTGCGGGGTGGAGAACGTGTGGAGATTGACACGCGTAGTTCGCGCTTACAAGCTCGGCCTGGTCCTGCTCATCCAGCCGTTCCGGTTACTGGCGTTTGCTGTATGTTTGCCCAGATCGCCAGTAGTTTCTGGCAAAGTCGCTCGACTCTCCGAGTCGAGTTCTTACTCCTGTAAGCCTAGGCGTCGGTGAACACCGTGCACGGCTCGCAAGAGCCGTGCGACGTTATCAGGAATTCTTGGTCCCTGGGCTGACAGTTCCTGCTTCCAGGACGAAAACTGTCGGATCTCGATGCTTCGGAATGCCGCGGAATGGTCAGGAATATCTACATCCGTGGCCGGCGCACAAGATTGGCCCGGTCCCCCTCTCATTTTTTACGAGCGGAATCGAAGAATGGACGGCATGGACGGAATGGACCAGAACGAAGCCTGGCTATGTCTTGGTCTTCATTCCTATCCATTCCTATCCATGAGACGCGTGGTCTCATGGTGTTCCTGTCTCCAAGAACGTCCCTGCCGTGTGTGTGCTTAGTTGTGGTACACGCGCGCGGCCGGCGCTTGCAAGAATCGGCTGGGTCTCATCCGATCATGCTGGCCAGCTTCTCCCGCAGTGCGGGAGAAGCCGTGAAATAAGCCACATGGTCTTACCACACAAAGGTGGCGATGCTTCGGCCGGGGATCTCGTAGCTGAAGGAGTGGTCACCAGATCGGACCTGGAAGGCTACGGCTGCCGGGTTGCGGTTGAACACCGCCAGCGATTGCTTGCCGTCTGGCAGGGAAAATGCCGAGACGTCTAGCGCTTGCTCGGGTCCGCTGCCGCTGATGGCCGTGCCAATTCGGACCGCGCCCGGGCGGGCCGCGCGTGACATTTGGCCCATGGCGTAAAACTCACGCTCAAACTTTGCGTCTTGGTAGCCATCGGTCACAATGGTCACCAGCCCCACTCCCTCGGAATCCGCGCGCAGGGTGGGCCCAAACTTGTGGTCGAGCGCCAGGTTCCATTCCAGGGAGGCCTCGCTCCAGTGCTGGGTGGCCCCCAGGAAGTTGTGAGACATCGCCCATTCCACGTCGCCCCACCAGGCCCCTCGGTTTTTACCCCAGGCCGAGGCCTCGGTGGTCAGAATCTGCTTGTCCGGGAACCGCTTGTGGATTGTTTCATACGCTTCACGCATCTCGTTCACGCCGCCGAAGTAGCAGTGCCAGGCCGAGCCGGCAATGTACTTGCCGGCCACCGGGTCCGCCAGCATCTTGGTCACGCTGTCAATCGGCAGCAGTTTGGTGTCTCCACCCACCGGCTTGCGGTCATTGGGGTGCAAAGACCAGTTATGGTCATGCACGAAGATGCGGGTCGAGAGCCCGGCCGCCGCCAGTCTGGGCCCCAGTTCTTTCACCAGCCTGGTCTGATCGTCTTCATCCATGCGCAAACATGGATAAGCGGCCATATCAAACTGGGGCTCGTTCTGGGGGGTCAGGCCGTAGACCTCAATGCCGGCCGCCTTGTAGGCCTGCACAAACTTCACAAAGTACGCGGCGTACACGTCAAAGCAGTCGGTCTTGAGCTTGCAATGGGTGCCGGCCGCCTTGGCGGCCTCGGTGGTGCCGGTCAGTACGCCATTGGTCTTCATCCAGGCGGGCGGGCTCCAGGGCGATCCAATTAGCCGCAGTTCTGGGTTGAGCTTGAGCGCGTCTTTGAGTACTGGAATGACGTATTGTTCGTCGCGTGTTATCGAGAACGCCGCCAGGTCTCGGGATTCGGTGTCACAGTAGGTGAAGTAGGTGTTGCCCGAGACGTAGTCCGAACTGCCCATGGGGAGCCGCAGCACGCTGAGCCCTGCCCCTTTGGTGGGTGAGAACAGCCGCTCCATGGTGTAGTCATAAAGCGCGGGGTTTTTGGCCTTGAGGTCCAGCAGCACGAAGGCCGATGCATCGGTGAGTGCCGCTCCCAGACCGAGCATGGTCTGGAACCGCTCGGTGGGATCGATGGTGATCCGCGGGCGAAGGTCGGTGGCCTGCCCGCCTGCCAGCGGGATGGTGCGTTCCTGGAACAAGGCATACGCATTATCTTGATGCGTATCAAAATGAGCTGTGGGATTGGCTTCCAGGGCCGCGCGCTTGGCGTCGCCATCGTCCACCCTGGTCAGCAGCACGTGGACCTGGGCGTCAGGATCGGCGGCAGGCAGCACACTGGTGGCGGTGCCCAACCACAAAACAGCCAGAGCGAGCAGGCGCGTGATCCGATCCAAAGTCATGGAGAGGTCCTTTTGAGGCGAAAGGTTGTGCACAACCAGCAGGCCTGGTTGGGGAGCGTGTTCTTGCGAATTGTACCGTAGGCTTAGGCTCGTTGCCTGCTCCTGGGCTTTTCTTGATTCTCATGGTCGATGACCGCAGGTCATCCCTGACCGGCAGCTTGCAGCCCGTGCAGAGGCGGGCCCTGTTTGCGTTGACCAGGCGTGAGGTTGCAGGTGAGGTCGGGTATAAATCGCGGCCCGGTCCCCCTCTCATTTTTTACGAGCGGAATCGAAGAATGGACGGCATGGACGGAATGGACCAGAACGAAGCCTGGCTATGTCTTGGTCTCCACTCCTATCCATTCCGTCCATTGCTATCCTTGAGACGCGTGGTCTCATGGTGTTCCTGTCTCCAAGAACGTCCCTGCCGTGTGTGTGCTTAGTTGTGGTACACGCGCGCGGTCAGCGGGTGCTACCGTTCAGGGCTGATGATCTGCGATCATCACTCCCCTTTCGCCAGGTCCAGGAACACGATGATGGACGGGTTGCCCACCGGCGTGTACTGGCCGGTGAACTGGAGCAGGCCCGTTTTGGGATCGACCCGGAACACGGTCACGTTATCGCCGCGCTGGTTGCAGCAGTAGAAGAACTCGCCCGTGGGGTCCAGGTTGAAGCTGCGCGGATAGTTGCCGCGGGTTGGTTCATCGGCCAGGTGTGTCAGGGTGCCGTCGGCTCCAATGGCAAAAATGCCCACCGTGTCATGCAGGCGGTTGCCGGCATATACAAACCGGCCATCGGCCGACACCAGAATCTCTGAGCAGAAGTTGCTGCCGGCAAACCCAGCCGGCAAGGTGGAAATGGTCTGGCGTGCCGTCAGCCGCCCCTGGTCCGCGTCGTAATCAAACAGGACGATGGTCGAGCCTTCCTCCTGGATGCTATAAAACCAGCGGCCGTTGGGGTGGAAGTGGAAGTGGCGAGGGCCGTCGCCGGGCGGCAGCGCCACGGTATGCGTTTCTCCGGGCGTGAGCTTCCCCTGATCCGCGTCAAACTTCCAAACGTAGATCACGTCCAGACCCAGATCAACATGCAGCACAAACTTGCCGGAAGGGTCGGCCTGAATCATATGCGCATGGGTGCGATCATGACCGCTGAAGGCAAAGCTGCCCGCCGGCGCATGGGGCGCCCGGGTGGGGCCCAGCGTGCCGGCGTCGGTCTTCACATCGGAAGCGTTCCCCAGCCGGCCGTCTGCCAGAATGGGTAGCACCGCCACCGAGCCTCCAAAATAATTGGCCACCAGCAAAAACTTGCCCGAAGGATGCACGCTGACATAAGTGGGACCGGCACCACCCGATTTCACCGTGTTCAACAGTTCCAGCCCGCCATCGCCCCGGTTGATGGTAAAGGCGCTCACGGTCCCTTGCTTGTCATCCCCCACCCGATCGGTTTCATTGGCCGAATACAGCCGCGTCCCCTGCGCATTCAAGGCCAGGCAGCTCGGGCTGGTGCCCAGCTCATGAACCCCGGCCGGCGTCAGAGCCCCGGTCGCGCGATTCACCTGGAACAGGTGAATGCCACGCCCATTCCCGGGCGGCAAGTCGACCTGAGTTGGCAACACATCCTTGAGCGGAGAGCTGAACGTGCCCACATACGCCATGAGCGGGCCAGCCGACGCCCCCACCCGAGCCGCGCTCAAGCTACCGGCTGTGAGCGGAGCGGTGGCTCCCACGGCCACCATCGAAGTCTTCAGGAACGAACGTCGAGAGCCGTTGGCGTTTAGCATGAGGAACTGCCTGGCGGGTTGGGTGTGCGGTACGATCGGACTGGCGTCCCGCCCGCCGGTGCCAGTTTCTGGCCGAGATCCGGACGTGGGGCGATAGCCTGCTGCGGTCGGAACGATCTTATCGGATCGGCCGACGGTTGGCAGGGGTCTACCAGTTCCCAGGCATGTGGTGCGCCCGTTGCACGCTGCCCTGCACGCGAACCTACGTGGTGTGGAATCCAGGTCGAGTCGCTGCGAGATTCCAGGCAAATTCGGAGTGGGCACTTACCTTGAGTGCCAGGGGCCAGGCGGGGTGGTGCGGCTCTGGAAGGCGAAAATTCCATTCGGTACGGTCAGGCCCAGCACCCACACAGAACCGGTCTAGCCAGGTCAGAATTCCGGTCTCAGTTCTCGGTGCCGTCATCAAACAGCGAAGTCAGCGAAAGCAAGAGCGCAGTGCAGTCGCAGGCAATCTGGCCGAGAAACTTGAAGATGTGGCTCACATCCATGGTCTTCATCATCGTTCGGCCTCATTTCGTATCACACTATCTCAATCGGCAATTCTCAGGCAGATCTTTGGTGTCAGCAGGCAAAAACCAATGCAGCTTACGTGTTTTACGTAAGTCGCCCAGGTTGCTCTGGCGCGGTTCTATAGGATGTAATTCCAGGTTGATTAAAGATGAGTATGTCTTGAAATTGTGGTCCTGACAACTGCAAGTCAGGCAACTTCTTGGAGATAACGGTCAGTTGCCACCAGCAGGGGGGCCAGGGCGCAAACGCCGGCGGCCACCAGCACGAGAAGGGCGAGCTTGCCTAGTTGTTCCAGACCTTTGGACACCCGTTGGCTCATGAGATTTCCTCCTCCTGTTCTGATTCTTGAGATTGTTCCGCGTCTAGTGATTCTACGGGCTGCCTGGCTGGGTGTGACTCATGCAGGCGGCCGTCTCTCACGTGGCATACCGATCGTGAACCGGCGGAAACGCCAAAACCCCGGAGGAAAACCTCCGGGGTCTTGGTGTGGGTGTTTGCGGGTTTGGCGGAGACCGACCGGTTCAGGGCTTGCGAAGGATATCGGCGGGTTTGGCGTTATCAGCCATGGGCTTGGGCCTGGAGTTGGCGGCCGGCTTGGACTCTTTCACGAGTACCGGTTCTGGTTCCGCCGTGATGGGCGGCGTGTTGATCACGGGTGGTGTGAACTGGGTTGGCTTTACCGGCAAGGGGGCCGTTACGGCTTTGGTATCTCGTGCGGCGGTGGGTTTGGGGGCGACCAACGAAACCGGTTTGGGGGCCGCGGGCGGCTTGGCCTCGGCTGGGGTGGCCGGTTTGGGAGCCGCAGCCGGCTTGGCCTCGGCTGGGGTGGCCGGCTTGGGGGCCGCAGGCGGCTTGGCCTCGGCTGGGGTGGCCGGCTTGGGAGCCGCAGCCGGCTTGGCGGCAGCCGGTTTGGTCTTACTCGTCTTGAAGGGGTTATCCACGGGGTGGGTGGGCCATACTTCCTTGAACCCCTGGCGGTCGATCCTCTCCAGCTGATCGCTGGTCAGCTCGAATCGCTTGGCGACCTCGGCAAAGTTCTTTTGCTTGGCCGCGTCCAGGAACTTCTTGCGGTCGGCCTTGAATTGGAGCTGCTGGTCTGGGTTGAGGTTGGCATCGGAACCATTGGGAAACTTGGCAGCCGTCTCATAGCTGGCCAGCATGCCCGCGCGATGGATCTCTTCGTAAATTTCTTGCCGGTTCCGCTTCGGGATATCGTCGAGCGACCGAACTGGGGTTTGCTGGCTGACGGCCGGTACTGGGTTGGCCTGGGCGTTTGAGGGTGAGGAGCCATCTTGAGCTTGAGCCAGGGTTAACAGCATCAGGCAGGCCGCGAGCATTTCCGACTTCCTTTCGTCCAGCCACCAGGCCGAGCCACGGTCCGGGCAGATTGCAGCCAACCGGCGGCGTGAACGCCGGTTCGGCCGGCGATCCGCGTCGGTATCACCGGTGCGGGGGGCGTGGGCGTGGGATAAGGCTTCCGCTTGGAGTCAAACTCTTGGGACAATCCCAACCAACGGAACTATCGGAAACATATCACGTTCTGGCGGGCCAGGGGCCAGATGCTGACCAATTGAGACGGGCATGTTGTATTTGGGGATCTGGCCAGTGGGTGGCGTGGCCAACAGCAATCACGGACCACGCGTGTGTACTCCAGCATATTTCCCACAATTGAGCACACATACGGCAGGGACGTTCTTGGAGACAGGAACACCATGAGACCACGTGTTTCATGGAGAGGAAGGGACGGAATGGATAGGAGTGAAGATGAAGACCAAGACGCAGTCGGCCCGGCTTTGTTCTGGTCCATTCCGTCCCTACCGTCCATTCTTCGGTTCCGCTTTTAGGAGACAAGGGGGTCCGGGCTTGAATACGCGTTGCCTACACGTGTGATTCCAGCGAGTTCAGGGCTTGGGTTCAGCGACGGGTTCGCAGGCGGTAATGGCGAGCAGGGCGAACCCGGTGCCGGCGTTGGCAATGTAATGGGCTTTATCGTTGGAGAGGGACCGGGTGAACCATCGGCCAGACAGGCGTTGGTTGGCTTTGAGCCAGGCTGTGCCTTGCTGGAGTTTGTCATGCGAGGCGGGCACACCGGCCTGGCGTAGAACGTAAATTACGAAGCCGGTGCCGAAGCCATCGGACGGGATGTTGGGATCATTGGGCGAGCCATCGTGCCGGTTCCAGGTTCCCAGCGAGGGAAGGTTCCAGCCGCCATCGGGGCGCTGGCGATTGAGCAGGGTCTGGATGGTGGCCTGTTGCTGGTCTTGGTCCATGAGCCCGTCCACCCGCATTGAGGCCCAGAGTAGCATGGCCTGATGGTGCAGGCTGGGCGGTGGATTGTGCTGGAAGAAGCGGCGGAGTTTATCGAGCCCCTGGCGGGCCGGTTCGGTGTTTTGGTAAGCATCGGGGGCCAAGCCCAGGCCAATGGCGGCAAAGGTGGCGCCGCAGTAATCATCATGCTCGTAGGGGGGCCAGTCGCATTTGAGCCAGTCCCAGGCACCGTCTGGGCGCTGCAGGCTCCACATCCGGTCCAGGGCCTGGCGGGTGCGTGGATGGAGCTTGCCCGTGGTGGCCGCATCATTGCAGGCAAGCGCCACGGCGGTGGCCACCACCTCGGTATCCCAGCGGGGCTGGGCGTCTGGCGGGTCGGGCTTGTCCCAGTTCGCCACCCGATCTTCAAAAAACCCGCGCACCTGCTGCATGGCCGTAGACTGCGGGCCGCCCAGCGCGGGTCGGGCGAGCAGGTAATTGTAATTGGTGTGGCAGGCACCACAGTTCCGCTCATTGGTCCAGTCTAGGGCCACGGCGTCCAAGAACGTGGCGGCCCTGGCGGCCGAGTAACGGTCTGCCAGCGGTTCGGCCGGTGAGGTGGGCGCGGGGCGATCGGTGGCGGCCGGCTCTTGGGCGCGGGTAAAGCCAGTTCCCAGGGCGAGGGCATACAGTATGCCCATGGCCCAGGCAAGGCGGCCGCTCGCCGCTGGTGGTTGGTGCGGCTGGTTTTTCAAAGGATGTCCCCCCTGCCCGTCTTGATTGGGTGCCGCCTGGCCTGTTTGATGGTTTTGAATTTACCAGCGCCCGGCCACATGGGGAACCCGTGGGCAAAATCCAGCTACGCTCAGGAGATCCATGGTGGTTCATGGCTATGGACAGCGTTTGGCGGGGTCCAGGCAGCAGCCATGACCGGCTCACCCTGCGGGTACGGCATTTTGGTTGTAGGGAGCAGGTCAATTGCAAGCGGTGGCAGTTGCGTGACTCACGGTTTCTGAGGCGTCCGGCATGCCAGGAGTTGCGGGGCTCCTGCCAATTCGCGTCTTGCAACAAAAATTTTTCCAGGAAATAGGTTACGCTTGCTACTGTGACTCAGGCGTTGTATGAGCTAAGATGCTTCGTTTCACTTGGGCTGGGTGCAAAGGTTGCACTATCCGTTGATGGTTTAATAAGCCGAATGAACAGCGTTGCCATATTTGGCCGCAACCTTGGTCGGCAATCTTTCAAGAGACTTATTCTGTGAACGGGCTTCTCGTCTATTCCGGACTGGCTTACCTGGTGCTGGCACTTTGGCAGAGTTTTCGCAATTTTCGCAAGGAGACGTCCACGCCTGACTGGGAATGGCGGCTCTCGATTTGGCTCTGTTTGGCGTACCTGGGTTTGGTCTGTGTGCGCATTGGAATGTTTGACGCGAGTTACAGCCTGTTAGACAACGTGGAGCCGGGCGTGATTAGCACGGCCTGGAACTGGAACCGCGGCGGCCCGCTGTACCACAACCTGGACTCGCCCGAGCGCTATTCTTTGGTGTATGGCCCGTATTATTACCTGGTGGTGTGGGCGTTCCTGCGGCTACTGGGTCCCAGCCTGCTGGCCGCCAAGCTCAGCGGTGCTTTTCTGCTGGGGGCCAGCGTGATCCTTCTCGGCCAAACGCTTCGCCGGTCGGTTTCGCGGGCAACGGTCATCCTGTGCATCACCTATGCCGTTCTGGCTCTGGTGTTGAGATCGCCGGTGAACACCAGTTACGGAGTTCGGGCCGAACCACACCTGATTTTCTGGACGGCGGTTGGCCTGTACGCCAGTGGCCTGTCGAACCGGGCTCTGGCTGGCTGTCTTTGCGGCCTGGCAACCGGCCTGCTGATCACGATCAAGCTGCATGGGGCGCTTTACGCCAGTCCGTTTCTGGCCTTGCTTTACCAGAAGCATGGATCTCGGGTTGTGGCGGGGTCTCTGAGCGTGGCGGTGGCCCAGGCGTTGGCCCCGTTTGTGCTGCTTCCAGAAATTTCATTGCCAAACTATCTGGCCTGGCTGGGTCTGGCCTTCAAGCATGGTCTGAGTTCGAGCTGGAAATCGACTTGCCGATTTGAAGCAATTCTTCTGAGCCCGATCGCCGCCGGCCTGATAAGCCTGGCGCTCATGGATGTTCGTGCGTTCCGCGCCTTCGTTGTGCAGAACCGTGCCTTACTGGCGGCCACGGCGCTCTCGCTCTTGCTGGTGGTGGTGCCGGCATCCAAGACTGGGTCTGGTCCTTGGCATGTTTTTCCGTTAATTCTGCCGCTGGCGCTCGTGCTCGGGTTGTTGATCTCCAGGCTTTGCGAATGCCGCCAGGTGGGATCGGTTTGGAGCCGGCTGCTGGCCCCTGCCGTTGGTCTGGGATATGCACTCAGAATCCTCGTGCTGGCCGTGCCCGGTCATGTGAGCGCTCTATCAATGGAGCGAAAGGCAGATACGGCCTGCCGTGCCATGGCCGCCGAACTCACAGAGATTGAGCGGCGGCTGCCGCCTGGGAAAACGCTGAGCGTGGGTTATGGATCAAACGATGAACTTGCCCTGATGCTCTCCATCGCCACAATCTCCGCGCTCCATGGTAATACCTTCCTGATCGATCCCACTGCGCTCCAGGACATGAAGCAGGGCGGGATCGGTATTCCGTTGCCGTTGCTGGCGGATCTTCGCCAAGGACGGGTTTATGCCTGGGTGCTTCCAGCTCACCAGGAACCGTTCACGTTGTGGTCTGAATACGAGAGGGATTGCCAGCCGCGGCCGATGCTGTTTGACCCAGAGTTTCGCAAACTGTTCCTGGAAAACTACGCGGTGACCGAGACGACTCCCCATTTTGAGGTTTGGACCTACCAAGGCTCGGTGCCCCTGGGTACGAATTCCGCAGGAGACGTACCGTGATCTCGGTTGATTTTCTGGTCGTGGGTACTGGCTTCTCTGGCGCGGTTATGGCCGAGCGCGTGGCCGAGGTTCTGGGCAAAACCGTGCTGGTGATCGATCGCCGGCAATGCCCATGATTTTCAGGATGCGGCTGGGGTTCTGCTGCACCACTACGGCCCCCATTACTTTCGGACCAACTCCAGCCGCGTCTTTAAGTATCTGAGCCGGTTCACGGCCTGGCGGCACCTTGAATACAAGGTGCAAGGTGATCCATGAGTGGATGAGCGAGGTTGACCAGTGGACCGAGGACTTCACGCTGCTGGCCATCAACGACGGGTCCAAGGACCAGACTTTAGAAATCTTGCAGCGATGCCAAGACCAGCTTGGATCACGGCTGGAGATCTTGGACCAGCCGAACCAGGGGCACGGTCAATCTTGCCTGGCTGGATACCGGCTGGCCAGTGAGCGTGGTTACCGTTACGTCTTACAGATTGACACCGACGGCCAGTGCGACCCACAGTTCTTCTACCGGCTTTGGAACCTGAGAAACCGGTATGAAATCATCTACGGCCGGCGTTACCAGCGGCTGGACGGCTGGCGCAGAACGCTGGCCAGCCAGATTCTGCGCTGGGTGGTAAGGGGCGCCGCGGGCGTGTGGTGCGTAGACCCCAACGTTCCCTACCGGCTGATGAAGACCGATCGGCTTCGATCCAAAATTGAGGCAATTCCCAAAGAGTTCTTCCTGGCCAACGTGGCGCTAGCGGTGTTACTGAAGCGCGACCCGAGCTGGCGCGAGGCCACCATTCCGATTGTTTTCCGCGAGCGCTTTGGCGGCGAGCCGACTGTCAGGCTCAATCAGTTCGGAACCCGCGCCAAGGAGCTGGTGCGCCAGCTGAAACGGCTGTAATGCCCCAGAAATGGCCCACGCACGCTCCCGGAACCGGAAAGATTGATCGCGGTTCTTGGTGACACGGCACCTGAAGGCTTACAGCCTGGTCCAGGCCGGGTTTCGGTTCCGGATACAGAACCGGTGAAGGAACTGCTATCATTGCCGGCATTCCTCCTTTTGTTTTTTCATGGGAATTGAGATGTCAAACGTATCCAGGGTTGCCATTGTGACTGGCGGTGGAACGGGAGTGGGCCAAGAGACGTCGCTGGCGCTTGGCCGGCTGGGCTACGCGGTGATTGTGAATTACTCACGGTCTCAGGCCGAGGCTCAGGAAACGGTCGATCAATTGACGGCTCTGGGCGTGGGTGCTTACGCGTACCAGGCCGATGTGGCCAGCGATCAGGCGTGTTGCGACATGGTGGCGTTCACGCTTGAGAAGTTTGGCAGGATTGACGTGCTGATCAATTGTGCGGGCACCACCGATTTCATTCCGTTCCAGAATTTGGAAGCGGTGACCGATGAATCTTGGCTGCGGCTGTATCAGGTGAATGTGATGGGTCCGTTCCATTGTGCGCGGGCGGTACGAGAGCCGATGCTCAACGCAGGCGGTGGGCAGATCATCAATGTTTCCAGCGTGGCTGCGCAGCTGGCGCAGGGGAGTTCGATTCCGTACTGCTGTACGAAGGCGGCCCTGGACAACCTGACCGTTTCGCTGGCCAGAACGCTGGCGCCACAGATTCGCGTGAACGCGATTGCGCCGGGATTTATTGCCGGGCGCTGGACGCAGGCGGGGCTGGGCTCGAAGTATGAAGAGATCAAGCTGGCGTATGAGAAAACTTTACCGCTGGGGCGTGTGTGTGAGCCTCGTGACATTGCGGACGGGATTATGAGCTTGGTGACTGGTAGTTCGATGTTGACGGGCCAGACCCTGACGGTAGACGGCGGGATGATGATCAGCGGCTTCCAGGTCAAGTTTGATTGAGTATGTAGTCACCGCAATCTGCCGGTCTATGAGAGACGGTGATTTGTGACGATCGGCATGATGGCACTCGTTCTTGGGCGTTGAATTCAACGGCGGCAAGAGTATTCTGAACCGCTTCTCCCGCTGTGCGGGAGAAGGTGGCCGGCACGGCCGGATGAGGGCGACCCTTTTGCATCGCCGCCAGGGGGCCAGGAAGGCCGGGTTAATCGCATGCGCGTATGGCCTCTTTCAGAGCCCGGAACGTCAGTGACGGGGCAATCTGGTAAGGTCATAGCGGGGCCAGGAACACCAGGTTGATCGGCTTGGCGCTCTCCTCCCGTACCGAGCCGGGAGCGCAAGCGACCGACCAGCTTCCGGGTCCAAAATGGGGACAGGCACCTCGAAGCCGTCGCCAGCCAGTCCCCATTTTGTGCACGCGCTCAC
>CAIYJE010000119.1 GCA_903926465.1 uncultured Planctomycetales bacterium
CCCTCTCTCATCGAACGATCAGGGCCAGCAACACAAGGTTCCCCAGACACGCGATTTCTTCATACACAGCCGCGAATGGCAATGAGCGACCCTCTCTCATCGAACGATCAGGGCCAGCAACACAAGGTCGATGGCGGACGCGTTTTGATTTTCCGCGATGGCCATGAACCTGGTGTTCACGGCCCGGAGATGTCCTGCTGAGAGGGTCGCTCATTGCCATTCGCGGCTCTGACTAGGAAAATACGTGTCCACGCTATCCCCAAAGATGTGGGTAATCGACAGGATCCGCCCCCAGGCTCAGGCGAAGAGCCGAGTGAGAACACGCCCGCCGACATCGGTCAGCCGTTCATCTCTTCCGCTATGCAGGAACGTGAGCCGCTTATGATCCAGCCCCATCAGGTGCAGAATGGTGGCATGAATGTCATTAACGTGGGCGCGTTCCTCGGTGGCATTCAGGCCAATTTCATCGGTCGCACCCAGAATGGTGCCCCCTTTGATTCCACCGCCGGCCATCCACATGGTGAACCCGGTTGCGTTGTGGTCTCGACCACGACTACCGCCTTGCGATACCGGTGTCCGGCCAAACTCACCACCCCAAACCACCAGAGTTTCGTCCAGCAGCCCAGAACGTTCCAGGTCTGTCAGAAGCGCAGAGACCGGCTGGTCTGTCAGGCCGCACATTTTCTCATGGTTGGCATCCAGATCGTCGTGAGCATCCCACTGCATGGCCACGGGGCCGCCCCCTGAATACACCTGAACAAACCGCACGCCCCGCTCGACCAACCGCCGCGCCATCAGACAGCGGCCGCCAAACTCGGCCGTGCGTGCGTTGTCGAGTCCATAAAGCCGACGAACCTCGCTACTCTCGCTGGCAACATCAACCGCTTCAGGAGCCTCGGCCTGCATCCTGAACGCCAGTTCATAGCTGGCAATCCGGGCAGACAGCTCACTATCTGTGGGATCCACTTGGAGGTCGGCCCGATTCATGGCGCCAATCAGGTTCACAATCCGTTCCTGCTGGACCGAACTGAACTCCTGCGTGGCCGGCTGAAGGTTCAAGATGGGCACCGACCCTGGCCGGAAAAGGGTCCCCTGGTTCTCAGCCGGTAAGTAACCAGCCCCCCAGCAAGGCGCTCCTCCCTCTGGAGTGCCCTCGGGCTGCGTGAGTACCACAAACGACGGCAAGTTTTGGTTCTCGGTTCCCAGCCCGTAGCTCAGCCAGCTTCCCAAGCTCGGGTGCCCCATGAACATGCGTCCCGTGTTCATTTGGTAATGTGCCGGCGCATGCACCACACTATCCACCGCGCACGAGCGAATCATGGCAATGCGATCAGCATGCTGGTGCATATTCGGAACCAAGTCCGACATATCCATGCCAGACTGACCGTACCGCCCGAACTTGCGGTGAGTTCCCAGGCAAATCGGGTCGTTTTCCAGGAACTGGCTGGTCACCTTACCGAAGCTAGGCGGGAGCGGCTGGCCGTTCAGCCGATCCAGGGCCGGCTTGGGGTCAAACATGTCGATGTGGCTCGGCCCACCCACCATGAACAGAAAGATGCAGTGTTTTGCCCGTGCAGGGAAGTGAACGCGTTTGCCTGTGGTAAGGTCGGGCAAAGAGCCAGGCGAAGCGCCAGCTTCACGTTGCAACAGGTCGGCCAGGGCCAGCATTCCGAACCCTGCACCAGTACTCCGTAAGAAGTCTCGCCGGCTTCTGGACGGAAACGAACCGGGGCCTGGACAGCGGATTGGACGGCTCATACAACGCACCTTTGGGGCTTGGCTTCAAGGAACGTAGAGGAATTCGGTTCGGTTCAGCATGGCCATGGCCAAATCGACCCAGGCGCCCAGTTGCGCGGGGGTGAGGTCGGCTGGTGCAAAGTCTGGGCGGGCCACTGAGTCTGCATTGCCAGAATCGAGCCGCTGGGTAATCAGCTCCGATTCCGAGTCCAAAAACTGTTGCGCCAGGGCGAGTTCTTCTGGCCTTGGCAAGCGGGACAGGACAACGCGATAAAGCGTTTCGAGCCGGGCACTGGGGGCATGTGCCTCTCGCAGAACCCGACCGGCGAGCCCCTTGGCCTGATCGATGCCGAACTCGCTATTCAGCAAGATCAGGGGCTGGATGGCGTGCGTGCTGGTTTCTCGCCTTGGGCAGGCCGACTGGGTATCAGGCGCATCGAACGCATCAAACAATGGGTACCGCACGTTGCGTTTTCGAAAGAGGTAAAGCGCGCGTCGGTTATGTTCGCGGCGGTCGGGATTCTCTGGCCAGAGGTCAACCACTTCAGCCTCTGTGAAAATCAACGCCTCAATCTCCTTTTCGATGCGAGGCCGAACCCCCTGCCCGCCCTGCTTTAGAAAGAGGTTTCCGGAGGCGGCCAGCAGGGAATCTCGAACTCCCTCCGCGTCCAGCCGTCGCCGATTCATCCGACCGAGCAACTGATTTTCCGGGTCTGCGGTTCGGAGTTCGCTGCTGACTGCGGTCGAGCTTTGCCGATAGGTGGCGGAAGTCATCATTAGCCGGTGCAGTGGCTTGAGGTTCCAGCCCTTGTCAATCAATTCGGCGGCCAGCCAGTCCAGTAATTCCGGGTGGGTTGGCGACTCGCCCCGCACACCGAAATCACTCGATGTTGCCACAATTCCCTTGCCGAAGTGGTACTGCCAGAGGCGGTTCACAATCACCCGCGCCGGGAGTGGGTTCTGTGTTGAGGTTATCCAGGCGGCTAGGCGAATCCGACGGTCGCTGGGAACCGAGTCTTCAAACGTGGCCGATTCACCGGGTGCTGTCAGAACCCGCAAGGAGCCAGGCTTGACCTTCTCTCCCTTGCTCCGGGTATCGCCACGATTGAGCACAAAGGTGAGCGGCGGCTCCCCCTCGTCGGTAAGCAGAGCCATGGCCGAGGCAGGAGGCGCGGGCAGTGTTTGCTCAACTTCAAAGATCTCTCGCTTGATCTTTTCCCGTTCCGCATGGACCGTGGAATCATGGGCCACCGCCTCGGCCACCTCTTCCCAGGTCACGTTGAGCGCTTTCTCTGCGCCGGCAATTTGTTTCGTTTGAAGGGGCGTGCGTTCCGCAGCCGGAATGGCGAGTAGCGCCTTTTCAGCTTCAGACAGCCCCTGCTCCTTCTGCGCTCGCAAGGCGTTCCGGAACGGGGCCTCTAGCTCTGCCTGGCGGGCGCGTAACGGAGCCAGGCGTGCATCGGCAGCTTTTTTGGCCGAATCATAGGCCGCGCGTTCTTCTTCGGTTGCAATGGGGTGGTCTGCAAATTGCGCAGCGGCAAAAACCGCCTGGAACCGGAAGTAATCTTTAGCTGAAATTGCGTCAAACTTGTGGTCATGGCAGCGGGCGCACGCCAGGGTCAGGCCCAGAAAAACCGAGCCCACGGTTCCCGTAACCTCGGTCAATTCCGACTGGCGTCTGACCTCGGGGTCAATATTGCCAGACACCACTTCTCGGGGGCCACACCGGCCGAATCCGGTGGCGATCAGAGCTTGAGCATTGCCAGGGTGCAGTTCATCCCCCGCAAGCTGAAGGCGCACAAAGTCTGTGTAGGGAAGGTCTTGGTTCAAGGACTCCACAACCCAGTCTCTGAACCGCCAGGCGTCTGGGCGGTCGGCATCGAGTTCAAAGCCGTTGGAATCTGCGTAGTGGGCCAGGTCTAGCCAATGCTGGGCCCACCGCTCACCGTAGGCTGGGCTGGCCAGCAGACGATCAATCAAGCGTTCATACGCATCGACCCGCGTATCGGCCACAAAGGAATCGACCGCCTCAGGGGTTGGCGGCAAACCGGTCAGGTCATAGGTCGCGCGACGGATCAGAGAAATCCGATCGGCTTGTGGCGAGGGGGAAAGCGCGAGTTCCTCCAGCCCTTGCTGAATGAACTGGTCGATTGGATTCCTGGCTCCCCCTGCCTGCTTCAGTTCTGGCGGAGTGGGCCGCTGGATCGGCTGATACGCCCAGTGCTTCTTCTGGGCCTCGCTTGGCGGCGGCTCTGACAAGGAGGGATCGTCGGCCTGAGTTACCGTCATGAAGACGGTCAGGAACATCAGTGCGACCAGTGTGCCAGGAACGATCAGGACCTGGCGATAGTATGCCTGGCGTGTCATCAGGGCGGCTTCCCCTTGCCTGGAAAACTCAATTAAGTTGATTATGAAGTAAGTTGATTCTTTTGTCACGCGGTCCGAGTGGCTGATCACTGCTTGCCAGCAGCGCGAAGTGCCGGGTGGAGGTCTTGCGCGAGTCTTTTGAATGCTCGAGCTAGCGAACGTTTCTCAACGATACGGCCAGGAACCTTGGGTTTTGCAGTCGGTTTCGTTCCAGCTTGGGGCGGGCGAGCGACTTGCCGTTGTTGGACCGTCGGGGGTGGGAAAGTCCTCCCTTTTACGGCTGATTGCCGGGCTGGAAAGCCCGGTCTCGGGCAGCATCCGGATCAACGGCCAGGTCATGGAAGGGGTTCCACCCTACCAGCGTGGCGTGGCACTGATGACGCAGCAGGCGGTTTTATTTCCCCACTGGACGGTTCGCCAGAACCTGGCTCTGGGCCTGACTGGACGCGATGAACCACGCCAGGCGGCCGAGGCACGCGCCGAAGCCATGGCGAGCAAACTGGGAATTCGCGACCTGCTGGATCGGAAGCCGGTTGGACTCTCGGGCGGCCAGCAGAAGCGGGTGGCACTTGGCCGAGCATTAATTGGCGAATGCCCGCTGTTGTTACTTGACGAGCCTTTCAGTTCGCTCGATTCCTACTTGCGCCTGGGGCTGGCTTCTGAGCTAAGCTCACTCTTGGACCAATCTCAGGCCTCGGCCATTCTGGTGACCCACGATGTGGCCGAGGCACTTAGTTTTGGAAGTCGACTGATGGTTCTACTCAACGGACAAATGGCCCAGTCGGGCCCAACCCGAGAGGTCTACCGCCGGCCCGCCACGCTGGCCGTCGCCAGATTTTTGGGAGATCCCCCCTGTTCCGTTTTGCCCGTGCGTCTGGATCCCCTGGGCGAACGGCAACGTCTGACGTTTGATGGTGAGCCCAACACGGATGCCCCCCCAGATGGAGACGAACGAACCCAAGCGTTCACAGGGCTGAAGCCTGGAGCGTGGTGGGTTGGTGTTCGTCCCGAGCATGTCGGCCTGTTCCGAGATCGTCCCCGGAGCACAGCCCCAAACACTCTGCATGCCAGGGTCACCGTCAGCAAGGTCATGCTTCGCGGACCGGCCACTCTGGTGGAACTGAAACTTGGGTCCAGCCTTTTACGGGCATGGACACCGCCCGATGCCCGCTGGACGCCCGGCGACCAGGCATTCGTGGCGTTTGACCTGAGTCGCCTGCTCTGGTTTGATCAGGAAACGAGCCAGCTTGCTCATGGCAGTGCCAGTAATTAGCCAGCGGTGCGGAACCCAAACGCGTTTGCCTGTTGCCCGACCCGTACGCGCCTGGCACACTGAAACGAAATACTTTGTGTCTGGATGCCTGGCCCAAACCGCAGCAACACCAGACCAACGCCTTTTCATTTTTGGGAGCCGCTTTATGCGTTGTTCTGTACCAGGATTTTTGACCGCCACCGCCACCGCCTGCTGGCTGCTGACAGCCGGACTGCTTCAGGCCCAGGCCCCGATCGATACGGCCGGGATTGAGAAGAACATTGCCGCGCTTCAGAACCCAGATGGGGGATTCGGAGGCGCGCCTGGCGGTGAATCGACCCTGAGTACCACCCAGAACGCGATCCGCGTGCTCGGCTTTGTGGCCGGCTCCATTCCTGATCCGCTGAAATGTATCGACTTCCTGCGCTCATGTACCGACCCGGCAACCGGTGGATTCGCGTCCAAGCCGGGCGGGACACCCGAAGTTGGCACCACAGCCCTGGCCTTGATTGCGCTCGGGGAACTGAACGTGGGTGATAAGGAGTTGATTGAGAAGGCGGTCAAATTTCTGGGCCAGCGTGCCAAAGGCTACGAAGAAGTTCGAATTGCAGCGGCCGGCCTGGAGGCGGTTGGGGTTCGGCCTTCGTCTGAGATCTCTGACCGCTGGAAAGAGGTTCTGACCGCCGGTCGGAACCCGGACGGCACCTGGGGCCAAGGCGCGGCCCGCGCCTTTGATACCGGCGGCCGCGCGGCCGGTTTGCTCAGGATCGGGCTTGAGCCCGAAAATCGAGATGCCATCGCTCAGGCGTTAATTCAGGCGCAGCAGGCCGATGGTGGCTGGACCACCAAAGACGCGAGCGCTTCGGATCTGGGCACGAGCTACCGCATTGTTCGGGCCATGTACATGATGCGCGTTCGTCCTGACCTGGCCAAACTGCGTGGATTTGTGGCCAAATTCAAGCGTCCGAGCGGGCTGTATGGTGCTGGAGAAAGCTTTGGCGACCTGGGCACAACCTACACGGCCCTGATTCTTAGCCGCTGGGCCGACCTGCTGGAAGGGCAAGAGCCCAGGGCAGAAACGGCCGGCTTCAAGCCACTGTTCAACGGCCAGAATCTTGAAGGGTGGGATGGCGAAAAAGCCTACTGGACGGCCGAGAATGGGATGCTGATGGGCAAGTCAGACGGCCTGGACCACAACACGTTTCTGACCGCGCCCGGGACCTACCGAGATTTCGTGCTCAAGTTCAGCTTCCGGCTCAAGGATGGCGCGGGCAACAGCGGAGTTCAGTTCCGCAGCAAGCGAGTACCACCACATGAGATGTCTGGCTACCAGGCCGATATCGGTGAGCAGTACTGGGGCTGCCTCTACGACGAATCGAGACGGAACAAGATTCTGGCCAACGGCTCAGACGCCGCCCAGAAGGCGGTTCGACCGGCCGACTGGAACCATTACTCCTTGCGCATCTTTGGCAACCGCATCAGTGAGACTGTCAACGGAGTGAACTCGTACGAATTCACAGACACCGATGAGGGGATTGCGCCTGACGGTCAAATTGCCACCCAGATCCACGCCGGTGGACCGATGGAAATTGATTTCAAGAATCTGTTGATTCAAGTGGTTCCATCGCCAGAAGCAGACGACAAGCTAACTCCTGGCTTCCACCTTCGCACGCTGACTGTGAACGGTCAGGACCGGAGGTACACCCTTTACATCCCGCCCGGCTATGACGGCACGAAACTATTCCCAGCTGTCATGTTTCTACACGGGTCTGGCGAACGTGGTGAAGACGGCGTGATCTGCGCTCGGGTGGGACTGGGAGCGGCAATTGCGGGGAATCCTGAGCAGTATCCGTTCATTGGTGTGTTTCCTCAGGCCCGTAAAACCTGGGAAGCCGGCTCCGATGACGCGAAAGCCGCGCTCGCGACCCTCGAAGAAGTGAACAATCTTTGCAAAGTTGACACGAACCGCGTGGTTTTGACGGGGCTTTCCATGGGCGGTGGCGGTGCCTGGTCCATTGGGGCCGCCATGCCCGAGCGGTTCTCGGCCATTGTTCCGGTTTGCGGTTACGGAGACGCGGACATGGCCCTCAAGCTCAAGAACAAGCCGGTCTGGACCCTCATTGGAGACTCGGATGCGGAGCGACTGCTGCAGAGCACCAGATCCATGACCCGAGCCCTGAAAAACGCAGGAAGCTCCATCCGTTACACCGAGTACCGGACCGTGGGCCATAACAGCTGGGACCGCGCCTACAATTCTCCCGAGGTCATTTCCTGGATGCTCAAGCACAACCGTGCCGAGGGTTCGAAATGATCACGCTCACACCAACCGCGCTGCCAACCTCGGGATGGATGCCGGCGGCCAGAGTTCTCTCTGGCCTGCTGCTCATGGTTAGCTTTTCCGGTTCCAGGGCTTTGGCCCAGGAACCAACCTCGAAGGCTTCAGACGAGCCGACGCAACCCGCGCACCTGATCCTCAACCAGGTTCATCTGACCCTGGCTGGCGCAGAGGCGGCAGTCAAGGCAGGGCAGGCCAAAGCCACGGCCCTGAACCTGAAGGTGAATATTGCGGTTGTGGATGATGGTGGCCACCTGCTCGCATTTGCCAGGATGGATGGTGCCCGCCCGGCAAGCGGTTACACCGCGATCACCAAGGCCACAACTGCCGCGACCTTCAGGCGCGAGACCGGCCGAGTGGACCCCAGCGGCACCGACCCCACCGCAGCGATCCTTCTGAACCTGAGCCTTCAAAATGCGGCTGGGGCCAGTGGTGGCAAGATTACCACTCTCTCTGGCGGCGTGCCCATTGTGGTTGACCAGCAGGTGGTGGGCGCCGTGGGCGTGGGCGGTGGGACCGGCGAACAGGATGCCGAGATTGCCAGAGCCGGAATTCTTGCAATTCGACAAATTCCGCTCCCCGAAACCGATTCAAAACGTTAGATTCCATCAATCCATCCAAGCTCTCCATCTCATCGCTTCCGCCCATACTCTTGAAGCGACTACAGGCAATACCCCCCATGGCCGAGAGCGTTCACCCAACCAAAGCCAGGCCCCCGGCCCGATCTGCCAGGTTTCTGCTGCTTTCGATTGGATTATTTACCCTTTGCGCCATCGGGGTGGGAATTTGGTCTCTGCTGGGGCTAGGCTCGCCCCGAGCTCAGCCGTTGCCGCCACCGCCGCCGGGCAAAACCGGAACCGTGATTCCAGAACTGGTCAGGATTGAGCCAGGGACCGACATTGGCACCAAGCTGCCCGCCGGTTGGACCCACAAGATGGTTTGCACCGGAATGTCGATTGATTCTGGAGACTTGCACCTGTTGCCGGAACCGGCACGGGCCACGGCGTCTCGGATGCGAACGGCGATGCTGGTGGAAGTCCGAAAAACCCCCGAGGACAGTGGCATTTACCAGATCCACCGCGTGGGTGTAGGCCTGACCATGCAGCACCAAGGGGTGAACATGGTGGTCACGCCCAACACGGTTGATGAGCTTGGCATTCCGATGTCCATTGTGGATCGGTTTGTCCTTGGCCGCTCGGAGGAGGCCGTGACGCGAGGGCGACTGGCGGCTCGAACCTCAACATTTGCCCTTTATGATGCTTCGGTGGAATTCACCGAGGGAACAAATAACGATCATAAGGCCATGTTTTTGCGCCATGCCCTGATCTTGGATCCTGATACGGGATCTCTGAGGGAACTTGTTTGGCGGATCTCCATGAAGCCAGAAGAGCGAACTCCTGCGGTCGAGGTGATTCAGGTGGCCTGCCCACTGGATTTCCAGTGTGGGATTCACGTGAAGGCCAAGACCATTGCCGGTAAGATTCCGGTTGGCTGGCACTTTGCCATGACCAAGCTGCCGACCGGCACGCCGATCGCAGTGAGCAAAACCTCGGCGGTCAGTCTGGTTGGCGATCCAGCAACCCTGGAGGAATCTGAGCAGCTTGAGTCACTCTTACGCGAGATTCTCGATAGCCAGCCCCGCGACCAGCCAAGCCTGGTCGCTCCCGATACGGCCGCCGCAATGCAGCGGACCGGGCCGGGAGCCAAGCCAGGGGCTCAGAGTTCGCCGTCTACGCCAAGCTTGTGAAAGTAATGCTCAACGGAATCCTGGTTGTCGAGCAACCAGTCAATCGTTGGCTCACCCCGCATTGCCTTGCGGATGACCTTGGCGGTTGCCTCTCGGTGCACTCGAAAGAGCGCCTCGTGATCCACCTTGTCTTGCTTCAAGACCGCTGGATCTAGCCAAACCGAGTAGATGATACCCAGGTCATTCACCTTTGAGCGTGGGATGTCGCCCGCCCGAACCGCGTCTAACACACCATGGGCAATGGCGGCCTGAACCGTGCCCATCAAGATGTTGGTATACGCCGAATCTTGCACGGTCACCTTGCTCACCATCACCGTGGCCGGCTTCACCTGCACATCACTGTTCAGGATCGCAAAGACCTTGGTATGCCCCTTGACCTGATCACCGATCAGGTTGGCAAGGGCATGGCCCACGGGCCCGTCTAGCTCACCAATGACCACTTCGGGCTCTGCACACAGGTAATCGGCATCGCCCTCCACCAGGGCCTCACCGGTGCGCATCACAATTCGATCGCTCAAAACAGGCTCCTCTCCAGTCTGGGCCTCGGATTTTCAACCGGGGGTCAGACTTCAGGGCTGGGTGAGGTAAGAATCAAAAACGAGAACCTTGGACCAAAGATCCTTACCCGATTCCACGAACTGAACGTGACGGGGATGGACCAGGTACTTCTCTTTGGCTTCTTTGCTGGTAAACACCACGTGAAGCGCGACATCGAAATCTTTCACGCTCACGGGCTCGTCCACGTCATCGGCACGAACACCCACTGAGAAGTATGTAGTTCCTTCGAAGTTGCTCAGATACTTGTGGCTGATATCGAGCATCTTCTTGAGATTTTCAGGGGTACGCTCTTTCAAGGTGAAGAACACCATGTGTGCCAGTGGCTTGTCAGCCTTTGGCATGGCCTTGGCCAGGCCGATGGCCGAGACCGAAAGAAGCAGGGCGGTCCCAAGGAATCGAGTCATGGTTCGTCGGCTCACGAGATAATCTCCCCAGTTCAATTCAGATCAAAGAAAGGTTAACGACGCCCACCATGATGACTCTCGTGGTTCGTGGACGCAATCGAACGACGGCCCATGGTCGGGCCGGATTGAAGAAATCCGAAGATTGAAGCCAGGTCCAGAACCTGATACTCGCAATTGAACCTGGGTTAATCAGGCGGGAAAGACTACCCAGCGCTTCGCAGGCTACTGAAACGTCGCGGCATTGAGCAGCATCCGGGTTCGCTTCCTCTACCGAGCCACTTCACCCGGTACTGCCTGCCGCGTTCTAGGCTACCGCCATCAAAGCCAGGCAGGTGGTTTCTACGTTGGACAGCCCTCGGGGCTTCAAACTGGCGTCGTAGTCCGTAATCCAGCCCCCATGCTCGTTCTGGAGCGGCTGGAGCCTGGCCAGGATCGGTTCGAGTTCCTTCGCCATCGATCCGATCCGCTTCGCGGCCAGCAACGCCAGAGCCAGCTTGTAGGTGGCGTATAAGCCGCTGAGCGCCTGAACCTTGTCGGCGAATCCTTTCCCGTCCCACATCTTCATCCCTGCCTCAAACTGGAGTTTTGCCAGTTCGAGGTTTCGAGACGCCAGAGAAATTGTGGCCAGAAATCGCAGGTCGGCATACTCGCCCCAACCTTCATTCAGCCGATCCGTGACCTGTTCGGTCTTGATCTGCCGATTCCCCACGCGACCGACTTCCAAAAGCTCATGGTGGTGAAACGGCGGTGCGGTGGCATCGTTCTGGAACAAGATCTCGATCTTGCCCGATCGTTTCACCCCCCATTTTTCGATGGCCTGATCAATTTTCCTTGCGAGCTCCGGGCGCTCTTTTTCCAGCAGGCGAGCCGCCAGAAAGTTGTCATGGTAGAGCCAGTAAGTGGTAGAGCCCTGAAATTCTGGCAGCAGATCGACCTGGTCATCAAATAATTCGACCAGAAATTTCAGACCTCGCCGTGTGGCTGGGGTCTCCGCTTGAAAGTCGTCGGCACGAACCAGCGAGCAACTTCCCAGGAGGACAGTTGCTGCGGAATACAAGAATTGGCGACGGTGAAACCCGTCATGGCCTCGGAAGGCGAGAAAATGCGACATGGCAAACATCGCCACAAGAAAAGCCGACTCGGGGACTCGAACCCCGGACCTATGCTTTACGAAAGCATTGCTCTACCAGCTGAGCTAAGTCGGCAAGAAGACAAAGCAAGGTCCAGAGGCCAAGACTGCATCAAAAGGGCCGGACGGTAATCCAAGATACCTCACGAAACGCCTTATTCAACTCTGGACGGGTATAACTTACTGAACCGACCCCAGGGTCGTCAACCGAAGCGTGCCAATCTCATTGCGTTGACACAACTGCGGATCTGGCTCTAGAATCGTCCCAAACATGGTCAAGGTAGTGTGATAGTTACTTTGGCTGACTGTTGATTTGGCCCTCTCGGTTCCTGAACATTCTGTCGTTCAACCCTTTCCGGTTGATTCCCGCCAGGGTGTGGTCCATTTGACGAGGAGTGTTTTCTGATGGCGGTGCGCGTTGGTATTAACGGGTTTGGTCGGATTGGGCGTCTTGTTTTCCGCGTGATGGCTGCCCGCCCGAATGATTTCGAGGTGGTTGCTATTAACGATCTTTCGAGCGCAGAGCATCTGGCGATGCTCTTGAAGTACGATAGCGCTCAGGGCCGTTTTGATGGAACCGTTGAGGCTGGCGACAAGGCTTTGATCGTCAACGGCAAGAAGATTCCGATCACCGCCGAGCGTGACCCCGCCAACCTCCCCTGGAAAGCACTGAACTGCGAGATCGCGCTTGAGTCTACCGGTTTCTTCACGAACCGGGCCTCACTGGAAAAGCACCTGGCCGCTGGTGCCCACAAGGTGGTACTGAGCGCTCCTGCCAAGGACAAGCTTGACCAGACCGTGGTCATGGGCGTGAATGATTCCAAGCTCAAGACTTCGGATCGGATCGTGTCCAACGCCAGCTGCACGACCAACTGCCTGGCACCGATGGCCAAGGTTCTCAATGACACCTTCGGCATCGTGAAGGGTCTGATGACCACGGTTCACGCCTACACCAACGACCAGCGCGTGGCCGACCAGATTCACGAAGATCTTTATCGTCAGCGTGCCGCTGCCGTGAATATCATTCCCACCAAGACGGGTGCCGCAAAGGCCGTGGGTGAAGTGATTCCAGAACTCGATGGCAAGCTCACCGGCTTTGCCCTTCGCGTTCCGGTTCTCACCGGCTCGGTCACCGACCTCACGGTCGAACTGGCCCGCAACGTGACCCGCGATGAAATCAACCACGCCATCAAGGCAGCCTCCGAAGGTCACCTCAAGGGGATCATCGAGTACTGCACAGACCCGATCGTTTCCAGCGACATCATTGGGAACCCACACTCCAACATCTTCGTTCCAGACCAGACGCTTGTCATTGGCGGCAACCTCGCCAAGGTCATCGCATGGTATGACAACGAGTGGGGTTATTCGAGCCGGACCGCTGAGCTCATCTCGCTGCTGTCCAAGCTGGGTTGATCTTGCTTGCTCTGACGAGATTCACCGTGTCAAAACCGGGACGGGCTCCAGAAGTTTCAGGTGCCAGTTTAGGTTTGATCGGAGTCATTTCAGAGCCACACCGATCAAAAGCTGGCACTGTTCTTTGTGATAGACGCACAGTGGCACCGTTGAGTCTCAACGGTGCCCTTTTTTTGATTCAGACCAACATTCTCAAGATCTTGCCGAGGTGAGTGAACGTGGCCAAACAGACCGTGCGTGATCTGGACCTCAAGGGTAAAAAGGTTCTTGTACGAGTCGATTTCAACGTGCCCCAGGGCAAGGATGGGTCGATCTCCGATGATCGCCGCATTCGCGCCGCACTCCCAACGCTGCAGCACATTCTGGATCAGGGTGGCAGCCTGATTCTGATCAGCCACCTTGGCCGCCCTTCTGGAGACCCAGAGGCAGACAAGCCGTTCCGGATGGACCGGATTGGCCAGCGGCTTGCGGAACTCATTGGCAGGCCCGTGAAGAAGGTTGATGACACCGTAGGCGAAGCGGCCAAGGCGGCCTGCGCGGCTCTTCAGCCTGGAGAGATCGTACTGCTTGAGAACGTTCGCTTTAACAAGGGCGAAAAGGTTCCCAAGAAGGATGAGGCCACGGGTTCAGTGGACCCCAAGTCTGCGGCCAAGCACGAAGAATTTGCCAAGGAACTCGCTTCGCTGGGCGATGCCTACGTGAACGACGCGTTTGGCACCTGTCACCGCGACGAAGCTTCCATGGTGACATTGCCACGCCAGTACGCTCCCGAGCAGCGTGCCATTGGTACGCTGGTAGAGAAGGAAGTGCAGATTCTGGCAACGCTGCTCGGTCATCCAGAGCGTCCGATGGTGGCGATCATGGGTGGCTCCAAGGTTTCGACCAAGTTCGAGCTGATCGAAAACCTGCTGCCAAATGTTGATAAACTGCTGATCGGCGGCGCCATGACTTACACCTTCTTGCTGGCCCAAGGCCGCAAGACGGGTAACAGCCTGGTTGAGCCAGACTGGGTTGATAAGGCCCGCGATCTCTTGAAGCGAGCCGCCTCAAAGATTGTTCTGGCCGACGATGTTCTGATTGCCAACAAGATGAGCGAGGACGCGGAAACCCGCTATATCTCGACCTCCCAGGATATCCCGGACGGCTGGGAAGGGTTTGACATCGGCCCTGAAACCGTCAAGCACTTCTCAGAGATTATCAAGACCGCCAAGACCGTGGTCTGGAACGGCCCGGTTGGTAAATTTGAAATCGACGCCTTTTCCAAGGGTACGCGTGGAATTGCCAAGGCCATGGCCGAATCCTCGGCCGTCACGGCCATCGGAGGCGGAGAGACCGCCGAGGCTGTCGATAAATATGGCGTGGCCGAGAGCATGAGCCACGTGTCAACCGGCGGTGGAGCGTTCCTGGAATCGCTCGAAGGTAAACAGTTTAATTCACTCAAGGTCATCCCCGACCGTTGAGTTTCAGCCGGAATGGATTCCGTTCCCTCTGCGCACACGTGCAGAGGGAACGGGCTCTCACTTTGCAGGTGCCAATATCCCGTGGATCACGCGGACAGACTCGCTCAGATCGAGGCGGCACAACTTCCCTTGGTGATGCCGTCGCTCCTGAACTGTGATTTCTCCAGGGTCGGTGAACAGCTTGACATCCTGAAGGATGCAGGCGTGACAGCCGTGCATCTGGACGTGATGGATGGCCATTTCGTCCCGAACTTATCGTACGGACCACCGGTCATTGCCGACTGGCGAAAACGTTCGCCGCTGTTTTTTGATACCCATCTGATGATCTCCGAGCCGGCCCGCTACGTTGAAGCGTTTGCCGACGCAGGTTGTGATTCTCTGGTGTTTCACATCGAAACCGTCAAAGATCCTGTTCCCCTTCTGCGCAAGATTCGCGCACTGGGGTGCCAGGCCGGCCTTTCGCTCAACCCGCCAACCCCGTTCGAGGCCATTGAACCGTTCCTGACCGAGGTCGACAAGATCTTGGTCATGAGCGTGATGCCCGGGTTTGGTGGCCAGCAGTTCGACCCCGAAGTGCTCTCCAAAGTGAAACGAATTCGCCTGGCTCGCCCGTCGCTTCCGATTTGCATCGACGGCGGTATCAAGGCAACCAACGCGGCAACCGTGGTTTCCGCAGGCGTAACCCAGCTTGTGGTTGGGTCTGCCATCTTCCGCCCCGACGGCGATTTTGCCGCGGCCTATCAAGAGATCCTGCAAGCAGGCTCTCTGGGCCGTCATTCCGCGTCCTCCCGGAGTTCTGAACCCGCATGAGCGTTCAGGTGGTCTTGGTTCGTCCTGGCGCAACGTCTTATGATGAACAGGCCCGAGTTCAGGGGATTCTGGATCTACCCCTGAGCGATCGAGGCACCGAGGAAGCCATCCAACTCGCAACCGATCTTCAGCATCTGGGCCTGACTGCCGTTTACTCTGGGCCAAGCCAGAACGCGGTCCAAACAGCGGCGCACATTTCGGCCAAGGCGGAAGTTCGGCCCAGACAGCTTGATGAACTGCGGAATCTTGATCAGGGACTCTGGCAAGGTTTGCAGTTCGAGGATATTCGAAGGCGTAACCACAAGGTCTATCGCCAGTGGCTTGAAGACCCTCGAACCGTTTGTCCGCCCCAGGGAGAGACAATCGAGGAGGCGCTGAACCGGGTCAAGCAAACTCTCCGGGCGCTACTCAAGCGGCACCGAGATCAGACGATCGCCATTGTGGTGGCAGAACCGATGGCCAAGTTGATTGCGGCTTACCTGCAAGGCTCTTGCCGATTCCAGTTTGAAGAAGAGGTTCGCACGGGCCATTTTGAAACCTTGGAAGTTCACTGGTCGCTGGAACGAAACGGTCATTCCGTCTCTTGAGGGTAGAGCCTGCGGAACCCGGTCTGGCTTGAACGGCCGACCAACGGTGCTTCGCAACTGCCGTTGAACTTGCAATAATCATTTTCATTCGATCCGAAGATCCGGGGCCCGGATGCTCGGATTGAGCCCCTGGCCGCAAGACCGGCCCCCGCACCGCGACGAGGAGTGTTCGCACATGGCACAGAAGCGGCCCGGATCTGCAAGCACCTGGCAAGAGCACAGTGAATCCAAACGCGTCCCAGAAGGGGTCTGGATGCGTTGCGACGGTTGCCAGGCCACGCTCTACCGGAAAGAGGTCGAACGGAATCTGAGTGTCTGCCCGCAGTGCCAGCACCATTTCTCAATCAACGCCTGGGAGCGAATCTCCCAGATTTTGGATCAGGATACGTTCGAGGAATGGGACGCCAACATGCGGCCCGGTGACCCACTGTCGTTCAATGATCGTCGCCCTTACCCAGACCGCATCAAAGCCGAACAAGAGCGAACTGGCCTGAAAGAAGCCGCCGTCACCGGCCAGGGCTTCATCAAGGGCATGCGGGTGGTTCTGGGTGTGACAGACTCTGGCTTTATCATGGGCAGCATGGGCTCGGTGGTGGGCGAAAAGCTAACCAGAGCCCTTGAACGCGCCACAGAACAACTTCTCCCCGTGGTAATTATCTCTGGCTCGGGCGGCGGCGCCCGCATGCACGAGGGAATCTTTTCCTTGATGCAAATGGCCAAGGTTTCCGCGGCCATCGCGCGTCATAGCAAGGCGGGATGCCTGTTCACCAGCGTTTTGACGCATCCCACCATGGGCGGAGTGGCAGCCAGCTTTGCCTCGCTGGGAGACGTCATCCTGGCCGAACCCAAGGCCCTGATCGGCTTCGCCGGCCCCAAGGTTATTCAGCAAACCGTCCGGGTGCAGCTTCCCGAAGGATTCCAGACCAGCGAGTTCCTGCTCGAACATGGCTTCATTGACCGGATCGTCCAGCGCTCGGAACTTCGGAGCACACTCGCCGAACTGCTAGACTACGCATCAGCCTGAATCGCAAACCGCTAAAAAGCTTACCGCAACACGCGGTCTCAGCTTTTCCGCCCGGCCCGTTTCGTTGCCCCGCAAGCCAGAGAAATCAGGCGGATTTCCCATCACCCGGAGCCACTTCCCCGAAGTGGCCCGGGCGAAAATTCGCATGCTGAACGATGAGCGGGTTCCGGGCGTCACGAATTCTGGTGCCCAATCTCCAGCTTCTGCTTCAGGCCTCGGATTTCCCTCGGCCGTCTTGGCCAAGCAGTTTCAGCAAGAGATTGTCATGCGGGTAGGCGTGGCCGCGGTACTGCCGAAACCCTTCGGCAAAGCTCACGCCAACCTCCTGCCCGCGTGCCTGGGCCCAGCTCGTCATGCTATCAATGTATTCATCAATGCCATGCTGACGGAGCAGCCAGTCTCTCTGGCTGGCATGACAGGCGAGCATCTGACGCTTGGTCTCAAAGACCGGCGTGATATCGACATGAAAATGGGGCATCACTGCCTGGCCGTCCCGGTCATGCCCTTCGATGGGGTCGACAAAATACAGGTGAGGAATCTTTGCGAGTGGAGCGGCCGGCTCCCACTGGTGTGTTCGATAGTTCGGAATGGGACCCGCAAAACAGGCGTCCCGCACCAGCCGACTGGTGATTTCATGGTCGCAAAGATAATCCACGGGTGGCGCAGTCAGAATCAGGTCGGGGCGGACCCGACGAATGGTTTCGGTAACACGCCTCCGCGCAGCATCATCCTCAAAAATCGCCAGATCACGGAACTCCAAGCAGAGATAGTGGGCCCCAAGAAGTTCGGCCGATCGTCGCGCCTCGGCCCGTCGAAGCTCGGCGATCTTCTCGGATTCCAGCTCGGCCGACCCGCAATCTCCGGGCGTCATCGTGGCAAGAGTCAATGAACAGCCTGCACGCCCAAGCAAGGCCAGGGTGCCCGCGCACTGAAGTTCGATATCGTCGGGATGGGCGTGAATGGCAAGCACGCGAATCGTTTCGTTCGCCGGCATGGCGATCTCCCCTGACACTAGCCTATGATGTTGGAATCTGTTTGACTTCTACCGGCCACTGAGACGGCGGGCAAGCGGGTTCTCTCTCTCCGCCCCCTCACCTTGATCAAGGATCCTACGCGGATGTGCAGGCTCCGCCTTCGCCCTTACTTTCGTTCGATCATACTGGGCACGTCGCTCACTGGCCTCTTTTTCCCTGGCTGCGGCTGGGAACAGACAAAAAACGGGGCCGGAACGGCCGAAAACGCTGGCCCCAGCCGTAATGGCTACAAAGCCATGACCGACGGACCGATCTACCAGCGCATGACCCATATCGATGCCCTGGCTCGCCAGTTCATGAGCACCGATGAGGGGGATCCAGTTCAGGCTCGGGCCGCTCTCCAGAACTCTTCCACTGCCATCATCGCCACGGCCAAGTCTGTGCTTGAGTCGGATTCGCTTGACGAATTCGATCGGACCAGAGCCGCCAAGGCGTTGTTCGAAGCCTACGGCAAGCAGGTGAACGCCGACTCTTCCAGGTATACGGAATTCCTGTCCGCCTGCGACGACCTGATTCAGCGGTTCCCAAAAACCGACCTCGCAACCCAGGCAGCCTTCGTTCGCCTGAATGTGCTGGGAACTCTCCGATCTGACAAGCTGAGCGAGTCTGACGAGCTAAGGGATCCGAAGAAACGCCTGAATCGGGTGAGCGAAGCCGCCCTGCTCCTGGCTGAGCAAGAACCCCCGCATCCGAGCACTCCCGAGGTGCTGCTGAACCTTGCAAGACAGCTCGAACAGGACAAAGATTTTGAGCGATCGGCCAAGGTATACGGAATCCTCAACGAGAAATTTCCAGACCCTGAAAAACGCCGATTCGTACCCGGACACCTTCGCCGGATCTCGATGGTTGGACAACCCGTGCAAGGAATTCAAGGGAAAGACTTCGAGGGCCAGGAAATCACGATCGAGCAGTTCAAGGGAAAAGTTGTGCTTATCGACTTCTGGGCAAGCTGGTGCCCCCCTTGCCTGGCCGAACTTGACGGCATGAAGCAACTGCGTGAGGAACTCGGCCCCAAGGGATTCGAAATTCTCGGCATGAATGCCGATGACGACGCTGCAGCAGCACGAAAAATTATCAATGACCGGAAGCTGAACTGGCCGGAAATTGTCGTGCGTTCACAAACCGATGAAATGATCAACCCGGAAGAAACGCTGGAATTCAAACTAGGGATCGAATACCTACCGACAAAGCTCCTCATCAACCGTGAGGGAATCCTGGTCTGGTGCGGATCTCAGCTTGAGCTGGCTCGACCAGAAATTGAGAAATTGATAGCCGAAACGACCGAACTTCCCGCCACTGCCGAGAAATGACCGGCACCCGGCCGGTTCCTCACCCAGTGGCCGGCCCCTCCAGCGGTTCAGACCCGTTTCACTCTGGATTTCAGGCCAGACCTGAATCAATCCAGGGCTCCAGATTGGAGATTGCGGCACCTGAACCTCTGGCGGTTTCCCAAAGAATGTTCTCGCGTGCGCTAGAACACCTGTGTACATTAGAGGGCATAGGGTCAGTGTGATCGTCTGTCACCTGCCCTGTGTGATTGACGTTCAACAAGTTCCTCGCCAGGACAGCTCCCATGGCCGACCTGAATACGCTGACTTCACGACAGCGTGAAATTTACCGGTTCATCCGCGAGAAGATCCAATCTCGAGGCTACGGACCGACTGTTCGTGAAATCGGATCTCATTTTGAGATCAAGAGCCCGAACGGGGTGATGTGCCACCTGAAGGCGCTCCAGAAAAAAGGCCTGATTCACCGCGAGGCAAACATGTCTCGCGCCATCCAGTTGCTTCAAGATTCCACGAGTGCCCCGAGCCCAACCGGCCTCAAGCTGAGAGGCCGAATTGCGGCCGGTCAACCTCTTGAGGCTATTGAGAACGCCGAAGAGTTCGGAATCGACGACTGGCAGCGTGGCGACGGCACCTTTGTGCTCCAGGTCACCGGCGACTCGATGATCGAGGAACATATTGCCGATGGCGACTACGTGGTGATCAAAAGCCAGGACCATTGCCGAGACGGTCAGATTGCGGCCGTCCTTGACGATGACGGCGGAGCAACCCTGAAGCGGGTTTTCCGAGAAAAAAACAGGGTACGGCTAGAGCCGGCCAACGCCACCATGAAGCCGATCTTCCGAGACAACGTCAAAATTATCGGAACCCTGGCAGGTGTTGTTCGGAAGTATTGAGACACAACCAAAAGCTACCACCTGGCCCAAAACAGGCTGCTTGCTACCCAAGGTGAAGCTCCTGGGGCTTGAAACAGCTCCTGGGCCTTGTGTTCATCACGGTTCAGAACATGCGATGGCGGTTGGTTTTGGTGGCTTCTGGCCATTGGAATCGACCGCCAATTTTTTTGAACATGACCAGCCAACAATCTGCCAATCCCGAGATATCTCGACCCGGGTAGATCCCTCGACTCCACTCCATTTGCTATGATCTCGAATTCAGAGAATTCCTGATTGCCGCTGATCGGCGGCCTGCATTTGAAGGACCTCCGGGCCATGACGGCACCCGCAAAACATCCAGAGAATCTGGTTCGCCTTTACTCAGATGGGGCCTGTAGCGGTAACCCAGGCCCTGGAGGCTGGGCCTACATCCTGGACCATCCGGCGACCGGTAAATCTCGTGAGTCCTGGGGCGCAGAGCCACACACCACGAATAACCGGATGGAGCTGATGGGGGTAATTGAAGGGCTGGCGAGTCTCAAACGCCACTGCCAGGTACAGGTGGTGACCGATAGCCAGTACGTTGCCAAGGGAATCAGCGACTGGATGAAGAAGTGGAAAGCCCAGGGCTGGAAACGGAAAGACGGTAGTCAGTTCAAGCCGGTCATCAATGAAGACCTCTGGCGCAGGCTTGATGAGCTGCTCGCAAAACATACCGTTAAGGTCTCGCACGTGCTCGGGCACAATGGGCACCCAGAGAACGAAGCCTGCGACCGAATGGCGGTTGCCGCCTACAAGGCACTGATCGCGGATCGCCGATAACCAGTGGTCCCACCATACTGCGTCCCAAAGTGAAACTTCATCGGCTTATCGCGGTTCAAGAAGGGCTTCAATCCCAGCGCGTTCAAGGTGCTCTATACCCGAATTCTGCTGTGCCTGTTGAGGTTCCCCCCACCCGCCAACAATCATGATTCCGGGGCGGCACTCCGTGTCGAAATTCGCGGGGCGAGCCGTTCCGAGGAGACCAGGAAGATACCCAGCCCCACCGCGGTGGCCGAGGCAAGCAATGGCCAGTTTAAAGGCTCACCCTGAAAGACTCGACTGAAGCCAATTCCGAACAAGGGGGTGAGAAAGGCAATGGTTGCCAGCCGACCCGCCGGGTAATGCCTCAAGAGCCAGAGCCAGAGGCTATAACAAATTCCGAGTGCCGCCAGTCCCTGATAGGCCAGTCCCCACATAGCGGCAGGCGTGAAGCGGTATTCGGACCCACCTTCAAAAAGCAGGCTGATTCCCAGGAAGAGTGGGACCGCGACCAGCGATTGTGTGAACAGCAACGTGATGGGCGGTATGAACGGGAACGACTTCTTCTGGACGATGGTCTGGAATCCAAAGATCACGCCCGACGCGAAAACGATCAGATCTCCCAGCAAACCAGGACCAACCACGCCACCCTGCGCAAGATACGTGCTCAGCAGCAATAAGCCGACCCCAAGCGCAGCCGAAAACAGACCTATCCAGCCTCGCGGCCCTAGCCGTTCATGCAGGAAAATGGCAGCCAGAGGCGCAACCACAAGCGGATGAACATTGATAAGCACCGAGGCACGCCCGGCCAGGCTCAGGTTGGTGCCCAGATTGAACGTGCCGATTTGAGCCACCGTGAACAGGGCATTGATCAACACCAACCACCACAGTGACGGTGCTACCCAGAGCGGCTGGCGAGAGCGAAGGCAGACGAGCGCAACCACCGGCAGTCCGATCAGAAATCGAAATCCGGCACAGGCAAAGGGGGGAATGTCACCAACAACAAACTTGACGGCAACGGCATTGCCGCCCCAAAGAGCGCAACATGCCACGGCTCCGGCAATCCCGACCATATCGAGTGAGCCGGACGACGATCTCGACATGAACAGATCCTTGAATCGTTCAACCCTGCTGTAACTGGTTGATCTTGTTGTACAGGGTCTTCAGGCTAATTCCCAGTTCTCGGGAAGCGGCCGGCTTGTTGCCATTATGCTTTTCCAGCACGATCTGAATATAACGCATTTCGATATCTCGAAGGCTGAGGTTCCCGTCTTGAGACATCGAGAAGTGAGGGCCAGCAAGCGCGGGACTGTTCGCGGCCTGGCTGCTGGCAGACGTTGACGCAGAGGCAAAGGCCGACGGCTGGAGTGGCCTTCGCGACGAATTTGTGTTCGGGAGGAATTCAGGCAGCAACGGCCCGGCGCCGGCCAAGATTGCAGCACGTTCAATGGCGTTGGCAAGTTCGCGTACGTTGCCCGGCCATTCATGACCTTTGAGTGCGTCTAGGAACTCGGGCGTGAGTGATTCCGGGCTCTTCTTGGCGGCATACCGCTTGAGCATGTGCCGCGCAAGATCAGGGATGTCTTCGCGACGGTCACGAAGAGACGGCAAGTGGATCTCGAACGTGTTAAGCCGGAAGAAGAGGTCTTCACGGAAGAGTTCGTTGGCCACCATCTCGCGAAGGTCGCGGTTGGTTGCGCACAAGACTCGAACATCGACCCGGAACGGATCATTTTCGCCCACGCGTCGAATTTCACCCGACTCCAAAAACCGCAGCAGCTTGACCTGCAAGCTCTTGTCGAGCTCACCCACTTCGTCAAGGAACAGGGTGCCGCCATTGGCCACCTCGAACAATCCTTTGCGGTTATTGTCAGCGCCGGTGAAGGCCCCCTTACGATGGCCGAACAGTTCGCTTTCAACCAGGTTCTCTGGAAGCGCACCGCAATTCACAGGAATGAACGGGCCACCCACGCGAAGACTGCGATCGTGCAGATTCCTCGCAATCAATTCTTTACCTGTTCCGGTCTCACCCAAAATCATCACGGTCGCATCGGTGGGGGCCACCGTGCCAATCAGGCGGCGGATCTCACCCATCGCGTCGCTATCGCCCACAAGCGTAGGAGAGCCCTCAGCTGCCTTGAGCCGAGTCTCCAAAGCCGTAGCCTTGTTGGTCAGGTCTCGCCGTTCCATGATCCGGCCAAGCAAAACCTCAAGCTCTGCCCATTTACAAGGCTTGGTCAGGTAATCAAAAGCGCCTAGCCGCAAGGCCTGAACCGCAGTATCTACCGAAGCCTGACCGGTCAGAATCACCACCTGCGTTTCAGGACTGAGCCGTCGAATTTCGCCCAGCACCTCGATTCCAGTCAGACCCGGCATTCTCAGGTCAAGCAAGGCCGCATCGAACGGTCCGCCCCGCTCAAGTGCCTTCAGCGCGGCGGTGCCATCTGGGCAAACCGTGACCTCATGCCCCATCCGAGGAAGCTCCATCTGCATCAACTCTCGCAGGTGCGCTTCATCATCGGCAAATAGGATCCGAAGGCCCCCGCTGTGCATCTTGTCCATGATTCCCTCTCCCGCTTCCATGCGTTTCGCAAGTAATCAGATATGGAACAACCAGCCGCGATGGGCTGGCCTATCTTGTTTCCTGGATGGTGACGGACAACGCCAAGACGTCCTGCCCCGGCACCGTGACGATGGTTAAACTCGCAATGGAATCAGGACCGCCAGCGCTCCCCGCGCCTCTGGCCAGTGAGATTCCGCCCGGAAGAACACCCGCCAAACCACAAACCAATGCCATGGCAGCGGTTGCTGCTCCAGCCAGGCTCCGGCTAGAGGGGGTGGCCCCTTCCATGGCTGCAGGTCCATCTGTTCGTATATCAGAACGCAGGGGCAACCGGACAGTGAACGTGGCCCCCAGCCCTTCACCCGGACTGCTGGCCGAGATCTCGCCGCCATGCTGACTGATGATCCGGTGCGAGATCGAAAGCCCCAGCCCTGTCCCCTTCCCTTCCTTACGTCTGGTGAAGAAAGGTTCAAAGATATTCTCAAGGACCTCGCTCGTCATTCCACAGCCATCGTCTGTGAAGACCAGTTCCGCAAGGCCATGGTTGTATCGAACCTCAATACGCAGAATTCCGCCGGCTTCCATGCAGTCTAGCGCGTTCACCACCAAGTTCAAAACAACCTGCTTGATCTCCTGGGCGTCCGCGAACGCAAGAACGGCTTCCCGAGGCTGGAAAATGATTTGCTTGCCACGATACTTGCCCATGTGCTGGACCATTTCCACCACACCCTGGACCAGGCCAACGATATCGGTTCGCTCGCGATGAATCTCACCACAACGTGAGAAATCCAGCAGCTTTTCCGTGATCCGCTTACAACGGAACGCCTCTTCCTGAATCATCCGCAGGTACTGATCAACCCCTTTGGCGTCGGCCGGCGGCGCGAACGGAAGCACGGCACTCAACCGACGCTCCAAGGCCTCTGAACAGAACGCAATTGACGCCAGCGGATTGTTGATTTCATGGGCAACCCCGGCCGCCAGAAAACCAACCCCGGCCAGCCGCTCAGACCGCACAAGCTGACGACTGCGAATCTCGACCTGTCGCTCCAGATCCTGGTAGGTTTCACTGAGCCGGATCGTCATATCATTGAACGCCTCGGCCAGAGACTGCATCTCATCGCCACTGCGAAGGTCGATTGTGTAAGCAAAGTCGCCACGCGCCACGCGCTTGACGCCTCGGTGCAGCAGACGGACCGGGTAAAGAATCCAGCGGTTAACCACCACCATCAGGCCGGCCAGAAGCCCAAGAGCCGTGATGGCCGAGAACCAGACGATGGCGCGGCTAGACTCAAACTGTCCCCGAGATGAGTTCAACACCTCAAAAAAGTCGCGGTGCAGTATTCCCGGAAGCATCATCACATGCTGGTTCAGCCGATCAATTCGACGAGTGAGCGTCAGAGGCGCTCCCAATGAGGCGGTATCCAGATCTTTGGCCAGGCTCCGGGTACCGGGCAGCATGGGCTCCACGGTTTCACCGGGGCTCAACTGCGCCTGGATGGACGTGAGATCGTCATCAATTTTGAAGGCCAGCGTGAGCTCATCTTGGATATCAAACCGGTTACCGCGGCTCACGTTGCCCCTGAGTTGCATGCAGTAGTCACTCAGGGCCGCACGGGCGTCTAGCACCTGTCGCTTGAGCACCGTACGGTCAAGCGCAGTATCCGCACGCATCCCCTCAATCTGAACCACGGTGCTAAGCAACCTGGAGGAAGCTCCAAGTTCTCGCAACTGGTCTGTTAGCTTCAGATTGCTTGTATGAAAAGCGTGCAATCCAGCGATCGAGCCTGCCAGCAGCACCAGGATCATACCCAGCACCAGGCCCATGCCCATGAAGAGCTTGATACGAAGCGGCCACTGACGCATGCCGCGGACCTCCGTGTCGCAGGGCAAAAGGATCGACCCGCTGATCAGTAACCGGATCTGGCTACTCTACCAGTGGTGGCCCCATCCTGAGGCGCGGCAAAATGTACCACAGGACCTCGAACCACCCAAGTTCGGTTCTGTCGGTTTTTCTCAAGACTGGCTCTGACCTGGCCGACGCGGTGTTCGCTACCAGTCAAAAGGCCAGAACAGAGCCGTCGTGCAGCAGCAAAGAGGCCAGCGTTCCGAGCACGAGTAAAACCAGCAACGTCAGCCGGAGCCGCAGGATATGGCGGTCAAAATGGCGAAGAGATTCGGGATGGTTCTCAAGCTTCTCAACAAAGGCAATCCGGTCCGCAATGCTTCCGTGCCTCCAAGACGGGGCCTGAACAGACATCCCATTGAAGAAGGCCACGCTGGAAAGAGCCTGAGCAAAGATCCTGACCCCACTCGGACAAACGGAACGAGGGGCTTCTTCCTGCGCAATTGGACAGTTCGGGTCCAGATGCGGAGGGCACTCTCCGCTTGTGCAAGAAACAGCCCGACACCCGAACACATCTGCCTGACGCTCAAACCTGCGCGACAAGAAGCCAAAGACAAAGAAAAAGTAAGTTCCCAGCACCGCCAGCGCAACCCCCCACTCAAGGATTTCGCCCAGGCTCACGCCCAGCCAAGTCTGCGGCACCATTGGCAGAACGCCTGTCAGAGACTGAAGTCCAACCTCTACCAATGACAGCAGCCCCACGCTCCCCACAAAGAACAACCCAAAAAACACCAGATGGCGATGCTTCACATGTCCAATTTCATGACCAAAAACCGCCTCGATCTCCGCGGCGTCGAGCCGCTGGATGAGCGCATCGGTTAAAAGCACATAGCGAAAGAACGGAAGCGCACCGGTGATTCCGGCGTTCAGCAGCGACCCACCCGTCTCCCAGACCAGAATATCCCGGCAAGGGAATCCAGACCGGCGGGCCAGGCGTTCGAGCCGATCTCGCAGGGGACCATCCTCTAGCCTGCGGGTTGGACAGGAAAGCCTGACAAACACTGGGGAGGCAAGCATGATGCATGTTGCCACAACGGCAAGCATGCCAAGCTGGCCTGCGGAACTCTCTCGGTAGTCCGGGAAAGCCCTGACCAGCAAATCTTGCCCCAGCCCATAGATCAGAAGCAAAGGGAGCAACAATCCCGCAGTCTGTCGGATCCGAAGCCGAAGATAGGGCCAAAATCCGGATCGCGTTCCCCCGTGGCGCAGCAGCCGCTCAATTGGATATTCGGCCGACCAGAGCACCAGCAACTCGATCAGAAAGGGGGCGATGATCAAGATATCATCAACCAGAATCGTGTTCCTGGCGCCAAGATTCCAAGCCACGATCCGAGGCCATTCCAGGCCCAGCATGGCCCAGCCGAACAAAGCGAGTGCCAGAACCTCCAGCACTCGGGCAAGCCAGAGAGTGAACCGACGAACAGGCAAGCCTTCATAAAGCCTGCTGAATTGCCGGGCCGAGAACCATCCACTACCAATCGCCAGGGCGGCAAACCCTGCCAGTCCGACCATCCAAAGTGCCACCCGATGCCAGACGCTGGAAAAATCAAGCGCAGAGGTACCAGAGAGATCACCCAGACCAAAGGCCAAAATCAGACCAGCCAGGAGCGGCCATGGAAGCATGCGTTCGAATCCTGAACAAGCGATCGTTTGTAACGTGATCCCGAGACTATTTTGAGTTGCTGTTCAACTCAGCAGAACACAGGACCTCCGATCCTTGCTCATTTTGCAGCGGCACCCGAGAACACCACTTCCATAGGGTAAAGCACCGGTTCGGCCTGGCCAGCTACCTTCAGGTTCAGGCCAACCACCACGCCCCAGAAGTTCTTCTCTTCATTCCGAACCAGCGAGCCGACCTTCGCTCCACCTTTGACAATCTGCAAGAGCATCACGGCTGGATGGTTCGTCCCAGAAGCCTCAGCACTCAGAGATTCCAGAGCCTTCCGATCTGGAGGAGCCGGCTTATCATCCTTCTCAGCCGGGAGAAGTAACCCATAATCCCGGAACGGGCTCACTCCCAGGTGATCACCGTTGATCGGGTGTAGCCCAAATCGAATGGTGTAGAAGCCCGGAAGAATCGATTGCTCGCGATGGTCATGAACTTCTTGAAGGAATCGAACAACACCCAGCAGTTCGCCCTCATTCAAAAAGGGAAACTGAACAGCCCCGTCTGGACCGGCCGGTTTTGCCTTGGCAGATAGCTCTTTTAGCACCCAGAACTCGGCCACCGGCTTGGAATCTTCGGCGAACACCCGGAAGCCGTTGGGGTTCAGGTCGCGAATCGCTTGAGGAAGTTCCGCCGGAAGTTGATCGATTGGCTCAACCCGGAACGCCGCGTCTTGCGCCTGAAGACCTGTGGCAAGAATCCCGTGAAGCAGCAACGCGAATAGCCCGCCAACCAGTCGACGCATGGAACGTGAATCCTCATACCGTTAGAAACTCAGGACTCGCGGCCCTCTGAAGAGCTTGCGCGGGTCCGCGACTTTTTAATTGTATTCATTGGGCAAACGCAGGCCGGCTTGGCTTCCCAATCAAAGCCTTCAGCCGGCCTGTCGTGTAGCTTCCATCCCAAACTCAGAGTGGAAACAATTCTCAGTAGGAGAAATGTCCCACAAAGCTGCCTCGACTGTTATGGTCAACCCAACGAACGCCCAGTCCATACCCCTTGTAGATGTTGGAAAGCGTGTAGGCGGGCTGGACAGAAACACCCTGGGACAGGGGTGAATACTCAACAACCTCATTCCCGCAAAGGTGGTCGGAACCATCGAGAGGGCGGGTCTGAATTTCGGCCAGGCCGGTGGCCCAGAAGGTTCCAAGTGGAGCCTGCGGCATCATGCGAGCGTGGTGATTTTCGGCCTCATGAGATGCGCTTTCCCCTTCCACATGATTCTCGACAAACAGGTTCATCTTGGTCGTTTTGACATCGACCACCCGGCTGAGGCGAGCGCCACCCAGTTCCTTGGCCAGTGCAACAAGTGCGGTTCGCTGATCGGCATTGGCCCCGTCATCAAGAATCAAAACTGACTCCGCCTGATCGGGAACATCTTTGGAAAAGGTTGTGGTTCCTCGTACGGCTGCGGCAACCACCAGGCCAGACAGGTCCACGCCATTCCACTGGCCTTTATTCACTTTCCAGGCCATGACAGCCTGATTTCCCGTGATAAAAACCTGGGCGTTGGCAAAGCAAGGGCCGGTGAATACGTCCGCATTTCGAGACTCCATATAATCACCCTCAATTCGTGCCCGCTCAGAGGGAGCGGCACCGGCCAAACTCAGGGCCGTGACCGCCAGAATGAATGAGGTGAACATTTTGCTTCTCTCGGTTTCAAAAAGTTGTGGGCTCTCCCGTGGAGACCCTTTGATTTTTTCGGTATTCGACCGCCAAGGTCAATAGCCGGCAAAAAACCGTAGCCGCATTTCCAAGGCGTGATCATTACTTTTGCCGACCAAGAACATCAATCACGAAGAGCGATTCATCCCCACCGGTATTGGAACCGACCTGACCTGCGTTCTTCGAGTCCGCCGCCAAGGTTGTCACTCGTGAGGCCGGCAAACCGGTACGTTCCACCAGTAATTTCTGAATCTGGGTCAATCGTGCGCGACTGAGCCAGGCCGCTTTGGCTTTTGCTTCCGCCTGACCAGAGACCGTGCCAGTAGCCGGCGAAAGCGTGCTGACCTGGATGCCCGAATTGGAAGAATCTTCGTCTAACCAGCCAGAAAGCACTCGGCACAGGTCTGCGAATGTGCGTTCCCCGGCTGGCGAAAGCACCACCGAATCGGGCTCAAACAGGCCGTTAATCGGCACCCGAATCCGATCGTTCTTACGGTCAACCGTGGGAAGACTGGACCTGGCCGGCTCAAAGCCGGTGAGTTGAACGGCCGAATCTACCCGCCCCCGAGGCTCGTCGAGCGCAGCCGTAACGGGGGCTTCCGACGCAGCCGTTTTGACCTGGGTCCGAAGGTCGTCCAAGGCGGAAGCCATCCGCTCTCGCTCATCCTGGTAGGCGAGAACGCTTTTCTCAAGCCTCTGAATCGCTTCATCTTGCGCACGGAGCCGGCGAGAATCTTCAACAGCACGTAGTGCCATGTCTCGATTCTGATTCCGAACGTTCAGGGCCACGTCGCGAAGCTGCTCATTTTCTGCCTGAACCGCCTGGAGCCTCAGCCGACAATCATCCAGCCGACTCCGAGAAACCGTGGTGCAGGCGCAATCGTTCAAAGAGACCAGCAAAGCGCCTGCCGGCAATATCACACGACGCATCCAAGCTTTCCGCACAACCATCGGCTCCGACTCCCTTCGAAACCGAGAGCCGAGGTAGGGAACCAGGATGATTCCCGGTTCCCCACCTATCGACTCATCTCGAGGCCAGACAGACCGGAAGGCGTTAGCCCCCGAAGAGTCCGGCAATCGTCTTCACCAGTCCCGAGGCAGGTCCGTCGCCCCGGAAATCATTAAAATTCTGAACCAGGTCCATGGCCACGAAGCCGCCAAAGAGGGCAAGCAGCGAGGCAACGCCCAGCAGCACAACCCACGGGGTTCCCCACTCTGGGCCCGAACCGGCCCCGAGCATCGGAGATGCGCCACGAGCACCAGCGGCGGCCGCCGGAACAGCGTCGTCATCACCCACAGAACCCCAGTCGCCAGCCGATTCATCTTTCTTGCTGGAACGACCATGGGGGACCACAACTTCCTGTTCCGATGAGGCAGCTTCAGCCTCCATCTCATCGAACTCAGGAGCGGCGGCCATGGCCGTTGCCGCATTCTTATCAACATCTTCCTCGTCGAGAGCGAAGACCTCGGAACCGGAGTCGCCTTCGTCGATATCGAAGTCGCTCGTCGCTTCCAGTTGCATCGTCCGGTCGTCGCGGCTTGAGTCGAGTGCATCCACTTCGAAATCGGTGTCGTCGAAGATATCCTTCTCAGACTTGCTCCGAACGGGCAACGAGGTTGCGCCGGGATCACTGGAGCCGCGTACTGGTAGCGAAGTTGCACCTGGATCGTCCGAACCGGCCCGGAAAGGCAACGAAGTCGCACCTGGATCGTCGATAGGTTGCGGCTTGACTTTGCCGGCAGCCGGCCTGGAGGGAGCAGGCTTGGACACCGGGATGGCCGGTCCGGAATCACCGTCAAGCGGTGCCAGTTCGATTGAGTCGGCCGACGAGAAGTCGAACGAACCCTTTACCAGGTTGATCCCGGAGTCGGTCGGGCGACCAAGGTTGATTCCAGAGTTCGACGCCGATGCGCCTGTGACGTCGGCATTGGCAGACCCCCGCGGGGCAAACCCCGTGGCTTCGAACTCTACGCTTTCACTGCCATCCAGCGAGGTTAGTTCGAAATCACTGCCCGAGTCTGGCTGAAGGGCGTCAATCACGCTCGAAGGAGTGAGTTCAAAATCACTCACGCTATCCTCAGACGACTTCAGCTCAACTTCACCCGATGAGCCAAGCAAAGGACTGGGCCGGAGTGAGGTTTCACCTGGATCAATGCCTCCAGCCTGCGGCTTGGACGGCTTGCCAGCGCCAGCCTTACCCACGGTGAAAGCAGGAAGTTCGCCAGATTCTTCCGCCACAAGCGTCCGGTCGAGATCGGTATTTCGCGGACTCGCTGGAAGCAGGCGAACATCCGAATCGCTTGCGGATCGCCCTTTATCGTGAGGCAGCAGCTTGACGTCGGAATCGCTCGGCTGTTTGCCGGTCGGCTTCATGCCGATGATTCTCGAACTTGAGCCCGTGATCTCAGCGGGTACGGTGACGTCATCCAGCAAGACGTCTTGCTCACTACTACCGGCGATATCGAGCTGAAAATCTGAAAGGTCGATATCGCTATCCGAATCACGCGGCACTTCCAGATCGAGATCGGAAAGCGAGAGATCAGGATCGCTACCGAGCCCGATTTTACGCTGGTATTCCAGCACATCGGATTCGCGAAATTGCCAGGAGCCACCGTCCTGGAATGCGCGAATTTCACGCTGCTGAGCCTTCCCCTTCAAAACTTCGGGGCTCATGCCTAGCAAACGAGCTGCCTGTTCGAGAGTGATGAACTGAGCCATGAGACGTGGTCTCCTCCGCGGTGGGGAAGGCCCGAAGATCGAGGCGGGTCGGACAACTCTTAACCCCACGGCGGACCAGCAAGGCAGGACTGGTATCAGAATCTCATTTCCGAGGAGATGCCACCATCGATTCGATTGTGGCAACCTCGGGCGCTTGATTATTGAACTCAGCCAACTTCAGGTCGTAGCGATACTGCCGCGCGGCTTCGAGTTTAACGGCTCCCTTGGAGTCTCGAGGTTCAACCCGGTAAATGGCAAACGATTGGGTTCGGGTGTCAATCAAATAAAGATGTTGACTGGCATCAGGGGACGTGGTGGTGAAGGCGATGGTCCCGCCATCTCGTCCACCAGCAGTTTCTCCGGACTGGGCCCTGAGTGAAGAGCCTGGGATGGCCCCTCCTCCAAGCAACCAGCACGCAAAAAATCCAGCCAGACCACCTACGCCAAAAATCAACTCGCGGCTCCAGCGCAATCGAGCCATGGGCCATCCTCCATGAACCACCCACCGGCGTCAGACCTTCAGGCCAAAACAGCTTGAAGGTTATCCATTTGGTCACCCGACTGCGTCTAGCACCTACCTATCTTACCACACGATCCCGGTTGTACAGGCAACCAACTCATCCTATAACCGGAACTATTGTGACAAGTAGGCAGTGTGGACGAATTAGAGTGACATTTATCATCATGTGGGGAAATCAATTTTTTCTCAAGAGCGTTCGGAGGCTCTAAAACCAATCCTGACCTGGCTATTGTTTAATTTCGCTTGAAAAATCTACCCAGCAATGGCAAGTTATATTATCCCTCCGCCTTATAGGACTCGGTCCGCACTGAAACGCCCACTGGCTTACCCCGACCGCTCTCCCCGCCTTTAGACGCTCCCGGATCGGCTTACCCGATTCGTTGTCCCTGCCCACCGAGGAGTTCCCAAACCATGTTTGCCACACGGTTCTTTCCCCGCCAGATGGCCTTCATTGGTCTTGCACTTGCTCAAGCACTCACGGTGTTTTCAGCAAAAGCAGACACTCCTGGCACACCCGCGCCGGCCGCTGTTCAGGCGGCTCCGGAAAAGCTCATTCTTGAGCCCGAGAACCCCACCCTCAACGGCCGAAGATCGACCCGGCAACTGATTGTGACAGGGGTTTTCGCCTCCACCGAAATTCGCGACTTCACGCGTGCCGTGGAATGGAGCAGCCTTCAGCCTGAAGTGGCCGTGGTCAACCAGCAGGGGCTGGTCCTTCCTGTAAGTAATGGTACAGCCACGATCGTGGCAAAAACCGGTAGCTTGGAAACCCAGGTTCCAGTGGTTGTCCAGGGCATGGACGTCATGTCTCCCGTCAGCTTCCGGAACGATGTGATTCCCGCCTTCAGTCAGACCGGTTGCAATATGGGTGCCTGCCACGGCACGCCCACGGGCAAAGGCGGGTTCCGCCTCAGCCTTCGTGGATACCTGCCAGATCAGGATTTCCAGACCCTCAGCCATGAAGCTGGCGGCCGCCGGATCAATCCGCTGGCGGCAGATCGCAGCCTGCTATTAGCCAAACCGCTTGGCGAAGTCCCACACGAAGGGGGCCTGAAGCTCATCCGAGGCACCAAGTCTCATGAATTCATGCGAGACTGGATTGCCGAAGGAGCCAAAGACGACCCCGCCGCTCCCAAGCCTGTGAAGCTGGAGCTGAGACCCGGAAGCCGTGTGCTTCACGCACCAGCAACAACTCAACAGTTGGTTGCCCTGGTTCAGTATTCCGATGGCAGCGTGCGAGACATCACCCCGATCTGCTGGTATGACTCCTCCAATAGTGAGATCGCCGAAGTTGCGGTCGATGGTTATGTTCGCTTCAAGCAGCGCGGCGAAGCGGCCATCATTGCCCACTATCATGACCTGGTTGCCAACGTGCGTCTGACCCACCTGGTTGAAGTGCCTGGCTTCAAGCCGGCCGAGGTCCCTCAAGGCAATCCGATTGATACGGCCGTGATTGCCAAGTTGAACCGGATGCGTATTGCACCGTCTGAACTGTGCACGGACGAAGAATTCATCCGTCGCGCCTATCTGGACTCTGTAGGCGTGCTGCCAAGCCCCGAAGAACTGCAGGCCTTCCGGTCAGACGCCTCGCCCGATAAGCGAACCAAGCTGATTGAGACCTTGCTGGCTCGCCCCGAGTTCAATGACTTCTGGGCTCTCAAGTTCGCGGATATCCTTCGCTCCAACAGCCGCCTGATTCAGGCCAAGGGAGCCAACGTATTCCACCGCTGGATTCGTGAGAATATTGAGAGCCGGCGCCCGATGAACGAGTTCGTCCGTGACCTGCTCACGGCCGAAGGGTCCTCGTTCCGGAATCCCGCTTCGAACTATTTCCGGATCAGCCGCGATCCTGAAAACTCGGTCGAAACCACCGCTCAGTTGTTCCTGGGGGTCCGGATTCAGTGTGCCAAGTGCCACAACCATCCGTTTGAGAAGTGGACCCAAGACGACTACTACGGGTTTGCTGCGTTCTTCTCTCGCGTTCGACAGAAGAAGGGGCAAGTGCCAGACGAAGAGATCGTGTTCCTGGCCAATGACGGCGACGTCCGTCAACCGCGAACCGGACAGGTGATGAAGCCCAAGGCCTTGGGTGGCCCCGTGATGGAAGATGGCGCAGACGCACCCTCCCGTAACGCCCGACTGGCCACCTGGCTGACCTCGGCCGAGAATCCGTTCTTCGCCAAGAGTCTTTCCAATCGGATCTGGTTCCACCTGGTGGGCCGTGGCGTGGTTGAACCGGTGGATGACTTCCGAGACTCCAACCCAGCCGTCAACGACGAGTTGCTTGAGGTGCTGGCCAGCGAGTTCGCGAAGAGCAACTTCGATCTCCGGAGCCTCATCCGTACTGTGATGACTAGCCGCACGTACCAGATGAGTGCCCGCCCCAACGAGCTGAATGCCGCCGACACGCTCTACTTCTCTCACGCCTATACGAAGTTGCTGCCCGCCGAGGTTTTGCTCGACGCAATCTCCTCGGTCACGGGAACCGTGACCAGTTTCAGTAACCTGCCGGGCGGGTCACGAGCCACGCAGATTCCAGACGGTCAGATGGATAACCCCTTCCTGAAGACCTTCGGGCGGCCTGCTCGTGAACTGGCCTGCGAGTGTGAACGTGAAAGCGATTCGAACCTGTCTCAGGCGTTGCAGTTGATTGGCGGTTCCACGGTGAACGGCAAACTTCACGACGACAAGGGCCGCATGGCCGTACTCGCCGGCAGTGACAAGTCACCAGAAGTGATCGCCAAAGAACTTTACGTTGTTTCGCTGAGCCGGGAACCGAATGCCTCGGAGCTGGCTGCGGCTGTCAAGCACATCAGCGAAGCAAAAGACCGTCGCCAGGCGATTGAAGACCTGGGATGGGTGCTGATCAACACCAAGGAATTCCTGTTCCGCCACTAAGATCTGCGGGCGGTGTTCCGGCACAAAGAGTTTGGGCATAATAACCAGGATCAGTCCATTAAGGGCTGATCCTGGTTTCATTTACAGCAAAGGATGCCACCGATGAAGCGACTGTTGATGACCGTCCTGGGCGTTTCACTGCTCATGGGAACAGGACAATTGGCAACGGCCCAGGATTGGGCCAAGGCCAAGCTGGAGAAGTCTCCTCGGCACCTGGAATACGTGAAGGTTCAGGTTGGCGATCGACAGGTCACGTGCCTGGTGGCCTACCCCGAGGTGAAAGAGAAGGCGACCGCCGTCTTGGTCGTCCAGGAGATCTTCGGCCTGAGTGACTGGATCAAGCTGGTGGCCGACGAGCTGGCGGAGGCTGGTTACATTGCCATTGCTCCCGACCTGCTCTCTGGAACCGGGCCCGATGGGGGCGACACCGACGCCTACAAAGGGATGGATGACGTGCGTAAGGCTGTGATGGGCCTGAACCCCGCACAGGTGGATAAAGACCTGGATTCGCTTGCCAAGTATGCGGTTGGCTTGCCCGCGTGCAACGGTAAGGTTGCGGTATCTGGTTTCTGCTGGGGCGGTTCCCAGAGTTTCCGTTACGCCACCCACAACCCAGACATCAAGGCCGCGTTCGTGTTCTACGGAACGGGCCCCACGGATGCTCAGCAAATCGCTCAGATCAAGGCGCCGGTTTATGGGTTTTATGGCGGCAACGATGCCCGCGTGAATGCCACGATCCCACAGTCTGAGCAATTGATGAAGGATGCGGGAAAGTCGTTTTTCCCGACGATCTATGAAGATGCCGGCCATGGCTTCCTGAGAGCCGGTGAGGCTCCAGACACCAACCAGCCTAACGCCCTCGGGCGTACCAAGGCCTGGGAACGCTGGAAGGAAATCCTGAAGGGGCTCTGAGCCGAACTCTGGACGAACATGGTGGTCAGGCGACCGCAGAGGAATTCAGCTCTTGAATCCTGAAGCCTGCCTGATCGCCAACGTTTTTCATGGGTCATTCTGTTGGCGTTTTTAAGGATGAGGAATCCCTTGCTCACACATTCTAGAAGTGACGCGGCTTGGGGTTTTGCTAGGTAATAAGCCTGAAATATTAGCCGGATGCGCGAGTGGGAGATTCTGCTTCTGGTACGAGCCCGAAACGGCAACGAGCAGATCTCTTTTAGCTTCTCTTGGTTGGGATTAAAACCCCTGACAAACAGGCAGAGACGAAGAATCCCTCGCTCACGTGCTTTGAAGTTGCGCTTTTCTGGGGGCTACTCACGCACTACCCATGAAAAAGAGGTATTCACATACCAATTGAGCCAAATTCAGAATCATTGAGATCCAATAGTTTCCGTACTATAACGACGGCAATGTCAGCCTAGGACTGCGAAATCCTGATAAAGTCGCACGGCTCTTGCGCGCCGTGAATTGCGTTCACAACGGCCTATGCTTGAGAGAAGAACTCGACTCGGAGAGTCGAGCGACTTTGCCAGAACCGCCCCTACAGGGCCTGTGGAACCGGGCCTTCAGCCCGGAAAACAGCCAAGTGCCGATTGTTTGAGTGACTTCCCTAACGGTTTATATTTTCGCAAAAAAATCTCACTCGCCTACGAGTAGGGCTGTGAGGAGGGAGCCCTGCTCAACTTCTGAGACGGTTTCTGGCTCCAAATAACGCAACTTCAAAGCTCACGCGTCGGGCTTACAGAGGTATCGCGTCCGCTGCTATTTTGGGGACTCGGATCCCAAATCCGCGACTTTAAAAAGCGTCCGTGAGTTCTGGGTCATCCAGGAACGACCAAGCCACTCGGCTACTAGATTTCGTATGCGGACGATTGCCCCAAAATTCGACTTTGAAAGCCAAATCTCTTGGAACCATTGTTCAGCACTCAAGGCCGAAAACCCAAAACCTGTTCATCATAGAACAGGACATAAGGCGGAGAGAAACCAACCGCCTGAGTACACCCGAGAGGATTCGAACCTCTAACCTTCGGTTCCGTAGACCGATGCTCTATCCAGTTGAGCTACGGGTGCGAACTTGAGAGTTTAAGAATAGCGAAGTGATCTTCAAGAAGGAAGCCCCCTGTCCTGAATATCGGCCCAAATTTCGGTCGCTGCCCGCCTCATTCTCACTGCGGGCCGTCCCTCAATCGCTTGTTCTCTTGGGCAAACGGCTACGTTTCAGCGCCCCGTTGCAAGGACCGATTTTGTACCGCCATAATACGTTTCATACCGAACCTGCACCCAGACGCGTTCGTAGTTCGAATGGAATTCTGGGTGCCAGGCTCAACGCTTGGCGGTTGAGCAAGAGACCACCACCAAGGCCTACCAGACTCAGCCTGGCACGCGGGCGGAAAAATCGCTATTGTAGGCACAAGCACACTTGCGGAGGCTTGCATCAAAATGGCGAACAACGTGAAGATTGAGGCAGAAAGCCTCACCAAGCAGTTTGGCTCATTTCTCGCCGTCAGAGACGTTTCGTTTGAGATTCCGGCGGGTCAGGTGGTTGCGTTTCTTGGCCCCAACGGGGCAGGCAAAACTACCACCATGCGGTTGCTGACCGGGTTTATTGCCCCCACACGCGGGCGTGCCCGGATCGCAGGCATTGATGTTCAGGAAGATCGAATCTCCGCCGAGGAGAATCTGGGTTACCTACCCGAGAACGGTCCGCTGTACCTGGATATGACGCCAGTCGCCCTTTTGAAGTTTTTCGGGCTGGCCCGCAGCATGAGCAGAGCCCAGCTTCGAGACCGGATCGATGCGGTTATTGGCCTCTGCGCCCTGGAACGGGTGGCAACCAAGCCAATCGGTAAGCTCTCCAAGGGGTATCGGCAACGAGTTGCCATGGCCCAGGCCCTGCTCCACGATCCAGCGGTCCTGATTCTTGACGAACCGACCAGCGGGCTCGACCCGAATCAGATTCGGGGCGTACGTCAATTAATTCGCGATCTGGGCCGCACCAAGACCGTGCTGGTATCAACGCACATCCTTCAAGAGGTTGAGCCCGTGGCCGACCGGGTTCTGTTCCTTCATGAGGGGCGACTGGTGTTCGATGGAGCGCCAGCGGCACTCATTGCAGACGGCCTACCGATTGAAGACCAGTTCCATCGGCTGACACACAATCACCCGGCCATCTCCAGACCATAACACCGGGACGACACGGTGACTGGATGGCCGGTAACGCATCGTTTGGAAATGAAGTTGGTGATCAAGGGCGTTGCTCTTGCTCCCCAACTCAGGACGACAAGTGCAGACGGTATCAGGAATCTTTCACGATGAGCACCGTTGATTCGCCCTCTTTCGGGAGGTCCGCCCCGCGCCAAGCTTCCTCTACCCGTGCGGCGGCCATGATCCGACCACGCGTTGTGGGTGCGGTGTTTGGCCGCAACCTGCTGAGCTATTTCAGTAATCCCGCAGGTTACGTGTTTATCACGCTGTTCGTGCTGGTGTGCTCGTGGTTCGAGTTCTGGCAACCCCTCTTCTTCAGTCGCAACCTGGCAGATCTCGAACCGCTCAACACCTGGATGCCTTACATCCTGCTGTTCTTCGTGCCCGCAATCACGATGAGCATCTGGGCCGACGAACGACGCCTGGGCACCGACGAACTTCTGCTCACGCTGCCGGCCAGAGATATTGAGATCGTGCTTGGAAAATATCTGGCGGCCGTGGGCATCTATACCGTTTCCCTGATTTTTCTGGCGATCGGCCAGATCATGGTTCTCTCATTTCTTGGGCGGCCAGACCTGGGTGTTTTCATCTCCACGGTCTTCGGCTACTGGCTCATGGGGGCCATGCTCATCGCCTTTGGCATGGTAGCCTCCGCGCTCACGAGCAGCGTGACCGTTGGCTTCATCCTGGGCGCTCTGTTTTGTGCAATTCCGGTGTTTGCCGCCGGACTCGGACCCGTTGCCCAGCTTGTGGGATCGCTCTCCAAGTTCAAGGGGTTCGGCTGGCTCACATCCATCAGAAACAGCGACGGAGCCACCCGGCTCTTCGAAAACCTGTCCGTCCCCGCCCAGTTTCGTGACTTTGGATCAGGCGTGATTTCCCTGTCTGGCCTGTTCTACTTCGTGGCCCTGATTCTGGCCATGATCTATCTGAACATGGTTCTGCTAGGCCGGCGGCACTGGGCTGGAGGCCAGTCTAGCGCAGTCCGCTGGTTTCATGCCCTCACCCGCGTTGCCGCCGTTGCCGTGGCGCTTGTCAGCCTGGCGGTTCTGCTGGGGCACTGGTTCAACGTGCGTGTGGATGCCACTGAGGAACGCCTGCACACCCTGTCGCCAGTCACTCGTCAGCTTGTTCGAGAAATCCCCTCGGATCGACCGGTCTATATCGAAGCGTACGTCAGCCCAACCGTGCCCCGTGAGTTTGTGGAAACCAAGACGAACCTGGTGAACACACTCAAAGAACTGGCTGCGCTGGGTGGAAACCGCGTTCGATTGAACATCGTGGAAACCAAGCGATTCTCCACGGAAGCACGCGAGGCGGAGAAGCGGTTTGGCATCAGCGCCAGAGGGGTACCCACAATCCGGGAAAACCGTCAGGAGCTGGAAGATATCTATCTCGGAGTGGCGTTCAGCTCTGGCCTGCAACAGGTGGTGGTTCCCTTTTTCGACCGGGGTTTGCCAGCGGAATATGAACTGACTCGCTCGCTGCGGGTGGTCTCTGGAACCAAGCGCAAGCGGGTTGGCGTACTGGAAACAGACGCCCACCTGCTGGGCCGGGTTGACTTCAGGACCATGGGATCTGAGCCCGAATGGGAAGTGGTCAGCGAACTCAAGAAGCAGTACGACGTCACGCCCGTCTCGGCCGATACGCCGATCCCGCTCGAAGAGGTGCAAACGATCTCCATCTCGGGAACGCCTACGGCTGGCACGTTCACTCTTTCGGTAGGCGGAAAGACCACAGAAGCCTTGCCGTTCAACGCTGCCTCGCTGGCGGTTCGTGAAGCTTTGGATAAGCTCGGGACATTCGAACCTGGCGACCTCAAGGTCGATGGCGGCCCACTTCCCAAAGAGCCAATCCGGCTCACGTTCACCAGCCGATTTCTGGGCAAAGACGCCCCCGACGTTACGGCCCTGGGAGACCTGAAGGCCGGAGACACAGACCGCCCAACGGTTCGCGTGGGCACCACCACCGAAATTTTAGACGCACTCATCGTCCCGCAGGCCGCGTCATTGACCCAACGCCAGGTGGATAACCTGACCAGCTTTGTCCGCCAAGGTGGACCCACACTGCTGCTGATCGACCCCTACCCCGTTTCCAACCCCCTGCTCGCCCCCTCTCAGCAGCGCCTGCCAGACCAGGCCATGATGATGGGCCGTCCTCAGGAACCCAAAGGGAACCTGAGCCCGCTACTGGAGCTACTGGGTATCGACTGGCCTTCCGACGATATCGTCTGGAATGACTACAACCCCCACAAGCAGCTCAAGGTGTCTCCTGAAATCTTGTTCCTGACCAGAAATGGTCAGCATAACGGATTTGCAGACGATCCCATTGTCACCAAACTTCAGGAAGTGGTGCTGCTTGCCTCTGGCGTTCTGAAGAGCCGTGAGATGCCGGGCGACCCCCGATTCCTCCCGCTGCTCACAACCGATCGGCAGGGCGGAACCATCCGTTACTCCGAGCTTTTCGACCGAGAGGCGATGATGCGGGGCCAGCAACGCAAACCGCCGTTGTACCTGCCCGGCGATCGCCCCTACACGGTGGCCGCCCGGATTGAGGGAAAGGCACGCCCCACCGAAGGGGCAGCCCCAACCGGCGATCCGCTTTCGGTTCATACCATCGTCATTGCCGACCTGGACCTGATTTCCGACACGTTCTTTCAGCTTCGCAGGCGACCGGTTGAAAACTACGACGCTTTCAATTTTGACAACGTCACCTTCATCCTGAACTGCGTGGATGTGCTTTCCGGCGATGAGACCTTTCTGGAGCTGCGCAAGAAGCGGCCCCAGTTCCGAACCCTGACCCGGCTGGAGCAAGCCTCTGGCAAATTCGTCGATCGTGCCCAGGACGAGTTGCGGAAGGCGGAAGGAGATGCCAGGGATCAGCTCGACGAGGCCAAGAAACGGCTCTCGGAAGCCGTTGATGGCATTCGCAAAAGCACGGAATATGATGAACGCACCAAGGAAAGCATGGTTCGTTATCGTGAAAAAGTGGAGCAGGACCGGCTGAAAGTGAAAGAAGCCGAGATCGAAGCCAAGAAGCGTCAGGCGATAGCGGATAGCCTGGCCGAACAGGAACAATCAATCGCCGGCCTCCAGGGAATGGTACGACTGGCGGCGATCGCAATCCCGCCCTTACCCGCTTTGCTACTCGGTGCGGTCGTTTATCTGGTTCGCTCCAGGCGAGAAAACCTGGGTGCAAACCCTGACCGCATGGCTTGACCCGTCTCACTCTTCCCCGACGATGGATCTCCCTGTCATGAGTGATCTCAAAAGAACCGGAGCGTACGTGGCTGTGGCGCTAACACTGCTGGCCACAGCCGTGTTAGCGGGCCGCCCTTCCGGAAAAAGCCCGCATGATTTTGACGACCAGGGGCAGAAGTTCTTCCCGGACTTCACGTTGCCAGAGCAGGCAACCACTCTGGAGGTTGTGGAGTTTGACCCCTCAACCGGCGATGCCAGGCCGTTCAGCGTGGCCCTGAAAGACGGGCGCTGGGTCATTCCTTCGCACTATGATTATCCGGCCGACGCCAAGGACCGGCTGGCCAACACGGCTGCGGGGGTTCTGGATCTGACCAAAGACACCATTCGTTCAGATCGGGCCGAGGATCACAAAGACCTGGGCGTACTGGATCCGCTCGACCCCAAGGCCCTCAGCTATGAGGGGCTTGGAAAACGAATGACCTTGAAGGATAAGAGTGACCGCGTGCTCGCGGATCTGATTTTTGGTAAGCCGGTCCCCGGCCAGGCCGACCAGCGGTTTGTGCGAGTTCCTGGCCAGAACCGGGTCTATGGTGCCAGAATGGTCGGCGTGGAAATCTCGACCCGGTTCAGTGACTGGATTGAGACAAACCTGCTGCAGATCAATCCCGCAGGTATCCAGACTGTTGCCTTCTACAACGATAAGGTCGAAATGCGAGGCGGCCGTGCTTCGCTGGTTCCCGGCGACCATATCAAGGCTGAACGAACCCCGGCAGCGGCCCCAGCCAAGCCTGGTGCCACCGCACCGGCTTCGGTCTGGAAACTGGACGAGGTACCGCCCGGAAAAGAAGTGAATACTCAGGCTTTAGATGCGCTAACGTCGACCCTGGGCGACCTGCGAATTGTGGGGGTGCGACCAAAACCACCTGGGCTATCCGCCGACCTGAAATCGGCAACGGGCCAGATACAGCAAGACGACGTCAGCTTCCTTTCGCTGGCGGACAAAGGTTTTTACGTGACCGATCGCGGCTTCTATTCGAGTGAGGGGAACGTTTACACCTCCACCGATGACGGGCTGCTTTACTTGCTGCATTTTGGCAAAGTGACGTTTGCAAGAGGCGAAGCCCTGAGCGCGGGGACGAAAGACGCCAAGCAGGACCAAGCCCCAGCGGAGACGGAAGGGACGCCCGATGGTGCCGTGGAAAGCCGGTTCTTTTTCGTGACCGTCCAGTTCAAGCCAGAGTTGCTTCCAGCTCCACCTGCGGAACCTGTTGCCAGCGAGTGGCCCTCGGACCTGTTTGCCAAGTCTGCCGTAGAGCGTGCCGCCTTTGAGAAAGCTGAGGCCGACAAGCGAACTCTGGCCAGTGCCGAGTACGCCCAGAAGGTCGAAGCCGGTAAGAAGAAAGCCGAAGATCTCAAAACGAGGTTTGCGGGATGGTATTATGTGGTGCCTGGTGAAGCATTCCGGAAAGTTGTCCTCGATCGGGCGTCGCTGACTCGCGATCCAGTGCCACCAACCCCAGGCGGAGGGCCTTTCCCGGGCGGTCTCCCACCCGGTTTTCAAGGAGGCAGCCTACCCCCTGGTTTGCAAATGGGTCGTTGACGATTGACCAGGTGGCGTGGGGCTCCCCTTGCAGCACTTCCGCACGGAAACTTACAGTGTTTCTTGAATTTCGCAGTCAGGCGGTTCCGGCGACTCCAGGGCTGCTTACTGTTTCGAGCGAGGTCCAGTGATGAGCGTTTCTCCAGATTCCCACACATTCCGAACGGGACGTATGCGGCATGTTCTCTCGGCCCTGGTGCAAAACCGGCCCGGTGTACTTGCGCACATTTCGGGCATGCTCGCCTCGCGCGGGTTCAACATTGATAGCCTGGCCGTGGGTGAGACCGAGGATCCTCAACTCTCACGAATCACATTCGTGATCATGGGCGATGACCGCGTGCTCGAACAGGTTCGCAAACAACTGGAAAAAATCGTCACGGTGGTGCGGGTGATCGACATCTCTCGACAGGACCATGTCGAACGAGACCTGATGCTGATCAAGGTTGAAGCACCAGCCAGTCAGCGGGCCGAGATCATCGGTCTGGTTCAGGTTTTCCGGGGCCGAATTGTGGACGTTGGCCCAGACCAGCTCATGATTGAGATCTCCGGCCAGGAGAAGAAGATCGAATCCTTCATCGATCTCATGCGTCCCTATGGGATCTGTGAACTGGCTCGTACCGGACGCATTGCCCTGGTCAGAAGCAGTGCATCGGTTTCCGCGGCAGAAGTTGAAGAGGAAGAAGCTGCCATCGTTGGCCCTGTCCATCTTTGATCCAAGCGCAGCAAATTCGCCATCACCGAGGATCGTGCCATGGCCCAAGATGTGGTCATCTTGATCCCGGTTTACAATGACTGGGACGCCGTTGGACTCTTGCTCGCCAAGCTCGACGCTTCGCTTGTCGGTGAGCCTGGCCAGTTTCGGGTGCTGCTCGTGGACGATGGTTCCACGCAAGCACCCCCTCCCAATCTGATCGCAAGCCACCTGGACCGGATTAATTCGGTCCAGGTGCTTGGACTCACTCGCAACCTCGGCCATCAGCGGGCGATTGCGGTGGGTCTTTGCCAGATCCGAGAAAAATTCGCCTGCGATGCCGTGGTTATCATGGACGGCGATGGCGAAGATGCCCCTGCCGATGTCCCTCGGCTACTCCATGCGCTCGCTCAGAATCCAAAGAGCTGCATCTTCGCCGAGCGGATCCGCCGTTCCGAGGGGCTCACGTTTCAGATCGGCTACGGTGCCTACCGTTACCTGCACCGCCTGTTAACCGGCATCCCGGTCCGGGTCGGTAACTTTAGCGCACTTCCTATCACTCAGCTCAGAAGGCTGGTGACCGTCTCTGACCTCTGGAATCATTACGCGGCCTCGGTACTCAAGGCCAGATTGCCCGTCGTTCGGGTTCCTAGCGACAGGGCCCACAGGCTTGCCGGTAGCCCGCACATGAATCTGGTCTCATTAGTGGTGCATGGCCTGAGCGCAATGTCGGTGTTCAGCGACCGCATTGGTGTTCGGCTCCTGATGGCCACAGCCACGCTGGGTACACTGGCGGGCGGCCTGCTGGCGTTGCTGCTGATGCTCCACTTCTTCACAAGCGTGGCCATTCCCCCCTGGGCCGTCTCTGCCGCCCTGGTCCTTTGCGGCATCTTGCCTCTTCTCATGCTACTTGTGTTTGTGTTCGTGTTCGTCATTCTGGCTGGCCGCGAAAGTTCAACCGTCTTGCCCATCAGAGACTACGCCTACTTTGTTCAGGAGCTGCGAACGCTGTGGACGCCAAATCGCAAACCTATGAATACGTAGGCCAGGAACTAGACCTCTTCGCTTTGGCGAAACGGTGGAAAGCTTACGTTCGCTCGGCCCTGGCCCCCTACATCCAGGGTCATGTGCTGGAGGTAGGGGCAGGCATTGGCACCACCACACGGGTGCTAAGAACTTGCACCTCAGGCCCCTGGACCTGCCTGGAGCCAGACCCTGGCCTGGCCGCTCGCCTGACCAAAAGCCTGAAGATGACTCCACTTTCACCAGCCCCCTTGGTGCGCACTGGAACCACCAGCGAACTCGGGCCCGAGGAGTCGTTTGACACCCTGCTCTACATCGACGTACTCGAACATATCGAGCACGATGCCGCGGAGATGCAGCTCGCCGCAAACTTGCTCAAACCTGGTGGTTGCCTGGTGGTTTTGTGTCCTGCTCACCAGTTTTTCTTCAGCCCGTTCGATGCCGCGATCGGCCATTACCGCCGGTACAATCGCCCGATGATGAGAAAACTGACCCCGCCAACCCTGACACTCGAAACCTGTTTTTACCTGGATTCGGTGGGAATGCTGCTTTCGCTCGGGAACCGGTTGGTGCTGAAGAGCGGTAGCCCGACCCCCACGCAAATTGCTTTCTGGGATTCCAAGATTGTTCCGGTTTCCCGGATTGTCGATCGGCTCATTCTTCGCTCGCAGGGAAAAACCGTGGTCGGAATCTGGCGAAAGCCAACCGCCCTGGACCCAAAACCCTGAAGACAATCCTGGTTCCCACTCTGATCTCTTGCCAATCTGGATGCGAAACCGGAAACTATGGGGCTTCCTGGCGCACAACCGCCATACCCCAAGAAGATGTTTCAAAACCTGGACAGGTCCGGAGTGCACAACCCGCCCCAATCCGGTTTTGATATCACCTCTAACGATTGAATCTGCGAGGAATTCCGCTCATGCCGGCCACGATGTACTACGATCAGGATGCCGATCTCGCGCTTTTGAAGGGTAAGACAGTCGCGATCATCGGCTATGGCAGCCAGGGACATGCCCAGGCGCAAAACCTGCGTGACTCAGGCTGCACTGTGGTCATCGGCCAGCGCCCAGGCTCTGCCAATTACGACCACGCCGTCAAAGACGGCTTCAAGCCCGTCTCCGCCGCCGAAGCCGCCAAAGCTGGCGACCTCGTGAACGTGTTGCTGCCAGACGAAGTTGCCGCCGAAATCTACAACCACGACATCAAGCCGAACCTGAAGCCTGGCGACCTGCTGCTGGTTTCCCACGGGTTCAACATTCACTTCGGCCAGATCTTGGCTCCGCACGGGGTGGATTCCGCCCTGGTTGCCCCCAAGGGACCTGGTCACCTGGTGCGCAGTGAGTTCGTGAAGGGGGGCGGCGTTCCCTGCCTCATCGCTTACGGCGAAGGCTGTAGTGAGCCTGGCAAGAAGCTGGCCATGGCCTATGCCAAGGGAATTGGCGGCACCCGAGGTGGCGTGCTTCAGACCACCTTCGCCGAAGAAACCGAAACCGACCTCTTTGGTGAGCAGGTCGTTCTTTGCGGCGGCGTGAGTGCCCTGGTGAAGATGGGTTTTGAGACCCTGGTGGAAGCCGGCTACCAGCCTGAAAGTGCCTACTTCGAGTGTATGCACGAACTCAAACTGATTGTTGACCTCATGTACCAGGGCGGCCTGAACTACATGCGTTACAGCATTTCCAACACGGCCGAGTACGGTGATTACACCCGCGGACCGCGGATCATCACCGAAGAGACCCGTAAGGAAATGCGGAAGATCCTCAACGAGATCCAGACCGGCCAGTTCGCCCGCGAATGGATCTTGGAAAACAAGGCCGGCCGGCCTGGCTTCCTTGCCACCAAGCGCCGAGAACGGCAGCACCCGGTGGAAGAGGTCGGCAAGCGGCTCCGCTCACTCATGACCTGGATCGACGCCAAGGTCGTCTGACCTGCGTTGTCCCGAGACTCATGGCTGAATGTCGTTCATCGAGGGTACGAGCCCAATGCTCGTACCCTCACTTTCTTGGTACTCACTGGCATCTGGTCTAGGCTTCTCATGCCAGGAGCTAGAGCCACCGGGTCCAGACTTTTCTCGAAGGTGGGCAAGTCATGGCCGATCATTCAGACAAGCTCCCTGAAAACGTCCCTGGGCGTTACTTCGTTGACCGGACCTGCATCGATTGCGAACTCTGCCGTGAAAAAGCTCCTGCGAACTTCGTACGTCAGGATAAGGGTCGGTATAGCTATGTCTTGAGGCAACCTGCGTCTCCCCAGGAGATCGCGGAATGCGAGGCGGCGTTGCTCGAATGCCCGGTGGAAGCCATCGGCCGCGAAGACGACTGACAGGGGCATCCGAGTCTGGAACGCCGACGGTCGCGTTTGCTGCCAGGCTCGGCTCCAATCACGGGTGATGGACTCCCTTCAGGCATAAACCCATCCAAATCCGCTTCTTCGTGAACTTCTCGTTTCTCGCCAACCCGACTGAATTGCCTGTTTTCTTGAGTATTTCTTGAATTTTAGTAATCATTACAAAAACCAAATTTGCTTGCGAATTTGAGTCTCCGCACGATCCAGATCCTCGTTACTGGCGGGTGGAGGCGTAGCGTAAAGTCGTGATCTCTCACGACCACACCTCGCCCCCCAACCCACATGACACGAGGATTTTTGACATGGATTCGTCAACTGCTCGGATACTTGGCGTCGCATCCACTCAGCGTCAAGTTCGTAAAGCGCAGGGGCCGGTTTGTGAAGCCCTTGAAGGCCGGCAACTCCTGAGCACCGTTCCGACCGCAACCACGGTTGACGTTCCACCTCCACCATCTTGGTTCGGGCCTGCTCATTTCGACCATGCGGGTGCACCAACCGATGGCTTGGGCACGCATGCATTTGATGCGGCAAAGCACAACCACGGTCCAAACGGGGCCGGGCTCGGCCGGCACGCTCACAAAACCGGAACCCCTGAAGCATTCCCAAAACACGGAACACCGCCTACGGGAACGCCTCCAGCCATGACTGCAACCTTGAAGGCCGATTTCGATAAGCTGCAAACAGACATACAGGCCGTCCGTGCCAATTCCACGGTAACGCCCGCGCAAGAGCAGGCGGTTCACGCCGATTTTGACCAGATTGCCCAGGCCCTGGTGGCAAACGGTTCCACCCAGCAAGCGGCGTTTGACCAGCTTGCGGCCTTGCGCCCCTCTGGAAATCCGCTGACCACCCCAGTGGATATGGCCAGCCTGACAACCAAACTGACCGCCTTGGAAAGCCAGGGAGTTTCCGCCACGCTGGTCACCCAGACCCTGGCCGACATTCAAACCCTTATTAACGGTTCACCCGTCACCACGGCCCAGCAGCAGACAATTCAGGCCGATATCCAGGCAATCCTGAAAGACTCTGGTGGCAAGATTGATCTGACCACCAATTCGGGCCACCCGGGCGGGCCTGGTTTTGGTCACGGCTTCTGAACCTGGTTCCTCTGCGGACACAACCATGAGGAAGCCGCGCCCGGTGGTTGATTCCTGCAAGGCCCCCCCCTCGCTCAACCTCTAACCCAGGGGGCAATCACTCGGGAAGTAGAATTCAAAAAATGTAAAACAGGCTCCTGGTGCACCAGGAGCCTGTTTCGCATTTTTGAATATGGATAGATCGGCGTGGGCAAATTGCAATCAGTCGGCAACTGGCAGTTCAGAGTGCAACTCGCTGGCAGCACCGGCCCCAAACTTGAGTTTCACCTCCGACGCATCTTGCAGCACCGTGGTGTGGTCGCGAAGAAAGTCAAAGGTGGTATCAATGGCGTCTGGCTGAATCAGCAGCAGTTCACCTGGCTCGGCGGCATCGAGCGCTGCCTGTACGGCAAGCAAAGCGTCATAAAACTCGTGGATCACCGCCACCCGGCCGCTCCCCTCCATCCCCTTACGAAATAGGGCACAGATTTCGCCAGAGGTGCGACCCCGCATGTACTGATCTTCGTACAGATAAACGATATCGAAATGCTCGGCGAGCATGCCCCCCTGCGCGACCATATCTTCATCACGTCGATCGCCAGCCGCCGAATAAACGGCCACTCGACGCTGGCAGGGAATCTCACGAATGGTTTCGAGAATCGCACTCAAGGACGAAGGGTTATGGCCATAGTCCAGGATGACCGTGGCCCCTTTGATCTCCAGAACATTGAACCGGCCGGGGACCTGGCCAACCTCTGCGTCAAAGCTCCGAACCCCCTTGCGGATGGAGTCGAGCGGGAAACCAGCCGACCAGGCAGCAGCCACCGCCGCTAGCAGATTTTCAACCTGAAACCCAACTCGCCCGCCGTGAGTCAGGGGCGCTTCTTCAACCCCCAGCAGATCGATCTCTCGGGAACCTTCCGCCAGAATCACACGCCCCTCACGCACAAAGATGGCACGGCCACGCTGAGCACGATGGGACAAAATACCGGGATGAGCCCAGTCTCTGGCGAAAAAGACGACCGAACCTCGGCAGCGTCTGACCATGGCGGCCACCAGCGGATCAGCCGCGTTGAGCACGGCAAAACCATGCGGACCGACCGCATCCACAATGGTCCCCTTGACCCAGGCCAGGTCTTCGGGCGTGTTGATGTCGGAAATACCCAGGTGATCCCCGCCACCAATGTTCGTTACCACCGCAACATCACACTGATCAAAACCTAGCCCGGCCCGCAAGATTCCGCCTCTTGCGGTCTCAAGCACCGCCACATCCACTTCAGGATTCACCAGCACAGCCCGGGCGCTGGAGGGACCACTGCAATCCCCCGTATCAATCCGGCGATCATTGATGTAAACGCCATCGGTGCAGGTCATGCCAACCTTTGCACCGGTTTGCCGAGAAAGATGGGCAATAAACCGGGTGACGGTCGTCTTCCCATTCACCCCGGTGATGGCAATCAAGGGGATCCGGCCCATCTCATCGGGCCCGAACATCAGATCGACAATGGCCTCTCCAACCGGCCGCGGTCGCCCGCGAGAGGGCTCCAAATGCATCCGCAACCCCGGTGCGGCGTTGACCTCGACAATCACGCCCCCTTGCTCTTCCAGCGGCTTGCGAACGCTGCGAGCAACCACGTCTATTCCGGCGATGTCCAGCCCCACCATCTTCGCCGCGGCAATGCACTGAGCCGCAACTTCTGGATGAAGCTCATCCGTAACATCGGTGGCGGTGCCACCCGTGCTTAGATTGGCGTTCCGCCGAACGAGCACCTTCTGGCCAGCCGGAGGTATCGATTCCGTGCTGTGCCCCTGCGCAGAAAGAACCTGCAGCGATGCCGCGTCCAGGGGAATTTTGCTGAGCGAGGTTGCGTGATCTTCACCGCGTCGGGGATCGGTATTCTCAAGGGCCACCAATTCGGCCACCGTCCGGGTGCCATCGCCAATCACGTGGGCAGGTTCGCGGCGGGCTGCGGCAATCACGCGGTCGCCCACAACCAGCACGCGGTAATCGTCTCCCTCGGCGAATTTTTCAACCGTCACCCGGCCCGAAGAACTGGCGTCGAAGGCTGCGTGGAAGGCCGACTCAATATCCTCTCGGCATTTCAGATTCGTAGCCACGCCTCGACCCTGATTCCCGTCCACCGGTTTCACCACCACGGGGAAGCCAATTTCCTGAGCCGCAGCCCAGGCCGCTTCGAAACTGGTCACCGACCAGCCGTCTGGAACCGGTGCGCCAATAGACCGCAGCAGTTGCCTGGTAAGTTCTTTGTCTTTGGCAATTTCCTGAGCAATCGCGCCGGTCCGATCGGTCTCGGCGGCCTGAATCCGTCGTTGACGGGCCCCCTGGCCAAACTGGATCAAGCTTCCTGAAGACAGCCGGCGGGCCGGTATGCCGCGGATTTCGGCGGCTTTGACAATGGCCCGGGTGCTTGGGCCAAGGGTGGTGTTTTGATACAGGGCCCGGATCTCGGCGATCGTCGCTTCCAGATCGGCGGGAGAGGCGGCCCGTTCGCCAACCAGTAACTTCCGTGCCAGGTCCACCGAAAGGCGAGCCACGTTTTCTTCAGGGCAGCCCACGACCACGCGATCGGCACCGGGTTCCGTGGTTGGCCGCGTCAGGCTGAAGGTGACAGGAATTCCAGCCCGTTCCAGCAAGCCGCGAACCAGGAATTCGAGCAACTGCGCGGGGCGCATCCGCTCAACATGCGGATCGGCCAGGCTCGGGTCTTCGAGCGGCTTCATCAAACCTGGTGGCGGAAGAACCCGACTCAACCAGGGTGGCGTGGCATCGGCCAGTATCGACCGGCCAGTATCAACCACCCAGATCTCAAGCCCTGGGTGGAGTGACCAGATATTCGGACCGCGCAGTGCGAGGACTTTGCGGATTTTCATGATTGACCCTGAAGAGGGCTAGGCCCTCTGCCTCAGCTGTTGGCACCAATCGACCGGGTTTTTCCCATCCGTCCGAATGGCCCCAACGTGTTTTGCCGACCCCACAGTTACTACGCGATCGGTACCCGACCTGGTCGAGCGCCCTTGGAAACTTTCAGAGCGTTTTTTTCCTGCGTGGTGAACCTTGGGTCAGGCCGATCCTGACCCGATGGCTTATTCCGGCAACATGCAGGTAAACCGACTGACAAGTTCCAAAAACTACCGATTTCCGCGTAATCTGAGCCGGCTCCGGGTCTGAACCAGGCCATATCGTCCTTGAAAGCCTGTGGCAAACCTGGCTACTCCACATACTCTAACACTTTGCACGATCTTTCCAGGCAGTACAATAAAGTTCTCGACCGGGCCAAACCTCGTCTATCGGGGCGATGGGGTTTTTCCGGATTGATCCACATTTGCAACTTCTGCAACTTCTCCAGTTCAAGACCTGCCCAGGAGCGGCTCACTGTGCCAGAGCAGACCAATCCCATCGCGGCAATTCCGCAGCCTTACCGCGAAGAGGTTGAGCGCCGGCTTGAGCCGGGTGAGAGCATTATTTCCTGGTTCACTCCTGACCTGGAAACCGACTTGCAGTACGCCAGTGGACTGGTTTTGCTCACTAATCGGCGGGTTCTGGCCTCACACGCCAAATCTCCGGGTGGCCCCCTGGGAGACTGGCGAAGCTGGCCGCTGAGCGATGTGGCCGGCATGAAAGCGAAAGACCGATCGGGGCTGGGCCAGGTGGAATTGCTTGGACCCGAGGGTCGGCTTCACCAATGGAGGTACACCGCCGCTCAGTCCAAAGGGGCTTCTCGGCTAGCTCAGCGCTTTGATGCGCTTCAAAACCATGACGCTCTGGCCGAACAGGGGAACGGATCGACCATTTGCCCGAGTTGTGGCAATGTTTACCCGGCCGAAGAGCTGGAATGCCCCGAGTGCGCGGTTGGCACGGAACCTCAGAAGACATCGGGGGCCCTGCTCCGCCTGGTCAAGTTTGCCATGGCCAGGGGTAAGCTGATCGCCCTGGGTTTTGGCCTCACCGTTGCCGCCACCGCGGTGAGCCTGGTACCTCCCTACCTGACCGAACCCCTGGTCGATAACGTCCTGGTACCTCGGCAATCTGGGGTACCGGTGCCATTTTCGGCCGTCTGGGGTTACCTGGGCCTGATGTGCCTGGCCGCGTTGATGGCCTGGGTGCTGGACTGGGGCAAAACGTTTGTGATGGCGCTCGTGAGCGAGCGGGTATCGGCGGACCTTCGTGACCGAACCTATCGACAGCTCATCGGACTCTCGCTCGAGTTTTTCGGAGGGAAGCGCACGGGCGATCTGATGGCCAGAATCAGTAACGACACCGACCGAATCAACTACTTCCTTTCGGTTCACCTGCTCGATTTTGCGACCGATGTCCTCATGATCTTGGGAACCGCGCTCATTCTGGTGACAAAATCACCGATGCTCGCCGCCGCCACCCTGGTTCCTATTCCCCTCGCCCTCTGGATGACGGTACGGGTCCGGAACAGCCTGAGGCACGGTTTTGATTCCGCAAACCGCGCCTGGTCGGCCATGATGAGTGTTCTCACCGACACCATCCCCGGCATCCGCGTGGTCAAAGCCTTTGCTCAAGAGTCCAGAGAAGTCGATCGGTTCGAACGGGCGAATAAACACATCGTCCGGACCAATGATCGGGTCAATCGGGTCTGGTCGTTTTTTGATCCCCTTCTTGGTCTGGTTTCACAGGGCGGCTTGCTGGTGATCTGGGTTGTCGGGGCCTGGCTGGTCTTCTCCAACAACCTGAAAGTTGGCACCCTCACCCTGTTCCTCACCTACCTGGCTCGGTTCTACGGGCGTCTGGAATCGATGAGCCGGATGGTTCAGGCCACTCAGAAGGCTGGCGCTAGTGCCCAGCGAATCTTCGAGATCCTGGATCGGGTACCCAGCGTGGCCGAGCCGGTGCGACCAATCCAGCCCGGCCGCCTGGCCGGCGCAATTGAATTGAAAGATGTCGACTTCCGGTACGGCAACCGCCAGGTCCTCTTCAACATCAATCTGAAAATCACTCCCGGCGAAATGATCGGCCTGGTCGGACCCACAGGCGCCGGCAAGAGTACCCTGGTGAACCTGATCTGCCGGTTCTATGACGTTCAATCTGGAATGGTGCTGGCCGATGACACCGATATCCGCAGGTTCCCCATTTCAAGCTATCGCTCGAACATCGGGATCGTGCTTCAGGAACCGTTCCTGTTCTACGGCAGTATTGCGGAAAACATTGCGTACGGACGGCCAGACGCCTCCCGAGCCGATATCATTGCCGCCGCAAAAGCGGCCCGTGCTCACGATTTTATTTTGCGGCTTCCAGACGCCTATGACACCCCGGTGGGTGAGCGGGGACAGAATCTCTCGGGTGGCGAGCGGCAGCGGATCTCCATTGCTCGTGCCCTGCTAATCAACCCCGCAATCTTGATTCTCGATGAAGCCACCAGCGCCGTGGATACTCAGACCGAACGGGAGATTCAGGATGCACTGGAAAACCTGATCCAGGGCCGCACCACCATTGCCATTGCCCACCGCCTGAGCACCCTGCGCAAAGCGGACCGCCTGGTGGTTCTGGAACGGGGCCGAATTGTCGAAGTGGGTCGCCACGACACACTGATCGACAAACCCGACGGAGCGTTCGCACGCCTCCATCGGGCCCAGATCGAACTTGCCGGCCTGGGCGTGAACGCAGGCCACACTCCAGAAACCCATGAACCAGACGGCCAGGATGTCCACAAATCCGGGGCACCGGTCACGCCGGAGGAATCTCGATGAGCAAAGAGGCCGTCAGACTGACCCAACCCGCGAATTTCTCTCTGGAGCTAGATTCCTGGGGGCGGTTGATACTCACCGATGAAACTGGGACCCGATTCACCGGCGTCGAACCTGTCCGGGCGTTCCCACTTACGGAACCCCAGCGCTGGATTGCATTGGTGGATGCCGAGGGGCGAGAGCGGGTCATGATCGAGGAACCCGACCAGCTTCCTCTGGAACTCCGCAAGATCCTGACCGACGAGATGTCGAAACGCGAATTCTTGCCCGTCATCACCAAGATTGAAAAGGTTGAGGGGGACCCACCAATCTGTTACCTGTCGGTCATCACCGACCGTGGGCCTGTCCGGTTCTCCGTCGAGGGAGAAGAACTCGTCCGCCGGGTTGGAATCAACCGGATCGTCATTGTGGACCAACGCGGCCAAAGATACCTGATTCCAGATATCTACAAGCTCGACCCTGCGAGCCTCAAGCTTTTGAATCTGTTCCTTTGACCAGGTTTTGCCCGTCACATCGGTCACGATCCAATCAAGCCGCACAATCTCTCAGAGATTCAGCATTGCAGTCATTTGACCTGCAAAGATTTCCCGCCACGTCTGACGATGAACGTGCGGGGTAAGTTTCTGAGTCCGTCCAAGACGGTACGAGGAAACTCATTCAGGACAGAGAGCCTTGAAGCATGAATGCTTGCAGGCAATGCCTGAAGTACCCTTGCCCGAAATGCTGACCCTCAATACACTCCGCACACAATCTCCACCCGGCCGCCCAGCGGATCGGGGGCGGGCAGTCACGGACCGACTGCCTGGCGGGAGGAAGGATTCCTGCAACCGATGCAGCCCGCAGTCATTTCGCGCCTGGCCTTCACTGCGTTCACGCTCTTGCTCGTGGTTTTCACGGGCTCTGGGTGTGCTATCACCCGGCATATGGCGCCAAATCCGCTCCATCGTCCCTGCACCGAAGAATACACCGTTACCGATGATGGCTGGCGGCTAGGCATTCGCCATGTTCGTCCCGATGTCGAAGACCCCACCAAGCTTCCCGTGGTGCTGTGTCACGGACTCGGCCTGAACGGTACATTCTGGACGATCACCGATCACCACCTGCCCCAGCAACTGGCAGCGCAGGGGTACCATGTTTTTATTCCCGATATGAGAGGCTCAGGAGCCAGCCACCGGGTGGGGATGAAGGGAATCATCAACCAGAGGGTCCTTCGTCAGACCACCATGCTGGAAATTGGCGACGGCGGCTGGTGCGTGGATGATGAGGTCAACCACGATGTTCCTGCCATTCTGAACCACATTCAGCGAGAAACCGGACACGAACGTGTTAACTGGGTGGGCCATAGCCTGGGTGGCATGCTGATGTTTGCCTACCTGGAAACCTCTCCAGAAGCCTGGCGCATTGCCAACTTTGTAGGCATGGGGAGTACCGTGGTGCAGGCGGAGTGGCCTCAGACGAAGATGCTCAAGGCCAATCGAGCCATCCGTGGCCTGCTGCGAATTGTGAGCACCGGTCGAATCGCTCGGCCGATGATGTTCGGACGCCCGCCCGGGCTTGAGAGCATTGATCGCTTGTACTACACCGCTTCCAATGTTGACCGTACCACCGTCAATCGGTTCTATGGCTACACCCTGGAAAACCCAGGCCGAGGCGCGCTTAAACAGCTAGACCCCTACCTGGAGTACGGCACCTTCGTCTCATCTGATGGCAAAACCGATTACTATGATCATCTGGGCCGAGTTTCCACCCCGCTCCTGATGATTGCCGGTGATGGCGATATCATGTCCGACATCGCTTCGACAGAACTTTCGTTCAATGGCGTTTCAAGCCAGGATAAAACCCTGAAACGTTACGGGCGATCCCAGGGCCACATTCATGACTATGGCCATTGCGACCTGGTCTGGAGCCGCTACGCACCCCGCGAGATCTTCCCCGAAGTGATTCAATGGCTGAACGCGCGTCAGCCCAAACTCCCGTCGGCCCAGTCGGCCCCTGGCCAAATTGGCCATCACTGAAATTCCATCAGGACGGTCAGTTCTGAGCGAATTCAGCTGACGGCTCCCCTCTGAAGAAATGCCTGAGTGCCTGGCCCTCTTGCTACACTCAAGGTCTCTCAATCAGCCTTTCACTTCCTCAGGTGTGTGTCGAACCAATCTGCAAAAACCTGAAGATCCTCCTGCGATCTCCAGAAGTCTCCCCAGCCGTGCCCCTTGCCGGCCCGAACGATCACACGCACCGGCGATCCCCCAACCGCTTCCGCCCGCTCCGCAAAACTAACGGCCTGCTGTAGCGGCACAACCTTGTCCGCATCTCCATGAATGAGGACGGTGGGCGGTAAGCTCGATGTCACATGGTAAATAGGCGAGATGGCCCGCCCAAGCTCAGGCCGACCAGCCTCGGTCTCAGCACCCGGCCCAAAAGCGACCTTGAGAGGCTCCATCGGACCAAGTCCCACGGCATCGATTGTTGGCCCACCATAATTCAGGAAGTCGGTTGGCGGAAAGAAAACGGCCACCGCTTGCACCAAGCTACTTTGGCGATCAACCGGGTCTAGAGCATCGGCAACTCCAGGACCACCTTGCGCGGCGATCATGAGGGCCAGCTGGCCACCCGAACTAGAACCGGTAATTCCAATCCGATCCGCCTGAATTGCAAACCGTTCGGCGTTCGAACGGATAAAGCGCACGGCACGATGGACGTCGGCCACCTGTTCCAGAATCGTGAACCTGGGCTGCGAGCTGGTTACCACCGCAAATACGGTGTAGCCACGCTCCAGAAACGGTTGATAATCGTCAGGCCGAATCGTGACCATCAACGGTGTGTCTTTGCTGGAAAGCCAGCCGCCGTTCACCAGAAAAACGATCGCAGACCCGTTGGGCTTAGCCGGCTGGAACAGATCCAGCGTTAGCGCCATACCAAACTTGCGCCCGTAGATCAGATCCTCGGTCCGACGTACCGTTGCAGCCGGATCATCACCGGCCAGGCACGACACATACGGGGCCAAGGTTGCAACCAGAACCAGTACATTTAGCCACCACCGTTTGCCAATCGGCTGCATTTGGTTGCCCCTCAATGCTTGACAATGCGCAAAACTTCCAGAAAAACTCACGATTGACCAGGCAATAACCATGTTTGATCAACTCCAACCCAGAGTCCAGCACTTGCCCTGTGTGGCCCCTGGAAGTGAACCAAGCCACTGAGGCTGCCAGTAACCTGGCACGGCGAATTCTGGACATGATTCATCAGCCTGTTCGGCACACACGGTCAACCAGCCAGCTCAACAGATCGCTGAAATCACTTGCAGGGAACGGAGAGTCGCAATGCACAACGCCCACCAAAAAGATCCATGCACGGAATCGGGATCTGCCTCGCTGTTGAGTTTTGCGCTCGCGATTCTCTCTGGAGCCGTTCTGCTCTTTTTAGTCCAGCCGATGATTGCCAAGTTCATCCTCCCCTGGTTCGGGGGCTCCCCGGCGGTCTGGACCACGTGCATGCTCTTCTTCCAGCTTGTGCTGTTCGGGGGATATTTGTACGGGCACGCCGTCCAAAGGTATTTGCATGCACGCGGCCAGGCGGTGTTACACCTCGGACTGGTTGTGGCGGCTCTGGCCGTTTTACCAATCTCTGCTTCCGAGCGCTGGAAACCGTCTGGAAGCTCGTCGCCAACGGCTCAGATCTTACTGTTGCTGCTCAGTTCTGTGGGGCTGCCATACTTCGTGCTGGCGGCAACCAGTCCCCTGGTTCAGGCCTGGTTTTCCCATCGCCATCCGACTCGCTCACCGTATCGGCTTTACGCTCTCTCAAATGCCGGCTCCATTGCGGCTCTGGTCGGTTACCCATTTCTGATCGAGCCCAACCTCGACGTTCGCCAGCAATCGTGGCTCTGGTCGGCCGGGTTCCTGGTGTATGCCACAGCCTGCGGATTCTGCCTGGCATCATTGTGGAAGCTGCAAAACCAGGCTCACCGCAACCCAGGCCAGCCACCCGAAACGGGAGAACTTATCCCAGGCACACCCAGCCACTGGCAACGGTTCCTCTGGGTTTTCTTACCGGCCACGGCCTCGGTGGTGCTGCTGGCCACCACGAACCAGGTTTGCCAGAACATCGCCGTGGTCCCGTTTTTGTGGATTGTCCCGCTGACGCTCTACCTGATCACCTTCATTATCGCCTTTGAATATTTGCGCGGGTATGTGAGACCGGTCTGGGCAACGCTGGCCGCCCTGGCAATTCTGGCGGTCTTGCTCTACAACCAGAATCTCTTTCGATTTGGGCTAAAACTTCAAGGCACCCAGGAACTCGTTCTCGATCTTGCGGCCATGTTTCTGGCCTGCATGGTCTGTCATGGTGAACTGGTGAGATCTCGGCCAGCGCCTGAACGCTTGACGGAGTTTTACCTGATGCTGGCGGCTGGCGGTGCGCTGGGTGGAGTCTTCGTAACGCTGGTGGCTCCCCGCGTGTTCGACTCCTACCGCGAGTGGCCCATCGGATTGCTGCTCTCCTTCGGGATCGCCATCATCGCGCTGACCATGGCTTTACCCAGGGGCGGCTGGGGCTGGATCTGGCGTTCCGCGGTTTTGCTGCCGGCCGCGATCAGTCTTACCTGGATCGTTCCATCCACAAGCCCTCCACCGAACGTCGTGGCCCAGGCCAGGAATTTCTACGGGATCACCAAGGTCCTGGAGCTTAGTCCCGATGACCCCGTGAACCACTGCCGGATGCTGCAGCATGGATCGATTCGGCATGGCACCCAGTTTCTGGACCCCGACCGGTCTTGGATTCCAACCGACTACTACACCCAACAGACAGGCGTTGCCCAAACCATAGCCCAGCTCTCGTCTAAGGGGCCGATCCGGGTCGGTGTGATTGGGCTGGGAATTGGCACCCTGGCAGCGTACGCCCGCCCCGTTGATTTCTACTGTTTCTATGAAATCAACCCCGAGGTCGTGCGGATGGCCAACCAGTACTTCACGTATCTGGGGCAATCTGCGGGCCAGTGTGAGACCGTGCTTGGCGATGCTCGACTCTCTCTGGAAACCGAGTCGCCCAGAAATTTTGATCTTCTGGTCCTGGACGCGTTCAGCAGTGACGCCATTCCCACGCACTTGCTTACCCGGGAAGCGTTCCAAATTTACGCCAGGCACCTCAAACCCGCGGGCGTGATTGCGGCCCATATCACCAATAAGTTTTTGGACCTCTCCCCGGTCGTACGTGCGCAGGCCGACGCCTTGAAATTTGGCGTACGAGAGGTGATCGTCCAGAAAAATGAGCAGAACCATTTACCGTATACCAACTGGATGATCCTCACCACGAACCAGGAGTTGCTGAGCCAGCTCCCCCTGGAAACAGAATCCAGCGGCCTGAACCTGACCAAACTCCCGCTCTGGACCGATTTTCATAGCAATTTGTTCGCGATTTTGCGCTGGCGTTAAAATGCGGGCCCGCGATGCCAGACTGGGTGATATTCACGGCCGGCAGGGCCCTTGGTAGACCGGTGGTAACGATAAACTTGGAGACAAGAAGACAACCGCCGTTGAGCCCTGATGCCGAAAGCTCTATTCTGGACAGTTTGATCGGCGACCTCCCGTCGCCACGTGCGAGACGTGCGATCAGTTAGTGAAAGAGGGGTTGGTCGTGGCTTCAGGTGGGAATCAGGGGTCCGGCGGAAAAGAAAACTTGACCCGGTGTGACTATTGCGGCCGACCGACATCGGCCGCTGGGCCGATGATCGAGGGAATTGCGCTGGCTCAGGCTGGCGTGAAGCCAGAAAAGGCATTCATCTGCTCAAACTGCGTGGAAGCCTGCGCAGGGTTGTTCAAGCAGCATGAACGTGAAAATACGGAAATTGAGGAAGTTCCCACCCCACGAGAACTCGTGGAACATCTGGACGAGTACATCATTGGTCAGGAGACCGTGAAGAAGGTGCTAGCCGTTGCGGTGGTCAACCACTACAAACGTGTGCTTGCTCCCCCCATTGAAGACGAAGCTCTGCGACAGGTGGAAGTTTCCAAGAGCAACGTCATGCTGATCGGGCCGACCGGTTGCGGCAAAACTGCCCTTGCCGAGACGCTCGCCAGACGGCTCCACGTGCCGTTTGCCATTGGTGACGCCACCACGCTGACCGAAGCCGGCTACGTGGGTGAAGACGTTGAGAACCTGATTCTCAAGCTGGTCATGGCGGCCAACTACGATATCAAGGCCGCCGAGCGGGGCATTATTTACATCGACGAGATCGACAAGATCGGCAAGACGAACCAAAACGTGTCGATCACCCGTGACGTTTCAGGCGAAGGGGTTCAGCAGTCACTGCTCAAACTGCTGGAAGGGACCGTGGCGAACGTTCCCCCAGCCGGTGGACGTAAACACCCTGAGCAACAGTACCTGCAGGTGAACACGTCCAACATTCTGTTCATCTGCGGTGGTACCTTCGTGGGCCTTGAAGACATTATCGCCAAACGACTTAGTCGCAAGTCGATCGGCTTCGGGCGTACCGAAAAGTCTGAAGACCGCGAGCAGGAGCGAGATGAACTGGTGGCCCAGGTCCAGCCCGAAGACCTCGAACGGTTTGGCCTGATTCCCGAACTGATCGGCCGACTACCGGTCATCGCCTCCCTCAACCAACTCTCCGTGCCAGACCTGGCAAGGATTCTGGTTGAACCCAAGAACGCCGTGACCAAACAGTATCAGGTGCTCTTCCACCTCGATGACGCCAAACTCGCGTTCACCGGGGGAGCCATTACCGAGATCGCCAAGCGAGCCAAAGAGCGCAAAACTGGCGCCCGCGGACTGCGCTCGATCATGGAAAAACTGATGCTGGACCCCATGTTCACCCTGCCCGAACGTGAACCCGGTCAGACCTACACCGTGACCGAAGAAGTCGTTCGAGGAGAGAAATCTCTGTTCGACGAGGCCCAGGTCAAGAATTAACTCTGGCCCCGGCTACTCCAAAAATCATGGTCCTGCCGGTCCAGACTTGGTCTGGACCGGCAGGGTCTGGCCTTTGACGTCGATTGCCAACGGATCGGCGTTCCTCTAAAATATCCTTCGTAAGTTTATCGTTTTAGTGATGATTCTTTTGAGTCCTGCGAAGTCAGGCGTTGCCAAGGATTGACACCTCATGGACAAGCCAGGGGGGAAACCCAGCAAGGTTGAGGCTCTCAAACAAGCCAGCGAATACCTTCGCCTCAGCATTCCTGAAGAGCTCAAAGCGTCAAATACCTCGATCACCGAGGATGCCGCCACGCTGCTGAAATTTCACGGTTCTTACCAGCAAGATGACCGTGACGTTCGCACCCAGCGCAAACGTGAAGGCCTTGAAAAAGCATTCCAGTTCATGGTCCGCGTCCGGATGCCTGGCGGTAAGATGACCGCTGCCCAGTACCTGACCTGCGACCAGCTTGCCCAGGACTACGGCAACGGAACCCTGCGAATTACCACTCGCCAGGCCTTCCAGTTCCACGGCATCCTGAAGCAAGACCTGAAGGCCACCATCGCCACCGTAAACCGGGCCCTGCTGTCTACGCTGGCCGCCTGCGGAGACGTGGAACGGAACGTGCTCGCCTGCCCGGCTCCCAAGCGTGATGGCGTGCATGACGCCGTTCAGGCCGACGCCGATGCCTTTGCCTCGCATTTCGCGCCTCGGAGCTCGGCGTACTGGGAGATCTGGCTAGATGGCGAGAAGGTGGATAATCCCACCCTGCCACCAGCCGGCCCAGCCCTGGTACCCACCCCCGGCGATGATTCCGTGGAGCCGATCTACGGCAAGCTCTACATGCCGCGCAAATTCAAAACCGCGTTTGCCCTTCCAGGCGATAACTGCACCGACGTCTTCGCAAACGACCTTGGTTTCTTGGCCGTCATCGAAGCCGGCAAACTGGTCGGGTACAACGTCGTTGTGGGCGGCGGGCTGGGCACAACTCCAAGCGCGGCCAAAACTTTCCCCGCACTCGCCAAACCGCTGGCCTACATCCCCAGAGCAGACCTCTTGCGCGTAGGTGAAGCCATCATCAAGGTCACCCGAGACTTCGGGAACCGCTCAGACCGCAAACGGGCACGGCTCAAGTACGTGATTCATGATTGGGGCATTGATGCCTTCCGTGAGAAGGTCGAGGAATATCTCAAGGCTCCGCTCACCCCGGCTCGCGATACCCATGTGACCGATGTTTGCGACCACATGGGCTGGCATCCGCAAGGAGACGGGAAACTTTGGCTAGGAATCCCAGTCGAAAACGGACGGGTTCGCGACCATGGTGACTTCAGGCTCCTTTCCGGGCTTCGTGAGTTTTTCAAAACTTACGGAACTCCCGCCAGGCTCACCTGCATGCAGTCGATTGTGCTGGCGGATATCGACCCGGCCCACAAGCCAGAGATCGAAGCCTGGCTCACTCGATTCGGTATCGCCTCGGTGGAACAGGTCAGCACCGTCAGACGCTGGTCGATGGCGTGCCCGGCCTTTCCCACCTGCGGGCTGGCCGTGACCGAGAGTGAGCGAGTGATGCCCAGGCTCATGGATGATCTTGAACTCGAACTCAAAAATCAGGGACTTGCGGCCGATCGGTTCACCGTACGCATGACCGGTTGCCCTAACGGTTGCGCCCGCCCCTACAACAGCGACATCGGACTGGTGGGCCGTTCCGCCATCAAGACCGATGACGGCGGCAACGTGGCCGGGACGTACACCATCTTCCTGGGCGGAAGCACCCTGGGAGAGCGACTCAACGTTCTCTACAAGGATTACGTTCCCTTCGACCAGATTGTGAACGAACTGCGACCGGTTCTGGAACGATTCCGAGCCGAACGACACAACGGCGAACGGCTCGGCGACTTCTGCCACAGGGCCGCAATTGCCACCGGAGTTTCGGCCTCGAAGTACCTCGCTCAGGGGAGCGAGACCGTCGACTGACCCAAGCCCGCGTATCCAGCACAAACGTTAGACGTTCGCAGATCGGCCGGACGAGGCTCCCCTCGCCCGGCCGGTTGCATTTACTGCGGTTCACAACGGGGTTGCCGATGCGGGATAGCCGCCCTCGGCTGTCTGTTGGGGCTGTTTCTCAGTGCAACCAGTCGAGAACCGCTTAAAGTACCAATCACGGGCTAACCGAGCGGGCCCATGACCCGTGCTGGGTCAACCCGCCAAGCCACTCTTTCGGCCGATCGCTACAACCCGTCGCACCCCACCCGGCAAGCCGCCTGAACTCGTCATGATTCACCGAAAAGGGACCGATCAATCTTTACGTACGAAGCGCGAGCCTTGAGGTTGGACCGGTGTCCTCACCGGCCTCAATCTCCCCGCTTCCCATGGACAAAACGCTGGCTGGAGTTGGCCGGCCCGGGAAGGAGTCCCAGATGCGACGGATCGCGATCCTGAACCAGAAGGGCGGCGTCGGTAAGACGACCACCACCGTAAATCTGGCGGCAGCCCTGGCCAATGAAGGCCACAAAACCCTGGTCCTGGACCTAGATCCCCAGGCTCACGCCACTCTGCACCTGGGCTTGCAGCCCGGCAGATCCGGCCCCTCGCTGTACGACGTGCTGGCGCAAGGACTTCCTATTGCCAAGGCCAGACACAAGGTTGCACCCAACCTGTACGTTTGCGGAAGCCACATTGATCTCGCGGCCGCCGAGGTTGAGCTGATCAACACCGTGGGCCGAGAGATGATCCTGCGTGATCAGCTTGAAGCCGACGAAGAATCGTTTGATTACGTGCTGATGGATTGCTCCCCCTCACTCGGCATTCTCTCTATCAATGCCCTGTGCGCAGCCCGAGAAGTAATCATTCCACTTCAGGCACACTTCCTCGCCCTACAGGGGCTCTCCAAGCTCCTGGAAACCATTCAACTGGTTTCCAGGCGTGTGAATCGAGACCTCAAGGTTGCCGGCGTGGTTCTTTGCCTTTATGAGTCTGGCACTCGTCTTGGCAATGAGGTTATTGAAGACCTTCAGCAATACTTCAACGGGCCACGCAAGGTGAACGCCCCGTGGGCCGATGCTCGTCTCTTCAAAACCCGCATCAGACGCAACATTCGGCTGGCGGAAAGCCCCAGCTTTGGCCAGTCCATCTTCCAGTACTCTCCAACCAGCCGGGGCGCAGAAGATTACGCGTCACTGGCGGCCGAACTTCAGTGGCGTGACCCCGCGCCGATCTGGATGGCCGACGACGATGTTGTGGCAACCACCACCGCCGCAGTTGCGGCCACCGTTCCCGCCGAAATGCCGCCCGCGAAAGTCAAAGCCAAACCTACCCCCGAGGTAACCCCTGAACCCCCGGCCGTGATTGCCAGCCCCCCTGTTAAATCTGGGTTGCCCGCCATCATCCCCGCGCCCCACTTCGGACTTCACGCAAACAGCCACGCGATCCGAACCGACATCTCCAATAACTGAAAAAACCGAGCGGCTCTTGCCTCACTTCACAGACAACCGCTGGGTGGGGATCGATGAAGCTGGGTACGGACCGAACCTTGGTCCGCTGGTCATGACGGCCATCACCGCGGAAGGGCCGCTAGGCTCTCCGCGGCCCGATGTCTGGAACGACCTCGGGGCACTGACAGATCGGGCGGGCGGTAACCCCAAACGTCTCTGGATTGATGATTCCAAGCGAATCACCCAGGCCAGAGATGGCCACCAGCGGCTCCAGGCCGCAACCAGCGCCCTGCTCCACACCACGCAACGCATTCCAAGCAACAGCACCAACGCACATACCAGGCTTGCAGACATCTTGATCGGGCTCGATGCTGGCTCTCCCTCGGCTGGAGAGTGGGACCGCTGGCCCGGCGATCTCCCTGCCGCCACTCAGCCTGTCACTCCTGTGCGCCTTGAGCCACCCCTGGCGGCCTGGCGGTTCAGAGCCCCGCGTAGCACCATTCTGGGGCCGCATGCGTTCAACCAGGCGTTGGACCGGCTGGGCAACAAGGCCAGCGTTCATTTTGAAACGTTTGCTCGCCTACTGACCGCAATCTGGGCTGACTCTGCAAATTGCGCGGTAGTTGTGAATGCCGATAAGCACGGAGGAAGGCACTTCTATTACGCAGGCCTTCAGTCGATCTTCCCTGACCAGTGGATTCAACGGGGGGAAGAGGGGCCGGAACTTAGCCGGTATGTGATCCAGGGGGACGACCGAGAAATCGAGATCCGGTTTGCCCCACGCAGCGATGCAGACAATGGTCTGGTGGCGCTGGCGTCGATGGTGAGCAAGGATCTCAGGGAGCGCTGGATGGCAGCGTTCAATCGGTTCTGGTGCAAGCAGGTTCCGGGGCTCAAACCCACGGCCGGCTATCCGGTAGACGCACGCCGATTTCGGACGGCGATCGAATCGCTGGCGGCATCACTTCAGTGCCCACCGGAAATCTGGTGGCGAAACCGCTGAAAGGTATATCAGGCCTAAGGCCTTTGATGCTGGCCTGCCTGCGCTGGCGTTGCAAATACTTTGAGAAGCCGAAGGGCGAGACCACCAACCCCAAAAAACGAACAGATCGAACCGACGCGTCGGCCGTGGTTGGCTGGAGTTCGCGTCGCGTCGATCCGTTGTCTGGCTTTGTCAGGCGAGCTTCCCGGTCAGCGAACTCGAACGTGTCGAGTTCCAAGGTAACCGAGATCAGGCTTATCGCTCGCGGTAGACGATACGACCCTTGCTGGTGTCGTAGGGTGTGAGTTCAACTTTGACACGGTCTCCAGGCACGATACGGATAAAATTCTTCCGCATCTTGCCAGCAATGTGCGCGAGCACTTTGTGACCGTGAAGTGGTCCTTCTTCAAACGCAACCATGAACTGCGTGTTCGGGAGGGCTTCGACAATGCGGCCCTCTACCACGATCGGTTCTTCTTTCGCCACACGTGCCTCCAAGAGCAACCGGAGCGGTCAGCCGGTCGGATCGGGACAGGGAGAAACCTCCCCGCGTGGCCTCGGATTCTGAACACTCGTTGGCAGTTGCCTGAACAGGTGCCCAGAAAAACTCGTTCGGTGGGACCGCACCGGGAACGATTGCAAGAATGCAGCGAGGCTACTTTAAGAGTACACCGGCAGGCGAACTAAAGCCAGCACGATCCTCATGTTTCGTGAAAACGACACAGTCGGCATGAGCCCTTCCTGAATCATCAAGCCACCGCCGGGGAAACCTGTTTCGGCCAGAGCCTGGCCAACCTGCTAGCGGAAGGAACTTGCCACGTGCCTGGATCCTCAGATCAGGCCAGGTCCCGGAAGGGAGGCAAGACGCCGGCCACCTTCATTTCAATGGTATGCACCTGATCCACGGCTGTGATGGCGAGAGTACGCCCCTCAGCCCCGCCCCAGGCAAGGTTGGATGGACGCCTGGGTGTGGCGATAATCCCGAGTAAGCGGCCGCTGGCTTCAAGGACCCAAATTCCCTCGGCCACTGCCACGTAAAGCCGCCCTTCCCCATCGACCTTGATACCATCGGGACCACCCGGTTCGGCCGGATCAAAGGTGGCCACCACCCGGCTGGAATTGGCCAGAACCTGACCGCCAGGGGCGCAATCAAACGCCCGAACATGGTACTTGCCGGTGTCATTTACGTAGAGGACGGACTCATCGGGTGAAAGCGCCAGTCCATTCGGTTTCTCAAACTCTTCCCAGACCACCGGCTGCAGGTCGCCCGATCGGTCGAGCTGGAAAACCGCCTGATACGGAAGCTCTTTATCTTCCGGCCGGGGCACGCCGTAGGGTGGGTCCGTGAACAGTATCGATCCGTTGCGTCTGGTGATGATGTCATTGGGGCTGTTCACGCGTGAGCCCTGAATGCGTTCAACCAGCGTTTCAGCCTGGCTACCGTCTCGGTTCATCACCGACACGCGGCGGCCATCTTGCTCGCAGAAAATAATTCGACCGTCCGGGCCAAAAGTCTGCCCGTTGGCGCCTCTAGTGTAGTCTCTAAGCGTGCGAACCGCCCCTTGAGCGCTCACCGCGTGGGTGCGATTGGCCTTGAGGTCCTGGAACAAAAGCGTGCCATCTGGCAACCAGAGCGGCCCTTCCGTGAAGGCCAGACCGGTAGCCACGGTTTTCAGTTCGCCCGCAATAAGCTGGCTCAGGCCGTTATCACGTAAGATTTTGGTCACAATCAGGCTCTCAGGCAGAGTTTCAATCGTCAATCAACCACCAGGGGACCAGGACGCTCAAGATTCATCGTAAGGTATCGAGCCATGGCTCTGCATGGTGTAGTATGAAAGCAGAAGTGTGCTACCGATCGTTTTGAAGATGTGAGTCAGCCCTTACGCCCTGCGATCCTCAGCCATTGCGTTCCTCCGGAGCCATGCCTCGCTTGCGAACCGGCTGGATACACGGATCGTTCCAGGTCACCCACTGAGCCCCTTTTACGCCCCCCCGGTGATAGTGGAGTGTCATTTTATGTCGGATTCCAAGGATTCTCCAGGCCGGACAAACCCCAGGGCCGAGGCGCTTTTTGAACGTGGTAATGACGCCGCCCTGAGTGAAAATTACGCATACGCCATTGAGATGTACCGAGACGCCTGCCGCCTGGTCCCCAACAATATCCTTTACCGGCAGGCCTTGCGGGGGATCACCCGCCGACGATTCAACAACGATCCGGCCAAGGTGGGAATGCTCGCCAGCGCCAAAATTCAACCGGTGCGGCTCAAGATCCGGGCTGAAAAAGGGAAGAGCAACTGGGAAAAGGTACTCGATGCCTGTGAAGACGCGTTCCAGATCAACCCCTGGGATGCGGGAACCTCACGCGATGCGGCAGAAGCATCTGGCAAGCTTGAGTGGTGGAAACTGGCCTGCTGGTACATTGAATCTGTTTTTACACAGAGCGAGGCCGACCCAGACTTTCTCAAATTCTCAGCCGAGATTTTTGAAGGTGCCTCTCGGTTCCAAGACGCTATCAAGTGCCTGGATCGGGTCCGGAAGCTGAACCCCGCCGATGAGCAATCCAGGCGCAAGATCAATGCCCTGGAAGCCAGTGCCACCATTGCAAAATCGGGCCTTGCTCAGGCAGTTGCACAGCGTGAGGCACCGCCCAGCAGTCCCTCGGCCCCGGCTGGCGGCGTAGGATCGGCCCTGGATGAACTCAAACGACCGAGCGAATCTCCCGAGCAACGCTTGCTACGCGAAATTCAGGAAGAGCCCAAACGACCAGGGGCCTACCTTGAACTGGCCGACCTTTTGATCCAGCAAAAAAAACACGAAGACGCGGAAAAAGTGCTGGCAGCCGGCCGGAAGGCAATTCCCGACGACGAGGTAATTCGCTCAAAACATGTGGAAACCCAGCTCGTTCGCCTCAAGCGTGCGCTTGAGCACTGGACCAGGAAAGCGAAGCTGGAACCGGACAGCATTGAAACTGCCGAGAAGTGCCGGGCGATCCAGGAAAAATTAGACGCCTACGAACTGCACGAACGTAAAGGTCGGGTCCAGGCAGAACCGGCCAACGCCGAGTTCCGGCTGGCTTATGGAATTTGCCTGGCCAGGCTGGGCAACCATGATCAGGCCATTGCAGAGTATCAGCAGGCGCGATCGCTAGGAAATGCGACCACCCGAGTTGAAGCTCAGCATCAGTCTGGCCTGTCTTTTGAGGCGAAAGGGCTTTTGAAACTGGCCGAGCGAAGTTACCAGGAAGCGCTGAAGTTGGCAGAGCCAGACGACCTGAATCTGATCAAAACTTTGCACTACAGACTGGGTCGGGTGGCCGAGGCCCAAGGTGATCTTTTGACTGCTGAAGAGCACTATAATGAGATCGCCGCCAATGATTATGCGTTTCTTGACGTCGCAGAACGATTGCGGGCCTTGAATCAGAAGGGATGAGTGTGGTATGATTTTGGTTTACACCAAGCCGGCGGGATTGCCGCTTGTGTCTGCTTAGCCCCATTCAGGTTGGAAGATGCCCACATCAGAATCTGCAAAGAAGAGGCTGCGCCAGAGCGAGAAGCGCCGTCTCGCGAATCGTATTGCCCGCAAGGTGATTCGCACTTTCAGCAAAAAGGCTGTCGCTGAAGCCGCTGAAGGAAAACTGGAACAAGCCGAATCTGCTTACAGAACGGCCGTTGCCAAGCTCGACAAGGCTGGTCTTCGTCGCATCCTGCACCCGAATACCGCTGACCGTCGCAAGAGTCGCCTCACTCGTGAGTACCAGGCGGCGGTTCTGACTGCTAAAGCCAAGGCCTGACCGACTCGCGGCCCCGTATTCGTATCCGGGGCCGCTTGATTTTCAGGATTTGAATCCTTTTCCTCGTGCCTGTGAGCCCTGGGGCGTGTCTAGCTTCGGATCTGCTCTCCACGAGTTTCTGCCGCGACTCATCGAACAGGCCAACTTTGATATTTCAAGGTCGGCCTGTGTCGTTGTTCCTTCGTTTGAAAACTTGATTGCCGCCCTTATTGATGCCAAAGCGGGCAACGTTCAGGTACAACCTGTTCTCAAAGTTCTCAGCAATCTGGACGCCAACCAGCCTGAGCCTCTTGCAGTGCTTGAACTCTCGGAATTCACAGAAGCCTGGCCGGCTCGTTCCAAGAAACAGATGGCAACCCTTGCCGTGATACTCAAGCGGTTCGCAGCCAGCGTGGTTGCCATGGGGGGCGTTGAACGGGTTCAAGAGATGAGTGCCGAGGCCGTCAAAGAGGCCTGGATCCAGATCTCAGGACTCGGGCTGGCCACGGTTGACCAGCTCCTGTGCGTGGTCGGGCATCCCGTTTTGCCCATCGACCGGGCCACCTATCGGATCTTGGTTCGGCATGGCTGGATCAGCGAAGATGCCGGATACGAAGAAGCCCAAGATGTCATTCTCTCAGCAGCCCCTGAAGATCAGGCCACGCTTGCTGTACTGGGAGACGCGTTCTCAAAAATTGGCAAACGCTGGTGCAAGGCTTCTCTCGCTAATTGCCTGGGGTGCCCGCTGGCTCCTTGGCTACCTGATGGTGGCAAGCCTTACGGCAATTCCCTGGATGACTGAAAGGCCGTTGAAAAGCTCGGCCCGCACGTAGCGATGCAAACAAGATGCAGCCGCGGATGCCACACGCCTCATCGCTTGACGCCTGAGTGAGGGGTTCTGCCTCCTCAACGGTTTATCAGGGGTGTCGGCCAGAACCAAGCGAAGCGGCAAGGGATACATTTGCTAACGCTTCGGGCCGTGAGTATCAACCCAGAAGGTCCAATCGCTAGCGATTCGGGTTCGTATCGGAGCAAGAATCCATCGCTCACGCGCTGGGCTCATCTTTCCGAAGTCTTGCCCAGCAAAACCCCAGCAAGCGCACCTTCAAAACTGGCGACCATCACTCGCTGAACCCGATCCGGACCAGGCGATCAGCGTGCTGGTAGACGTAGCGGAGTGCCCACCGTCAGATCCGTGGGATCGTCAATCAGATCACCGTTCAACTCCAGCAGTTCATCTTCTCTGCGGGAATCGCCCAGTTCCTGCTTGGCAATGCTGCGCAACGTTTCGTACTGCTTGACGACATGAGTCCGGGCTTTTCGCTTCTTGGGCGTGAGGTCGGCTTCTGGCGGCAGATCGTCGGTAGACTGGCCCGAGGTCCGTTTTCGGGCCACCGGCGCCTCATCCGAATCAAATCCGTTGTCGCCGCTCACTGGCCGGGCTTTGCTCCCCGACCTGGAACTTGCAGCACGTTGACTGGCTGCCAACTCGTCCGCGGAAGAGAACAGGTCATCAGGATCCGCGCTCGCTGGTACGGAAGACTCTCGACCGGTTCTGACCGTCTGGCCGTCTCGAGGGGCCGTGCTCATCGAGTCGCTTGCTTCGGCTGGCGTTGACGCCGATCCAGAGATTCGGCCCGAACCACTCGAGCGTCTGGGCTCGCTTCCGGTGGCTCCAGAGGCCGGCTCAATGTAGCGGGGGTCCAGATCTTCGGGTGCGGGAACCCGGATCGAGGTACCGATATAAAGCTCGTCGATCCGAGGCACTCGGGCGGCATTCGCCCGCCAGAGTGCCTTGTAGAATCGACCTGACCCGTAGTAATGACGTGAAATCGTCCAGAAGTTCTCTCCCCGAGCCACCACGTGCGTGATCGGGTCGATTTTGCTGCCAACCACGCTGGAATCCGACGCCGTGCGAGAACGCGCGGCATTGTTGCCAGATCTTGACCGTTCCAGCGGCGCGAACAAGGTCGGATCGCTGGGCTCGGGAACGGTGATCGACGCCTGGGGCGGAACCGTGTTGCTGGCAACCGCGGTAGATCCAGCCGGTGGAGACTCAAGCTTGATGGAGTTTGCCGTGGCAGACCTGGGGACCGAGGTCACCCGTTGAGGCGGCTGGTCACCCTGAATTGCCGTGGTTGACGTTGCCGCCGTCGCGGGAATGGCCGGGGCGGGCGTGGCCGCAGTCATACTGGCCGAAGCCCCGTCGGACTTCGGCGTGGAAGTCACCTTTTTCGGCGGCGAGTTTGCGTCTCGATCCAGGGCAGCTACCGTGGCCGCGGCGGTTGCGGCTCCGGTAACCGCAGCGGCAGCCACCGCAGGCGCAGACACAACGGGTACGGGGTCTCGGGCGGGAGCAACCATCGGCGCTGGGGCTGGGGCGTCGGCCTCAACCGGGACGGGTGGTTCGTTCTCAGCCAGAATTTGTGGTTCGCTCGCCGTGGTGCTTGGCGGAGCTTGGTTTGAGAGTCCAAACGGGGAATCATCGTCCCCCTGCTCGGGCGCGGAAAGGTTCGCCGCTCGGGGATCGGCTGGGGGCTCAGAGGCAACGGCTACCGCGGGTGTGCTGGGCTCGATCGGAGCGGACACCGGAGCCGATTCTAGTTTCTCTGCCGGTGGAGACACAGGATCTTCTTTGGGCACAGCGGAAACAGCAGCTAGACCTATGAGTGCAGGTGGGTCTGCTTCGACCACGGTCTCAACTGGCGGGGGCTCGGTCTTGTCACCGAAACCGAGCGGTGTTGCCGGTTGTTCATCGATTGGGCTGGATGCAGTGGAGAACGGATCGGGCGGTTCGGTGCCTGCGGCCCCTTTCGGTTCCAGCAGAGCGGCGGCGGCCCCAACCCCTGCCGCGGCAGCTGGAGCAATCGCTTCCATTGCAGGCGGTTCGTGGGCTACTTCCGTGGGAGCACTGGAGGGTACCGGCGGCGCGTTCGCATCATTTGCAAACGGATCTTCCTTGCTCTCATCAACCTTTGACTCATTCTTTGCAACCGGCTCAGACTTCTCTGCTTCCTTGGATTCGGAGGGCTTTTTGTCTCCGTTCGCCACGGGGCCCGCAAGTGCGAGAGGAGGAACCGTCGCCGAATTGGAGCCGCCGGGCCGGAATCTGGCCACAAACGGTGCAATCAGCAGAACCAGGCAGGAGCCGGCAATGGCCAGCTTGAACTTGCGGTTCGATCCTGCGGCTGGAATCGATTCGTCTTCCGAATCTCCGGTCGCTTCAGCCAGCAGGGCCGCTTCTTCACGAGCCTGGGCAGCCTGTTTGCCACCCTTGAGTTGTTGAGCTTTGAGAATCAGGGCTTTCAGGCCGTGCGAAACCGCCCCAGGGACTTTCTTCAAGAACGCGAGGGCCTTGTGGGCGAACGTACCCAGGTGGGTCTTGAGCCAGTCAATCACCCCAGGCAATCGCTGAGCGATGGCGTTCACGACCTGTTTCCCCAGGTGTGCGATTTTCGCCACCAGGTTGCGAACCATGGCCAGGACCGCTTGCACCAGCGATGGGCGGTCAGAAACCAGATCCTCCGAGTCGTCGTCATCGCCCTCAAGGTCGGCGTGCGGATCAAGATCAGGCGCAGGATCACTTTGGGGGTGAGCGGCCTGATCTGAAGCGGGATTCACTGGGTTGTGGGACATCGTTCAGCAACCCTCAACTTTGCGCTTCGTGCGCGGGGATTCTGGCCAACCTCGTCGGGAGACGCTGTGACCGGTTTCTTGGTGAGCACATTCCATCGTGGGTCATTGCGAAACGCGTGTTTAACGCGGCGATCTTCAAGCGAATGAAAGCTGATGATGGCGGCCCGGCCACCCGGGCGCAACCATTCCGGGAGATGGCTCAGCGTGTGGTCCAGGTGTTCGAGTTCGCGATTCACGGCAATTCGTAAAGCCTGGAACACTCGGGTCGCGGGGTCAATTGGCCCCCATTTTCCCGGAATGCTTGACCGGACCAGCGTGGCCAGCCTGCTGGTGGTGGTGATAGGCCCCTCAAACTTACGTGATTCAACGATTCGCCTCGCCACCCGGCGACTGAACCGCTCTTCACCCAGATGGAAGAAAATATCGGCAAGTTCATCGGCCGAAAGCGAGTTAACCAGGTCCGCGGCGGTGGTTTCCCCTTCAGGGTCAAACCGCATATCCAGCGGACCCTCCCGCCCAAAGCTAAATCCCCGGTGTTCCCAGGCCAACTGGTCACTGGAAAGCCCCAGGTCTAGCAACACACCATCCACCGCCTCAATCCCGCGTTCTTCAAGCACGTCCGCCAGATCGCTGTAAGGGGCATGCACAAGCTCGACCGGCAAGCCGCGAGTCGCCTCGGTCGCCATCCGCAGCATCTCTGGGTCTCGATCCAGACCGATCACCCGTCCACCAGGCTGCACGAGCCTGGCCAGGGCCGCGGTGTGGCCGCCGGCTCCTGCGGTTCCGTCAACCAAGATCATTCCTGGGGTCGGGTTGAGCCCGGCAAGAACCTGCTCAAGCAGTACGGGGCGATGCACAGGCTCGGGAGGCGGCAAACTCGACACATCCTACTCCGAGGCTGGCAGGTCAAAACCGAATGGGCGCACCGGGTACGTAGCCGGCCGAAATACCGATTGGAGACTCTAGCCCGATCGGCCAACCTGTCAAGGGCGACCTCTCCGCAACCAAGGGCCCGTAACCCGCCAAGCAAGCCTCACCACCCAAGGCGTGGGATGAGGAATCTCAAAAGAAACAAACACTCACCAAATAGACACAACCACCGCAAAAGTTGACTTCCCATTCCTAACATTACCTCATGCGTGAATTTCATTTTATCAAGATTAAAACCAATCACCCAGCAAGACCTTGCGTTGACCAGACCACCCATGGACAATTCTGGGATATTCCAACATAAAAACTTACAAATAAACCCAATTCGCTTGTGAATAGAGCCGTTCCATTTCAACTCGAACGCCGAATGGAAGGAAATCTGAGAACCGACTGTGGCACGAGACCGAAACCGAGCCTATTCCCTCTGCTGGGAAACTGATTTTTGTTCCTACTTTCCTTGATTCGCCGACCTGATCTTTTACACTCCCGTGAGAAGGCACCCGATGCGAAAAACCATTCCCTTCAGCGTTCTGGTATTCAGTTCTCTGATCCCTGCAGCGTACGCGCAGCAACCCAAAAGTAACCCAACCGTTCCGGTACGGCAGACAGCAACTCCTGAAGCAATAGCGGCCACGGATCATACGGCCGATCAACGAGAAATTGAGCAACTTCTGGAAACTTTCACCAAAGCATTCAATGCGGGTGAAGCGGCTTCCGTGGCTGCAACCTTCACGCCCGACGCCCTCGTGGTGGACGAGGATGGAAATCGTGCGGAAGGGCGAGAGGCCATCGCCCAGCAATACGCCGCCGGCTTTGCAGACCGGCCAGGCGGAAAATTGACGCTCCAAACCGAGATGCTTAGGTTCCTTGGCCCGCAGACGGCGCTTGAGGAAGGACGTTCCACGCTTGAGCCCGCCGATGGAGACCCCACGGAAACCAGCCGATTTACAGCCATTTATGTCAAACGCGATGGCCACTGGCTCCAGGCCGCGGTTCGCGACGAGGCAGCAACCGATCTCAGCCCGCATGAACGCCTGAAAGCGCTGGAATGGCTGGTGGGAGACTGGGTTAATGAAAGCCCAAGCGCGGTTGTTCATACCACCTGCAAATGGACCGAAGATGGCAATTTCCTGGTCCGTGACTTCACCATGAAAAGCCAGGGCGAAGCCGTTCTCTCTGGCTCCCAGCGCATCGGCTGGGACCCCGTTCGCCGTCAGTTCAAATTCTGGGTCTTTGACTCCGAAGGAGGCTTTGGAGAAGGCTTCGGCACCCGAGACGGGAACACCATCGTTATCAAGGCGGAAGGGGTCCGGCAAGATGGCAAGCACGCCTCTGCCACCACCATTCTGACACGCCTGGGCAAAGACCGGATGAGCTGGCAGTCGGTCCATCGGACTCTTGAAGGAAGAGCGATGGCCGGAATTGATGAGTTTGTGATTGTGCGGACACCTCCCGCAATCTCCGAGTGATGTCCTACAGCTACCGATTGCCCTCCTTCTGACTCAAGCCACAGGAATAAAGACATGTTTCGACACCGATACGCGCTAGGACTTGCGGCCATTCTGACAGTGCTTGGCCCCCACTTCGAGTTGCCCACGCAAGGGGCAGAAGGCCGAGGCGGCGGCGGTTCAGGCCGAGGCGGCCAGGGCTCTGGCGGGCGGAACTCGGGTGGTAGAGATTCTGGACGGTCCGGCGGTGGCAACCAGCGAGGCGGATCCCCCACCGGGCATTCCCCTTCATTTAGCCAGCCCAGATCTTCTTCAGGCATGGGTGACACAAACCGGGCTCCTGGTGGTTACCAGCAACCGTCTCAGGGAGGCCGCCCATCGAACACGCAACAACCGCAACCTAGAGAAAACCAAGGGGAACGCCCGGGTACAACAAACCCGACTCGTGCCCAGGCAACACCCAACGCAGGCGCCGCAGCCACCGGTGCCGCCGTCTCTAACCGAAATCAACCGGGCGTTTCCAACGCAGGCGCCGCGGCCACCGGTGCCGCCGTCTCTAACCGAAACCAACCGGGCGTCTCCAACGCCGGAGCCGCAGCCACTGGTGCCGCCGTCTCTAACCGAAATCAACCGGGCATCTCCAACGCCGGTGCCGCGGCCACCGGTGCCGCCGTCTCTAACCGAAACCAACCGGGCGTCTCCAACGCCGGAGCCGCAGCCACCGGTGCCGCCGTCTCTAACCGAAATCAACCGGGCATCTCCAACGCCGGTGCCGCGGCCACCGGCGCCGCGTATGCCAACCGGAACCAACCGGGCATCTCCAATGCCGGTGCCGCGGCCACCGGCGCCGCGTATGCCAACCGGAATAACGAAAGCAACTATCACGCTGGCGTGGTGAATGGATACTGGAATCGGAATGCGGCTCCAGGGTGGGGCACTGCCGCTGCCGTTGGCGCAGCCGGCGTTGGGCTTGGGTACGCTGGCGGTGTAGCCGCGTGGGGAACCGGATCACCGGTCTACAACTGGGGCTATTCGGGATACAATAACCCGTATTATGCGGGAATGGGTGGAGTTGGGGCAGCTCCCGGGCAGGGCCAGCCGATCCAGGGGGGTGCGCAAGCTCAACCCGCTTACAATTACTCTCAGCCACTCAATACCAACGCCGCACCGCCAGATCAGACAACGGCCGATCCCGCCAACAGCTTATTTGCCCAGGCGAGAGAGGCCTTCAATGCCGGTAACACAGCCGCTGCGCTTGATCTGGATCAACAAGCGATCAAGCTGATGCCCAACGACGCCACACTTCACGAGTTCCTGGCGTTAGTCCAGTTTGCGGAAGGGAAGTACGATCAGGCGGCAGCCGGACTGTACGCTGTGCTTTCTGTTGGGCCAGGGTGGGACTGGACCACGCTTGTTGGCATGTATAACGACGTGGAAACGTACACCAAGCAACTCCGGGCACTTGAGGCGTTTGTCAAGCAAAACCCCAAATCCAACAGTGCCCAGTTTGTGCTGGCCTACCATTACATTACCCAAGGGCACGACAAAGCGGCCGTAAGCCATCTCAAGACGATTGTTGCGAGCCAGCCAGAAGACACACTTTCGGCCCAGCTCATCAAGCAACTTGAGCCCAGCGAAAGTGCTACCGCTCCAGCGCCAACCCCCGTGACAACCGCCCCTGTTGCGGATATGACCAAGCTCACCGGCACATGGGTCGCCAAGGCGTTACCAGATGCCAAGATTCAACTCACCATCAAGAACGATGGTTCATTTTCCTGGTCGGCTTCCGCCCCCGGAAAGCCGCCCATCAGCATTTCCGGTCAATCGTCATTCGACGGCACGGTGCTCAGCCTCAATGGTGCCGATGCTCAAACCGGGTCGATCGCCGGCTCAATCGCCTGGAAGGATGATAACCACTTCCAGTTCCGGGCCGTCGGTGGGCCAACAGACGATCCAGGGCTAACCTTCGAGCGCTAAGAAGCTGTTTCAAAACCGAGACTAGCTCCGAGTCCGCGAGGTGCCTATCTCAGGTTTGGAACTCGTCTCGAAGAAATCGGCACGGGATATCAGCTAAAAAAAGTGAAGGCCGAAGGTCTGCTCGACTTTCGGCCTTCGCTTATTGGTGGTGGCTCAACTCCACTCCAGACCTAGTCCGCGTGCCCAAAGCGCTTCGTATTGCCGGGCCATGCCTTGTAGGCTGAACTCTCGCTCCACCCGTTGCCGCCCGGCCGCGCCCAAATGCTTGTTCCGCTCAGGATCTTCGGCCGACTCCAGCAGAGCCTGAGCCAGCGCCTGTGGATTATCAGGGGGCACCAGCCAGCCGGTCTCCCCTGCCCTCACCAGATCCACCGTTCCCTCCACGGCGGTTGCCACCACGGGCTTGCCGGCCGCCATCGCCTCCAGTACCACGTTCGGCATTCCCTCCCAGCGTGAGGGCAAAACCACAACATCTGCCCGCTGCATCAGCGCGGAAACATCGCCCCGTTGGCCAAGGAACCGAACTGAGCCGGCAAGCTGGCCATTTTCGGACACCTGAGATTCCAAGCCCAGTCGATCGGGTCCCTCTCCAACAATCGCCAGCGACCAGTCTGGGCGTTTTTTCAGCAGAACCCGGGCTGCCTCCAGAAGCAGATCCACCCCCTTCTGGTAAGTCAAACGACCCACAAACAAGGCCAAGGGGCCAGCCGGCCGTGCGCTTAGCTCAGACCTGGATACCGGGTTGGGAAGCACGCGATCGGTATCGATCCCGTTGGGAATCACGTGCAGGCGACTGGCACGGATGCCGGCCTGTTTCACCATCCAGTCTTGGACCCCTTCCGAAACACACACCGAACCCGTTCCCAGCGCCTGGGTCAGCCACTCCAGAGTGAGGTGCCACCGCTTATCATGCTCGGCCACGCGCACCCCACCAACCACCCAGGGCCAACCGGCAAGTGGACCGGCAAGCCGGCTCGCCACGTTCGCATGAAACAGGAAACTCTGGACCAATCGGGGCCGATGTGCGCGTAATGCAGTTGCAAGCCGAAGGACCGCCCGACCTGGCTGACGGTGGTTGACTCCCAGACACAACACCGGAATTCCTGCGCTTCTTAGAGGCACCGCCAGCGGTGCCTCTGGCCCCAGCGCCACCACCATCGGGGCCCAGCGGCTCCGATCAATCCTGGTCGCCAGCTCAACCAGAATCTTCTCCGCCCCGCCCACATCCAGCTCGGTAATCACCAGCGTGATCGGAACCGGGGCACCCGGCCAGCTTGAAATGGGAGCCGCGTTGATCCTGGTCTGCAACGGTTGCACGGTTTGCCTACAATAGTAACCTTGACTCTCGCCACCGCTTAGTAACCTAACGTCTAGATCAGGCCCCTGGATACGCCCGTGCAGACAAGCGAGTTCGATTTCGAGCTTCCCCCTGAGTTGATCGCCCAGCACCCGACTGAGCCGCGGGACCAAGCGCGGCTGATGGTTTTGCGTCGGAACAAGGGCAAGGTTCAGCTTGAACACAGAACCTTCGCGGATCTTCCAGAGTATCTGAATCCAGGCGACCTGCTGATCAGGAACAACAGCCGCGTGCTTCAAGCCCGGCTGCTTGGCGAACGAGAAGCGACTGGCGGGCGCTGGGAGGGCCTGTATCTGGCCAGCCAGGGCCAGGGCCTCTGGGAAATTCTGGCAACAACCCGGGGCCGGCCCCAGCCTGGCGAATTTATCAGGGTGGCCGAGGGACTTCGGCTGGAACTGATTGAACGGGGTGCCGAAGGGCGCTGGATTGTGCGGCCGACTCCGGAAGGCTCGGCTTTGGAACTGCTGACACGGTTTGGTCAGATCCCGCTTCCGCCTTACATCCGCAAGGGGCGGGCCGACCAGGCAGACCTGGAGGATTACCAAACCACGTACGCCGCTGCCCCTGGATCGGTTGCGGCCCCCACCGCCGGTCTGCACTTTACCTCTGGCCTTTTTGATAAATTGGCCGAGCGCGGAGTGCAGGTGGCCGACGTTACCCTGCACGTGGGAGTTGGCACGTTCAGGCCGATTGAGGCAACCAGCATTGACCTCCATACCATGCATGCGGAATGGGCGCAGGTAACGCCGGAAACCGCGGCCGCATGGCATGCCGCACGGGCCGCCGGCAAGCGGATTGTGGCCATTGGCACAACTTCAGCCAGGACACTGGAGACGGTGGCCCAGGTGAGCCAGAGCGGCATGGAGCCTTGGCAAGGGGAAACCCGCATCTACATTCGTCCTGGGCATGTTTTTCAAGGTACGGATGCCCTGGTGACCAACTTTCACCTGCCGAAGAGCAGCTTGCTGGTTTTGGTGAGCGCGCTCGCCGGCGTAGAGGCCACGCGTGAAGCCTATGCCGAGGCGATCCGTCGCCACTATCGTTTTTACAGCTATGGCGATGCGATGCTGGTGATTGATTGAAGTTTTTGTAGCGATTCACGATTGGGTTGCCGATCTGGAACAGCCGCCCTCGGCTGTCATCTTTGTCTTCGGGCACACACGATCAGACGACAGCCGAGGGCGGCTGTGCTACATCAGATTGAACGAGGACGGAAAACAAGACGATATCCGCGCCTGGCAACCCGCGGCCAAGGCAACCAAGGCACGAGGCAAAAGGAAATCCGACTGACCCCTTGGGGCTTTCTCTTCATCTTTGGTAGGAAAGCCGCCCTCGGCTGTCTCCTGAGTTTGATTCCAGGTACAACCCATTTGTGAACCGCGGTAAGCCTCTCTGCCCTCTCGTAGGTGATGCCGGCAGTTGCTACCATCAGCTTCTCAACTTGCAGTTGCCAGGTGCCGGGATCGAACAGGAGAGCTGGATGTCTGGACCGAACACCACCAGGGTGCTGGTGGTACCCACCGCCGAATTTGAGAAGCTCGGGTACTTTCAGGGTTTCAGCCCGGACGCCGAGCGATACCTGAGCCACCTGCTCACACCCGCCTTTGCCGATTTCCGGCCCAGGTGTGAAGTTGAGGAAGACCCTTCCTACAAGCAGATCATCCCTTACGTCATTTTCTGCTGTGGTAACCGAATCTTTCGTTACACCCGGGGGTCTAGCCAGGGCGAAGCCCGCCTGCACCGGCTGCGGTCCATTGGCGTAGGTGGTCACGTGGATGAAGCCGATGCTGATGGCCGAGCCACCTATGCAGCCTACGAGATTGCGCTCAAGCGAGAACTGGACGAAGAGGTCGCCATCGGTGCGCCTGGCACGCTCCGGCTGGTTGGCCTGATCAATGACGATCAGACCCCCGTGGGCCGGGTTCACCTGGGTGCTGTGCATATCTATGAACTGGAAGCGGAATCGGTGAGTTCCCGAGAAGACGGCCTGGCCGAAGCCGGTTTTGTCTCGTTCGCAGATCTCCAGAACTCGCCCGAAGAGCTGGAAACCTGGTCCCAGATCAGTCTAGAAGCCCTGGTGGCACTAGGCAAAGGTTAACCAGCAACCGAGTTGTCGAACTTGCAATCCACCCGCTTCGGGATTCGCACAAACCAAGCCAGGGACCACGGCCTGTGTTGGCCAGTGCCCCTGGCCTGGAACCTGGCTCGGAATCCCTCCCGCAAAGCCCAGCACACTGGCCCCTTGACCCGCATCAGGCCGTGGCTTCAGACTGGAACCATCGAGCGCCCACCCCAGCAACCGCTGATTCTCACACCCCAGTTTTCCATTTCGGTTCCCATGCCGCGCACTGAGAAAGTGAGGGACTTCATGACCCGGCTTCCGCTTACTCTGGCCCTGTTCCTGGCCGTCAGCGTTTCTTGCCGGTTCGCATCCGCGGCCGGTTTTCCTGATAAGAATCTGGAAACCGCCGTCCGTGGGGCCCTGCACCTGGATGACAAGGTCGAACTTTCAGACGACAAGCTCAAAGATTTGTTCGTTCTGGAAGCACCCAAGAAGCAAATCAAAGATCTTTCTGGCCTGGAAAAGTGCCCAAACCTCGCACTTTTGAACCTGGCCAAGAACGAAATCACCGGCATTGGTCCCCTTGAGAACCTGATCAACATTCAGTCCCTGGATCTCTCGGGCAATGCCATCACCGACGTGGGGCCGCTCGCCAAACTCGTGAAACTGCAGTACCTCAACCTGGCGAACAACCAGATTGAGAAGATTGAACCCCTTGCCGGGCTCACCGCCATGTCTGCCCTGGACCTGGGCCAGAACAAGGTGGCAGACATCACCCCGGTTGGCGGCATGAAGAAGCTAGCTTCGCTTTATCTGGCCTCAAACCAGGTTGTCAATCTGGGCCCGCTCGGCGAAACGACCAGAATCTCGACCCTGGAACTGAGCGACAACCCGTTAACCGACCTGGCCCCGCTGGGCAAGCAGACCGACCTGAACTTGTTCATCATGGAACGGACCAAGGTGACCGACCTTGGACCGCTGGTTGCCTGGGCCAAGGCCGACTCGGAAGGCTCGAAGCGATTCGCGCCCTTCTTGCGGCTTTACCTGAAGGGGAACGAACTGACCGAACAGGCCAAGAACGAACAACTAGCCGCCCTGAAGGCGATCGGCGTCCGGATCGACTTCTGAGTAAACTGGCCGGGGGGGACTGGTAACAGCCTACCCCGGCTTGTTATATTCATTCCACTTGCCGAAGTGGCGGAATGGCAGACGCGACGGACTCAAAATCCGTTCCTGGCAACAGGGTGTGGGTTCAAGTCCCTCCTTCGGTACTGCTTCAAAAGTTAAAGCCGCTAAGATCTTCATGATCCAGCGGCTTTTTCTTTGCGCTCATCGCCCAAGAATTTGCACAAAACCGGTTCCAATCCGGCTCAGTCTGCTTGCCGTCGAGGTTCCCGACCCTGTCGCAACTGGTCGTCGGCTGCCTCGTAAACCGCCATCGCCGCCTTGGCCATCAGGTGGATGGTCCGGCCCGTCGGTTGGAACGGAAGCTGCTCTGCGGCCAACCGATCGATTCGCTCACGAATTGCTCCCTCAATCTCACGCTCAAGATCCCTCGACCAGTTTGCATGCATGGCTTGCCAATCCTATTGTTTGAATTCCGGCTCCACAGATCTGAGAACCTACGATGGCTTTCCGTTGAATGGGGCTCAGCTCAACGGCACACATTATTGACCAAAAACCGGCGGCTGATTGCACCAGTGTGTCCACATAGAGCGGTAGGCCACCTCCACGTTTCTCGCGAATCGCGGCCCATCCATCAACGGCGAAGCCTGCATATCCAAGCGAAGCGTGCGTTTGAACTGGTTCAGTTTCAGGGGGTCGCCAGCCAGTTCCACCGCCGTTCGCACATAGCTCGCCTGGTCATAAGCCACCAGCTCTGGATGACCGACGTTCGATAAAATGCTCAGTCCGCCCCGGCTTACCGCAGCCAAACCCGCAAGACTGACCACCGGCACTCCCATCCACAGGGCATCACAGGTGGTGGTTCCCCCACCGTATGGAAATGGGTCCAAGGCCACGTCTATCTGGTTGTAGCACTCAAAGTATTCCTTACCAGACAGGTACTCCACAAAGCGTACACGGTCCAGGGAAATGCCATGCGTCTCGAATGCATGATCCACTCGACTGCGATGAGAACCTCGGTGCGTGTGAAGCAACAGCCTTGAGCCTGGCACCAGACGCATCATCTGGCACCAAGCCTCAAGAACCCTGGGCCCCACCTTACAAAAGTTGTTCAGTGAGCCAAAGCAGATCGGCCCAGCGCCCCTGAAAACTCTTAGCTCCAGAGACCGTGCCAGTTCAGGCGGATCATAGCACCAGTAGGTCTCTGGCAAGACAAACGATTCTTCTGAATAAAAGGGGCGTTGCTCACCCGGTGGGTCCAGGTAGCGGTCGGTTAACCGATAGTCCATCGCATCAAGCCCCGTGGTTCCGCAGTAGGCCAGGTAAGTCACCTGGACCGGGGAAGGCTTTCTTGCAAAGACGAGTAATCGGTTCCTGGCGCTATGCATGCTCAGGTCAACCAGGACATCAATCTGGTCAGCTCTGATCCTGGCGTCAAGCTGGCTGTCGGACAATGCCCGAACATCGCGCCAGATATCGGCTCGTGATCGACATTCATCGGTGAGTTCGTCAGGCCCGCTGACCGATGAGTAACAGACAATTTCAAACGCCTGATGGTCATGCGAAACCAGTAAGGGGAGCAAATAACGTCCAACCGGGTGCAAATAGAAATCAGGAGACACATAACCAATGCGTAGCCGACGATCTGGATCTTTGTCATTGGCGTGCGGCTTGATCTCGTGAGCCCACGATTGTGCATGTCTTTCGTTCCAGGAACGATGCTCTTCCAGGGTCGTGCCGGGTTCACCCGAGTCCATGAACAGTTTTGTGAAGAGCAGGTTACTGTGAAGCGAAGGGGATGATGGCGAATATACAAGCGCGCGTTCAAAGGTGGCAACGGCTTCTTGAATGTGCCCCTGAAGGGTCTGAACATGCCCCAGGTTATTCAAGGCATCTTGGTGATCGGGCTTGATCTTCAAGGCAAGCTGAAAATACGAAATCGCATCATCCAGTTTCCGCTGCTTGCTGTAGACATTTCCAAGACTCACAATCGCATCCAGATGATCGGGCCTTAGCTGCAAGCACAAAGAAAAACTAACAATCGCGGCGGCATCTTGACCGAGCGCGCTCAACGTTTGGCCCAGATTCAGTTGAGCATCGAGATAGTCAGGAACCAGCTCAAGAGCCCTTTGAAAGCACGGCACGGCGGTGTCCAGGTTTCCCTGGAGATTCAAGACCACGCCCAGGTTGTTGTGAGCCGCGGCATATCCAGGCCGAAGGGAAATTGCATGACGGTAACAGAGAATGGCCTGCTCAAGCTCTCCGCGCTTCTTATAAAGATTGCCAAGATTGTTTCGAGTCTCACTGAGGTCGGGTCTTCGTTCAACCGCCCGGAGATAGCAAGCCAAAGACTCATCAAGTTGACCCAAGTCTGATAACACATCACCCAGATTGTGATACGCAATAGCATAATCTGGGTTGAGTTTAAGAGCTTGCCGATGCAGAGATGCGGCTCCCTGAAGATCTCCTTGATCTTTCAACACGGAACCCAGATCACTGTAGGCTTCACAATGCGCGGGCCTGAGTTCAATAGATCGTTTGATGAGGGATTCAGCGGCCTGTAGATTTCCTTCATGTTGCGCAATCAGACCGAGAAGATGCATGGCCACAGGCTGATCGGGTTCCACCTGGAGAATCTGACGATAGATCGATGCGGATTCTGAAAGATTCCCCGATTGATGGTATTGGATGGCCAGGGAAAGCGCTTCAGAGATCGTCATGATCAGGCATCCAGAGACACGAGTTGGTAAACGATTGGTTGACGGCACTGGGAACGACCAGCAAAAGCGCCATACTTGATCAACGGAGGCGTTGGCTCAGGGGCGAGCCGAATGCCATTGAGTAAGAGCCTTTGAAATACGCTCAAAGACATCGTCCCAGACGTTTAATTTCGATTGGCGAAAGATCCGTACGCTGGGGTACCACGGAGAATCTTCACGTTCTGTGAGCCATCTCCACTCGGCTTTGAAAGAGCAAGCAAGCCAGGTGGGAACACCAAGCGCACCCGCAAGGTGCGCCGGTGCCGAGTCTATGGTCACAATCACGTCCATGAGTGACATGAGCGCAGCGGAATCTAAAAACGGATCAGACTCCCGGCCTGGATCGTGTGGGAAACACTCCAGAGAGAGTTGATCACTTAAAGCGGAAATCTGCTCAACTCCGTGAGTCTTCTGAAAGCTGAATAATCGAATACCGGGAACGGATGCCAGTGGAATGAAAGACCGCAGTGGAATTGAGCGGTGACGATCACCCGTATGAATGGGGTTCCCTTGCCAGGCAATCCCAACACGTAGTTCACCGGGACCGCGCTCACCCAGTTGCTCACGCCAATAATCAAGATATGCTTGAGGGGCGTGAAGGTAAGGGACAGGGAGAACCGATGGAACATCTTCAAGTGAAATATCGAGAATACCTGGCAAGCTCATCAGAGGAGCATACACGTTAAAGTGTGGTAAGGGGTCGCCCTCGCAGATCACACGGTCTACGCCTGGAATTTCTGACAGAAGCGAAACGAGTGATTTGGGGCAGTTGAACAGTACATGAGCACCGCGCTGCTTGACCTGATTTGCAAATCGGACGAATTGAATGGTGTCTCCCAACCCCTGTTCAGCGAGCAGCAGAATGGTCTTCTCTGTAATCGTTTCGCCGGTCCACTCGGGCTGGCTGAGTACCGGTTTCTTGACATCTTTCCTGGTCCATCGGTACCCATATTTCTGGAATCCCTCCGCATAATTTCCCACAGCCAGCAGAACTACGCTCAGGTTGAAGTGGGCATCGCCATAGTCTGGCTTCAAGACCAAGGCCTGACGCAAGTACCCAATAGCCTCTTCAAGATTCCCCTGAACAATCAACGCATTCCCAAGGTTATTATGTGCCTCTGGAAAGTTGGGGTTCAACTCAAGGGCCTTGCGAAAACAGGAAATCGCTTGTTCCACACAATCCTGTTCCCCATAGGCAATGCCAAGATTATTGTGTGCGTCCGCGGAATCTGGATCAAACTGCAGGTAATGCCGATACACCTCAACAGATTCACGAAACTTCCCATGATCTTTCAAGGCATTTGCCAGGTGGATGACTGCCATCCTGGAGTTTCCATCGAGCGACAATGCTTGACGGAAATAAGGGATCGCTTCCGGCAGTTTCTCCATGTGCCGTAAGGCAACACCAGCATTCAACCAATAGCCGCTATGGCCTGGCTCTTGCTCAACCGCTTGCAGATAACAGGTCAAAGCGGCTTCGAATTGCGAATTTTCAATCAGGCAATTCCCAAGATTATTGAGCGCCGCGGCAGACCGCGGATTGATGGCCACGACCGTTTGAAATGAAGTGATCGCCGTTTCCAGATCTCCTTCAGCTCTCTGCAGATTGCCAAGCCTGAACCAGGTATCCACGTGGTATGGCTGAACGTCCAGAATGCGTCGATAAAGCATGGCGGCTTCGCCGGAATGCCCCAGCAACTGCTTGATATCTGCGAGCATCAGCATCGCAGGAACTTCGTCAGGAAAAGCGGAAAGAACCTGCCGACAGATCTCTTGCGCCTCTTCAATCAGACCTGCTTTCAGGCGTGTGTGCGCCAGGTCTAAAGCCTGATCCACCGTCATGGGAGGGGTCACATACGTGCCGGATTGCGTCTGAGTCATGGTCATGAACACTCCCTGGCGAGCATGGTCAGTTCACGCGTAAGCCGTTCAAACAAACTCTCCCACTCCAGCAAGGCCGACTGCCTGAAAATCCGAACGCTCGGGTACCAGGGAGTCTCTTCTCGATCTCTCATCCACCGCCAATCTGCATTGAGAGGACAAAGCAACCAGGTCCGAACACCGAGCGCGCCCGCAAGATGCACCGGTGCGGAATCTACGCTGATCATCACATCCATCAGCGATAGCAGAGCCGCGGTATCCTGAAAGGAATCCACCTCATTGCCAGATTCTCGTTCCAGCCGAGTCACGCAAAGCCGATACGCGTTAGCCTCAATTTGCTCGGCACCAAAATTCCGCTGGAAGTTGATCAATCGGACACCAGGAACCGAAGCCAGCGGAATAAATTCCGAGAGGGGAATTGACCGGAAACGATCTCCCACGTGAGCAGGGTTCCCCTGCCAGGCAATGCCTACACGAATCTCTCCGGGTTGTCTGGGGCCAAGTCGATCACGCCAGTACTCAACAAGTGGCAATTGCGGCTTCAGATAGGGCGCCGGCAACAGACATGGAATATCTTCGAGCCTCGTCTTCAAAATGGAAGGAAGACTGAGTAGCGGCACATAATAGTCAAAGGGAGGGATGGGATCCCCTTCCGCCACAAGAATGTCCAGGCCTGGGACCTGGCTGAGCAATTTCGCCAGCGGCTTGAAACAACCCAGCAAGACCGTTGCGCCTCTGGCCTTCAACAGCGTCAAGAAACGGACGAACTGGATCGTATCTCCCAGACCAAATTCGCAACACACCAGAATCGTTTTGCCGGCGATCGATTCACCCTTCCAGACCGGTTGCTCAAACGAGAATTGATGCGATCCCTGGAGCTTCCAGCGGTACTCAAATTCTCGAAATCCGTTGACATAATCACCCAGTGAAAGCAGAGCATGCCCCAGATTATGGTGAGCGTCTGCTAAAGGCGTTGAACAGGCGATGGCCCGCTGGAAGCACTCAATGGCCTCTGGAACCTGTGCTTTCTCATTCAGTGATACGCCAAGATTGTTATGAGCCGCCTGGTTCATGGGATCAAGTTCGATGGCGCGGCGAAACTGCTCGATGGCCGCATCACGCTTTCCCTGGCGCATGAATGCGTGACCCAGAGCGCCATGGGTTCCAGAGACCCCAGGCCATCGTTCCAAGGCGCGAAGATAAATGGCCCCAGCTTCATCGTATCGACCAGCATCCATCAAGCATTCGCCAAGTCCATGATGCGCGATCGAAAGCCCAGGATCCCATTCCAACGCATTCTGAAATGCCGAAATCGCTTCAAGATTTTGACCCAACCTCCTGAGCGCAAGACCAAGATCACAGTAAACCTGAGCACGATCAGGCTGAATTGCAAGCGAACGACGGTAGAAATCCATGGCTTCACCCAAGTGTCCGGTCTGTGAAGCCACATTCCCCAGCAGATGCCATGCCTGGGAATGATCAGGACATGCACGTACCACCTGTAAACAAAGCTCACGACACCTGGCAAGCTGCCCAGTTCGCAGGTACTCGTTGGCGGTGCTCAATGACTCGGAGACCCACTCGCCGGACGAGTCACCACCGCCAGCCATTCGGGCTGAGAGTAAAGTCAGTTCCCTGACCATACGTGCAACCACATCGTCCCACTGGTTGCGACGAGTCTGGCGGAAGATGCGAACACTGGGATACCATGGAGAATCGTCGCGACCAACCAACCAGCGCCATTCAGGATTGACCGGGCACAGCAGCCAGGCCGGTACCCCCACAGCTCCCGCAAGATGCACCGGAGCCGAATCAATTGTGACTACAACGTCCATCAGCGACATCAAGGCCGCTGAGTCTTGAAACGAATCGACATCGGGGCGCGGGCCCTGTTCAAAACAGTCGATTTTCATTCGATCTTGCAACGGCGCAATTTGCTCGGTGCCAAGATTCTTCTGGAACGAGATCAGGCGAATGCCAGGCACCGAGGCCAACGGTACCAGGCTTGCCAGCGGGATGGAACGATAACGGTCGCGAACATGTTTAGGGTTCCCTTGCCAGGCAATTCCAACGCGAACTTCTCCGGGCAGTCGCGGGCCGAGCCGCTGTTTCCAGTAGTGTCGATCTGTTTTCTCGGCCTGAAGATAAGGTACAGGAAGCACATCAGGAATCTGATTCAGCTTCACACCCAGGAGCGCGGGCAAGCTCATCAGAGGAGCGTAAACATCAAATGCGGGTAGTGGATCCCCCTCGGGAATCACACGGTCTACCCCGGGAACCTTGGCCAGCAGCTTCACAAGTGGCCTGACGCATGCAAACAGAACGGTTGCACCCTGCTGCTTGACCAGCGAAGCAAAGCGAATGAACTGAATAGTATCGCCTAGGCCCTGTTCACAAACCAGAAGGATCGTTTTACCAACCAGAGACTCACCACTCCACTGCGGCTGAACATGGTTCGGTCGTTTAGTCTCTGCGCGCTTCCAGCGGTAATCATACTCCCGAAAACCATCGACATAATCACCAATCGTGAGAAGCGTATCTGCCAGATTGTAGTGGGCTTCAACATAGTCGGGCTTAAGTTCTAGTGATCGTCGGAATCGCTCAATAGCACCCGCGTAATCATCGTCTGAGAGTAACGTCATCCCCAGGTTACAGTACGCCTCTGGCGACTCTGGCTTGAGTTCCAGCACACGCTGGTAACACGCCTTGGCCTCAGAGACCCGATCTTGCTCCATCAGGGCATTACCTAGACGCAGGTACACATCAGGGTCATCAGATCCTACCTCAAGTTCCGCGCGGAAGCAGCTCTCGGCGTCCTGGAACCGCCGCTGCTCTATATAAGCTTTTCCAAGATTGGCCTGGGCTTCACGGAACCTTGGTTTCAGCTCAATCGCACGCCGGCAATACGCAACGGCTTCATCATGCCTGCCCACATCGCATAGAGTTCGGCCAAGATTGTTGTAAGCATCTGCATCACCGGGCGCAAGCTCGATCCCTTTTTGAAAACAGGTAATCGCCTGCGTTTTGTCCCCTTGCTCGCTCAGGACCACACCAAGATTATTGTGCGCGGGGGCGTAATGGGGCTTCAATTCCAGGGCACGACGGTAACGGGCAATGGCGGCGTCTGGTTGGCCCTGCATTTTCAAAAGATTGCCGAGGCTACTGTGCGATTCGGCAAGATCTGGCCGAAGCTCCAGCGCTCGTTCAAAACAGCCGAGAGCCTCTTCCAAATCTCCGCGTTCCGTCAGGGTATCGCCCATGTTGTGATGGGCAATCGTAGATCGAGGATCCAGTGTCAAAGCATGACGATAGACCTCGATGGCTTCCTCAACGCTCCCCTGCTGCCTGAGCAAGCCAGCCAGGTCGACATAAACATCGGGATAATGCGGATTCTGTGCGATGGCTCGCCGGTAGAACCGATCTGCTTCGGTAGGATTCCCTGTCTGCTGAGCGATCAAACCCAGACGGTGAGTTGCCACGGCATGGCCTGGATCTACTTGCAAAATCTGCAAATAAATCTGCTCTGCTACGGAAAGTCGTCCCGAGCAATGATGTTCGTATGCAAGCGAGAGTGCCTCTGACACGGTCATCGACATTCCATCCTTACCTGGAGCCACAAGAGTGGTCTCTGCGTGGGGGCTGATCTTGCCATGAAATGGCCTGGCTTCAATGTGAGCAAACCTTATTCACTCTGTTTGGCTTCAGACCAGTTCGCCCACATCGTGCGAAACGCAGCTTCGAGATGTTTGGTGAACCGCGGCTGATCCATCACGGGCGAAGCCTGCATGGTGGCTCTTAGCGTTTGCCGTAGCCGGGCCAACCTTGGCAGGTCGTTCGCCAGTTCCACCGCAATCTGCACGTATTCCGCACGATCTTGGGCCACCAGTTCAGAATGGCCAAGGTTCGACAGGATGCTCAAACCACCTCGCCCCACACCGGTCTGGCCTGCCAGGCTCACCACCGGCACCCCCATCCAGAGCGCATCGCATGTGGTGGTTCCGCCACCATACGGAAAGGGATCGAGCGCAATATCCATGGTGTTGTAGGTGGCAAAATAGTCAGCGGCCGGTCGAAATTCCGCGAACCGAACCCGATCGGGTGAGATCCCCTGCTCAATCAGGGCCAGAATGGCTCGTTCGCGATGACTACCCGCATGCGCATGGATCAGTAACGTGGAGCCTGGAACCGCCTTCAGAATCTGGCACCACACCGAAAATGTTTCTGGTGTGACCTTACAGAAATTGTTCAATGACCCAAAACAAACGCTTCCAGTCTCCAGGGCAGGCAGCGACTTGACCGGGGGAGCCAGCTCGGTTGGCTCATAACACCAGTACGTTTCTGGTAAATGGACAGACTTCTCGGAATAGAACGCCTGGTCCGTTCCTACCGGGTCGATGTAGGGATCGGTCAGTCGGTAATCGATCGCACTCAGTCCGGTCGTTCCACAGTACGCAAGATACGTCACCTGCACAGGAGCCGGCTTACGCGCAAACACCAGTAACCGGTTGTTTGCCATGTGCATCGTCAAATCCACGAGAATGTCAATTTGATCATTCCGAATCAGGTCGGCCATCTGCTCATCCGTGAGACCGTTGGTTTTTTGCCAGCGATCACTTTTTGAACGACACTGGTCGGTCATTGGATCCGGGGTACGAACCGAGGAATAGCATGTCACTTCAAACTGGTTTCGGTCATGCGCAGCCAGCAAAGGCAGCATGAAACGCCCAACCGGATGCCGGTAAAAGTCTGGTGATACATAACCAATGCGAAGCCGGCGATCCGTCAAACGGTCATTCAGGTGAGGCTTCCGGAACTTTGCCAGCGGCAAGGCGTGCTGCTGGTCCCAACGCCGGTGTTCCGCAAACAGGCTTTCCTGAGTTTCTTGGTCCCTGAAGTGCTGGGTATAGAGCATGTTACTATGTAGATCACTCGAATTCGGCCTGAATTTCAAAGCCGATCGAAAGCAGTCAATTGCTTCATCCAGTCTTCCTTGATCTTTCAAGGCAATTCCCAGGTTGCTATACGCATCCGGATATTCCGGCCTGACCTCAATCGCGCGCTGGAAGCAGGAGATCATCTCATCAACTTCGCGCGTCTCCTTGCCCCCCATCCCGAGAGCGGCCCCCAGGCTGTTATAAGCCTCGGCCAGCAAAGGATCGAGCGTGATCGCCTGCCGAAGGTAAGGCACGGCGAACTCTGGTTTTCTTTGATCCAGGAAGCTGTTTCCCTGGTTCAGATACCACTGCGCGTTTTCAGAACTCCGCTCTGTGGGTGGAGTGAGTTCCGGCCTGATCGCTGGAAGTTGCTCCTGCCGCTGAAAGGCCATTCTCAGGTTATTCTGGGCATCAACGAAATTGGGGCTGAGCTGAAGCGCTTGACGAAAACAGGCAATAGCCTCTGACAGTTTTCCTAGCTCAGTTAAGGCCACGCCAAGATTATTGTGCGCCTGGGCATAGTCGGGTTTCCGTTGAATCGCTCTACGGAACTGCTCGATCGCCTGTTCGGGCATCCCTCGGGCCACAAAAAGATTGCCCAGATTGTAATGCCCATCCACAAATCCAGGGTCAACACGAAGGGCGTTGCTGTAACTCTCAATTGCGCCTGCGGAATCGCCCAGCATCGCCAGCAGATTACCAAGATTATTATGAATGCTGGCATCGTTGGGACTCAGCTCCACAGCACGGCGAAAACAACGGCCAGCCGGCTCAAGCTTGCCCGCGACCTGAAGCGCAGTTCCCATCCCCGAGATCGTGATCACAGACTGGGCATCAAGCTTCAACGCGCTTTGAAAACAGGCAACGGCATCGTCTGCCTTTCCATTCTCAACAAGGGCGTACCCCAGTTGATGGTACCCCTTCAACAAGTCCGGCCTCAGTTCTACAACCCGTCGAAAATGGGAAATGGCTTCCTCTCTCTTGCCAGATTGCTTGAGGGCGGCCCCCAAGTTACTGTGTGCCTCGGCATAGTCAGGCTGAATTCCCAGCGCACGCCGGTACAGAAGTTCGGCTTCCGAAAGCTGCCCACCCTGATGCGCGATCAAGCCCAGAAGATGAATCGCTACCGCTTGATCGGGATCAACCTCCAGGACCTGCCGATAAATCTGCTCAGCAAGATTCAGCCGACCAAGCTGATGGTGCTCCATCGCCATGGACAGTGCTTCTGAAATTGTGGCCATGACAGCAAAACCAATTCTTCTCTGTGTTCAAGGGGTATGAATTCTGGCCTATAACGATACCCAATTCCACTCATACGCGAACACACATCGTCTCTAGCCTGAACAGAACAACAGTTCCCGTTGATCTTGGCACGTCCAGATTCTCCGCTCAGGATCATCGCAAGAGAATCACACCCTGGCATTAAACCCCAGGACCGACCGGTCTGGAGTTCTTGAGAGCAGCAAACGGCATGCACCAGCGTTACTCGCTAGCGATGCGGGTCATCTTGAACTGTTCTGATGCCGAAGGAAGTTCGCTGGCCACAGAGGCCGGTCGGTCGCTGGTCGCGAAATTCGCTTGCAGGCTGTCACCGTCGATTTTGATCAAACCCAAACGTGTAAGGCCTGATAACTTTTCTGGATCGGTGTAATTGAGGTCGATATGCCAGGGGTTCGGTGCTCGATCAACGGAGAAGATCCCCTTCTCCACGCTGATTCCCCTGATCTCTTAGACATCACCCCAAATTCTCAGGATCGATACTCCCAGATCTGCGGCGGACAAGAAATTTCCTCCATACGTTATGCCTTCGAGTTCCCAGACCCCCTCCCAACCGTCCCCGGGCTTACCTTCCAGACGTTTTCAGCGCGTGGTGTTGTAATTTTCACCTCGGGCCTGATCCCAGTTGGCGGGCGGGGCGAGGTCCGAGATTGCAGCCTCGCACAAGATGAGCCGATCACCGTCCAGCTTGTAGATCCCTCGAATCGCGCCCCTGAAACCCGTGTGGGTGAATCCATCCGGGCCGTCATCCTTGGTTTGCTCAATTTTGGTTCGTGTGGTGACCGAATTCGTGATCTTGACCCGGTTACCCTCAACGTCCCAGCGGGTCTCAATGATGGATGAGAATGGACCTTGCTCGTCCCGTTTGAATTGTTGCCACTGGCCCTGAAGCGATTGGCGATCAGCCTGGGGGGGAACGGCTGGATCTTCGACAGCACAGAAAGCCAAGGAGACAAAAATGGCAACCATGATTCAGAGCTCTTGCAGCTTAAAATGGAACACTGCTTACAGCCTCGGCGGATCAGAAATACCCGAGATTGACTTTTTTAATCTACGTCTCTCCTTCCAGCCCCCGCCACAAAATATTTTGCAGAAGTTCAATCAGATTCCAGATTTGAACCTTCAGAGCAAGGAAGCCCCAGCCTTGAAAGTGGCACAGACGATAACCACCGCTGAACAGCGGCCGAGAAAATCGGGTTTGGCAAAAACATGCGGAACAGTATCTCTTCAGCGCCAGGAGACAGGTTCCGTAAGATGTTTGAGGTTGAGCTGCTTGGACTTCTCAGAACTTGTACCGATTCGAATGTTATTCTTAGGTGATGTTCGGGTGCACATGGCTTTTGGAAAGCGATGGTCGCCTCGCGGCCTGGTCTCGTTTTCTGTCAGAGGTGGTTTTTGATGTCTCTTGATGTTGGTCGAGTCCGGGTGTTGCTTCTGGCGGGCGGCCTGGGCACTCGCTTACGTCCACTCACGGACCATACACCGAAGTGCCTGGTTCCGGTTGCAGGACGCCCATTGCTGGACTACTGGCTGGACCGTTTCCGCGAAGCAGGTCTCCGGGACCTGCGAATCAATACGCACCATTTGCCAGAGGCTGTCAGAGAGTACATCGATAGGGTGAACGCGACCTCTGAGTTTCGCATGAGCGAGGCGTATGAAGCCCAGCTCCTGGGCTCGGCCGGAACGGTCATGGCAAACCGCGACCTGGCCGATGATGCAAGCGAGATTCTGATTGTTTATGCAGATAACTTCTCAAACGTTGATCTGAATGAGCTGCTTCGTTTTCATCGGAGCCACGGCGATCCCATGACCATGATGCTCTTCAGGGCTCCCCATCCGGAAAACTGCGGAATTGCCACACTCGATGCCGAGCACCGAATCATTGATTTCGTGGAGAAGCCCAAAAACCCCACGAGTGACCTCGCCAACGCGGGCCTGTACGTTTTATCACAAGAAGCGTACAAGGAAATCGCCGATATGCAGGTCTTCGACATTGGTTTTGACGTTCTGCCACGTTTCCTGAACCGGATGCGAGGATGGGCCTCGCCAGGGTTCCACCTGGACATTGGCACACACGAAGCCCTTGAGAAGGCTCAGACTCTCTCCACGCAACTGGAACAAGGAAAGCGTTGAAATGAATCCGCGCCCGGCTGTCTTTCTCGACCGCGACGGCACCATTATTGAAGCCGTCCATTATCTGAGCGACCCCCAGGCCGTGCGGCTCATTCCTGACGTAGCCCCTGCGCTCCTGGAGCTTCAGGCCGCCGGATTTGCCTGCATTCTGATCACGAACCAGTCTGCCATCGGACGAGGCATTCTGAGCCTCGAAGGGTTTTACCGCGTTCAGGCAGAAGTCTACCGCCAGCTTTGCGAGCATGGAATTCAACTGGATGGCTGTTACTTTTGCCCAAGTGTTCCGACCTCCAGCGATCGATCGGTCCTGGACGACCCCGAGCGCAAGCCTGCGCCTGGGATGATCCTGCGGGCCTGCCGTGAGTTAAACCTCCAGGTCAATCGCTCATGGATGATCGGTGATATGCTATCCGACGTCCTGGCGGGACGGAACGCGGGCTGCAGAGATTCTCTTTTTGTGACGTGTGGACAGGGGTCTCACGAAGACCTCACCGGCCATGACGCCAAGGTCTTTCCCAATGTCGCAACCGCAGCCAACCATATTCTGAAGATTCACCGAGCTTTTCCACATCCTGAGCCACGGCCCGATCATTCCTGATCGGGGCCGCGGCAATCTGAATTCCACTCGTGATATCGAGATCGAGTTGTAACCAGCGACCCTTCACTGCGGTTCAAAATGCTCGAAGGGAGTAGACCCCATGGCTCAACTTCACGGGGCTGCGGACTGTTGTCATAATACGTTCCCGGCCGGTCGCACTCACTGAGACACCGGTTTTCCCTTGTGAAAGTCAGATCATGAGCATCCGCCTGAACGACATGAAAGGATTCGCGTTTGACCTGGATGGCACCATCTGGTCGGGCGAGGCGTTGCTCCCGGGCGCGATCGAACTTGTGGCGGCCCTCCGAAACGCCGGCCGCAAGGTGGTGTTCGTTTCCAACAACTCGCGGAAACCTTCGACCGAGCTGAGCAAGAAACTCACCCAGATGGGGATCCCCACTGAGCCCTCGGAAGTAGTTGCGGCCGTGGAGATTGCCGGTGAGGCCGTGCACCGTGAACTGGGGCCGGTCAATGTGCTGGTCCTGGGCACTACCGAACTGCATCGCGTGCTGGAACGGGCCGGCCACCGTGTGCTGGCGATGGAGGAGTGGGAACACTCTCAGGCGGTGGTTGTCGGCGTGGACCCTGAGTTTAATTACGCAAGTCTCAAGTATGCGGCGTCCGCCGTGCATCAAGGGGCCAAACTGTTCGCGGTGAACCTGGACGCCCGCTTTCCCGTCGGCCCCAACCGCTATGAGCCAGGCTGTGGCGCACTGGCCGAGGCGGTGGCGGTGGCCGGCGGATCCCGGCCCATCGGCATCGGCAAGCCTGGACATCCTCTTTTCGAGATGGCCCTGATGCGTCTGCAATGCCAACCCGCTGAGGCGGTGATGGTTGGCGATAGCGCGAGCGCGGATATTGCGGGGGCCGCCGCGGTTCGTATGCGTACCGCCTGGATCCAGAACAACGCCGAGCCCAACGTACTCATTTCTCCAGACTGGAGCGCGCCTGATCCGGCAAGGCTCCTGGAACTCTGGCAAACAGACCTATTCCAGGGCTGACCCGGCTGAAATCTCAATCCAGGTCGCGGTCTTGCACCCTGTGAATTTCATGCAGCAGCCTGAGCAGCAAAAGCACAGCTCCGGCCACGCCAAGTGCCCCCAGTACGACCAGGATGGTACTCAAGCCACCGGTTCCGCTCTGGCTCAGTAACAAACTGGACGAAACCAGTAACGCCGATGTGAGCAACCCAACCACCAACCGGTTCACCGTGGCTTCAAGCTGACGGTGAACGTGGTGGATCTCCAGCGTGCCGGTGCGCATCCGATCCAGCAGCGAGGTGAGCTCCGAGGGCAACTGCATAAAGAGCCGGTCCCACTCGCGGGCCGCTCGCTCCGCCTTGCGTCTCCAGCGTGCCGGCAGCAGGCGACGGGTCACAGCTTGCCCCTGGTACTGTTCCATCAGCTCGGCCAGATTGAAGCCAGGCTCCAGCCTTCTTGACGTTCCCTCAAGCATGATCAGGGTCTTGATCAGTAGCGACGCGTTGGGCGGCAGCACAATCCGAAACCGGTGCACAATGTCAATCACCCGTTCCAGGGTGCCACCCAGGTCGAAATGGCTCAACGTTTGCCCACTCACATCGTCGGCCAGTTCCGCCAGTTCTACTCGCAGGGCAGCCTCATCCAGATCTGGCGGCGCAGAGGCCAGGCGTAATACCGCGGCCGTCATGGCCGAAGGATCGTTCCGCACCACCGCCAGCAGGAATTCCTCGAAATCCTCACGGTAATTCTCATCCAATCGACCCACCATCCCGCAGTCGATCACCCCCAGTACCCCACCTTCCATCAACACAAAGTTTCCAGGGTGAGGATCGGCATGGTAGAACCCATCACGAAAAATCATATCCAGATACATCAGGCCTGCTTGCCGGGTGAACTCCTGAAGGTTCACGCCCGACTCTTTCAAGCCTTTCAAGTCTGAGCCATGAATTCCACCCAGGAACTCCATGGTCAAAATTGTTCGCGTGCAGTGATCCGCAAAGACCGAGGGGAATCGTACGCCTGGATTGTCCGCGAACTGCCTTTGAAAATGTTCGAGGTTTCGCTTCTCGGCCAAAAAATCCAGCTCCTTGGTCAGCGTCCGCCGGAACTGGCGGATGAGTGCCACGGGCTGATAGGGGCGAACCGCCGGCACATGGTTCTGGGCAAGTTCAGCCAGGGCAGCCAGCAGGTCCAGGTCGCACCGCACCCGTTCCTGAATCTGGGCGTGCTGCACCTTCACAACCACAGCTTGACCATCCAAAAGACGAGCACGATGCACCTGGGCAATCGATGCCGAGGCAATCGGCTGGTCATCAAATTCCGCAAACAGCACGTCAATCGGCGCGCCCAGTTCCTGCTCGATGCTCGCCACGATAATTTCTGCCGAATCCGCGATGTTCCCTTCCTGAAGCTTGGCCAACTCATGCACAAGTTCCGCGTTTAGCAAATCGCCGCGCGTGCTGAGCATCTGGCCAAACTTGATGAAGGTTGGACCGAGCTCCGAAAGCGCCATCCGGAGCCGAACCTCAAAAGGTTCGCCCCGGATGGTCTGGCCATCAACCGACACCAGCCGTCTCTGAATCCAGCGCGAAGGGAGGCCCGCTAGCAGATCGGCAAGCCCGTACTTTCCCAACACACCGAGAATCTCGGTCAGCCGCCGCGCGTTCTTTTCAAGTCGGATCAGCGACGACAGACGCATCAAGGGTGCTTTCGCCAGAGATCAGTGGATGAAGCCTGGGCCAGCTCAGGAACGGTTGAGCCGATCTCCAACCCCGCTCAAGAATTCGCCCATCAAAGTGAATAACGAGCCTGCGCTCTTGCGAACGGCCTCGCTCCCCGCGTGCGCGGCAGTGGTGGCACTATCAACCGGATGCTCGCGAACAGCCTCCACGGCAGCGGACAGGGCGGGCCGAAGCCGATCTGCGGCCGCGCTGGCATGCTCGCTCAATCGGCTAAGTTCTTCCGAACTCGTGGCACTGAGCTTCTTGACGCCGTCACTGATGGTCTCGGCATAAAGGCGGGAAAGGGTCTCCAGGTCGGCACGCATTTTCTGGAGGTCGGTTTCCGCAAACGCCTTGCCGTGCGAACGCGCTTCCTCTACCGCAAGCCGAGCGGTCAACGCGGCATTGGAAAACCCCTGTCCAAGGCCTTGAATGACCTCTTTCAGCAGATCGGCGCGATCTGAACCCTCTTCCGTCTTCACCGCATCCACGGCACCCGTCACGGCCCCCCTGGCCACATCCACCAGGTCTTCGCCAGCATCCTGGGCCTGGGCCGCAGCTCGGCCGATCAGCCCCGCCACCCGATCAGCAACACCCACTCCGCTCCTGACAATTTCCTCAACGGCCGCCTGCACCGAACGATCGGACTGACTGGCATTCTGGTTCATGGCTCAACTCCGTGAAGATTGGTTGTACCCGGGACTTCGCACTTCATAGTATTCGATCCCGGCAAACGAAAAACCAGATTTACCAACTGCACGAAAATCGGAAATCTCGTCTCACCCGCGTTTCCCACGCGTTTTGGGCCGGCTTTCAGCTTCATTGGTCGACTTCACAAGGAAGTTCGGTTCCACTTCAGATACCGCTAGCCTGAAATCTCCGCTAAAATTCCTGAATCAAGTGGTCAGCGAGAGCCAGACCTCAAAGAATTTCAGGAGTGTTTGAATGACGCCGCATGAGCTGTGGACCCGATTCCGAAGCCACTATTGTTCGGTTCCTTCGCTGGGCCTCTCTCTGGATATCAGCCGGATTGCCTTCGAAGAGTCATTCTTTGAGCAGATGGAACCGAAGCTCAAGGCTGCTTATGCCGCCATGGATGCGCTTGAGGCAGGACAGATTGCCAACCCCAGCGAACAACGGATGGTTGGGCATTACTGGCTCAGGGCTCCCGAACTGGCCCCTAAGCCCGAGCTGAGCCAGGAAATCACCATGACCATCGATGCGGCACGCCAGTTTGCGGCCGATGTGCATGCCGGCACCGTTGCTCCGGCAGAGGGAGCCCGGTTCACCAGGGTCCTCTCGATTGGGATCGGTGGATCCGCTCTGGGGCCGCTCTTTGTCTCTCAGGCCTTGGGTGACCCAGACACAGACAAGATGCAGCTCCATTTCATTGATAACACCGATCCCGAAGGAATCGACCTGGCGTTGCGGTCACTGGGAGAAGGACTCAAAGAGACCCTGGTTCTGGTCCTCTCCAAGAGCGGTGGAACCCCAGAGACCCGGAACGGCATGCTGCTAGTGGCCGACGCTTTCCGGCGCGCAGGGCTGGAATTCACCAAACATGCCGTGGCAATCACCATGCCCGGCTCCAAGCTAGACAAGCAAGCAGAGTCTGAAGGCTGGCTGCGCCGGTTCCCGATGTATGACTGGGTTGGGGGCCGCACCAGTGAAACCTCCGCAGTTGGGCTGATCCCCGGTTTCCTGCAGGGAATTGATATGGACGCCGTGCTTGCCGGTGCTCGAGAGTGTGACGCGGTGACCCGCCGTCACCAGACCCGGCACAACCCGGCGGCGCTCATGGCCCTGATGTGGTACAAGGCCTCAGACGGTCGGGGTGCCAAAGACCTGGTTGTGCTGCCCTACAAAGATCGCCTGTTGCTGTTCAGCCGCTACCTCCAGCAACTCATCATGGAGTCTCTTGGCAAACAACTGGACCTTCAGGGGAACCGGGTCGACCAGGGCCTGGCCGTTTACGGCAACAAGGGCTCAACAGACCAGCACGCCTACGTTCAGCAGCTTCGTGACGGAGTGAACAACTTCTTTGTCACCTTCATCCGCGTCCTCGAATCGGGTGGCGAGTGGTTACTGGTTGAGGCCGACATCACGGCCGGTGACTACCTGCACGGCTTCCTGCTGGGCACCCGGTCTGCGCTCCATGAGAACAATCGCCAGTCGATGACGATTACCGTGCTGCGTGTGGATGGGCGCACCGTTGGGGCGTTGATTGCGCTCTTTGAACGCGCGGTGGGCCTGTATGCCAGCCTTATCGGCATTAATGCGTATGACCAACCGGGTGTGGAGGCCGGTAAGAAAGCCGCCGCCACGGTGCTGACACTTCAGAAGCGGGTTGCAGGCGCGCTTGGGGTACAGCCACAAACCGCCGAAGAAATTGCGAGATCACTGGGCGAGGTCCAGGAAACGGAAATGATCTTCTTGATCCTTGAGCACCTGGCCGCCAATGGCGACGCCAATAGCTCTAACGACGTTGATCCGGGGATCCGGACCTTCGTCGCTGCTTGATCGACCTCTAAACCCTTCCATACCCGTTGTCGTTCCGTTTAGCCCAGATCGGAATGACCAGAGGATCAAACTCCGTGAGCCAACTCCTGATCGATCGCTATGCCTTGGGTGGGGAACTGCTCACCTATGCCGCCCAGGGACTCTCTCCCGAACAGCTAACGGCCCGTAGCGGGCCAGGTGCCTGGAGTATCCTGGAACTAGTGGTTCATCTGGCCGATAGCGACCTGGTAGGCGCGGACCGTATGAAACGGGTGATCGCCGAAGAAAACCCGGTTTTGCGTGCCTATGACCAGGACGCCTGGGTCAAACGGCTTCAGTATCAAGAAGCCTCCCTGGAAGATGCGATTCTACTGTTCGTTACCAACCGGCGCCGGATGAGCAGCTTGCTGCGAACGCTGGCACCCGAAGACTTTGCTCGCTCTGGCGAACACACGGAAAAGGGGCGACAAACGCTGGCGCATCTGGTGACTGGATATACCCATCACCTGGATTACCACCTCCGGTTCCTGTACGCCAAGCGCAGCACTTTGAGCGTTTCTCTCTACCCCCGATATGCTGAGGATTGAGCTCAAGGCCCTCAGCATCATTCGATCGATCGGTTTCAGGCGGGCTCAGCCGAATCTTCAAGCGGCTGAGTCCAGTTCCAAACCGCGTTGGTAATGGAATCGATCTCAGCCATTGCACCCATCCCCACGTCTCCACAGGCAAGTTTCTTTGACTGAGGCGGCACAAGAACCAGCGATGGGGCGTGACAGGCAAAGGTTTCCGCAACTTCGGCCAGGGTCCAGCAGGCTGGCGCAGCCGACAGGCTCCGGTCCTCTAGAAGCTGAGCCAGATGACGACGGGTCACCGGGCTCTCCCACATGCGGGTATTCATCGCCGGGGCAAGCACCACCGGACGATCAAAGTCCCAGGCCCGAAAGACACAGCTCAGTAAATTGTCACTCAACCCGAGCGCAAATTTCGCCAGGGTATGGGCATCGAGCGGAGCCACCACCAGGATATCGGCCCAGCTCCGCAGGTCGATGTGCAACACACGATCGCCGCGTGTGTAGCCGCCAACCGGCCATTCGTCGGCATCTTGGTGAACAGCCACCACGGCCGCCATTTGCGAAACGTTCATTAAATCCACGAAATAACGGGCCGACTCCGTCAGAACCAGCTTGATTTCATGCCCTGCGGCCCCCAGGCTTGCCACCAGTTCAGGAGCCCGAATTGCGGCAACAGAGCCGGTGATGCCAACCAGTACGCGTGACATCCGCAGGGCTCCAGGGGGAGATAGCCAAGCTGCCGGTTCAACGCGCCTCGGCAGAGAGCGGCTTCACTACATCATTGACAGATGTGACCAGGCGGTTCCACAGGTTTTTCTGGAGTCTGCGATACTCGGGGCGTGTAAGAAACAAACGGTCGTGGGCCCGCTCGGCAACCAAGTTCACAATGGCTCGCAGGTCCATCTCAATGAGCTCCGCCACATCCGATAGCTCGTCCGTTAACTCAAGAGGTAAAAAGGGTGATTCGCCTGCCGACATGACTTCCCTCCCTGGGTGTCGCTGATCCTTGAAAGATTTTGTGGAAGGAGAGAAGTTACTGGCCTGCCGGGGTCAGGTCAAGCGGCTACTCTGGCCGCTCACCAACCAAGTCTCTGCTTCTGTACGGGGGTTTACGCTCCCTTGATCAAGTCCAGCGTGAGCGACCATTGCAAAGCCGGCCCGGTCGGCCGGCTTTGCAATGGTAGAACCTCACTTAGAATTCGACCTTGTACTTGGTCACGAGTTGGCGACGAACTTCGCCGATCGAGGTCTGAAGTTGTTTCCATCGTCCGTCAAGATCAACACTGAGTGCTGCGTTGCTTGTGGTTTTGGCACTCCGGTTATCGATGCCCGATAAACCATTGTAATAGCCGTTGTACGAACCGTTGACACTACTGGCGACCTGGTAGGCACGGTTCTTGTTTGAGTAATTCACCCCGAAGGCCATCTCGCGGAGAGAATAGCTGACCTTACCACCCCACTCAAGCAGGTCAGTATCAACATTCAGGATTGGCAGTTCATCGATTTCGCCAGCCGTTCGATCGAACCACATTCGCATAGTGTTAAACGACTGATTTTTCTGCGACTTGAGCTTGTTCACCAGATCGACAATCGACCGATAGTAGCGCTGAGAGGCTTTCACCACGTCGGTCTCGGTTGGATTTTCGGGCTTAACTGCTGGCGCTCCCTGGACGGGATCTGGCGTGGAAGAATACTTCTCATCAATTCCATCTAGATGTGGAATGGTAAGAAACCTTGCAATTCTCGTGGTATCGTCTGCGTCCAATCGACCGGTCAAGGTGATGGCGTTTCGCTCGGTTGATGCTTGCCAGGTTGCCATATCTTCAATGTGAGCACCCACACCATCGAGCGTCTGGAGCACAATTTCCTTGGCGATAGGAGCAGCGTATGTGATGTCTCCATCGAACTCAACCCGAACCGTTCCCGTGATCGTTTGGGCGACATCTATCTGGAAGAGAGCCGAACTCACACCCGCCAGTCTGGCCCCAAGAAGCTTGGGATCCAGTCGATACTTTTCAACATCTTCCAGTGATTTCGTCCAACGTTCTGCTTCCGTAGGAGAGATTGCGTCTTTCAGGTTGATCGCGATAACGATTGGCGAACCGGCGTTCGCTCGTGCGACCGCTCGATCGTACCAACCGGCAGGAAACAGGCGAGGCTTGGTGATCGTGTTCTTGATCCAGCGTGACAACCCTTGGCGGTCATCCGTGGCAACAAAACCAACAATCCGTGGATCGAATCGAAACAAATAAAGACCACGAGGTGTCCAGGCAACGTTTTCCGTCTCGATCTGATCGACGTAGCCCCCCTCGCGGGACGCGAGCACACTCAAGGAAGGGGCAGCCCCACGGGTCTGTACCATCCCCACCTTCCATCGGTCTTCCAGAGTTTTGAAATCGACCGAGGCCGACATCGCCACCTTGGAGGCGTTGGCGGAAGCACCCAGCACGCCGTATGGTTTGTCGATCATCTGCTCTCGCCAGTGCTCGCTTTTACCCATCGGGCTATCGAGCAGTGTGTCAACATCAATCAAGGCGATCGCATTGCACTGTTCAGGAATGCGTTTGAGCAAATCTTCAAATTTGTCAGCCGCGGTTACGGCCGAAGCCACCATGCCAAGCATAGCGAAGCCAAGCAGACCACGCAGCAGCCACCGGGAAGTCATCCGAGCGCGGGCAGATCGCCTTTTCATGGTCCAGATTCCTGAAAAGAAGAGAGTGTTCTTAGGGCGCGGACTCAGTTCCGGCCACATGGCTAGGCGCGGCCAACGCCACGGTATCTGTTGGACGACTGCCGGGAGACTTCCTCTTCACGCCGAATTGGAGCGTTACACCAAATACAAGGGAATCCACCTGAGCATCCAACCGGGTCGAAGTTCCCGGAAGCTGCGCAATGGGCCCTTCGATCGCATTTCGAAATCCATGAACCCACGCGGCCGATGCCATCACATTTTCCGTGAGTCTGTAAGATCCGCCCATCGAGAGCGTATTGGTGATAATTCCAGGTGCCTGAATGTTCTCCAAGGTCTGCGTGGAGTTGATAGGGTTCGTGTTATAGAGATAGCCGCCCCGCATGGTCAGCCTGTCGGTAAGCTGATACTGCAGACCGGTGGCGACTGCAAACACCCCTTTCCAGTTCAATCCACCGTCTCGAACTGAATCGCCTAGCAACGGTGTATTGGCATAATCAATGTAACGAAGGTCCATATCAACGAGCAAGCGTTCGATGCCCTTGTAAGCGACACCCCACGAGTACACGGCAGGCAAGCCCATTTGCATGGCAATCGAACGTGACGAAAGGTCCGGATTGTTGGCGTTATACTTGACCTTTCCCATCCAACCGGGGCTACGGTATGAAAAACCGAGGTTCCAGGCTTCGTTCACGTTATAAACCATGCCCAGTTCGAACCCTGCCCCCCAGACCGGCCGCGCATTCGTTCCTGCTGGGAATGTCGGAACCCCGAACTGGTCCCTTGGACCGGGCGCGAAGAATGCCGGCGTCAGGGTCGCCTGGCCGGTATAGATCTGAGGCGCGAAGCCGACCGCCAATCGGTCGGTCACCTGCACAGAGACCATTGGCTTAATTTGCAAGAACGCGATGTTGGAAAAGACTGGCCCAACTCCGAAGAAATTCGGCGGATGACGAGGCCCAAGGACCGGCGTGGTGTAACTCCCCGCGAAATTCACACCGCCACCGGCAACCCCGAACAACCCCACGCCGAACGTGACCGGAGAATCGGGCGCCAGCTTCCACGAGGCACCCACAGCCGGGCTACTGGCCACACCACTATCACTCCTCGAAGTTCCGTAACGGTTGGTCGGCGGCAATAACCCACCGATGGCACCCGCCCGCTGGGCCGACGAAAAATGAATACTTGGAATAATCAGCGAAGCACCAATCAGGGCCTCGTCTTGTTCCAGCCCACTCAATGTGGCCGGATTCCAGTAACTCGAACCAAAGTCTACCGAAGCCGCCGTTGAGGCCCCAGCCATCGACTGGTTAATTGGGCCAGCACCCGGCGCGATGATCCCTTGCGCCCCTGCGGCCGGCGATAATGCAATACAAACCAAAGCGACCAGAACCAGACTTTTCAGATCACTAACCATTGCGTGAACTCCCACCCAATTAAGCTCCAACAACCCCCTTTTTCATCGGCCGATATAACCCGCACATTCAGTTTTTCCCCGTCAATCCTTAGCCGCTACCGTCTTGCTTCAACCGCTACAACCGTAAAAACCCAACATTGCAACCATCGGGAATCGACAAACCTGGCCGCTTCCCCCAAACCCCTCAGAACAACATTGGTTCCGGCGGACGCTTCGCGGCTGGCCCGAGCGCTTCCTGCACCAGTTCCACCAGTCGAGGTCCGTCAATCAGCTCGATTGGGTGATCGGCTGCAAACTTCTCGGCGGCCAGGGTGAAGGTTCGCGTGGTGACGTAAAACCCTTTGTGACAACGGGTATGGTGGATGGTCCCAAGAAACTTCTGCAACTCGGGCGAACCGATCACCCCGCGGCTGAAGTATTTGCACTGAACCACACCCAGCAGGCCGGCCCGCGAGACCCGGAGGTCGGCCCCCTCATCTCCCGTGCCACCCACACGGTCCACCTCATAGCCCAGGGCCTCGAATACTTCAGCCACAAACTCCTCGAACCCCTCGGGGGTGAGAGAGCCCAGTTGTGCCAGTTTCAGTTCCGCCCGACGGGCCTGATCTCGCTGGCGTTCCGTGCGTTCCCGGCTGCTAATCACTTGAAGTTTGACCCCAGCCAGCCGGCTGACCCACTCTGGCAAATGATCACCAGAAAACCGTTCCAGGAACCGCTCCACCTTGTAAAGCGTGTTTTCAATCGTGTTATCCAGGCGAGATCGCTCTGCGCGGGTGAGGGAATTCTGGAACCTGCGAAACACCGCATATTCCAGGTGATCCAGGGCCCCCTCCAGCTCAAACGGGGTTCGCAGTACGGGACTATCTTCCTGATAGGGTGCCGCGGTAAAAAGGCTACCCTGATGTGGCGTGCTGGCTTGCCGAATTTCAGGTTCATCCGCAGCCACTGCCCCGGTGAACTGGCAGAGGTTTGAGCGGGCCCAGGCTTCTAGCATGGCAACCACCTGCGCAGCACACCGGGGGCCTGGGCAGCCTGGCTCGTTACTGGATTCCTCAGACAATTGCGAACCCTTACCTTCAGCCATCCCTGTTGCTCCTCAAAGTGGTGCGTGCTCGTCTGACTTTGACCGTTCCTGGCCGCCGTTTCAAGCGGCCAATTGACGTGAACGCAGGCCGGCTACCAGAATCGAGCCACAGCCAGGCTCGTTTCCCATCCTCTCAAGCTGATCTGGTACCAGGCATGAGCTTATTTGCGGTGATCATCCCGGCGGCCGGCCGCTCCACCCGATTTGGTGACCCGAGAACCAAGAAAATCTTTGCCGACCTTGATGGCCGCCCGGTCTGGCTACGGTCGGTTGAAGCGTTCAGTGAACGAACGGACGTGGCCCAGATCATTCTGGCGATCTCACCCGAGGATCGACCGATCTTCGAAGAGCGACACCAGGACCTGGTATCTCGACTCAAACTGACCTTGGTGGATGGAGGTCACGAACGGGTGGACTCGGTGGCAGCCGCCCTGACGGCGGCCAGACCAGAGTGCCAGTTCATTGCGGTTCATGATGCCGCTCGGCCATGCGTGGAATCTGGGCTGATCAACCGGGTCTTTGCCGCGGCTCGTGAGTACGGGGCTGCCATTCCCGGGCTGGCCGTGACCGACACTCTGAAGCGTGCCAATAGTGAAGGGCGAATTGTGGAAACCGTGCCCAGAGCCAGCCTGTACGGCGTGCAGACTCCGCAGGCCTTCCGTAGAGACTGGCTCGACCTGGCTTACGCAGGCCGGGCGAACCTACCTGGGATTACAGACGACGCCCAGCTTCTGGAAGCCGCCGGGTTCCCTTGCCAGATTGTGGAAGGGTCTAGCTTCAACCTAAAAATCACCAGGGGCGAGGATCTCCCCCTGGCTCGGCTCCTGCGCCAGGCTATGCAAGCGGACTGAGTCTTCCGCGTTACCGAAAGCACGGATTCAAGCACTCGGCGAAGCGTTCGTACCCTTCGTCACTCAGGTGCAAGAAATCGGGCATCAGCGTGGCCGGTATTCGCCCAGTTGCGTTGAGAAAGGCTTGGCCGAAGTCCAGGTAAAAGACGGAACGGTCATCTTTGAGCGTTTTCAACAATGCATTCGTCGCCGGTACGCGTGGGTCTGGCTCCTGACTTTCGGCCTTCAATCGCGATAAGCCGCGAGGCAAGAGGCCCAGCAGAAGCACTTCAGACTTCGGGAGTTGCCTGCGCACCGAGGCAACCACTTTGCCTACGCCCACTGCAATATCGGCCGGCGAATCTCCCATCGACAGGTTGTTGGTGCCAATCAAAATGATCACAGTTTCTGGCCTGAGCTGCCCGATTTCGCCGTTCTCAATGCGATACAGCAGATGCTGAGTCCCATCTCCACCGATACCGAAATGAGCTGCATTTCGAGAGGCAAAGTGGGTTTGCCAGGCCGGATGATTACCCCACCCCTGGGTGATGGAGTCGCCCAGAAAGAGGAGCAAGCACGACCCGGTTCGTGCTTGCTCGGAATAGAGATCATGAAGCCGGACCCACTCGGGTTCGTCACGCGGAACCGCCCGATCGGTAACCCGGCTTGGTCCGCAACCGGATGCCGCCAGCGGGCCGATCATCAACATCATCCACAATAATCGGTCCATCGCTTTCATGCTTCTGGGGCCTGATGTTCGGGCTGCCCGCCCCCGCAGTCCCAGGGCTGTCCAAAATGATCGGCAAAGCAGAGATCCTCAAGCCGGGGAGTCCATCCGGGCCCCTGCCCCGGTTGCAGGTGGCCCAGGGCCAACATGGCTGCAATTTCGTGATCGTCCGGAATTCCAAGGGCCTCCCTGAGCCGAGCATGATCAAAGTCGGCCACCAGCCGCGCACAGAGGCCCGCCTCGGCGGCCCCAATCATGAGAGCGCCAGCCGTGAGCATGGCGTGCCTGACGGCCCAGAAGGCCTGGCCAAGCCAGCGTCCAGGAGCCCGACTGGCCAGCGCCGAGAGCCGGCGGGCAGATTCAGGACTTAACTCACCGGCTTCGATCGCTTGCCGGTTGGCCTGTTCTCCAACAATCCTCTCGGGGACCAGGTCGGCCAGCACCACAATCAAGGCCGGTGCTTCAGTCACCAGTTTTTGCCCAAAGGCAGCCGCCGCCACCCGTACCCGTGCCTCTGGCCCACGCACAATAATCCAGCGCCCCGTGGCTAATCCATGCTCTGCCGGCATCCGTAAGGCCAGGTCGGCCAGACGGTCAAGAAGGGAGGCGGAAATCAAGGTTTCCGGCCGCCAGCCACTCGCCCGGGCATTTGCCAGAACCTTGATGGCATGAGCCAGATCTTTGAGTTCGTGCTCGGCCTGCAAAGCAGCGGAAGTGTCACGATCTTTCATGGCTCACTCGATAGGGACATGACAGAGCACGCTTTTGTCGCATATCATCCTACAAGTGCCAGAGCCAGACCAGCCCCGTTTGAACCGAGCCAACGCTGGCTCCGGACCCACCGGTTCAACGTGCGATCTCATCAGGAGAGTCCTCTCAATGTCACGTCCACGGAAATTTTGGTCCTCCTTGGCTCTGAGCGCCATGGGCCTACTGTTCACCACCGCACCGATCCAGGCCAACCCACCAGTTGAAGACAAGTGGATTTCCTTGTTCGACGGTAAGACCCTGGACGGCTGGGAAGTGGTGGGCGGTGGCGACCAGACCAAGTGGGAAGTTCGCGATGGAGCCCTGCAGGGTTCCGGCAATGCCTCGATGCTGGTCAACACCAAGGGCCCTTACAAGAACTTCCGGTACAAGGCCGAGATCAAGATCAACGACAAGGGAAACTCGGGCCAGTACTTCCGCGCCACCCGCAAACCGGGTTTCACCGATGGCTATGAAGCCCAGATCAACGCCACCCACACCGACCCGATCAAGACCGGCTCGGTTTATACCCGGGTGCACGTTTACAAGGCTCCCCACAAGGCCGACGAGTGGTTCACCCAGGAAGTGGAATGCCGCACCGGAGATTACCGGGGCAAGCAGGTCACCTTCATCAAGATTTCCGTCAATGGCGAGGTTCTGTATGAACTGAATGACTTCGAGAATCAGTTCAAAGAAGGTTATTTTGCCTTCCAGCAGCACGACCCAGGTAGCAAGGTTTCCATCCGCAAGGTCGAGGTTCTGCCGCTGCCCTGATTAAGGCCAACCTGAAACCTGACCCGTTGATCAATGGCCGTTGCGTTCCGGTTTCCCCGGGATGCAACGGCCAATTCAATTTGGACCCGGAACACACTGGAGATTCACTGTCCAGGCTGTCAAAATAACCGCTTCTTCAAAAACTCTTCATTCACACAGACGTCTCTCCCACGGTCTTAACTCCCTGCTCAGGACGATCGTATGCCGAATCTGTTTGTTCGTAAGTCGATCGCCAGCCTCAAGGCCGAGGCCGCCTCGTCCGAAACCGAGCACGGGCTCAAACGGACCCTCTCGGCCTGGAACCTGGTGCTCCTGGGCATCGGTGCCATCATCGGCGCGGGTTTCTTTGTGCTCACCGGTAATGCCGCCGCGGAAAACGCAGGACCGGCCATCGCACTCTCCTTCATCATCGGTGGCATCGCCTGCGGATTTGCAGGTCTCTGCTATGCCGAGATGGCCAGTACCGTACCCATTGCAGGCTCGGCCTACACGTATGCCTACGCGACCATGGGCGAATTCATTGCCTGGCTGATCGGCTGGGACCTGATTCTGGAATACATGGTGGGAGCCACCACCGTGGCCGTGGGCTGGTCTGGTTACGTCTGTAGCTTTCTGCACGACTGGGGGATCGACCTCCCCGCTCAGTTCACGCAATCGCCCGGCACCAAGCTGATCAGAATTCCAGACGCAATCGCCGACCAGCTCAGAATCCGACATGGCTGGCAACCGCTCGACGCGGTTACGGCGTTACTCACCAAGAGTGGAATTGACTTCTCGTCGTTTGACCAGGTGGCGGCAATCATTAACGCGCCGGCGATGTTCATCGTGGCGCTGGTCACGGTGCTGCTAGTGGTTGGTATTCAAGAATCCGCCTCGGTGAACAACGTTATTGTGTTCATCAAGGTGGCCATCGTTCTGCTATTCATTGCCGTAGGCGTTTGGTACGTAAAACGCGAAAACCTGATGGCCGATGGCTTCATTCCACCCCAAGACCCAGACAACTTCTTCAAATACGGCTGGGGCGGCATCTTCCGTGGTGCCGGCATGGTCTTCTTTGCCTACATCGGGTTCGATGCCGTATCCACAACCGCTCAGGAAGCCAAGAACCCCCAGCGCGATATGCCGATCGGGATTCTGGGCTCACTCGTTGTCTGCACCCTGCTCTACGTGATCGCTTCACTGGTCATGACCGGAGTGGTGAACTACAAACTTCTGAACGTGCCAGACCCGGTGGCCGTGGCCATCGACGCCATGGGCCTCAAGTGGCTCTCGGGCATTGTAAAACTCGGAGCGATCGCGGGTCTCACCTCGGTGATCCTGGTCATGCTTCTCAGCCAGCCCCGTATCTTCTTCGCCATGGCCAAAGATGGCCTGCTGCCGGCCGTTGTTTCTAAAATCCATCCCAAGTTCCGGACCCCGTGGATTACCACCATCATCACCGGGATCTTGGTCATGATTGCAGCCGGTATCGTACCGATCTCCATCGCCGGAGAGTTGACTTCTATCGGTACACTCTTCGCCTTCGCCGTGGTCTCTGCGGGCGTGCTCTACCTTCGCATTACACAGCCCGAAGTCGAACGGCCATTCAAAACTCCAATGGTGTGGTTCACGGCACCAATGGGTGTCCTCTCCTCACTTGCACTCATGGCCACCCTGCCGCCCGACACCTGGATCCGACTCATCGTTTGGATGATCATCGGACTGGTGATCTACTTCGTTTATGGTGCCAAGCACAGCGTGCTCGGAAACCGGCCTCAGAACGCCGGCCACTGAGCCACCCTGTTACCTTGATATCCAATCACCAAGAGGCGTGCAACGGGTCTTCCGTTGCACGCCTCTTGGCTAATCTGAAACCAAGAAACATCCGTCTGTTCTTTTCCTCAGTTGCCCAAACACGTCCGTTTTAAAGGTGCGAGTCTTGGGGGTTTTGCTGCGCAAAACGCTTGAAAGATGAGCCCGACGCGCTAACGAGCGATTCTTTTCCGATCCGAGCCCGAAGCGCTAGCTACAGCGGTTCACGATTGGGTTGCACACGAAAGGATTTGCTTGGTGTCACGCCTCAGTGTCTTGATCTTCGTTCGATGTAGGACAGCCGCCCTCGGCTGTCATCTTCGTAACGGCCCAGGAATCCAGAGACAGCCGAGGGCGGCTGTCTTACATTCGGAAAAGGAACACCAGGAAAGGCGGTTGCTCTGAGTGCAACGCAAATGTTAACCGCTATAGTGGACCTCTTGCGGCTTCTCGTTATTCGTCGGGCCGAAACCTCCGACAAACGCTCAGGCAAGCAGAATCGCTCGCTCACACATCCCTATTTCAGACGTCTCGCCGATCAAATCTGCAAAATTCAGGGGATGAGCGTGCCAAGCCCCCCCTGCACAAAAGAATTCAAACCGTCAGGCGGCAGGCCGTTCCCGGCTCACCCCGTACGCTGGGCCAAATTCCTTCGTCCTCAGTACGCGGATCCAGCGATTGACGGCCGACGTTAACAGCACAACCACGCAAGCCAGCAGCATCAGGGTCAGGCCAATGTTGAGCCAGCCTTTGACCGGCTCACCCCCCTGCACCCACTTGCCGTAATAGGTGCGAGTGATCTCCAGGTACGCCGCAGTGCAGGTGGTGCATGCAACGAACGCGGCTGGAAGCAGGGTCAGCAATGCGTAGCGGCCTCGACCGGCGTTGATCAGAGCAGACGTGACGATGATCAGGGCGATCAGGGCCAGCAACTGGTTTGCCATCCCGAACATGGGCCAGATGGTGGCCACCGAGTTCGTCAGAATGAAGTAGGCCCACGCAAACACTATCAGACCAGTTGCCAGCATCGAGGCTGGTAACCAGTCCAGGTTCCCCAGCGGTTTCCAGAACCGACCCAGGAACTCCTGGAGCATGAACCGGCCGATCCGAGTGCCGGCGTCGATTGTGGTCAGAATAAAAAGCGCCTCGAACATGATGGCAAAGTGATACCAGTACTTGATCAGCCATGAGGCACCCGGGATGGCGTCGGTCAGAATGCGTGCCATACCCACCGCCAGCGTGACCGCACCACCGGTGCGCCCGCGGAGTGATTCACCCACTTCTTCTTCCATCTCCACCAGCGAGCTGCCCATATCGCCGTGCGGTTCATGATTCAGCAGCGGCTCAAGTTTTCGGGCGTAGTCTGGCTGCTGGGCAAGGTCGATATTGATCTCGTAATACATCGAGGACGGAAGCGAGGCCGCGGCAATCAGGGCCACAATTCCAACCAGCCCTTCAATTAACATGGCGCCATAACCAATCGCCCGGGCATCCTTCTCTCGATTGATCATCTTGGGCGTGGTCCCAGACGAGACCAGTGAGTGGAACCCGGAGATTGCCCCGCACATGATGCAAATGAAGACATACGGGAAGATTGGCCCCTTGAAGTAAGGGCCGCCGCCCCCGGCAAACACAGGGTTCACCATGGGCGCTTTAAGCGTGGGGTTGGCCAGAATCACCCCGGCCACCAGCAGGATGATGGTTCCAATCTTCAGGAAGCTGGAAAGGTAATCACGCGGGCACAGCAGGAGCCAGACCGGCAAGATGGCGGCAATGAAACCGTAAATCGCAATGGCGTAGGTGGTTTGGGTGGCCGACCAGCTAAACCAGGGGGCCAGAGCCGAGCCGGGGATCCAGGCCCCCATAAAGGTGGCCGCCAAGACGGCAATAGCCCCCAAAATCGACGCTTCCACTACCCTGCCACGGCGGAGTTTATACATGTACAGTCCCACCAGCAGCGCGATCGGAATGGTACAAGCAATGGTGAAGGTTCCCCAGGAACTGCCGGGAACCAAGCGCTTGGCACCGGCCGGCAGCGTGAGCGTGGTTCGGTCCTCACCGTTCTCAACCTGAACCGTTCCGGTTGTCACTCGGTCTGTACCGGGCACTCGCAAGGTGAAGCCTTCGCTCAGATGATGCGTCTGGGCTTGATCCTTGGGATTGAAGCGGAAGTCAGAGCCGGGAGGAATGGCGTAGGTTCGCTTCTGGGTAGGAACATCCAGCGAAGTCTGGACCGAAGCCCCCCTGGACAGCACCAGGGTGGAATTCACAGGCAAAGGAACTTCTTCACCCCCAAGCGCCTTCACCACCACAATCCCCAGACCGGCCAGTGCAATCACGATCACATACAGAATGGCAATAACCGTGGCACCAGACGCAACCGGACCAATTTCCTCACGCGCCAGCTTGGCCAGGCTAAACCCATCGCGCCGGGTGGAAAGAGACAGCACCAAAAAATCCTGGACCGCACCGGCCAGGCAAACCCCAATAACCAGCCAGATCAGGCCGGGCAAGTACCCGAACTGGATGGCCAGAACCGGGCCAATCAGCGGGCCAGCGCCAGAAATTGCCGCAAAGTGGTGGCCAAACAGCACCCAGCGATTCGTGGGATCGTAGTTCTGGCCGTCGTGCAAGCGGTGGGCCGGGGTAACTCGTGCATCATCGAGCCCCACCAACCGAGTGGCCAGAAATTCGCTGTAATATCGATATGCAATGGCAAGAACCGCCAGCACGGCGATCATTACCCACATGGCCTGGATCATCGGCGAATCAACTCGAAAAGCGATTGGGAGCGTACAGGAACATCGGCGTAGCACCTACTCTACGCCACCGACCCGCCGGGTCAACCCATCGCAACCGTGCGGCAGCCCGCCAGCAGCCCGTCGATGGTCATCGGACCGCTGGCATCGAACAGGCAAAACGTGGGGTTAGGTTCGGTTCCGTCCAGAATGAGCTGCCGATGATTGGCCTTCCGGAACCCTTCGTCGCAAGGCTGATGCCCGGTCACAAACAGGTCGGCTTCCATCAATTCCGCAAACCGATCGGCCGTCTCTGGGCTCGAATCTCGTCCCCAGGTCAGGGCATAAACCGTGCCGCCTCGTTTCAAACTTTCCTCGGGCCAAGATTCCCCGGCCAGCGCAGCCAGGTCTAACTTTTCGAGGTCGCGTCCGTCGGGGATTGTGTGACAGACCAGAACCCGATTCGGTAACCGGATTGCCACCGGGAGCGCGGAGAACAGCTCGCGATAGGCTTCTGTGAACTCGGGGGCCCGCTCACCGGCATCGGCTTCCACACCCCTTGCAAAGAGGCCGTTGAGCGCAAATCCGTTCTTGCTGATCGACCGCCCCGTGAACTCCGAAAGTTCATGGTTCCCCAGCAAGTAATGCACCCGCTCTGGATACTGGCACTTCAAGGCACAAACCAGGTCAATCAGCCGGTGCGACCTGTCGATCTCCCCTTCGTCAGGGTTCACCCGGGTGTCATGCGCCAGTTCCTGAACGATCAGGTGCCGTCGGGGATTGGCATCCAGCGCACAAAGCTTGAGCACCCGCATCAAGACATCGACGTGCCCGTGCAGGTCTCCAATCACAACGACATCCGAGATCGATCCAGTCGCAATCGTGATCAACGAACCGGCACGCCCCGGGGTCTTTCGAAAAAGTGCCGAAGCGTGCCGGATGGTAACAAGCCGTTTTGTCGGGTCGAGCATGGCATGGCTTTCGAGGGTCGCGCTTCGGCCTGTTCTTGAACAGCCGTTGAACGTGGTCTACCTCATCACCCTACCAGACCTTTATCATTTGCAAAGCCCCAGGCCAAACAGGCCTGGAACCCGCGGTGCCCAGATCCATCAGAGCTGAGGCTGGGCTCCAACCGGAGGACCATCGGGCGGAGGCCCACCAGGACCGCCGCCGGGAGGACGACCAAACCCGCCACCAGGCCGGAAGCCGCCGGGAGGACCCTGCCGCTTGTGCTGGTCGTGGCATTCTTTGCAAGACGTTGAGAGGCCACTAAGAGCGGCCACGGTGGCATCTTTATCCTTGGCCTCGGCCGACTTGTCGAGTTCGGCGGCAAGCGCTGTGAATTCCGTGGAGAGCTTGGTCCAAGACTCTTTTTCGCCGCGCGGCGGATCATAGGTGCCAGACTCGGTCGCCAGGCGCAGGTATTCCTTGGCCTGGGGCTGGATCTTCTCCCACTCTGGGGCATCAACCTTGGCTGCCGCTTCAAGAGACTTCTGCAGCGAGTTCGGCCCCTCGCCAATCTTCTCCATCAGGCCATGAAGTGGCGAAGGTCCACGTCGGCCGCCAGGGCCGCCGGGACCACCAGGTGCCCCTGGGTATCCTGCAGAATATCCGCCTGGCCCACCCGGGCCGCCACGACCGAAGCCCCGGGGATGGCCTTCCATCTTGTGCACATCATGGCACCCCTTGCAGGAGGTAGAAAGTCCACTGAGAGCGGCCAGGCCGGCATCTTTATCTTTGGCTTGAGCGGCGGAATCGAGATCCGTGGCCAGCGCCGTGAACTCGTTGCCAAGCTTGGTCCAAGATTCCTTATCACCATGGGGCGGTTCTGCTTTGCCAGACTCGGTGGCAAGCTGCACGTACTCTTTCGTCTGAGCCTGGATACTCTCCCAGGCTGGAGCATCGGCCTTGAATGCGGCCTCAAGCACTTTTTGCAGTGCGTTCGGCCCTTCACCAATCTTCTCCATCGCCCTGTGAAGCGCTGAAGGACCACGGCCCCCACCTGGGCCGCCGGGACCACCCGGATAACCTGAGCCTTCTGGGCCAACCGCCCCTGGACCACCACCTGGCCCTCGTCCGGCTTGATTATTCCCCGGGTTGGCACCGGAGGGTGCAGGCCCATTGGATGCACCCGGAAGTGGTGGCTGGGTATCCTGGCCGCAGCCAGCCCCGACCAGCACCATTGCCAGGCAGGCAGAGAGCCCCGGTGTTCAGCGTAACGTCAATTGCATGGGCGGAGGTTCCTCTAGAATCGAGTCACCGGTTGAGAAGTGGGAGCATTTCAAAATACGCGGCGCAAGACGCGTTTGGTAGAAGTAGCGTCAAGCGATTTTGAACTGGCCACTCTCTCGTGTTGATTCTGATGACTCGCCTGAAACCCCAGATGCCGATTTACATTGAACGGATTCGGATTTCAACGGTTGACGGATCAGCCTGAAATCCGCCTGAACAATATCAACCCAAAAGATCCAACGCCCGGACACAGCCGGCCGAACCTGGATTCCTTCCTGAACATCCACCGGCGCTTCAGGAGTTGAGTTCCATCGACTCGTCCCAATGCTCGTAAAGCTGCGGGATCTGCTCTTTGAGCTGATCGAAACGGGCCTGGGCAGAGCGTGCCGTTTCGGCATTCTTCCAGGTGGCGGGGTCGGCAAGTGAGGCTTCCACGGCGGCCAGTTCGGCTTCACGCTCGCCAATTTCACGTTCGAGATCGGCCGCTTTGCGATACGGGAATTTTCGCTTCTTGGACTTTGCCTTCTCCGCGACGGCAGCAGCCGGCCGGCCCCCCTGTGTTGCTGCTGACGTTGGCTTGCTGCTGGCCTCTGCCTCTTGCTTGGTCAGGTACTGATAGGTGGCGTAATCTCCTTCGATCACCCGGACCTTGCCATCGGCCACAAGGAACAAGCGATCGGCCACCTGATTCAGGAAATAACGGTCGTGGCTCACCACCAGAACTGTCCCCTCGAACTCTCGGATCGAGCGTTCGAGCGCAGCACATGACCAGATGTCGAGGTGGTTTGTGGGCTCGTCCATCACCAGCAGGTTCGCACCGGTGGCTGCCAGCCTGGCCAGTGCGGCTTTCCCCTTTTCGCCGCCGGAAAGTTGCCCCAACGTCCGGAACACCTGATCCGCCGTCAGCCCAAACCGGGCGAGCAGTTCACGCGTATCTTGCTCCACCCATTCTGCATCATCGTCAGGAGCCACAGCACGCAAAAGTTGAGTATTGGGCGGCAGTGAGTCCAGCCCTTGGTCGTAGTAACCCACCTGTACCCGGTGACCCAGCCGCACGGAGCCGGAATCTACCTGAAGGAACCCGATGAGGATTTTCATCAGGGTCGTTTTACCGGCCCCGTTGGGACCAATTACCCCCACGCACTGGCCGCGCTGCACGGAAAGGGTGACGTTTGAGAACAGGGGGCGATCGAACCCCTTGGAGACCTTGTCTGCCTCAATCACCACGTCGCCCGAGCGATCAACCTCTGGAAACCCCATGATCGGCTCACCGATCTCACGCATGGATTCAACCATCTCGATGCGTGCCAGCTTCTTCTCACGATCCTTCGCCTGCTTGGCCCGCTGACCGGCGGCATACTTGATAATGTACGCCTTGAGATCATCCACCGCGGCCGCCTGTTTCTCCTTGGCCCGCTCCAGCACCTTGGCTTTTTCTTGTCTCAGCTTCCAGTACTGGGTGAAGTTCCCTGGGTAGGTGGTCAGGCCGCCAAAATGCAATTCCCAGACCTTGGTCACCACCGAGTCCAGAAACTGACGGTCATGGCTTACCACCACCTGGGCTACCGGCTGCCGGCTCAGGTACGCCTCCAACCATTCCGTGGTCTCAAGGTCCAGGTGGTTCGAGGGTTCATCCAGCAGCATCAGGTCCGGACTCTCAAGCAGGAGCTTGGCGAGCATCAGGCGAGACTGCTGCCCCCCTGAAAAGGTCCGGGCCGGCCGAGTAAAATCGTCGGTTTTGAATTTTAGACCGAGCAAAACCTCTTCGATTCTATGATCAAGCGTATAGGCATCGCGATGTTCGAGCTGGTCCTGAACCTGGGTATATCTGCGTGTGGCTCGCTCACGATCAGCATCGTCTTCGGCCTCAGCCACTTCGTGTGCGGCCTCTTCAAGCTCGCGCTGAAGATCGAGCAAGGAGGCCACGCCTGATCGCGCAACCTCCATCAACGTCTCTTCAGGACCGAAATCAGGCTGCTGACGCAACAAGCTCACACGAATGCCCGGCCGCACCGAAAGATGGCCGTAGTCTGGCTGATCCAGGCCAGCAAGAATCTTGACCAGCGTCGACTTTCCCGCGCCATTCGGGCCCACCAGGCCAATCCGATCGCCGGCCCGGACCTCAAATGACAGTTCCTCGAATACGGGGTCTCCGGAATACTGCCGACCCAGGCCTGTTGCAGAGAGAAGAATCATGAATAGCCAAGCCGCCTTCAAGCTCAATCTGTCAGTCGTCCCCGAACGTTCGCTTTGATCGTAGCAGATGATGGTAATGCTGGGCGAATCGGTGTGCCTCATCCCGAACATACTGAAGTAGCCGAAGCGCATACGAGCGACGTGCCAAACGGATCGATTCAGACTGACCGGGAAGAAAAATCTCCTCTTCCTGCTTGGCTAGCGAGATCAAGCACGGCGGCTGAAAATCCTGCACCCGAAAGGCATCCAGAGCGGCGTTCAGTTGCCCCTTGCCTCCGTCGATCAAGAAAATGTCCGGCGGCGCTTCGTCTCGCTCCCGCAACCCCTGCACCCGGCGTGCAATCACTTCCCGAATCGAGGCGTAATCGTCGATCCCTTCAACGCTCTGAATCTTGTAACGACGGTACCCGGGCTTGAACGGAAGCCCATCAATGAACGAAACCAGTGAGCCTACCGTCTCGGTGCCGCCCAGATGCGCGATGTCGACCCCCTGAATGGTCCTGGGCAATTTCTCGAGCTTCAAAACTTTCTGAAGTGCTCGCAGGCCACGCTTGGGGTCTTGGTAAAAGACCTCAGGCTGAGCATGCTTGGCCAGGTCGCCCCGCAGGCTCAAATTGCGTAACGCTTTCAATTCGTCGCGAAGTCGAGCTGCCTTCTCAAACTGGGTGGCGCGGGCCGCCTCTTTCATCTCATCTTCAATTTCCCTCAGCACCGCGTCTTTCTTCCCATCAAGGAACAATCGGAGCCGCCGAATACTAGTCCGGTACGTCTCTTTATCAATTCGCAAATTACAAGGCGCGGAGCACTGCTCAATGGAATGGAGCAGGCAAGGACGAAACCACCGCCAGCGTGGATCGTCCTCATCAATATCCAGTGAACAGGTTCGAAACTGGAAGATTTTCTGGAGCACCTGCATCGCCCCACGCAGGCTTTTAGCACGCGGAAACGGCCCGTACAGTTTCACACCTTGGTCACGCGGTTGCCTGGTAAACTCCACCCTGGGAAAGTCTTCCGAGGTTGTAATCTGGAGATAGGGGAACGACTTGTCGTCCTTCAGGTCGGCGTTGTTCTTCGGCTGAATATCCTTGATCAGCCGGGCCTCCATCAGCAAGGCATCCACCTCGCTTTCGGCCTCCACAAAATCAATATCCACAACCTCGCCAATCCAGTCGCGAATCCGGGCATCGAGTTCCGCGGCCTTGTGGAAATAGCTGGAGGCCCGTGCGCGAAGATTCTTGGCCTTCCCCACATACACAACACGACCCTGGGCGTCTTTCATCAGATAGACGCCCGGGGTCGTCGGAAATTTCCGAACCCTCTCTGAAGGACGAACTGGCAAGACGGGATCCACTTCCTCAGACATCAAACCCGCGCCTTCCTGAACGCCACACCGGCTTCCTGCAATAACTTGCCTTTACTACTCATGATAGGCAAGTCGTCAATCACCAAATTCAACCAACGCCGTGGCAATGTAATGATCCAGGTCCGCGCTCATCTGGTCGAGCCTGGCAATGGTCTGCGTCTTCACGGCCTCCAGGCGGGCCGGATCATTGCCTCCCGAGGTGTCGCTACGGGAAAACAGGTAGAGCTTCATCTTGGGTTCGGTACCGGAGGGACGAACCGCAAACCGGCACCCCTCGGAGGCCAGTTCAAAGATCAGCAGGTCTGAGGTGGGCTCTGGCATCAACTCGATCGAGCCGTCCGCACGCCGAATTTGATGATCTTGGTAGTCTTTGACTTCCAGCACCGAAAGACCACCGATGCTCAGCGGTGGAACCTCGCGGAAGGCTTTCATGAGCGCCTTGATCTTGTCCTGACCAGTACGCCCTTCAAACACCTTGTTCAGCTGCCGCTCTGCAAAGTGGCCGACGTCGGTATAAAGCCCGTCAAGATATTCAAGCACGGTCTGCTTGCGGTCTTTGAGCGTGGCCACCAGTTCCGCGAACAGCATGCCGGCAACCGCGGCATCTTTGTCCCGAACGTGATCCCCCTTGAGGTAGCCGTGAGACTCCTCAAAGCCGAACAGGAATCCGGCCGGGCCATTTTCGTCGATCGCTTTGCCAATCCACTTGAAGCCGACCAGCAGATTATCGACAACCCGCACCCCTTCACGCCTGGCGATCGCCTTGGACATCTGGCCGGTGACCAGCGTTGTCACCAGGTAATGGTCACTCCGCAACTTGCCTTGCGCCTGCGTTTCCTTGATGACAAATGCGGCCAGCAAGGCACCAATCTGATTGCCGTTCAGCGTTACCCATTCTCCACTGGAATCCCGGCCCAGCGGCACACCCACTCCAATCCGGTCTGCGTCCGGATCACTGGCCAGCACCAGATCAGCGCCCATCGACCGGGCCTCGGCAATGGCGGCGTCTAGCACCCTGGGAATCTCTGGGTTGGAAACATGCCCCGGAACATTGGGAAAATCTCCATCCAGCGTACTCTGGGCCGCGAGCATCTTCACCCGACTGAACCCATCGGCCTTGAGCGCGGCCGCCACCGAGGTTTCTCCCACTCCGTGGAGCGGTGTAAAAACAATGGAGATATCACGGGCTCGAGAAACCGACTGGCTGACCACGGCAGTCAGGTAGCCACGGTCAATTTCAGCCCCCACCAGACGAATTTTCCCAGCCTGAACCGAGGCTGCAAAATCGGCTTCGGGAATCTCACGGTCAGACGAGGCCTTCACGCAGTCAATAATGCCCCCATCATCGGGCGGTACAACCTGGTTCCCATGGGCATCGTAACACTTGAAACCGTTATCAGCCGGTTGATTATGTGATGCTGTGATCATAATACCCGCGTCACACTTGAGCTCACGCACTGCGAATGAAAGCAGTGGTGTAGATCTGGGCGCGTCCAGCAGGTAAACCTGAAACTCGGCGGCCACAAGCACCCGGGCGCAGATTTCGGCAAACTCTCGTGAGTTGTGCCGGGTGTCATACGCAATGACACACGAGAGACTGGCGGCCTGTCCCTTGGCTGATCGCACGTAATCTGCCAACCCACGCGCACTTTCACCAAGGGTCCGGGCGTTCAAGACATTCGTGCCAACCGGGTACATCCGCCCCCGCCGACCTCCGGTCCCGAACTCGATCACCGTATAGAAAGCTTCGTCCAGCTCCTTCCACCGAGCCTGGTCGATTTCCGCTTTCAAGCTGGCCAGATACGCCCGATAAGGGGGCTCCTCAAGCCAGCGGCAGATTGCCTGAGCCGCAGAGCTGGAAACCTTGCCGGCCGTTAACGCGTCCTCGACCAGCTTCCGGTAGTCCTGAGCCATAGTCATCCGCCTCTCCCCAGTTGTTTCTTCAGGTCGCGCCTCAAGCCACGACTCAAGGCTAGTTCCCAATCACCTGCTCGCGGAATTCGGTGCGGGCCAAGCTAATCCCGCATCGTACCCGAACGCAAGCCCGGCATAACCCAGACAAGCCGCTTGACCACACAAAGCCCCGACCAAATCCAAGCATGTCGGTTGCCACAAGTCTGGACTTTAAAGAAAGTTCGGTAATTTCAACGTTGAAAAAATGCACCAGGCTTGTAACTTACTACCCAGCCGGCCAGCCCTCCATTCCACCCAGCCGGCACAGTCATTCAATCCCAACTGACCCATCGGACCCACAATTCACCATAAGGCCATGATCAATAATATCTTATGACGTTTTTCACAAGTTTCGCACAACGAGCCACCGGGTTTGGCACAGGGGTTGCTCTCTCTAGTTACCCGTCACGCCGGTCTGGACCACACAGCTTACGGCACACGACCTGTCCGGTGTGACAACCCTGACCCGCGACCCAAGCGGGCTGCAACACGGATGATTGACGCCCCCGGGCGAAACCATAATCGAGACCTGACACTAGGGAGGGTAAAACGATGGCTCAGCGAACAACCCAACGAATCAGCTTCCGAGTAGAGACCCTCGAAACCCGGGAACTGCTCTCGACCGTCTCCGCCCCTCCCGTTTCAGTGGCCGCTCCCACGGCCGAACTCCAGTACGCTCTGGAACTGACCAACGCCGTGCGGACCAACCCCGGTGCCGGCTTCAACCAGATCACCGCCAATATTTCCCCTTCAACCCAGCAGACGCTTGACTACTACGGTGTCAACCTTCAGCAAGAGAAGCAGTCGATCTCTGGGATGCAGGCTCGCCAGCCGCTGGCCTGGAACACACAGCTCGCTCAAGCTGCTCAGTCTCACAGCCAAGATATGGCCGTGAACGGCTACCAGTCCCACACCGGCAGCAACGGCTCATCCTCCAATGACCGCATGACCAGCGCGGGTTACACCGGTGCCATCCGCACCGCTGAAAACGCCTATGCTTACGGTGAGTCAATCGACCAGAACCTGCAGGCCTTCCTGCTTGACTGGGGCGTTCCCGACCACGGTCACCTGAACAACATGCTGGAGCCCGCCAATAGCGGTTCAAACTCCTTCAAAGAAGTGGGCATCGGCATCGTAAACGCCAATCGCTCTGGGTTTGGTACCGTTATGACCCAGGACTTTGGTGTTCGTGCCAATCAGTCTGCCGAACTGGTTGGTGTGGCTTTTGTTGACAAGAATAACGACCACGCCTACTCGATCGGCGAAGGTCAGGGCGGAGTGGTGATTCAGGCCACCGCTCAAGACGGAACCGTTCAGGCTGTGCAGACCGCTGGCCCTGGTGGTTACCAGATCCCGCTTCAGCCCGGCACTTATCAGATTCGAGCCTTCCAGGGCAACAACCTGATTCTCAACCGCACCATTCAGATCAAAGATCAAAACCAGAAGCTGGATGTGGTGCTCGGCGAGTCCTCTCCCGTAGTCTCCCCCACCAGCCCGGTGACCCAGGCTCAGCTGCCAATCGCTACCGTGGCTCCCGCACCTGCCCCTGTTGTCGCCATCTCAAGGACGGCCACGGTCATCTCGAACATGACCCCTGCCGCCACCTCCACCCAGACCCCAGGCTTCTCCTGGAACACCTGGCGGACGGTTCCGATGGCCTGAGCCGGGACTCGGAGCTAACTGCAAACCAACGAACAGACCCCGCCCGACCGCAATCTTGCGATCTGGCGGGGTCTGCTCGTTTGTAGAACTTGGCAAACGTTACAAACACCCGGAACCAGAAATTCCCACTCTGAAATCCAAAACCCTCCTGGCCGAATTCCAGATCGCCCGTTTCCGACCAGTCCTGCGGCGAGTTCCCAGAATGACACGCCGTCCACGCCAGATCTTCCTCTCAACTTCATGACGCCAGCAGAGGTCAGGCAGTAAGATAGAATCTCTGCCTCGACACCCCCGCCCTGGAAATCCTCAATGCGTGTCTGTCTCGTCACCGAGACCTACTTTCCCCAGGTCAATGGAGTGTCTCGCACTCTCGGGCAACTGACACGTGTACTCATGGAGCACGGGGATGAAGTTCAGATCATCCAGCCACGCTACAAAACGCGCCCAGAGCACGAACAAACGATTACCGTGCGGGCCATCAATCCGCCGTTCTATCGCGAGCTTTATCTTCCACTGCCTCCCTTCCAGGCGGTCAGGCGTGGGATTGATGAATTCAAGCCCGACATCGTCCATGTGGCCACCGAGGCCACCCTGGGCTTGGCGGTCCTGAAGCATTGCCAGAGGCAAAAGCTACCGGTGGTTTCCAGCTTCCACACCAATTTCGATCAATACTCCGATCACTACCGAGTGGGCTGGTTTGGTCCACTCGTCTGGCGCTACCTGCGCTGGTTTCATAACGGAACAAGGCAGACGTATGTTCCGTCCATGGCCACCATCTCGGAACTCAGTGACCGTGGGTTTGAACGGCTGGTCCTCTGGCCTCGCGGTGTCGATGGCCATACCTTTCGGCCCGACCGGCCCCGCAGGGAAGCCATTCGCACGGCACTCGGAGTCAAACCTGACCAGGTTCTGGTTGGGCATGTGAGCCGGCTGGCCTATGAAAAGAACGTCTCATTCCTGGGTCAGGCGCTGGCCGGCCTGGAATCTCAATTGCCCGATCAGGTCCGTGTCCTGATTGTGGGAGATGGACCAGCCCGTGCGGAACTGGAACAAACGCTGGGCCCTCAGGCGAATTTTGTCGGGTACCGGACTGGTGAAGAACTTGCCGACTACTACTCTGCCTGCGACCTGTTCGCGTTCGCCAGCCTTACGGAAACGTTTGGCAACGTGATCCTGGAAGCCATGGCATCCGGACTACCTGTGGTCGCCATACGCAAAGGCGGCCCCGGAGACCTGATCCAGGAGGGAAAAAACGGGCTCCTGGTTGAACCCTCGGAGCCGGCCACCGTCATGAGCGATCGCCTGGCGAGTCTGGTAGTAAACAACCAGAAGCGAATCTTCATGTCCGCCCAAGCCAGAAACTTCGCGCTCTCTCAGTCTTGGGATACCATCATGACCGCGCTCCGAAACGAGTATGCTACCAGCATCAACGCCAGTTGAGCCTGCGTTCCGCACAGCCGTTCAGGCCTCCGCTTGACTCCGGTTTTCGACTGAGTAACAGGGCAGCCAGCCCGTTGGGTTTGAAGCTGGAATACTGAACGCTGGGCATTGAGTTCCGGCTGGCAGATTTCTCGTCGATCAAGATGCTGATTGCCTCGGCCTGAATTTTACCGAACCGTGAAGAGGCCAGCAGGTCGGCGGCGGCCGCCACACGCCCCCGGGTGCGAACCACCTGGTCCAGGTACTTCCGCATCGCTGCGTCTGGTGCGCCTGAAGGATCGAGCAGCATCTTGTAGAGACCGGTAATGAACCGGTTGTTGGTAGTGCCGCCAGAGACCAGTGTTCGGGTAACCTTGTGGAACTCCGCACCGCCCAGCAGTGCCGAGAGAACCTGAACCTGGGTCTTGCCCGCAGCCAGTTGTTTGAGCATATGTCGCTGCTCGTGGGCCGAGGCCGGCCGGCCCAGGAACTGCTGGTACCAGCCTTGTACCTGAAGCGTGCGGGCCTCGTCGGATCCCAGCAAGAGCTGAGCCACACGCAGCCGAGAGCTTCCCTTTTGGTCCAGCTCGGCCGTCCAATATTGAAGCTCAGCCGACGATGCCGATCGGTTCAAGACCTGCTGGAAGAGGGTTACAATATAACGCTCGCTATTACTCAGATTCGTCACATCCAGGCCTACCGGATTTTCCATGGAACCGGTGAATGCGCTCAGGCTGTTAGCCCCGTGAACCATAACACGCGAGATCGCCTTGTAGTCGATTCGTTCCTTGAGGCCCTGGACTATACCACTTAGGCCCAAACATACTGGCCACCGGCACTCACATCGAGCGCATTCTGTCCGGTGCCGCCGTTGAGCGTGATCCGCGGCCCAACCCGACAGGGTAGCGCGATATTGAACTGGTTGCTACCGCTCCCCCATTGCACCAAGACTGTGGCGGGCTTGAGGTGGTTGGCCACGTTCACCGGCGTTGCACCGGCGGCGGTGAACCCCACGTATCCTGTCGAACTTCCCAGGAGCGTGGCCAAGTTCACGTTGGAGAACGTTCTGGAATAGTTAGCACCGTTGAATCCTAGATAGGCAAATGATTCCCCGACACTACTCTGCAAATTAATCCCCGTGTTAACAGCCTGATAAGTGGCACCTGTTTTGGTATCGTTCAAGAACTCGACCAGCGTCTGCGCGGAGGAATTGTATGTAAGCTGTACCGCGATTGGGTCGCCACTAGCCAGAAACACGCCAATCGCACCCAGGCCAATAGACCCCTTCCACCTGTCAATCTCCTTGCTGGTCGAGCTAACGTTCAAGGCACCTTGGTTGACTGAGCCGGCCGTGTTAACACTCGTAACCTCCCATGGCGAGTATTCGCCGGATCAAGGAGGTTGATCGTTGGGGAGACAAGCGAAAAGCACGCCCGGAATGGCCTGGCAGCCAGTAGGCTCAGATGTCAAATATCGCAGTACGAGCCTGGCCCTGATTCTTCACCGAATCAGCAGTGATGCACATCGGACAGTCTCAAATCATCGAGATTTATGGTCGTGAGCTTTGAAACTGTCAACGCAAATGCATGCCACAAAGCATGGATGCATTTTCAGAATAATAAAGGTTTATCGCTTCAGACCTACATCCCCTGAAGTTCAACCGAACTCGGAGCAAAACATGCTAACGCAGACCGTTATTTTTGCGTGTCATAGCAGGCCACAAGTACGTTCATGCCTGGCGATGAATACCTTGGGTCAAACCACTCGGCTAACAAATCAATGGCCAGACCGCGCATCGTCCGGTTGAGTTCTGAGCTTTCTCCCCTCCATCAAGAACGGGCGAGCGTCCTGCTTCAGAACCCAGAGCGCAGGCGCTTCGGGCACCACCTTGGAGACCTGATACCGGTCTCTCAGGCGTTTTTCCAGCTCCGGAAACGGCGGATAGCCAGTGAACACCAGCGATGGACTCGCCCTGTCCAGATCGTCCAGAATTTCCTGGATCCAGCGGCTCACGAGCGGGTGACCCGTCGTGGCCTGGGTCTTCATCAGGTCATTCACAAAGAAATGGCGGGACGGACTGTTTAACCCCGAGTAAAAATAGAGCGGGCTTTGCCAGCCCCAGACAAAAAGCGCGGGATTGGAAAGCGCTGAAGATTTCCGATCGAGTTCGCGACCGATTTGCCTTAGCCTTACCCACTGCGCGCCTCCCTTGTAACGGATCGTCAATTGCTCGGGCGGCACCAGCAAATAATCTCGCACCTGCAAAAAAAGCGTTCCAGCAATCGCCAGTGTCGCCAATCCCACTAACATAACCCGGCCCAGAAGCACAAATCGGCCTGGTTCGGGTCGCCGGGCTCGAATCGCATCCACAACCAGAATTGCGGCCAGAAGCGAGAGGCCTGGCGTTGGGAGTAAGTAATAGTGGGCCCAGTACTGGCGCGGCAAAACCACTTGCAAACAGAGGCCAAGAGTCCAGACGGCAACCAACCGCCGTTCTCGATTACCCCAGACCAGCGCAGCGACCAGTGCGCCTACTCCAAGAATCCACAGTGGCCAGCTTCCGCACCCCCACCACACCAGGTAACGGGTCTGACCAAACGGCCAGGGCAAAGCCCCCGTGTTGGGGTCTGAATTACCGGTCAGCCAGCGCATCCAGCTTGGTGGACTCCTCTCCGCGGCCGGCGTATCTGCAACCAGCGCAGCCGCTCCCACAATCACATTCTCAACCATGGCCGGCAATGCCCCCTGGCTCGCAATCACCCCAATGGCAATCGCTCCAGAGACCATGAAGCCCACGAACATCGCTACAAGGGAAACACACCGACTTCTCACCGATCCAGGTCTGTCACCGTTCGCCTCCGAACCGCCCATTGAGAACCAGATGACCAGGGCATAAATGGGAATCGAAACCACACCAACCTGCCGGACCAAGGTGTCGGCCCCAACCAAAAATCCGGCGAGGCAAGGCCAGTGCCAACCTGGTTTCTTGAGTGCGAGCAGGATTGCCACCAAACTTCCCACCGCAAACAAATTCATGGGCAACTCAAGCTGAGCCCCATTCCCATACAGATACGGATCGGTACTCAAGAGCACGTAGCAAAATGACGACAGACATGCCGCCAAGGGGCCCGCCACCAGCAGCGCTGCCAACCACAACAGCAGAATGGTGAGCAACACTATAGGCACCGGTATCCAGCGAATGGTCCACTCGCTGGCCTGGCCTATTTTGACGGCAAGCTGATAAATCCAGTACCCGCCCGGCGGCTTGTTCTCCGCCAGGTCTCGATACAACACGGCCCCCTCGGTCAGCCGCTTGCCCATGTAGGCATAAGCTGCCTCGTCGCAATCCAGAGGCTCGGTTTCCCCTTTCACAACCGGCCAAAGGTGAACACCATCCAGCCGGTCGGTCACCGCAGGGCCCATGGTGTGTCCACGCCACCAGACATCAAACACCAGAATCAACAACAACCCAACCCACGCCCACTCGGGCACCAGCCGCCGATCACGGTCTCTTGTCATGGCCGTGTGCCCTGCACTTTGTAAAGTCGAACAGGGAACGCAAGCGCAGGCCCAGAATGGAAAATCTCGCGAGAATCACTTAACCCCACACTCTGTCGAAGCGCATCGAGATAAGAACCCAGCTTCTCCACGTTAGCGTCTGGAGACGGCTCAAAAGAGCCCCATAAAACATGGGTTACCTGGTAATGCGCCAGTGTCTCCTCAATCCGCCGACGTTCGTAGTCTCCCCCCTCAAGCGCGCGCGGGAAGAGGACCGTGGTTTGATTGGACGTGACCCGAAGCTCCCATGGGAACCAGGTAAGAATACGACTGTTCGGCGGTACCTCGGCAGGATGATCCTGAATCCAGCGCCCGGCGTCCACCAGCGCCGGCCAGTGAAGCTGGTAGGGACGGCGGAACCAGACCGCGTCATAGCTCCAGCTTGGGTCGGCCCACAGAAGCACTGTCACGGTCGCCAGAATCCAACCACCCGCAGCTCCACCATTGAACCGGTCTAACCAGTCGCCAAACCCGGTCACCGCACACGGAATCATCAGCACATACAACGGCAAGTAATAGCGTCCAAGCTGCTCAACCTGCGAGACATCCGCAATTCTCACCAGCGTGGCCAGCACAAAGCAGAGAAGCGTGAAACCAATCATCCGAGCCAGTCGATTCCCAATCACACGCTCGCCAGATTCGGTTCGCTTCAACCCACCCCAGAAACCGGCCGCCACCGGAACGCTCAGGATCATCGTGGAATAAAGAAGAATCACTCCAAGAGCACGCACCTTGATTCTCAGGATCTCCGGCAGGTTCGCCGTTGTGAAAAACTGCTCGGGCCGGGTGTTACCCCGGTCATAATGGTGAACCGTCCATGAGAAATTGTAAGCAAAAAAGCGCGTGTAACTATAAAACGCCGAACCGTAAACCTGGTACGTCCACCAGGCCCAAGGTGCCACCACAACCAACGCCACCATGCCAGCCAGCAGCAGCGGCAAAAGGTGCGTTCGCCTCCAGGAAACCAGGCCGTAAAGATAGGACGCCCCTACAAAAACAATCATCGTATCTCTGGCGAGCATCGCAAAGCCGGCCGAAAGACCGGCTGGTACAGCCCAACCCCAAGCCGCACCGCCACGGCTGCGAAACAGCTCTGCCAGGCACATCAAGGCCGCCAGGCCTGTGAACACCACCAAACTCTCTCGCAGCTCAAACCCCGCATAAATTGCATGCACGGGTAACACCGCCAGCAAGGCCAGCGAACCAAGCGCAGTGTCTCGGTTCCAGTTCCGCCTCACAAACAGGTAGAGCAGCGGTAGGCACAGCAAATTCAAAACGAAGCTCAGTCCCTTGGCAACCGCAAACGTCGCTTCCAGAGATACCCCCGGAACCACTCCCGTAATCCGGTAACACGCGGCCAGCGCATAGGCCCAAAGTGGCGTGGCCCAGTCGTCGAGCACTCCCTGACCTTCAAGAATCCCCTGCGGTCGGTAATCTCGAAAAAAGCTCTCCACGTAATGCTTGACTGGCCCCTCACCCCGATAGACCGAGGTCGCCACTTCGATGTAATGGCAGCTATCTCCGGGAACCAGCGGCAAGTTCCCACCCATCACCCAGCAGCCGGCTCGTACCGCATAGCCGGCACAAAACGCAAGCAGCGCCAGCCACGCATGACGGCTCACCCAAGGGCGAACCAGTAGCGTTCCACTGAGCAGGAGCAAACCCATCGATAGGTGCCAGCGTGCCAGAATGAGTTGCGAAGGGCGCCTCAGTTCGGCCAGTGCCCACTGCTCATAAAACAACCGGCCTAGCAGCCGATAGGCCGAATCAAACCAACCCAGTTGCGCATCAACCCAGCTCCCAACCACCAGCGCAATGAACAGCAGGCCGCCCAGAACCGGCGCGCGGCTAGTTGCGGGCAATACACGCTGAGGGTTTTCAACGTCACTCATAGCTGGGGTCTCGCCAACAACTCAATTGGAGTTCGCAGGATGGAGCATTGTTTCTCGCCGTGCGCGGAATTCACTCCCGGGCTTCCATTCGGGCCAGGTTGTACCGTTGGCAACCGCCAAGCCAACCTCCAGCAGTAACCTCGCGTCTTCCACGGCACCGCTCAGATCCCAATCTGGCTTCACCTCGTCACTCGGCTTGTGATAATCGTCTTTGGTGTAGGTATCGCGCTTGGCCTGCCCGTAGTCCGCCGGCCTATCTCTGTACTCCGCGCCACTCTTGGCGTTCAGCGCCGGAACTCCGGCACGGGCAAACTCAAAATGGTCGGACCGGAAGTACATCCCCTTCTCCTGGTCAGGATCTGGCCCAACAGAACGCCCCTGCCCCTTCGCAACATGTTCCAAGATCTCATCGAGCGTCGTCTGACCCAGCCCCACACTCGTAATATCCTGGGTGCGGCCCCAGAGATTGATCACATCGGTGTTGATATTTGCGAGCGTTTTCTCAAGCGGGTAAAGCGGGTGAGACGCATAATACTTTGCGCCGAGTAGCCCCTTCTCTTCAGCAGTCACCGCCAGAAACACCATCGAGCGCTTGGGCTTGGGCTCGACCTGGGTCAATCCATGGGCAATCTCCAGCATCATTGCCACGCCAGACGCATTATCCGCGGCTCCGTTGTAAATCTGGTCCCCCTTCAGTGAAGGGTCCTTGCCCAGGTGATCCCAGTGGGCCGTATACACAATGGACTCATCCCTGAGCACAGGGTCAGAACCAACCAGTTTGCCAACCACATTGCGAGATTCAACCTGCCGCAATGTGTTCTCGGCCTTGGCAGACAGCCGGGCATCTAACTTCACTGGCTGAAACTCTTTGGTTGCCGCCTTGCGTTTCAACTGATCCAGGTCCTGCCCGCACGCGGCCAGCAAAGCCCTGGCTTTTGGCTCAGGAATCCATGACTCCACAGCAGCCCGACCCAGATTTCGGTCTTCCCGCGGAATGTCAAAATTCTCACGCCCCCAGCTACCTACCACCACCTCGTAAGGATAACCGGCCGGGCCAGTCTCATGAACCAAGAGCACCGCCGCTGCCCCCTTCTCCGCCGCAATTTCATACTTGTACGTCCAGCGCCCGTAATAGGTCATCGCCCGACCCCGGAACCTAGCCTCATCCAGCTTCTGCCCATCCGCAGGATCCGCCACCGGCGGATCATTCACCAGCATCACCAGCGTCTTGCCCCGAACATCAAGCCCCTTGTAGTCATCCCAGCCATATTCAGGGGCCACCACTCCATATCCCACAAAAACTAGTGGCGAATCCAGAACCTCAGCCATTGGCACCTGGTGCCGGCTCACGGCGGTCCAATCTTCAGATTTCTGCAGAGGAATCTGGCTCGTTCCCACCGCAATCGAACCGCTCACGCGGGTCTGGAATCCTACCAGCGGGACCTTCTGAGCGTAACTCCCATCGGGGTTGCCAGGGGCCAGCCCCATCCGCTTCATTTCCCCCACCAGGTAGTCAACGGTTTTGTCCTCACCAGGTGAGGCCGGGGCTCGCCCCTCAAATTCATCAGACGCCAGAGTTCGAATATGACCCAGAATCGACCCGGCCGTGATCACCGTCTCGGCCCCACTCTTCTCAGACTGAGCAGCGCGAATTGGTGACGAAACCAGTCCCAGAACGATCAAAATTCCTGCGGCCGGATTCCGACGTGAACCTGAAAACAACCTCACCCGTAGTCGACTCACGTCAAACCCTCCCCGTCCTTGCACCTTGGCTATGCCCAGGAATTCTGCACTGAATCTAACACGTCAGCCAATCGAACAGGAAGCGGTGGTCACCAAGAAGCGTCCAGACCCTTGAGGGGAAAATCCTCGGAATTCCAGGCATCAACTCCAACCAACCCGTTATGAAATCCAGCTCCCTCAAATCTCCTGTACACCAAATGGCTCAACGGCTCACGAAAATCAACGCCAAGCAGGAAATTCCGCCGGTTCCTGGCTAAACTCCAAATTGACATCCCATCCAACGCAGCCGTTCTGGCAGCAAAGTGTAGATAACGCCCAGGCCCTGGAAGCCGTTTCATCACCGGGGCCAGGCCCAGTCCGCAACCTCAGCTGCCCCAAGGTCTGAAATTCAGTTCTAAGAAATTCCGGCCTCGCTCGTAGTACCGGAAAGACCATCTCCATCAAGACTCGGCCAGACCACGGAATCAACCAACCTTCACACATCCGCGGGAACCCTCCTCACATGCGCCATCCGTTCTCGGCACCGCCCCTGGCCATGCTCGCGGCCCTGGCCTGGTACACGCCTGCAATCACCGGTTCCGCCCTCGCCGCGTACGAAGAGATTCCTCCGGCCAAAA
>CAIYJE010000120.1 GCA_903926465.1 uncultured Planctomycetales bacterium
CATTGGGATCGTGTGGGGGGACAATGTTCCCACCGCCACCACCACCGCCGGGGCCGCCGCCGCCGGGGCCGCCACCGCCAGGTCCACCACCGCCGGGGCCTCCAGGTCCACCACCGGGGCCACCAGGTCCGCCGCCACCGGGCCCGCCTGGTCCACCACCGCCAGGTCCACCTCCGCCGGGTCCACCACCGCCACGTCCACCACCGCCCGGTCCACCACCGCCCGGTCCCCCACCGCCAGGTCCACCACCGCCAGGTCCACCACCGCCAGGTCCACCACCGCCAGGTCCACCACCGGCGCCACCGCTGGCACTATCGCCGCCAAATCCACCGCCAGTTCTACCGCCACCGGGACCGCCACCGCCACCGCTGGCACTATCGCCGCCAGTTCTACCGCCACCGGGACCGCCACCGCTGCTGGGCGATCTTGGTGTGGGTGTCGGTGTGGGTGTCGGTGTCGGATCGAACCTGCAGACCTGCTTACCCACGTAATCGCCGGCGATCCACCCAGCCGTGCCTCCCGCAATTCCCGCGTAAGGATTACCAGCGGTGACGGCTGTCGCGCCGATACCTAGAACGCCTGCCCCCACCGCAGACACCGTGCTGCGGCAACCACCGTCGATCCACCAGTCGGACACGCTGCTGAGTCCGCTGGGGTCAATGGTAAGGGTGTAGTTATTGAGTGCGTAGCGGTACAAGTTGATGTCGCCGCCCTGGATTCCCAGCGGGTCTTGGGTGGTGAACCGCCCCTGCTCCGCGCTATAGAACCGCGCGCCCATGCTGGTCAGGCCGCTGGCATCTGTGGTCACCCCCCACTGGCCGCTGAAGGTGAACGGGTTGCTGAACGAAGAACTCGATGCCTGCACAATCTGGCCGAACGGCAAGTACGCGTACGAGTTCAGGTACGTGCCCGCCGATCCTGAGATGCCCGCCGTCGAGCCATTGAGTTCGAAATCATAGTAGCCTGTGCCAGCTGAGGTTGCGCGGGCGACCAGGCTCTGATTGGCGAAGATGTTGTGAGCGACCGCGTTGCCAGAACCATTGTATTCCACCAGTCGCTGGTTCAGGCCATACGGATCCAGCGTATAACAGGTCGTTACGCCGTTGGTGCTCGAGGCGATTCGGTGCCCGAAGCTATCGTAAGTGAACGTGAACACGCCCGAGGGGCCGTTGCTGCTGATCAGGCGGTTCTGCGTGTCGTACGTGTAGGTCGTGGTGCCGCTGCTATCGGTCTGGGAATTCAGGTTGCCGTCGGCGTCATAGGTAAGGGTTGCATCGCCAATCCGCGTGTATTGATCGAGCGAGTTGGAGATGTAGTTTGTGGTTGTACCCTGGTCGGTCACCGCGATGCGGTTCCCCTGGGCATCATAGGCGTACTGGATCTCACGGCCGTCTGGGGTTCGTACGCCGGTCAACTGGCTGTTGACGTCGTACGTGTAAGTCCACATCCCGGCCAGGGTGGTCATGGTGACCATGCGGCCTTGCAGGTCATAGGTGTAAATGAACTGGGAGTTAATCGAGCCATCGGGCGCGTGGTTGAGTTCAGACTCCAGCTTGCCCGTGGCCGTGTACGTGTTGACGGTGTAGGTGCCGTTGCCATGATCCAGCCGGGTCACGCGGCCAGCGTTGTCATACGTGTAGGCGCTCAGCAACGCACCCGAGCCATCCAGCACCTTCGTCAGCCGGCCAATGGCATCGTACTGATACTGAACCTTGTAGCCGGTCTCATCGGTCCAGCTCGTCCGGCGGCCCGCGGCGTCATAGGTGAACGACAGCGACTTACCGCCTGGATAAACGACCTGCGTCAGTTGGAGCCGGGCGTTGTACGTGTAGGTGGTGGTACCCGTGGGATCGGTCGCTGTCAGCAAGTTGCCACGCGCATCATAGATGTATGATGCAAAGGTGCCGTCCGCGTAATCGGCCCGGGTCAACAGGTTTTGCGCATTGTAGGTGGCGTGTGTTTGCTGGCCGCGGCGGTTCACCGTGCTGGTAACGTTGCCGGCCGTGTCGTAGCTGAACAGATCGGCGAGCCCCACCGGATCCACCTGGCTGGTCAGGTTCCCGCCGACGTCGTAAGTGAACCGGCTGGTTGCCCCGTTCGCGTTGGTGAACGAGGTCATGTTGTTGCTGGTGTCGTAGGTGAAGGAATAAGCGTTCCCGAGCGCATCCACCGTGCGCACCAACCGCGATCGCGCATCATACTGGTAACTGGTGCCAACCCCCAGCACGTCTTGGGACGTTGTCAGATTGCCGGCCAGGTCATAATCGAGCCGCTGGGCTGATCCCGTGGCGTCATAGATTATTCCCGCCTGACCGTCCGGACGGCTGAGTCTGGTACTCCAGCGCCCTGTGGCATCGGTGGTGGTGATCGTCAGGCCGGTTCCGTAGGTGTACGAGAGCGACTGAAGGCCGCCATCGGAAAATTGCCTGGTCAATCGCTGCTGCGTGTCATACTCATAATTCTGATGGGAACCGTCACGGAGCGTGATCTGAGTCAGAGCATTCTGGGCGTTGTAGGCGTATTGAACGGTCCCCAGTTCGCCGGTGGCGGAAATCAGATGTGTTCCGGCCGCGTCATAGGTGTACGTTGCGGCCGCGCCGTTGGGACCCGTTACCTGGGTCACGCGGCCGTTCGTGTTGTAACTGAACGTAAGCGTGTTGCCGACCGAGTCGGTCAAGGTCGTCAAGAGACCGTTGGAGAACGAGGCGTTGATCCGGTTGCCGTTGGCATCCTGCAAGTAGGCAAGCTGGCCGTTGGATTGATATGCGGCCACGGACTTGCTTTGCGACACCAGCCGGTAGATTCCATTCTCCAGGGTCAGTGTGTTGAGGTCCTGGGGCGCGGCCGAGAACGTTCCATCGGCGTTCTTGCGGAAATACTCAGGCGCGCCTGCTTGAAGGATGGTCACGTTGCCGCTGGCGTCGGTGGTCAGGTTCGTGTCCCACTGATCAAACCAGCCGTAACCGAAGCGACCGAGGTGTTCTCGATATTCCAAGGGTTGCAGGTAGGTGCGAGAGAGTGAGACCGCCATGCCTTGGGTCTGCGCCGCAATGTCGGTACTGCTCTGGAGCGAGACGGTTGGTAGTTCGTTGGCCGCTGCCGTGTAATCCAGTTGCATCAGTTCGCTGGGGTCGTTGGTGTAGCGGCCCAGCAGGCTCAAATAGCTGGCGTCGGTAGCGAGCGCGGCCTGATAATCGCCCCAGGTTGTTCCCAGTCGGGCCGTCAGGTTGGCAAAGATCTGCGTCCAGGCTTCATGGGGTACTGCGGCCGGCTGCATCGACTCGCGATAACTGGACCAGTCGATCACGCTGGTGGGGCTATTGAGCAGGTTCGCTTGAAAGTAGTAGCTGCCAATCCCGACGGTCGGCTGGAACGGGATCGTGAGCACCGCGGTGGCACCAGGGGCAAGAATTCCGGCCGGCCCGGTGGCACTGGTGGCCAGGAGCGTCAGGCCGGCTACGGTATAGCCGGAGGCGTTGGGCAGTTGCATGGCCGCGTTGGTGGCATTGATAAAAATCAAGGGGGCCGGCACGTCGACCAAACTGGTGTTCGTTACCTGGATCGTCACCTGGCTGCTTTGGCCGGGTCTGAGCGAACCCGGAGCCAGCACCGTAACCGTGGGCTGAACGGCCAGTCCCTGCATAATCGTGAAAGCGTCTGGCAATTGGGAGGAAAGTCCAGACTGATTCACTTCCACAGAGTACAGTCCGGTGGCCGCGCCTTGCAGGTCGAACGTGGCCCAGAGCGTGGTCGAGTCATACCAGTTCAGGGTGGTTGCCGTCAGAGCGGTCCCCTGCCCGTTCACCAGCAAGGCGGTGGCGTTGGGCGTGAAATGGGTTCCGCTGATAACCATGGTCACATGGCCGCTGTTGCCACCCTTGGTCACACTGATGCCGCTGATTCCAAACGTTGGCTCGGTTGCCAGCAGTGAGTAAGAGGCACCCGCGAAGGCGCCTTCGCGGCCATGAAGTAGCACGTAGTAGGTGCCAGAGCGGGTGGCGGGAATGCTGAGCTTCTGGCTGCTGTCCGTGAGCGTGGCGTACACCTGGTCATAACTGCTGCGTGATGGTGGTGCGCCATAGCGTACATAAAACTCGGCCGCGTTGGGGTTGGAGAAGGTGGCGGCAAAGTTCAACGCCTGGCCGGCCGTGACATCGAGCTTGAAGTACAGATCTTCGCCATTGCTAATGCTGCCGGTTGCCTGCGAATCCAGCGCTAACGTGGCCATGTCCAGCCGCAGCGTTCCGCTGGAGATTACCTGGTTATTGGTTTTATCGCTCTCGCGAACCTGGCTGAAAACGTCACTGCGAACGATGAAATGATAGTTCGCTGGCACCAGCCCGGCGGGCAATACAGGTGTAAAGCTACCAGAGTAAGAGCTGTTGCTGGCCAGATCGCCGGTATGCAAAACCCGGCCAATCAGTGGGTCTGCGGCATCCCACTTCGTATCCAGAGACAGGTAAACCGCGTCATACCAGGCCCCGGTGGCTGGGTTCCCACCCAGGTTGGTGACGGTCCAGGAAATCGGCCCTTCGGTTGCCTGGCCCACAATGCCGGCCCCCGGCCCTTGAACGGCTGTTGGCGTCAGATCGGCGGGTGGCGCCACGTTGACGTTGGTCACCGCAACGCTGACCGCCGTGTTATTGGCCGTGGCCCCAGCTTCGTACACAGATCCCCGGTAGTCTGTCACCACAATGGCAAAATACGACCCGCTGGCGAACAGGGGAACTAGACCGGTAAGGGAACCGGTGTAGTGAGCGCCGGCTGTCAACCCGCCCTGGTGCGGAACCGTGCCCAGGTAAATGGCCGAACCGGTGTCCAGGAACTGATCCTTGGAGAGGTAGACCGAATCATACCAGTTGAGCGTGGGCGCGGCGTTGGCACCGGTGTTGGTGACATCCCACTGCACGTTGATGTTTTGGCCTGCTTGCGTTGAGGTCGGCACGGTCACCGCGCTGGTGACCAGGTCGGCAGGCGTCTGAGGCGTGACGACCGTCCCACCGCTGGACACGTTGCTGAGCGTGTTATTGGCGTTATTGGATTCGTAAACCTGTTGATCGGCGTCGGTCACCACAAACAGGGTGTAAGTGCTGTTGGCGTCTGCCGCCAGGCTCACATCCACGGCCGAGCTATAAGACTGCCCCGCGGGCAGTCCACCGGAGTGCAGCACGGTGGCCGCCAGTTGCGTATGAGAATCCAGCAGGCCGTTGGTGGAAAGATAGAGCCGATCAATCCAGGCCAACGACGAAGCCGGAACATTGCCGTTTCCGGTATTGGTGACGGTCCAGCCCAGATGCAGCAGCGAGCCCCCCTGGGCGGAACTGGGCGCCGTGACCGAAGTCACCACCAGATCAGGCGCGACCGTGGGCGGCAGCAGGTTGAATGCCACCGACATGGCGGAGTTGTTGTCGGCGCTGGTGGCCCCCTGGTTGACCAGGTTTCCAGAATCGGTGACCACGAATAGGTGATAGGTTCCCACCATGCCAAGCGGTGGGGAGTAGGTCAGGCTGCCCAGGTAAGAACCGCCCACCGCCAGAGCGCCGGTGTGAGCCACCGTGCCCAGGTTCACATTATCGCTGGTGGTGGTCAGGTCAGCATCGGCCGAAAGCACCAGATGGTCGTTCCAGGCCGTGGCCGAGCTGGCATCTGGCCCCAGGTTGGTCACGGTCCAGGTGAAGGTGATGGGCACCTGATCTGGCACGGGCGCGGCGGGAACCGTGAGGTTGGAAACGGCCAGGTCTGAAACTGCCGCCGGCGCCACCACCACCGCAATGGGTATGCCGGTGGTGCTCACGTTGTTGGCCTCGGCGTCATACCCATCTGCGTGCTCAAACACCTGATTGCTCGAATCGGTCTGCACGAACAGGTAATAGGTGCCGGTTGTCAGTCCGGCCGGTAGGCTGAAGTCTCCACTCTGCGTGTACTCATCGGCCGGGGCCAGAGCCGCCGAATGTCCCACGCTTCCAAGCAAGGTGGTGCTAGACTGCTGGAAGGTGGGCACTGGAGACAGGTAAACGGCGTCCGTCCAGGTTGCGCCGCCGGTGGCGGCAAAGCCGGCGTTGGTCACGGTCCATTGCGCGTGGATGGTTCCGCCACCCTGAGCGTTGCCGGTTCCCGAGGTGCTCAGAACTTGCAGGTCAGGCGCGGGTGGTGCCTGAATGGTGATGGCAAACGACCCTTGGTCACGGGGGATCGTGCTGGAGCCAATGTTGCCGCCACCGGTCCAGTAATGGGTGTCTGGTAAAACGATCAGATACCAGGTGCCCACCACATTAACCGGCAGCGTGACCGACTGGTGTTCAGAGTAACTGGCACCGGCCACCAGTGGGTTGGTTTCTGCATTCTGGTGCCCGCCCAGCCAGTAACCGTTCACGCCGTCGTAGTTGGGCGTGGGCGAGAGGGCAAAGGCATCGTCCCAGTAACCCGCAATGCCGGGCGTGATTGTGGTGGTGCCGGTATTGGTCACGGTCCAGTTCACGTTGATCATTTGGCCAGTCAGCGTGGTGGCGGGGTTCACTAGCACGCTAGCCACGTGTAAGTAGCCCTGATTGGTGGCCGCTTGCACGTGAGTGGTGGTGACCGAGACGCCCTGGTTGTTGGATTCCTGGTTCGGCTCGGTTTGCTGGTTGTCTGCATCGGTCACAACTATGGCGTAATAGTTTCCGGAGAGTGTGTTCGGAAGCGTGGCCGTGAGCGACTGGGAATAGCCCTCGCCAGAGTTCAGGTAACTGGGGTTCCTGGTTTTGCCCAGCAAGATGGCATTACTCAGCGAGGTTGGACTTTTGGAGAGATAGACCGCGTCACTCCATACCGGGGCGTTGGTGGCACCCGTGCCCAGGTTGATCACGGTCCAGTTAATGGTGAGCGGCTGGCCGGTGGTGCCGTTCAGGGGGGTGGAGACGCTAGAGACTTGCAGGTCTGCATAGCTATTCAGGTAAACCGAAACCGTTGCGCTGCTGGCCGTGTTATTGCCCAGATCGGATTCAAAGGCCGAGGCCCCGTTGTTGCTCCGAACCTGCAGCGTGTATGAGCCCTGGATTCCATCGGGAATCGTCACGGTGCGGGTGCGGGTGTAAGACTGCCCCGGGGCCAGTTGCACCGGCCGGCCGACGTTCGCCAGTAACACCGCGCTGCCGGGGTTCGCCTGATCAACCAGGTAGATGCCGTCGTCCCAGTTGCCCGCGGTGGTGGCCGCGCCCGAGTTGATCACCGTCCAGCTCATATCCAGCGATCGGCCAGACAGCACGCTGGGCGGCGCTGTGACCGTGTTAACTTGCAGGTCGGCATAGGGAGCCAGGGGCATCTGGCTGGTGCTGATGGCGGTATTGTTGGCCTGGGGATTGGCTGTCAGGTTGGCCTCGGCCTGTGTGCTTGAGGAATTGGCCGTGACCATCACCCGCAGCGTGCCGTTGGCCAGTCCGTAAACGCCTGAGGGAAGCTGGAAGCTGAACGACCGGGCCAGGCTGGCCCCGGCGCCCAGCACCCCATCCACCGTGGGGTCATGCCAGAGCATGTTTGCGGCCAGGATGGTACCGGACGAGTTGTCAAGGAGTGTGACCCAATCTCCCCAACCGCTGGTGGCGGCCACCGAGCCTGAATTCAGGTCGGACCAGCTCACGGTGGCCAGGCCGCTTGAGTTGCCCGTGAGCATGGGGCTCGACACGCTGAGGTCGACCCAATGCACGTCCGCCGTGGCGGCGTCTGAGATGACCGAACCAACGATGTTGGTGACGACCGCATGGAATTCTCGGCCATCGTCGGCCACGCCTGCCGTAAAGCTGTAGGTGAACCCGCTGGCACCTGAAATATCGGTCCAGGTGTTGCCGCCATCATCGCTGTGCTGCCAGCGCACCGTGGGTGTAGGGGTGCCGGTGGCCGCCACCGTGAAGCTGGTCGTCTGGCCAGCGTTCACCGTCACGCTGGCGGGCTGGCCGGTGATCTGAGGCGCAACATTGATGGTGAGCGTGGCGGCCTCAGTGACGGCCGTGCCCACAGAGTTGGTAAAGACCGCGTGATAGGCGCTCCCTGTATCGCCGGCGTTCAACGCGGCCGTGGTGTAGCTGGTGCTGGTGGCCCCTGGAATATCTGTCCAGACTCCGGCCGGCCCGGTGCGAATTTGCCACTGCACATCCGGGATTGGGTTGCCCAGCGCGGTTGCCGTGAAGGTGGCGGTGGTTCCCGGATTCTGGTTCACGGCGTTCGGCTGGGTCACCACCACCGGCGCGAAGGTGCCCGCCAGGTAGCTCCAGGTTGGAACGAAAATGTTGGAGGCCGATCCACCCGTGGCCGCGGTGAAGCCCACATGGCCGAAACTGCCGCCCATGACCTCAGCCAGATTGACCGGATACACCTGCGTGGCGGTGGCGCTGGTCTGGGTATCGACAATCGTCACGCGGAGTGTGTTCTGGGCGTAGGTCAGGCGGGCCTGGAAGATGTGCTGGCTGTGCAGATCAATGCCCGTCCCGTTGAGGTCAATGGCCGGCGTTGTGGGTGACGCCCCCGACGTATAGAGGCCTGTGGAGTTGTTCCCCTCACCCTCGTTGTTCCAAATATCGAACTTGACGGCCACGCTCTTGCCCATCCCCGCGTAGCCCAGCGAGCCGCCACTGCCACCCATGGCCGATGGACCGTTACCCTGAATAGTAAACGTGAAACCATCGGCATCCGGATTGAGCATCTGGAACGTGAAATCGGTGGCGAAATCACCCGCGTACACCGGTTCAGAACTGAACACGCTGCTCGTCTGGTTGCCCGCGTTCTGGGTGAGAGACAGGCGGGTACCATCCACCAGTGCATTGCCATTGAACGCCAGGCCCGCGTACTGGGCATCAAACCCCGCCGAGAAGTCAAGTGTTGACGCAAGGTTGCCGGCATTCAGCGTGACGGTAGCCACGTCAGAAATCGCGGTTCCCTGGCTGTTCGTGAACACCGCGCGATACTGGCGTGCCTGGCTACCCGAGAGTGGTGCCAGCGTGCGATAGGTTCTGGAAATCGCGCCCGGAATATCGAACCAGGTCTCTCCATTGCTACTGACCTGCCACTGAACTTTAGGCGCGGGACTGCCCGTGGCATCTGCGCTCAGCGTGGCCAGCTCTCCGGCGGTTACGGTCACGCTCGACGGCTGGATGAACACCGTCGGCGCTACCGGCTCTGGGCGAACCAGGAACACGCTCCCAACTTCGTCGTATCCGGCTTGCAGCTCCACGCCGTCGGCAATCACCAGGCCGGTGTAGCTGGCGAAAATGCCCGTGCGTGCCCGGGAGGTCAGGATGGAGAACGTGTCACCCACCTGGGGAATGAACCCGTTGATCGGACTGACGTTCAGCGTGCCGTCCAGAGTGGCGGTGCCATTGACGATTAGTTGATCATAGGTTGAACCAGGAATCAGGCCGCCCAGCCGTACATTCAGGGTGCCGGTAGCGGTCTGGGTGAAGTTCCCCAGGATGTTCAGGGAACCCGTGGCAAAAGTGCCGGGGCTGATCCGGCCTGCCGAAACCACGTTCCCCTGAATGGTTCCGTCGCCGGCCAGGCTGCTATCCACCTCAAAATGCAGTGTGCCCGCGGAAATCGTACTCGCGCCCGTCACGGTCACGTCAATCCGCGAAAGCGTGACTGTTTCGGTGCCCAGGGCAATGGTGCCGCCATTGGTCGCCCGAACCGTGGATGTGGTATAGCCGGTGTTGGCAAGACTGAGCAGCGACGAGAGGTCAATCAAACTCCCCACGTTATCCGCCGCAATGGCAACGCGCCCCTGGTTGATGATGACCTGGCTAAGCTCGATCTGCCCGCCGTTGTAAGCCTCAATCGCAAGTGGGCCAGCGTAATAGTCGAGCGAGCCCAGGAGACTGGTGACGCCTGAGAGGTCGATTGTGCTGGGGCTACCGTCAACCGCCTGGCCGTAGGCCTGGATCACGGTGCTCTGGGTGGCGGTGTAACTGGTCAGGTGGGGGAAGGCGAGCTGTGCCCCGTTGTAGGCGTAAATGCTGGTATTGCTCAGCAGGGCAAGGCTGGAAAAGTCGCTTGCGGATCCAATGGCCAAGATGCTGCCATAGGTGAACGAGGCGATTTGCGCGGTATTGAGGGTGCCCGTCTCGTTGAGTGTAAGATCAACGTGGCTCAGGGTGGTGAGCTGGGGCACGATCACGGTGCCATCGTTATTCGTCTGAAGGAAGGAATTCCCGGAGGTTGTGGTCGTGATGGCGGAAAGGTTAGAGAAGTCGATGGAGCTGCCGGGTCCATCGGCCGAGACTCCAATGCGGCCCGTGATGGTTCCGGTGACGCCGCTGAGGTCAATCTGCCCGCCGTTGTCAGCCTGGACCGCGAGCGGGCTGGCGTAATAATAGGTCGTTCCCGCCAGGCTGTTGAGGTTTGAGAGGTCGATTCTGCTGGGGCTACCGTCTGAGGCGGTACTACTGGCCTGAACGGTGTTGCCGTAGTTGGAGGTATAGCTGGTCAGGTTGGGGAAGGCTAACTGCGCCCCATTGATGGCGTAAATGCTGGCATTATCCAGCAGGGCAAGATCTGAAAAATTGAGAGCCGCTCCGACGGCCCAGATGGTGCCATCGGTGAACGCTGTGATCTGAGTAGTGGTCAGAGTGCCAGAATCATAAATCCTGAGATCAATGTGGCTCAGCGTGGTGAGCTGGGGCACAATAATGGCTCCACCGTTAATCGCCTCCAGGTAAGAGTAGTTGGTGGAGATGGACAGTAGTCCAGAAAGATCCACCTGGCTGCCGGCCCCATCGGCCGAGACTCCAATGCGGCCCGTGATGGTTCCGGTGACGCCGCTCAAGTCAATCTGACCACCATTGTAAGCCTGGATGTAAAGCGGGTTGGCGTAATAGTTTGTTGCCCCCGCCAGGCTGTTGAGGGTTGAAAGGTCGATCTTGCTCGGGCTGCCATCGGGTGGCCGTACCGTAGGCCTGGATGGTGGTGCCGTAGGTGGTGGTGTAGCTGGTCAGGTTGGGGAAGGCGAGCTGGGTACCATTCCAGGCGTACAGGCTCACGTTCTCCAGGGTGCTGAGCCCCGAGTAATCAGGATTGGTGCTGGAAGCAGAGATTGACCCGCCTGAGAAACTGGTGATTTGCGCGGTATTGAGGGTGCCGGTATCGCTGGTGGAAAGATCGACGCGGCTCAGGGTCG
>CAIYJE010000121.1 GCA_903926465.1 uncultured Planctomycetales bacterium
ACAAAATGGTACTTCAGATCAAAACGGCTATGTGGTCCTGTTCGGTAGTGTTCCATGGATTCATATCATAGCCGCTCATTGTAAAACCTAAAGGATTCGCCTGAAGGCGAGGGTTTTGGACCCATCGCAAGGACAATAAATAATAAAAAAAATCGGCGCATCGTCAGAGATGCGGAGTCTCTCACGCGATTGTATGAAAAGACCTGTTGAAGGCTTTTCCGAACCCGATCGCCAGATCCGGCTGCCGCCTTAATGCCTTCATGGTTCAGATCTGGCATGCCTGGAGCGACCTCCAGTGCTCGCCCCGGTTGAAACTTCTCCCTACCTACGACCACCTGACTCAAAGGAGTAGCCGTCGATGCTTTCCCCACGTTCCGTTTCGATCCGGACCGAGAACCTCAAGGCCACCGCAACCCTGGCAGGCCGCAACTTCGACCGCCGTCTGACCGCCTACACGCTGGCCGGTGGCGCCCTGCTTGCCACGGGTGCCTCTGTTGATGCGGGTATCGTCAGTCAGACGCTGACCAGCAACAACACCGTCTCCAAGGGTGATAATTATTACCTATCCATCAACGGCGTATCTATTAACGTGGATTGGTTGACCTACAACTATCAAGTCGATCTACGGCAGCCCAGCTCGAATATCGCTTATATGACGGGTGGTGATACCTGGCTGAGCGCTCTTGCGGCGGATACCCCGATCGGTCCGAGCGGGACTTTTGAATTCGGCCACGTACAACAGTGGACCTATAATTCTAAAAAGAGTGAGTGGAACACGAGCCAGGGCAACTGGGCCAACACGACGGCTTACGCCGGGCTCAAACTGACATTCGCCGACAACACGACACACTACGGCTGGCTGCAGATGAGTGTTCCAGTAACACCTGATTACGGCCCGATCACCCTGTCCGGCTGGGGTTATGAAGCCACCGCAGACACGCAGATTCTAGCCGGTGCCACCCAACCCGCCGCCTCCACCGCCGTGCCAGAGCCTGGCTCGGTGGCGCTTGCCCTGCTGACCACCGGCGCCGGCGGCCTGGCCGCCTGGCGCAGCAAGCGGCGCAAGGCCACCGCCGATCAGGCGGCCGCCTGAAGCCATCACGCATGAGTAACCGGCTTTCGCAAAAAATGCTGCTGGTCGGCTGGAGTTCAGCCGATTGGCAGCTCATCCAACCTCTGATTGACGCCGGGCAGATGCCCTGCCTGGCGTTAATGATCGAGCGTGGCTGCATGGGCGACCTCGTGGGCCTCGCTCCCGCCATTGATCCCGCGCTTTGGACCACGCTGGCGACCGGTCAGACCGCCGATAAGCACGGTATCCTCTCCGCAAAGGTGCCCGACCCAACTTCCGGCGAGCTCCGGCCGGTGGGCTCCACTACGCGCATGGTCAAGGCCGTGTGGAACATTCTGAGCCAGCAAGGGTTCCATACCCATGTGCTAAACTGGCCGACCACACACCCGGCCGAGCCGATCCGTGGCGTGTCGGTCTCTGACCTGTTCCCGTCCTTCACAGCCCCCTGGGGCAGCCCCTGGCCGCTGCCGGCCGGCACCATTCACCCTGCGCGTCTGCAAGATACCCTGGCCGAACTGCGTGTGCATGTGGGCGAACTTACGGGTGAAGAGGTTCTGCCGTTCGTCCCGCGTGCAGTGGCCGTCAATCAAACCATCGATCCACGACTGCTGCACATCAACGCTGGCCTGGCCGAAGCCGTGAGTGTACACGCCGCCGCCACCCACGTGATGGAACATGAACCGTGGGACTTCCTGGCCGTTTGCTACCCCTTGATCCAGCAGCTTGGCCGCCACTTCATGAAGTTCCACCCGCCGCGCGGCGAGGGGATCGACGAATCAGAATTCGAACTCTACCAACATGTCATGATCACTGCACACCAGGTCCTGGACCAGATGCTGGCCAACTTGCTGCGTCTGGCCGGGCCGGAAACAACCGTGCTGCTTGTCTCTGAACACGGCCGGCTGAAAACCTGGGAGCACGCGCAAACTTATCGCTCGGTGGGTTTGATTGGCATGGTCGGACCACCGATCAGGGCCGATGAACTGATTCATGGCGCAGGGGTACTGGATGTAGTGCCGACAATCTTGAATCTGTTCGGTCTGCCCGCCGGCACCGACATGCCCGGGCGCGTTCTTGTGGAAGCGTTCCGTGAGCCGGCCACGCCCCTGGAGCGGATCGCATCCTGGGAAACTATGCCCGGCGATAGCGGCCGGTATCCGGCCGGGCCGATCACCGTCGAATGGCAGGCCCACGAGGCGATCCAGCAACTGGTCGCGCTCGGGTATCTGGAAATCAGCCCCACTGAGGAACTTGCCTTGCGAGTAGGCCGGCTCCAGAAAACCTATCATCTGGCCCTGGTCCACCTTCAGGCCGGCCGGCATCGAGACGCAGTCCCTTTGCTGGAAGAATTATCTAGTGAGGCACCAGATGTGGTTGCCCCCACACTGTTACTTGCTTATTGCCGGCTGGCGCTCGGCCAGCGCGATGCGTGCCGTACGCTGGTCACAACGGTGCTGGCCGACGATCCAGACCGCCCGTATGCGAATTTGCTCATGGGTATGCTGGCCGGCGCAGAAGGTCAGCCCGAACAGGCTCTGGTATATTTACGGCAAGCTGAACAATCCAAGGAAGGCTGGCCCATTCTCCACAGTCAGATCGGCATGATGCTGTTACAACTGGGGGGGCCAGCCGATGCTGCGCGGGCATTTGAGCGGGCGATCACGCTCGACCCCGATCTGCCGCATGCCCATCTTGGCCTGGCCCAGGCGTTGATGGGGTTGAACGAATACCAGCATGCGGCCGAGTCGGCGCTTGCGGCGGTCGGTTTGCGGCACCAATGGCCAGCCGCGCACCAGACGCTTGGTTTGTCACTGGCACGCCTGGGTAAAATCCCAGAGGCAATCCAGGCGCTGGAAATCTCCAATGCCCAGCAGGAACAGGCCCAGACCCACCTCTGGCTGGCCGAACTGTACGACCGGGCTAACGGCGATTTGCAACGCGCGGCCATGCACAAACACAGGGCCAGTGAACTTGCGAGAGAAGCGCCCTGATCCCTGGTTCTGGTTCCGCGGGAAAACGGCTTGTTCCCATCTCAAGAGAAGCTGCTTGCCATGACTTTCACCAACCCCGCCAGGATCGACCCCGATACCATCGAAATTCGCGTCCCCGAAGGGGCCGAGAGGCGAGCCTGCCGAATGCTGCTACCGGAACTGGAGCAATGTCCCCACTGGTCCGATTTCCGGATCGCCGTCAGGACCGCGCCCATGCAGATCCTGGGCGCCGCCGCGTTCGCGCCAGCCATGGAATCAACCGGAGCCCGCCACCACGCCATTCTTTTGCGCGTGGCCAGACCATTCCGACTCCAGGGGATTGGCTCTCATCTGCTGCATCATCTGGAAGCGGAGGCCCGAGACCAAAACGCTGCCGCGCTGAGCATCACCTATAATGCCCAGGCCGAACCTGAAACAAGCCGGTTTCTCCAGGCCCACAGCTTCGAGTTAGTGGATCGGTTCATCACGTTTGAAACCGAGACCCAGACCCTGTTCGACCAGCTCATCCCCTTGCGGGACTGGCTCAGGGAACGTGGTGATATTCCGGAGTCGGCACGCATGGTCCCGTTGATCGAGGCCGACCTGGAAAAGGTGGCCCGGCTTCATGTGGACAACCTGGGCGGTACCATCGACGGTGTGCTTGCGCACCTGAAGCACCTGATTAAACAGCCGACGCACTACCACAATATTGTGCTTCTGGTCAACGACCAGCCCGAGGGGTTCATCCTGGGCGAAACCAGGGATGGTGTAAGCCAGATCCATGCACGCGTTGTCTCTCAGGCCTATCAGGGGAGCGCTTTCAACACCGGATGGGCGAACGTCTTCTTGATGGCGGAATGCCACGGTTTGGCTGTGAAGCACAACTCATGTCGCAGTCGGTTTAGCTGTCTGTCCACAAACAGCCACACCGTGAAGCTCGCCGCCCGTGGTAAGGCCGAAACCGTGAGCAGCAAGGAAGTCCACCGCCGGCCACTGACTTGATCTCCGGTGTACGTTCATCATTCCGGGTATGTTTCGCGATCCCAAGCCACAACCCCAATTTATAGCGGTTCACGATTGCGCCACACGCGGTATGTCTTGAGCCCCGGATGGGGGCAATACGATGTCTCGCCCAGGGTGAAACCGTTGTTGTTCTACACAAGTCTTGCCGATCCTGCATGCTCCGGGGACACAGACGATACGTGCTCGCTCTGGTGGCATGGATGACGCCGTCTTCGGGTCATCCGTGAACGGTAGCAATCGACAACGGCGTGCGGTGGGGCGAGCTTTCACGCGAGCCGGACCATTCTCCAGGACTGGACGTTTGCTTCTCTTCACTATGTCTCCGCTGGCCACTGGACTTGTGTAGTACAGCAAGGGTGAAACCCTGGGAATTCGGAGATGCTCCCCTTTCCCACGAGCCATGGCGTTGTGTGCCCACATGACTGTGGGCATACAACGCCATAGCTCCAAGACTATAAAATAGGGTATCCATGCAAACCCAGGGTTTCACCCTTGCTGTACTACACAAGTCGCTTGGGTTGAGGAAGAGCCAGTGGATCCCCGTTAAAATCGTGGAAAGCCATGATTTTCGTTGGGGTAAGATCCGAGCCAATTTGGCGGTGAAGATGTGTAAAACCACGGAATCCATGCTTGCGGTGGGGCGAGCTTCCACGCTGTCGATGACCCACATCCTTTGAAACCGTGGCGGAGACGATTCACGCTCGAGGCTGTGCTCGTTGGTTTTCTCTGTGTTTCAGGTCTGAGGTCTGAGGTCTGAGGTCTGAGGTCTGAGCTCTTTTTCTTTGTGCCACTGCTCTGTGAGCAGTGCTTCTTGGTCTTTCATGTGTCGAAACACCACTGCACAAGAGAAGAGAGGATCGAAGACAGGAAAAGCACTGCTCACAGAGCAGTGGCACAAGAAAAGAGTAGACCGAAGCGAGGATGCACAGACTAAGACCACAGAGGCTGGTAGAGATGTGGGTAATTGACAGGGTGGAAGCTCGCCCTCCCGCAAGCACTCTCCCAAGGCTTCACAACACGGATGAACCGAAGACGGCGTCATCCGTGCCACCAGATCAAGACATAAGAATTTTCACTGTAACACCTTACATCAGATTCAAAAGAAACTAAAAAAATTCTGTCAGCGATCGAGGGGACTTCACTCGCTTAGAGCGGTTCACCCTTGGGTTGCACACGAAAACATAAGCACAGACCCAGGGATCAGTCTTTTCGTCTTCGTCCGATGTAGGACAGCCGCCCTCGGCTGTCTCTGAATTTATGGGCCACCGAGAAGATGACAGCCGAGGGCGGCTGTCCTACATTCGGAAAATGGCTCGCCGCCCGTACGCTCGCCCCGTGTGCAACGCGAACGTTAACCGCTATAAGCCTATCGAAGTAGTCGGCGGTGTTTTTTTGTGGAAGCGTTTTGAACGCGTTTCCCCTCCGCGGACTTGCTCCAGTTTGCGATCTCAGGAGAGACTTTCATGTTGCAAACCGTACTCAGAGCCCGGCAGATCTTGCCCGCGCTGGTGCTGATGGCCGTGGCCGCCAACACACAACTTTCCACGGTTTTCGGTGGCGTGGTGGCCGTCTCGAACCTGGCCGACACGACCAATGGTACCGATGCCGTTTATTGAATCGGGTGGAAGTCCAATTCCTTCATTACAGACAGTAAGTCGTGGCGGTTGAACACGGTGACGCTCGCCATGACCAGTGCATCCAACGCCTCCGGCAACTTCTTTGTCTCGGTCTGGAGCGACGCCGCCGGCACCCATCCAGATACCTCCCTGGAAACCCTCAGCGGTGATGCCAATCCCGCGACCACTGGAAATTACACCTACTCCGCTTCGGGCTCTGGGCTGTCGCTCAGCCCCAATACAAAATACTGGATCGTACTCGGCGTCAGCTCGGGCGATGGCAATTACCGATGGAATTATACCAATTCCAGTGCGACCACGGGCTCCTGGACGATCCCTTCGACAGGCACATACGCCTCGTCAGACAACGCTGGTACGACATGGGGCAATTTCTACAATGGATCTCCCCAACAGTTCGAGATCACGGCGACGGCCGCCGCCGTGCCCGAACCGGGCACCATGGTGATGGGCGGCCTGCTGGCGCTGGGCGGCAGCGTGATGTCTTTCCGCCGGATGCGCCGCGCCAAGGCTGCCGCCTGAGTCCATCGAGAAACTGGACGGCATGGACGCAAGAAGGCTTCGCTCCATTCCGTCCTTTTTGTTTCCCCTTTTCCCTCGATTTCAGAATTCTGTACCTTTTGGTCCACTTTCCCCTTGCACAGCCTCCGATAAATGGAATAATGGATCGCGTTGTCCAATATCAACCATCGCATCATCGGGCCGGGCGGCGAGGGGTCGGCGTTCCGGCTGGGTGCGGAGAGTGGGGGAGAACTGCCCATGTTTTGCAATCAATGCGAGCAAACGGCGCACGGGGTGGGGTGCACCATCAGCCCGGGGGTCTGCGGCAAAGACGCCGACGTGCAGTCAGTCCAGGAGATGATCCTCTACGGCCTGAAGGGGATGGCCGCCTACGCCAGCCATGCCCGCCGCCTGGGCAAGCATGATGAAGAGGTCAGTGCCTTCATTGAAGACGCCCTGTTCTCTACGATGACCAACGTGAACTTCGACCTGGGCAGCCTGCTCGAAATCGCCATGGACCTGGGGCGCATGAACCTCAAGGTCATGCAGATGCTGGATGAGGGGCACGTTGAGAAGTTCGGCAAGCCAAGTCCCACGATGGTGAACCGGGGCACCAAGGCCGGACCGGGCATCCTGGTCACCGGCCACGACATGGCCGACCTCTGGAGCCTGCTGGAACAGGTCGAAGGGACGAACATCAACGTGTATACCCACGGCGAAATGCTGCCGGCGTTCATGTATCCCAAGTTCCGTGAACACCCGAATCTGGCCGGGCATTACGGCGGCGCCTGGCAGAAGCAAAAGCATGAGTTTCCCCACTTCAGCGGGCCCGTGGTGGCAACCACCAACTGCATCTTGATCCCGCCCGATACCTACAAAGATCGCGTTTTCACCACCCGGTTCACGGCCGTGCCCGGCGGTAAACGCATCACCGACAACAACTTCACGCCGGTCATCGAGGCGGCTCTGGCCTGCGAGCCCCTGACCAAGACCTCCGAGGGCAGTTACCAGGTTGGGTTCCACCGATCGGTGCTGCTGGATGCGGCCCCCACCATTGTGGAGGCGGTCAAGGCCGGCCAGATCAGCCGGTTCTTTGTGATTGGCGGCTGCGATGGCGCGGAACCAGGGCGAAATTACTTCAGTGAGTATGCCCAGGCCACCCCGCCCGATAGCTTCATCCTGACGCTCGGCTGCGGCAAGTATCGCATCAATGACTATGAGTACGGCACCCACCTGGGCCTGCCCCGGCTGATGGACATGGGCCAGTGCAATGATGCCTATGGCGCCATTCAGGTGGCCCTGGCGCTGGCCAACGCCTTTCAGTGCGGCGTGAATGACCTGCCGCTCACCCTGGTGGTGAGCTGGTTCGAGCAGAAGGCCGTGGCCGTGCTGCTCACGCTTCTGAGCCTGGGCGTGAAGGGGATCCGGATCGGGCCCCGCCCACCCGGCTTCGTAACTCCCGCCGTGTTCAAGATCCTTCAGGAAAAGTTTGATCTCAAGCTCACCGGCAACCACGCCCAGGCCGACCTCGCCCTGGCCCTGGCCTGAGACAGCCTTCCAAGGCTGGAATGGACCGGATGGAAAAAGCCGGATCCAATTCGACCGAGCCGGCCGATGAAGATTACAATCACCCCAGGGCTCTGATTTCCGTGGGCATTCCCCAAGCCCATCGGGATCAGGCCCTGTTTGTGATTGACGAACGATTCATGCCCTCTCGACCCGGTCGGCGGAAGTGTCTGCATGGCGCGTCGGAAGGCCCAGCCCCAGGCTCCCAGAAAACGGCCAGGCCCCGGCGGCGGTGTTGGCGCTGGCGATGTCGCAAAACGCTCGTCCTGGATCTGGGCGGGGGTTGGTTTGCTGGGGATGGGGCTCTGTTTGCTACTGGCGGGAATTCTGGCGTTGCCGGGTCCGGGGACCGACAATCGCCCGGCCGCACTACGGGTCCGGGCGGAAACCGCGGCCCAGGCGGGCCGCTGGGAAGAAGCCCAGGCGCTCTGGAAACGGGTGAACCAGGCTCCCGGGGCAACCGCAGACAGTTACAGGGCCGAGGCCCGTGCCAGCCTGGGCCTGGGGCGTGCCGGCCAGGCCGAGGCGGCCCTGGTCAAGGCCTCGGAGCTCGACCCCACCCGGCCCGATCCCTGGCTGATGCGGCTAGAAATTGCCCGCATGGAAGATCGGCCACTCGAAGCCCTGGCCATCTCGCAAGCGGCCTGGGCCGTGGTCCCACCGGCCAGCCATCGGGCAATCGCCCAGGCGGTCACGCTGGCCCTGCTGGCCGGCACGCCCGAGGAGTTGGCCCGCGAAACCCTGACGCGCTGGATTCATGCCGACCCTGCCGACCTGGACGCCCGGGCGGCGCTGGAACGGATTCGCATTCTCAATACCGAGCCCAGCGACCCACCGCTGGACGTCCGGATCAGCCAGCTTGAAGAGCTGCTCAGCCGGCACCCAGAGCACACCGGCCTGCGTGAGGCCTTGCTTCTGAGTTTGGCCGAGCAGGGGAATTATGAGCGGGGCCGTACCGTTCTGGAGGCCTGGCCGGAAACTGGGAAAGACGCCCGATATGAACGTTTGGCCGGCCGCTGGGACCTGGACTACAACGAGCAGCCAGCCCTGGCGGTGGATCATTTCCGGAACGCGCTGCGTGACCTGCCGTTCGATTGGAAAACGCATTATCGGCTGGCCAGAGCGTTGCAAGCGATCGGCCAAACCGAGGCCGCCCGTCGTGCGGCGGTGGAGCTGGGCCGGATCCGGGAACGGCTCGATCCCACCCGGTTGGGTCGCCAGCTTGAAGAGACCCTGGGACGGCTGGATGAGCCGGCCAGCCGCCGCAGCCTGGCCGAGTTGTGTGCCTCGGTGGGGTTGGACCAGCTTGCCGAATTCTGGCGAAACGATACCGGCAGACCGGCCGCCCCGGAATCGGTCGACCCGCTCATGAAAGACCGGCCGTTCCGGCTCCCCTCGGTCACGCCGGCCCGAAGGTAGCGGCCTGAAATTCTGGCCATTTCTCGCGGTTCACGATTGGATTGCACAGAAAAACAACCCCAAGAGACAGCCGGGGGCGGCGGTCCCACATGCGCAACCCAATCCTGAACCGTGAGAACCCAACTCGACGCACAGACCGTGAATTGTGGTTCCCGCTGGAGATAACCGACAACGGTAACCAGCTGCGAGACCCGAGTCAGAATCCGGCCATCTCCTTGCGGGTGACCCCGAAAACCGGGACGATACCAGGATCGGTTCCAGCATCGGCAAATCAAAAGCCTGCAAGGCTGGAACCGTTGCAGCCACACGCCTGGAGTGGGAGCACCAAGACCATGAGCCTGATCAGTGAAAATCCCTGGCCCCTCATTTATGGTTGCCTGATTGTGGCGGCCGTTGGTCTGGTGGCACTCAGACTGACCCAGCAGGGAAAATTTCTGATGATTGCGCTGGGGGCCTTGGGGCTGGCGGGTGGGCTCTGGCTGGTGGACCGGTTGTGGGTGACCGACGTCGAGCGCATTGAAGAGGTGGTGCACAACCTGGCGGCGGCTGTGGCTCGGTCGGATAAGGAGGCCGTGGTGCAACTGCTCGATTCCCAGGTCAGCCTGAGCCAGGAAAGCAACGGGGGCGAGATCGCTCGGGGCGCACCGGCGATCGCCCTGATCCGGGCCACGCTGGCGAACGTGAAGTTTGATTACGTCAAGGTGCGTAACCTTGGGACCACGGCCGGGGCCCTGAGCGGGCAGGGAAAGTGTGACTTTCAGGTCGATACCATGGGCAGCGTAGCTGGTCCCTCGGCCACCATGAACTTCATGACCGGCCCCGCCGCTTCCGACTGGTCGCTGGGCTTTATCAGGACCCCAGACGGCTCCTGGAAAGTTCAGCGGATCACGGCCATGCGCTTGCCAGGCCGGGTGAACCTCAAGAATGCCGGCGTGCTGGGCGGCTGAGCGAGGCTCAACAGACGCTTCCGGGTTCAACGATTCCGGTCGACCGCCTTGGGCACCGGGTTGGCCGCCGGTGGAGCAGGGGGGGCTGGCTGCGCGGGGGCTCCCTTGCGTGCCGGCCTGGGGCCGGGCTGGGGCGGAGCGACGGCTGGCCCTATAGGCTGGCCAACACCTGCAAAACCGCTGTCGGCCACGAGTTGGGCCCCGTCTGAGGCCACCGGATCAAGCAAGAACCGCGGCTCCCACTCCAGGGCTCGCCCCTTGACCGGATCTTCCAGAAATGCGGCCGCACCGGTGGCCACCTTGGGGAAGAAGTTCAGGAGCTTGAGGCCGTGGAGCGTGGTATCAAAAAACGCGACCCGCCCCAGCCGATGCCGCTCAATCACCCGGCCGCTTTCCAGCAGCGGCTGCTCGGATTTTTCATCGTTATCGCCCCCGAGCGCCAGAATGGGAAACTGGGTAGCAATGGCGGGCAACGCCTGGGCCAGTTGAAGGCCAAATGCATCGGCCACGGGCGAGACCAGGATCATGGCCCCGATATCACTCAACCGCCCGTCGCTGGAGATGCCTGCGCCCGGCGAAGCGGCCCAGGCCGCCGCCACGTTGGCGGCTTCACCCACGGCAATGACCCCCAGCTTGCCCAGGTTCAGTTCACCGCGGTTATGCCGATCGACCAGGAACAGGTAGCCGGCCTCAACATCGGTGATCAGCAGCGGCACCTCGGCCGGCGTGATCGGATGCCGAGGGTTGCCACCATGGCCACGCAGGTCCAGGCTAAGCAGGGCGTACCCCTGGTCCTGCAGGTACCGAACCAGGCTCTTCCCCTTGAGGTCCTCGATCGGCTCTTCAAAGTCTTTACCAGATCGACCGCGCCCGGTCTCATGGAGCAAGATCACAACCGGCGCCTGGAACGGAACCTTGGCCGGATAGTAGGCCGCCTGGATCGGCTGGCCATCGGCCCCCGCCAGCTTCAACGTGTAATGGAACGGCCAGATCGGCACGCGTGGCACGTTGGGATTGGCCAGATTGTCAGCGGCCGCGTTGAGGTCTGGATTCGGGTTCACCAGGGGATCAGGCACGGGCCGGCGCGCACGGCGCCCGGCCGCGCCAGGAACCCGCAAGCCGCCTGGCTTGGCGGCCGCTTTGGCTTTAGGATCGGCCTTCTTGGCGGCGTCTTCCGGGTCTTGCATCCGGCCCAGGGAGGGAGCCACGGCAACCCCCAAGGCCACGGTCAAGAGGCCGATGCCCAGCATCGTCAGGCCACGCGTTGTCACCGACACGGTTTCCTGCCGGCTCATGGATCTCGCTCCCCTTTACCCGGGTCGCCTGACTCATCGATCGGAATGCGCACTGTGTGATTCAATGTACTCTATGCCGGTGCCAGGCCGTGAACAAGCCGGCCAGAAACCGAAAGCCGCACCCTCGCCCGCGCTCCCCGCTAACTCAGGCGGACTCGTAGGCCTGCTTGAGCCAGGCGATCAACTGGGCATCCACCTCGGCCAGGCACGAAACCCGTACCCGATGGGTGAACATGGCGTTGAACGAGCCAGATTCTTCGAGTCGGCCGGCGGCGGGGGTTACCTTGAGGACCAGGCCCACATCCACCCGGGTGGCGGTGGACGGCTGGATCAGCCCGAACTGCTTGGACCGCCGCAGACTGACGTTCGCTTTCTTGGGGGTAATTTCCACGTCGGTGCCGAACGTGTGCACGGCGGCAACCATGGCCTGATAGATCGGCAGCAGGCCGGCCTTGGGCCCTTGGTACTGGGCGTTCACCTGGTCATCGCTGCCTCGCGCCGGGGCATCATCGGCGGCCAGAGCTTGCAATGCCACCTGGTTGGCGTACCCGTGCGAGAGGCTATGCTCGGCCTTGAGATGGGCCACCAGTTCCTTGTGCTTGAAGAGGCCCGAGCCTCGCGCCAACGCCACCCAGACCGGGAGCGACTTGCCGGTTTTCAGTTCCAGGTTCTGGATCAGGCTGGCCATGCCGTCTTCAGGTGACTTCGCCATGAATCAATCCACTCGCTTCACTCGGTACCAGGTGGTTGAGAAACTCCCGCCTCTCTTGCGTTTCTATGTTCCAGTGAGCCTGGCGCACTCGTCAACACCGCGAGCAACTTTGCCAGTGCCTACGGATCTGTTCAGCGGATCAAACTTTACGCTTTACGTGCCGCAAGCCACACAGCCAAGGGCCGCATGATCAACCAGGTCCAGCCTGATAGCATGCCTGGACAAGAAGGTGTATAATTTCGTGGAGTTGACATGAGAAATCGCCGACTTGCGGGGCTGTGTACCACATCCTTGAAGGCCGAGTCAGCTTGATTTGCAAATGAAAGGTGACATACCCGACTGAAGGCCGCCTGAAAACCTGCCCCAGAACGAGAGTGGCGGCTTGAATGAAAATCGCAATTTCTCTGACCAAGATGTCACTCGGGGGTGGTACGAAATCGACTTTGATTCTTGGTACGTATTTGGCGAGTCAGGGTCACGACGTCACGATTGTGACAGAGCGAAAAGGGGAGTGGTGGTCTGAACTGTCCAGTTACGGACTTCAGGGATGCTGCATACCCTACCCGCGCTGGAGTTCGAGAGTCAGGCGGGCCGAGCTACTGGCGCAATACTGGAATACCCAGGGGTTTGACCAGGTAATCATCAATGTCCCCCTGCACAAACCTTCGGTCTATGCCTGCCATATGCTGGAAGATCGGGTCGGTGTTTTGTTCATTCTGAGAAGTGACTGGCGACCTTGGTACGAGCTCGCCCATCGAGATCAGGCGTATTGGAATTGCGCGGTTGGAGTAAGTCCCAAGGTTGAGAAAGGACTTGCGGCTCACTGTCCAGGGAAGCCCGTGTTTTACATTCCGAACGGGGTGGCTTCTCCGAGCGATCAAGAGCTGGAATCTCGTCTAGGCTGGGAGCAACCGCTTCGTCTGATCTGGGTGGGTCGGTTGGTGGATAACCAGAAAGGGATCTTTCGTCTTCCCCTAATCCTGTCTCGGTGTCAGCAAAAGCAGATTCCAGTGACGCTGACGATTGTGGGAGACGGTCCCGACCGAGCCCCCCTGGTTCGTCTCTTCAAGAAGTATGGGGTGTACGATCAAGTCACCCTGGTGGGGCCTCAGGGGCTATCACAGATTCCGGCTCTGATGCGTCAGCATCACATCCTGCTATTCCCTTCGAATATTGAGGGGTTGCCAAACGTCGTCCTGGAAGCAATGGCAAATGGTTGCGTGCCGATCGCATCATTTCTATTGGATATCACAACGGCGGCGATCGAACACGACCGAACAGGCATCCTGCTGGAACCCACCAACATTTCAGGCTTCGTGGATGGCATCCAGTTCATGCGTGATCCCAAAGCTTGGCGTAGAATGTCGGCCGCCGGCGCGGAACAGATGCGGCTGCAATTCCCTCTGAAAAAAACCGGCGAACAGTACGAAACACTTCTTGTTCAAATGCAGAATGGGGCTTACCCCGTACAACGCCCCTACAACCAACAGCCATCCCGCAGGGCCATTCCATTTCACTGGAGTGACCACCTGCCAACACTTCCGGAATTCGCCAAAAACCAGGCTCGGCACCTCAGGCATCGGATGGGCCATCTGATGAAATGAAAATCACATGGATCGTAATGGATCTGTCTGACTATCACGACCACAGAGGACGACCTCGAACATAGAGAGAACGACTGGCAGCCCCAAGCGAACATTTCCATGAAGATCGCAATCTCTATTCATAGCCTATCGCTCGGTGGCTCGCAGCACTCGACATTAAAACTGGGTCAATACCTGGCCGGCAAAGGGCATGAGGTAGAAATAACGACATTGAAGAGCGGAGTCTTGTGGCCCGAGATTCAGAAACGGGGCATGACGGGATATTGCCCGTCTCGAAACCCGGGATCAAACGGAGTAACACAAGCAAAACGAATAGCGCAACACTGGTGTGATGAACACTTCAATATGGTCATCATTACAGCAAATACTCCTAATCATATGGGTGTAACTACCGGTCCCGCTTTATCCGGTTTTCCCAAGTCTCCCATATAGACGGTCGTTTTCCTGAACGATGTGGTAGCCCCAAAACCTGTCCCACTCCTCGTTCAGGTACGTGGCTCTTAGGTTGAGCATTG
>CAIYJE010000122.1 GCA_903926465.1 uncultured Planctomycetales bacterium
CAATGCTCAACCTAAGAGCCACGTACCTGAACGAGGAGTGGGACAGGTTTTGGGGCTACCACATCGTTCAGGAAAACGACCGTCTATATGGGAGACTTGGGAAAACCGGATAAAGCGGGACCGGTAGTTACACCCATATGAAAGGCCTTCTACATTTGTAAGGGTATCGCCCTAGCATTGCCCGATAAGTGTATTTTTGAATCAGGACAAGGAACCGATGGACTGACTCAGCGAGATTCTTTCGTGTTCATACCGTCCATACCGTCTATTTCCGTTTTCACCGCACCATAATCGGCACGGCTGCCACCGGTGCAGGCGGCAGGGTCTGGCTGCCGATCCAGACGAAGGCGTTTTTCTGGTTGCGAGTGAAGTAGGCCCGGTTGTGTTTACCGCGCGGGTCACGATCGAGCGTGACCGCAATGCCACGTTGGGCGGCCAGCCAGCCAAAGGACTCGGCGTGGGCGTCGAAGTTGAATTCGTCGAGTGCGCCGTAGTTGATGTAGATGGCCAGTTCGCCGGGCTGGATGCCAGAGGTTAATAGCAGGGTGGCGGGGTTCACCGCCTGCACTCCGGCGATGATCTGGTTTGGGTCTGTGCCGAAAACCGGCTCCAGGAAGTCTTTGACGCGGGCGGTCATCAGGCCGCAGAAGAACTGGGCTGCAATCTGCTCAGGGTGGTACGTGGTTTCCCAGCGGAATGTGGCGAGATTGAAATCTTCACGCGGGTCTTGGTGGCAGGTGTCATACAAGATGTTCACCGGCGCATTAAGTGCGGCGGCCACGCCGAAATAGTTTCGATACCGAATACCCAGGCTGATGGCGGCAAAGCCGCCCGCCGAGCCTCCTGCCAGGATATGTGCCTGCTTTTCAGGCCTGATCGAGTAGGTGCTGAGCAGGAAGGGGAGCACTTCCTGCATGATGTGATCTTCAAATCGCCCGTTCACGCCGTTCATGAAGAACGATGTAGGAGAGTTGCGCCCTTTTCGCCCCTTGATCGAGCCGTCGGGCATGGCCACCACCATCGGTGGCACCTGGCCGGCCCGGATCATGGCGTCGAGTTCGATCAGGTGATCGCTGGTGACATAAAGAGTTTCATCAAAGTTGGCCACATGGAAGTCGAACATCAGCGGGTAGGCAAGCCCCGGGTTATACCCCGGCGGCAAATACACATACATCCCGCGCATCTGATTCAGGATCGGTGAAAAGCGTCTGTGCTCTTCTCCATGGTTGTTGGTGTAGTCAACCAGCCGGCCTTCGATGTGGTTATTGACCCAGTTCAAGCCATGGGGAACCGGGATAGGTAGGATTTGGGCGGAAACAGGACCCGAGGCTGCGAAAAGAAGCGCCAGTACAAAAGCGCAGAGAGGGCGCATTCCTGACTCCTTGGGTTCCACCGGCCAATTCCATGAAGACACTCAAGTTAAACTATCGGACTCAGATGATGGTTGGTTTGAAGCGCATTCCGGTCACTTGCGGGGTTCCCACTTTGCAATCGCTACAGGTCTTACCGCCCATACGAGACACCGGTCGGTTGCCGGCCTAGTTCCTTCGGGTCGATTCATTTTCAACGGTTCGGATCCCGTCCACCTGAACCAGTCTCCCGATCGATCTGCATCCTTCGCCGGCCCCAGACGTGGATCTCTTGGGGCATGTTGCAGGTGGAAAAGCCGCTGAATTACTCTTCAAGACGGGGAATCCCTCGCTCACGGTTCGGGCTGTGAAGAGTGGGATATTGATTGCGGTTCACGCTGGGAATGCCGATAAAAATAACCGTAACCATTCAGCCGAATGCAGTGCTTGATCCTGGAAGCGGCGGGAGTTGGCCGGTCTTGAGGTACTCGCGAACAGCATTCGTCACGGCGGATACTGGGTTATGGCCCCTCTGTTTCAGAGTCCGGAAGACGCTCATCA
>CAIYJE010000123.1 GCA_903926465.1 uncultured Planctomycetales bacterium
ACATGTTTGTGGTCCGACAACGCCATGGCTCCAAGCCTATAAAATAAGGCGTTGACGCAACCCCAGGGTTTCACCCTGGGCTAAAGTTGGGATCGCCCTTCCAGGGCTCCGTAATATGGCGTTCAAAGGTTCTTACTGCATTCGGCTGAAAGGTTACAAAAAAAAAATGGACATTATGGACGCAATGGACCCCGGCCAGCGTGTCTTGAATCCTGTCCATGGCGTCCATGGAATAAAGAAAGCCCGTTCCCACAGCGTCGTGTGAACGGTCCAGAGCATCAGTGCCAGGTTACAGTACGGTGCGCAGCCTGAACTCAGGCCACGGCGGGCTGGGCTTCGGCGGCCTCAGCCGCGGCGCGGGCCTTGGCCCGGCGCAGGGCGACCAGGCCGGCGGCGCCACTATTGCGGTGATTGCTCCTCGATCAGTCGTTGTTCGCGTAAGAGTTCGGCGCGGAGTTCGTCTTCGCTTGGTAGGATGAGCTTGTATTTGGTTGCGAAGAGCTGCTCATTACCGTGGAGGACGGAGTAGCGGACGACCGTATGGTCTTTGTGCGAGCAGAGGATAATGCCAACGGTAGGGCCGTCATCGGGGCCGCGATGCTGGTCGTCGTAAAGCCGCACATACATATCCATCTGGCCGATGTCTTGGTGGGTGAGTTCGCGGGTTTTGAGGTCAAAGAGGACAAAGCACTTCAGCAGGTAGTTGTAGAAGACAAGGTCGATGTAGAAGTCTTTCGTTTCGGTGCTGATGCGCTGCTGGCGGGCGACGAAGGCGAAGCCCTTGCCCAGTTCGAGCAAGAAGGCCTGGAGATTACCAATCAGGGCGTGTTCCAGCCTGGATTCCAGGAGTTTGCCCGTGTTGGGAAGCCCAAGGAACTCGAGCATGACCGGGTCGCGGATGAATTCACGTGGGGTAGCCTGGATTTCGGCGAGCTTTTCGGCGGCTTCATCGCGCAGGGGTTGGTGATTGTTGCTGGCGATCAGGCGTTCGTAGTAAAGAGTGCCGATCTGGCGATCGAGGGCGCGCGTGTTCCAATTCTGGGTGGCGGCCTCGTTCATGTACCACGCGCGCGCGGTGGCGGAGTCTACGCGGAGGAGCAGGCGATAGTGACTCCAGCTCAAATTTAGACGCAGTGCGTCTAAATTTGGGAAAGACCGGTAGAACTGGCTCATCTTGTAGAGATTGGAACGGTCAAAGCCTTTCCCAAACTCGGCAGTAAGCTGGGCAGAGATCTGGGCGAGCACAGATTTGCCATAGGCGGCGCGGGCTTGGCCACCTTGCTCGAATTCAATGATGTGCCGGCCCACCAACCAGTAGGTACGCACCTGCACCAGATCCACAGCCTGGAGTGCCTGCTGTCGAGATTCTCGGATAATGGCACGTAGGTTAGCCAGCAGGCTCGAAGCATCGCCTGGACTGGGCACCGAAGGAACCTGATAGCTGGCCGCGGTGGTCTGTTTCTGGGCCTTCTTTTTCATGGCTTGACTGTTTCGTTTACCAGCAAGTCCCTGCTTGGCCGACCAAAATGGGCCACCGGCGGACCAAACGGAAAAGCAGTGTAATCAAAGACTTGTGGGAATACCACGCCATGGCCCCAAGGCGATCAAAACAGGGTGTCTGGCAAACCCCAGGTTATCACCCTGGGCTAAAGTTGGGATCGCCCTTCCAGGGCTCCGTAATATGGCGTTCAAAGGTTCTTACTGCATTCGGCTGAAAGATTACGAAAAAGCATGGACGGTATGGACGGCATAGACCCTGGCCAGCGTGTCCTGAATCCTGTCCATACCGTCCATCGAATAAAGAAAGCCCGTCCTCACAGCGTCGTGAGAACAGGCCAGGGCATCATCGCCAGGTACAGTACGTTACAGTAGGGAGCCCGGCCGCTCAGGCCACGGCGGGCTGGGCTTCAACAGCCGCAGCGCGGGCCTTGGCCCGGCGCAGGGCGACCAGGCCGGCCGCGCCACTGGCCAGCAGGCCCATGGCCATCGTGCCCGGCTCGGGCACGGCGGCGGCGGGCATCTGGCCGGCGTTGATCCCGCCACCCACCACGTCGTTGTAGGCGTAGTCGATGATGGTGAACGAGGTCGGATTGCGACTGCTGTTCCCCGTGATCTTCAGATGGATCCAGCCCAGGTGCCCCTGGCTCTGGAAGCCGGCGAATCCCGTACGGGTGCCGTTGGCTGGCGGGGAGAACTGCCCGAATGCACCAACAAACGGTCCCCAGCCCGCAACTGTCCGGGAGTTCTCGTTATGCAAATGGCTCATGCCGATGGGAGCACCTGCAGCGTACTTTCTGACAGACATGGGGAAAACAAACCCAAACCCCGTCGATCCCACATTGATATCAAGCCGGCCGGAAAGCAGCGCACTCCGCGTGCCTACGCCTGTTGCCCTGAACTGAGCCGATACACCGGCCAGGCCGAAGCCCTGCTGGCCACCGTTGAGGGTGATGGCGTGGTTGATCGCCCCGCTGTAGACGATGCCGGCATCGGCATCGGTCCCGGCGGCCATGCTGGCACCGCCGGCGGCGGCGAACAGCTTCCAGTTGCCCAGGTACTTCTTCCAGGCGGCGCGTGCCGCCGGTGTGCCCTGCTGCTCGTTCAATGTCTCTGACATCGGTCAGACTCCTCGTCGGGAATCGAAAAATCGGTGCATCCGGTCATCCAAAAATGGCCGGTTCGCGGTGGCTCGCCAGGCGCGCGCAATTTTCCGCTTTCTACTAGAGGGGTGTTTGCGCGAAAATCTAACAGCAACACCGAAATATTTTGGGAAATTATTGAGATTAAGCTTAGTTAAAGAATTGAGGGCGGGTTAATTGGTTGGGTGTGGCCTTAATTGAGTGCCGGGAGTTGGTGGAAATGTGTGCGTAAGTTCACTATGTGCGTGCTACCGTGAATGCGTGCAATGTGTTAAGGCGTACAGGCCTGTGTTCCAAAACCGAGCGAGCCCGAGCCGGCTATTTTTCAGCCAGTGAGTTCCGGTCTGTCGTGGGGCTTTTACAGAGCCCAGAGCGAGAGCTTCGAAGTTGCGGTTTTGGGATCAGAGCCTGTTTCACCGTCAAGGCGGCCGCATTCTTGCTCGCCCGCCGCGTTAGCAAAAGCGGGTCGTCTTACAAGATTATTGGGTTCTTTGGGTTTGTGGTTCTAAGAAGTCAGGCCTGCGCTCGTTATCCTGTTGAAGTTATCAATGAATTCCCGCCCGCTGGTAAAGATCGTGCACGAATGAACCGTGAGATCTTCTGGGCAAGGAGCCACCCATGAGCTGGACCTCTCGAACGCGCCTGCTGAGCCTGGTCAGTTGTTCGCTGCTGGTATTTTCGACCCTGGTGGCGGCCGTGGTGTTTCAGGACCCGCGCTGGAAGGAAGTGGAAGACGCCATGAGTAAGGGACTTCCCAAGACGGCCATTGAAAAGCTGAACCCAATCATTACCCAGGCTCTGACGGACAAGAAGTACGATACAGCGGCCCGGGCCATTGCCCAGAAGCTTCAGCTAGAGGCCCAGGTGGATGGCCAGCCCACCTCGCAGCCCAAGCTCCAGAAGCTGCAGGCCGAGCTCGCCAAGGCCCCGGCCGAGCTGAAGCCGGTGCTGCAAGCCATTCTGGCCAACTGGTACTGGGAATACTTACAGATCAACCGCTGGCAGTTCCAGCAGCGCACCCAAACCGCCACGCCCCCCGGCGACGACATCGACACTTGGGCCCTGCCCCAGATTTTGGATGAGATTGACCGCCAGTTCGCCCGCTCTCTGGAATCGGCCGAGGCCCTCAAGAAGGTCCCCATTGCCCAGTTTGATGACCTGTTCCTGAAAGGCACCCTGCCCGACAGTTACCGCCCCACCCTGTACGACATGCTGGCCCAGAGCGCCCTGGCATTTTACACCACGCCCGAGCAGGCTGCCGCCAAGGAAGAGTTCGCCTACGAGCTCAAGGCCGACAGCCCGATCTTTGCACCCCTGACCGAGTTTCTGGCCTGGGAAAATGCAGACCCCACGCATTCACGCACTTCCAAGGCGATTGCGCTGTATCAAGACCTGCTGCGGTTCCACCAGAACGATGCCAACACGAGCGCGCTGTATGACCTGGACCTGATGCGGCTGGAATTTGGCAAGAACACGGCCGTGGGTGACGAGAAGGCGGCCCGGTACAAGGCCGCCCTGCGCCGGGGCGTTGATGCCTACTCCGATCATGAAATCTCCAGCCGGTTCCTGCTGGCGCTGGCGGCCGAGTTTCAAGCGGATGGAGACCTGGTGCAGGCGCACAAGCTGGCCGAGCAAGGGCGCGACCGGTTCCCCGAGAGCCCGGGCGCCAAGGCCTGCTATAACCTGATCCAGCAGCTTGAGGCCCCCAGTCTTCAAATATCCACCGAGCGGGTCTGGAACGCGCCACTGCCCACCATTGATGTGAGTTACCAGAACCTGACCAAGGTGTATTTCCGCGCCGTGCCTCTGGACTTCAATTATGACGTGGCCGTGCGTGGCAATTTGACCACGCCCGAGCAGCTCGACCAGGCGCAGCAGAAAGCCTTGTTGCAGAAGAAGCCGGTGCTGACCTGGTCCGCCGATCTGCCGGCCACGGCCGATTACAAGCCGCGCACCGAGGCGGTGCCGGCCCCCCCAGATCGGCTCAAGCCCGGCTGGTATTTCCTGATCGCCAGCCGCACCGAGAATTTTGCGGAAGCCCCCCAGAACATCCTCTCCATCAGTGACTTCTGGGTGAGTGAGCTGGCCATTGTCACCCGCCATGAGCCCGGCACGGGCCGGCTGAGCGGCTTCGTGCTCAACGCCGTCAGTGGCGAGCCAATTGCCGGTGCCACAGTGCGCGCCTGGGGGCGAACCAACCAGAACCAGGGGGTGGCGCTTCCCCCTGTTCAAACCGATTCCAACGGCCTGTACCAGTTTCAGGTGAATAGTCCCTACCTTCAGCTTCGGGTGTATGCCACGCACGGCACCCAGGCCCTGACTTCCGGCAACCTGCAGCAACTGTTCAAGCATGAGCAGCCGCCGCGCATTGTCGAGCAAACCGTGTTCTTCACCGATCGGGTGCTGTACAGGCCCGGCCAAACCATCCAGTTCAAGGGCATTTGCACCCGTGCCGACCAAGACCAAGACGCGTACCAGGTTATCCCCAGGCGCGCCCTGACCGTGCTGTTCAGAGACGCCAACGGCCAGGAGATCGAACGGGTCAACGTCACCAGTAATGATTACGGCTCGATCAGTGGCAGCTTCACCGCCCCCAGAGATCGGCTGCTGGGCCAGATGACCTTGCATGTGGAGGGCCAGCCGCAGGGCATGGCGGCGGTGCGGGTCGAAGAGTACAAGCGGCCCAAGTTTCAGGTGAAGCTGGAGCCACCCACCGAGCCGGCCCGGCTTAACGGCGAGGTGAAGCTCAGGGGCACGGCCCTGGCCTACACCGGCGCACCGGTCGATTCCAACCTGATCAAGTATCGCGTGGTGCGCCAGGTGCGGTACCCGGCCTGGTGGGGCTGGCGCTGCTGGTGGATGCCGCCCATGCCGCAGGCCAGCCAGGAAATTGCCCACGGCACCGTGGCCGCCACCAAGCCCGATGGCTCGTTTGAAATTGCCTTCACCGCCAGGCCAGACCTGAGTGTGCCTGAAAGCAGCGAGCCCACCTTCCAGTACAGCGTCAATGTGGATGTGACCGACTCGGCCGGCGAAACCCGTTCCGCCAGCCAGTCAATCAACGTGGGATACACGGCGCTGGCGGCCACCCTGAGTGCCGAGAACTGGCAGGAGGTTGGCAAGCCGGTGCAAATTACGGTGCGCACCACCACCCTGAACGGCCAGAACGCGCCGGCCCAGGGAACCCTCAAGGTTTACGCGCTCACGCAGCCGGCGCAGGTGCAGCGGGCCCCGCTGAATAACGCCGGGCCGTTTGCTCCGCCGTTCCCCATTGTTGCGGCGGGCGGTGCCGCCCCAGGTCCAGACCCCGCCAACCCCAACTCTTGGGAAAATGGCGAGGTGGTGTTTGAGCAGGCGGTGGCGACCGACGCCACCGGCACGCTGATCGTTCCTGCTGAGCTCAAGGCCGGGATTTTCCGGGCGACCCTGGAATCAACCGATCCGTTTGGCAAGAAGGTGACGGCCGAGCTGCCGGTGCGCGTGCTGGACCCATCGGCTGGCAAGTTCCCGATCAAGCTGGCCAACCTGGTGGCCGTTGAGCAAGACGTGCGCGACCCCGGCCAAGAGGTGCGCGCCATCTGGGGTTCTGGGTACAGCCAGGCCCGCGCGTTTGTAGAGGTTGAGCATCGCCAGAAGGTGATCAAGAGTTTCTGGACCGAGCCCGGGGCCACCCAGCAAACCATCACAATGCCGGTGAGTGAAGCGATGCGCGGCGGGTTCACGCTGCGGGTGACCATGGTACGGGAAAACCGGCTCTACACAGAGAATCACCACATCACGGTCCCCTGGGCCAACAAGAACCTGACCGTGAAGTGGGAGCATTTCGTATCTAAGCTGGAGCCCGGCCAGAAGGAAACCTGGACCGCCGTGGTAACCGGCCCCGATGCCAAGCCGGCGGCGGCTGAGTTTGTGGCTGCGCTTTATGACGCCTCGCTCGATGCCTTCCAGCCCCACGCCTGGCCCGCCGGCTTCTCGGTGTTCCGCACCGATTACTCCAACCTTCAGACCTCGTTTGAGAACCAGCTCCAGACGCTGATGCCGTTCTATTACGCCGTGCAAATGGACCAGAAAGATGCCTCGTACAGTTACCGGCACTTCCCGCCCACCATCGTGGGCTTTCAGGGGGCTGGCGCGTTCACGAGGTTTCAAGGCGTCTCCGGCAGGATGTATGGCATGGGTGGTAGGATGGACATGTATTTCATGGGTGGCGGGATGGACGTGAGGGCGAAAGGGGCGGCGGCCCCGGCCCGAATGATGTCCGATTCGCTTGCGGTTGCCGCACCAGCGCCGGCCTCTGCCCTGGGAATGGAAGTTGCAGATTTTGACCAGGCCATGGGCGAAGCGGTGCCGCCGCCCGCACCAGGGGCTGGGGCCGGCCCTGCCGTAGATCTGGGCCAGGTTTCCGCGCGCAAGAACCTGAACGAGACCGCGTTCTTCTTCCCGCACCTTGTTTCCAACAAGGATGGCGAAGTGCGCATCGAGTTCACCATGCCCGAGGCGCTCACCGAGTGGAAGTTTCTGGGCTTTGCCCATGACCAGGATCTGCGCGCCGGCTTGCTGACCGACAAGGTGGTGACCGCCAAGGAGCTGATGATCCAGCCCAATGCGCCCCGGTTCGTGCGTGAGGGAGATACCCTGGAGTTCACGGTGAAGGTGAGCAACCAGAGCGCGGCCCGGCAAACCGGCACCGTGCGTTTGAGCCTGGCCGACCTGGTGAGCCTGGAGTCGGTCGATGCCAAGCTTGGGAACAGTGCGCCTGACCAGGCGTTTGACATTCCGGCCGGCGAATCCAAGGGGTTCTCTTGGAAGCTGCGCGTGCCCGATGGTTTGAACGCGCTCAGTTACAAGGCCGTGGGCTCCACCGGTCGCCTGTCTGACGGCGAGGAAGGGTACTTGCCGGTCTTGCCCCGACGGGTGCTGGTGCGAGAGTCTTTGCCGTTGCCGTTGCGTGGCAAGGGGACCAAGGAATTTACATTCCAGCACTTGATTGATTCAGGCAAGTCCGACAGCCTGCGCAATCAGACGCTCACCGTGCAAATGGTCTCTAACCCGAGCTGGTACGCGGTGATGGCGCTGCCGTACCTGATGGAGTATCCCTACGAGTGCAGCGAGCAGACCTTCAACCGGCTGTATGCCAACGCCCTGGCCCGGCACATTGCCGGCAGCGACCCCAAGATTCGCCGCGTGTTTGATGCCTGGAAGCTGGCCGGCGGCAACACGCTGGACAGCCCGCTGGAGAAGAACCAGGACCTGAAAACGGTGTTACTGGAAGAAACTCCCTGGGTGCGTCAGGCGCAGGTTGAGAGCCAGGGCCGGCGCAATGTGGGGATTTTGTTCGACGAGAACCGCCTGAACAGCGAGACCGGCCGGCTGCTGGCCAAGCTGGCCGAGCAGCAACTGGGCGACGGCCGCTGGCCCTGGTTCCCCGGCGGCCCGGCCAATGACTACATCACGCTGTACATTGCCACCGGGTTTGGCCGGTTGCGGCACCTGGGGGTGAAGCCGCTCGATGTGGCGCCGGCTGTGAAGGCGCTTGATCGGCTGGACGCCTGGCTGACCGAGCAGTACAACCAGATTCCGGCCGATAAGCGGGCCGGCAATCACCTTTCCAGCCTGACGGCGCTGTATTTGTATGGGCGGAGCTTCTTCCTGCAAGACCAGCCGGTGGCCGGGGTCAATCTGCCCGCGCTCCAGTTCTGGCTGGGCCAGGCGAAGCAGCACTGGCTGGCGCTGCCGCGCCAGAACCAGGGGCAACTGGCGGTGGCGCTCAAGCGGTTTGGCGATGGGGAGACCGCGCGGGGAATTGTGGCATCGCTCAAAGAGCGATCGACGAGCGATGAAGAGATGGGCATGTACTGGCGTAATGAGGGGCGTTCCTGGTGGTGGTACCAGGCCCCCATTGAGACCCAGGCCATGATGATTGAGGCGTTCGATGAGGTCACGGCCGACGCCCAGGCGGTGGAAGACTGCAAGGTCTGGCTGCTCAAGCAGAAGCAGACGCAGGACTGGAAAACGACCAAGGCCACGGCCGACGCGGTGTACGGGCTGTTGCTAAGGGGCACGAACCTGCTGGCGTCGAATGCCTTGGTCGAGGTCTCGCTGGGCGGTCAGAAGATTGAGCCGGTGAAGGCTGAGGCTGGTACCGGGTTCTATGAGCAGCGGTTCAGCGGGCCGGAGATCAAGCCCGACCAGGGGAAGATTTCCACCACCAAGACCGATGCCGGGGTGGCCTGGGGCAGCGTGCACTGGCAGTATCTGGAAGATATGAGCAAGGTGCCCACGTTTGCAGAGACGCCGCTCAAGCTCACGAAGTCGCTTTACACCAAGGTGAACACGGACAAGGGGCCAACCCTGGTACCGGTGAACGGCCCCGTGCATGTGGGCGATGAGCTGGTGGTGCGGGTGGTGTTGAAGACCGACCGTGACATGGAGTTCATCCACCTCAAAGACTTCCGGGGCAGTGGCACCGAGCCGGTGAACGTGCTCTCTGGCTACAGGTTCCAGGATGGCCTGAGCTATTACGAGTCGACCCGCGACACCGCGACCCACTTCTTCATCGACTACCTGCGCACGGGCACGTACGTGTTTGAGTACTCGGTGCGGGTGCAGCTCAGGGGCGACTACCAGACCGGCTTCGCCAGTATCGAGAGCATGTACGCCCCCGAGTTCAACAGCCATTCGGAGAGTTTGGAGTTGAAGGTGGAGTGAGGCTTGACGGTTGTTGCCATTCGCCTTGTGGAGAGTTTGGGGCCGGTGAGGCCGGCTCGCCCGCCGTCTGCGGGTCATCTGTGCCGTGTGACAACCGACACCGGCTTGCTCTGGTGGCATGGATGACCCGCAGACGGCGTCATCCATGCCACCAGAGCAAGCCCTCTGCCACGGCTGCTCGACCCGGTCGCCCTCATTCCATCATGCGGGCCATCTTCTCCCGCCGTGCGGGAGAAGCGGTTTCACGCCATTGCCGCTTTATCTGAGGGCGGCGCCCTGGGCTCTCTGGAATCGCCCCGACAGGGCTCAAGCAAGCAATCTGTGCCGAGGGGTTTCCGAAATTCGGCGGAATGGTTCCGGGTTTGTCTCGTTTCAGACTCTTTGGGAGGCTCCGGCATTTGTCCCTGAAGTCGTGCCCAGGCTGGGCGGAACGGCCCCTTGGGTGGTAATTTGTACCGGTTTGGAATTTTTTTCGGGAAGAGTCCGTTCTGGGCTGTCCTATTCTGGATGTTCAAACCGGCAACTTCTGGCGAGGGTCCAAAAACCAATCTCTCCAGGTTGCCTGAGACGGAACCGGTGGAGCTAGGTTGCTCCACTTTTATTCCGTCGCTGGATTCTTTTTCTACTTGGAGCAGCAGCGATGAGTGCAGGTGAAGAGCAGCAGGTTCAGACGGAAGTGGTTGTCGATGATTCCGCAGCCCTGCCGTCTTACTCCAATTTCTGCCGCGTGACGGCCACCCCTGAAGAAGTGATCATGGACTTCGGGCTGAACCCCCAGCCGTTCGCCCAGGGTCGCCAGGACGTGAAGGCCAACCAGCGGATCGTGATGAACTTCTACACCGCCAAGCGGCTGCTCACAGCGCTGGCAATGACCGTTCAGCGCCATGAAGGGACCTTTGGTGCCGTTGAACTCGACGTTCAGCGCCGGGCCAACTCGGCCCACACCAACCACCCCACCCAGGTCCCGGTCCCCGGCTCACTGGTTCGCGACTGATTGGTTCCCCACGCCACGCGTGGGGACCTTGATCTTTGAAGATCAACTGGGCTCGGCTCCCCCATTGGAGGGTGCCGGGCCTTTTTTTTACGCGCACGACATCGTGAACCGCTCCAATTCCCAGCGTTCCCCAAAGATTTTTCAAGAATCCAGCCGCCAAGCCGGCCGTGTTGACCTTTTCGAGCAAGTTTTGGGGAGTGTGGTACCTTTTGGAACAGGAGTCACCGGCGGCTGGTCAGTTGGGGCAACTCTTTCTAGGCTGGGGTATTGAGACCCCGGTGTGGTTTGACTTGTGCAACTTGGATAACTTCCAATGGCCGGGTTGATGTTACGGGTGCGCGGTATTGGCAGCAACGGTTGGACCAGGACCTCAGTCTTATGCACGGCGACTCTGGATTGAGCTTGTACCTGAAGAATCGTCAGAATCGGTTCTGGCAAAATTATGGCTACCACCATGGTCAGGTCAAACTCCGAAATCTGCCGGAAGTGTTTGCGATTGAGTCTACGAATTATTGCAACCTGCGCTGTGTGATGTGTCCGCGTGGCGAGCCCGATATCATGGAGCGGCCGCTGGGCAATATGTCGGACGACCTGTTCCGGAAGATTCTGGGTGATATTGAATTTTACAAGGAACCGTGCTGGTTTCACTGGTTTGGTGAGCCGCTGATGCACCCCCGGCTTTTTGACCAGATTGCACTGGCCAAAAGTCAGGGAATTCCCGATCTGGGAATTTCCACCAATGCCACGCTGCTCGACGCCGACCGTGCCCAGGCCATTCTGGATTCGGGCCTGGACACGATCTTGATTGCCGTGGACGGTGCAACCAAAGACGTATACGAGCGGATCCGGATCAGCTCCACGTTCACCTTTGAGCGCGTGTGTGAGAATGTGCGTCAGTTCCTCGACCTCAAGAAGCGGCTGGGGCGCACGCGGCCGGCCACCACTCTGTCGATCATTGTTATGGAAGAAACGAAGTCTCAACTGGACGATTTCAAGCGGTACTGGCTGGCCGCCGGTGCCGATGAGATCATCTTCAAGCCGTATACCACCTGGGGCAATCAAGACACCCAGTTCATCCAGCTTGCGGTCTCAGAAATCCAAGAAACACATCGAACTCAGGTGCGTACGAATCCGTGTTACCACCTGTGGGAGAGTGTTGTGATAGCCTGGGACGGCCGCGTGGTTCCGTGCTGCTTCGACTTTGACGCCACCGTAACACTGGGTGATCTGAAAACCCACTCACTCCGTGAAGTCTGGAATAGCCAGGCCTACCAGGACCTGCGACAGAAGGAACGGGACGGAGAAAATGATTCGCCCCTGTGCCGCAACTGTAACCAGGCGCCCAGCATTGAGAGAAATCCGGTGTGGCCGTTGCCCAAGCAGGTCGCCAGGGTGGCCGCAGCTCTGAGTATTATCGAGAACGAACGAAATTAAGCGAGACTCCGGCATCCGTGCCTGAGTTATTTCGCTCAACTCTCCCCCCCCCTTCTTTCTACCATTCATGAACCACCCAGACGTTGGCCGGAAACTGTTGAGGCACAGGCTTGCGCGGCACGTGGGTCGGATAAAAGGCTGGGTGAGCCGGATCACGGACCGTTCCGGTGTTCAGGCACCCGAGGCGGCCCGTGTGCGCATGACGGTGAGCTGCCGGGATTGTGATGCGATCCCCAAGGTTCCTGGTGCCGGGTTGGTTTTTGAGAAGAACGGCGTGCGCGTGCAGAGGATGCACGAGGGAACCCTGGTCCGCGCTGGCGCGTATCATGGCGCGTGGATGGAGCAAATCATCTCCACCCTCAAGGGGCACCATGAACCGCAAGAAGAGCTGATCTTCCATCACCTGGTGCGCGCGGCCAGGCCGGGAACACGCATGGTGGAGCTGGGTGCATACTGGGCCTATTACAGTAACTGGTATCTGGGGGCGGTGCCCGGCTCCACGGCCGTGTGCCTTGAACCTGATCCTATGAACCTCGAATGCGGCCAGTTCAATCTGGCGCTCAATGGTCGCCAGGCGCGCTGGCTGAACGCCTGCGTGGGCGGCACCGCCGACCCTGCTTTCGAAATCGCACTCAGCCCGCGGGCTCGGCCTGTGACGCTCCCCTGCCACACCATGAACAGCCTGCTGGCCGAGATCGGCGATCAACCGATCGAGATGCTGCACCTGGACGTTCAGGGGGCCGAGGAGCCGTTTCTTGCTTCGCTGGATGAAGCGGTCAAGGCCGGCCTGATCCGGTTCCTGATGGTGTCCACCCATCATGTGTCGATCAGTGGGTCGCTGGCCACGCATCAAAACTGTTTACGCGCCTTGCGCCGCCTGGGCGCGGTGATATTGTGTGAGCACTCGGTCGAAGAGTCATTCAGCGGAGATGGATTCATTGCCGCCAGTTTCCTGCCCCAGGATGCAAGCCTGGAACTGCCAGAGATCAGCCGCCACACCCAAGGGACAGTTATTTTTGACAAACGATCCGGGCCCGGTAGCACGCTTGAGCTTGCCAGGACCGACACCCGTTGCATGCTGGTAGACACACGCGATCGGGTGATCGCTGGCGCAATTCTGGCCAACGGTCAGGGCGACGAGCCCAAGATCAACGAAGTGACCCGATTTCTGACCCAGAGATACGGGTTCGTACCGCAAACCTTTGTGGACCTTGGTGCCAACCTTGGTACGCATCTGATTGGCGCGCTTGCGGATGGTAAATTCGCGCGCGGCGTGGGGGTTGAGATGGATCGCGATAACTTCGCGCTCCTGAAGTGCAACTTGATTTTGAATCGGCTGGATGATCGTGTTCAGGTCTTCAAAGTGGCGCTCTCGAACACGACGGGTGTGGCCACCATGGAACTCTCCCCAGACAACTTCGGTGATCACCGGATTCGCCATTCTGAGGTAGTCGGCATGAGCGTCGATGCCGAAGGCGAGCGAACCACACGAACTGTCGCCACCGTTACCCTGGACGAACTGATTGCCACCCACCGGGTTCCCATCACCAACCAGACGCTGATCTGGCTGGATACGCAGGGGCATGAGGGTCAGATCCTGGCCGGTGCCTCTTGCCTGCTGGAACAACCATCGGCCCCTTTTCTGGTCCTGGAATTCTGGCCTTATGGGCTGGAGCGGGCGGGTGGTAAAGATCTGTTGTTCCGGTTCCTTGGCCAGGCGAAGGCGATTTATGACATTCAAGCCGAGCGCTGGCAAAGTTTACCGCCGGTCACCCTGGCATATCTGATGTCCGAGTATGAACGACACCTGGCCAGTACCACCCAGGAACACCACTCATTCACCGATCTCTTGTGCATTCTGTAACGGTGAATCTGTAAAATCCATTGGGAGCCTTGTTGTATGATCTCTTATGCCCAGAACTTTGAAGACGTGGTGCTGCACCGCGCGCTCTATGATGTGAGTGAAGGGTTTTACATTGATCTGGGTGCCTGGGAGCCGGGGCATGACTCGGTGACCAAGTATTTTTATGACCAGGGCTGGTCGGGCATCAACGTGGAACCGGTGCCCGAACTGTACCAGAAGCTGGTGGAACAACGGCCGCGTGATCATAACCTGAACGTGTCGGTAGGCTCGAATGTGGGTGAGGTGGAGTTTCAGGAATGGGTTGGTACGGGGCTCTCCAGTTCTCTGCCAACCGAGAATGAAGCGGCCTTACGTATGTTGGGTTACGAAAAGCGAACCTACCAGGTGCCCGTGACCACCCTGACCGAGATTGCCAAGACCTTGAACGGCCGCACGGTCGATTTCTTGAAGATTGACGTGGAGGGCAGCGAGCGTGACGTGTTACTGGGTACGAACTGGAGCACGTTCCGGCCCCGGATCATTCTGCTGGAGGCGATCAAACCCAAGGTGATTGGCGTCGAGTCATTTTCCTATGTGCCCACCTGGGGTGACTGGGAGCCGATCTTGCTGGCGAACGGTTACATATTCGCGCTTTTTGATGGCTTGAACCGGTTTTACCACCGGTCAGAGGAACCGGCGCTCCATGCCCCGCTCTCTTACCCTGCCAATGCCACGGACGGGTTTCAGCTGGCACCCGGACACTGGCTACTTCCGCCCCCTGCCCCGGTTCCAGTGCCGCCCCCGCCCCTGCTGGCCAGGCTCCGTGGTCGGGTTCAGTCCTGGATGGGTGGGTCATAAGCCATGATAACCCGAGGATTGAGCCGCTGTTGGTTCCTCAGGCGTAAGATCAAGGATGTGCGCCCGATCCGTAGCGCGGCAACTTGGTGGCGGGTTCGTGCCGCCGGTCTAAAGTTCCCCACGCACGCCGAGCCTGAAGTCTCGGTACTGATCTCCATGTACGGGCAGCCACGGTTGACGCTGGAAGCGCTACTTGCGTTAGGAGCCGTAAGGCACGAGGCGAAGATCGAGGTGTTGCTGGCCGACGACCAGAGCCCGGATGGCAGTGGTCGCTTCTTCCAAGCCGTGCCCGGCCTGCGATTGTTCCAGAATGCTGAGAATCTTGGTTACCTGCGCACCAACAATTTTCTGGCGAGCCAGGCCCGGGGAAAGTTCTTGCTGCTGTTAAATAACGATACCCGCATTCAGCCAGGCGCGCTCGGCGCGCTGCTACGTGTGTTTCAGGAGCACCCAGATGCCGGGATGGTGGGCGCCAAGTTACTTAACCCCAATGGCACACTTCAGGAGGCTGGTTGCCAGGTGGTTGCCAGCGGGGCGGCCTGCAAACGCGGCTGGGGCCAGGATGAACGCCGGCCCGAGTATAACCGGCTGGAACCGGCCGATTACTGTTCGGCGGCCGGCGTGTTAATTCCTCGGGCGCTTTTTCAGGAAGTGGGCGGGTTTGACGAGCGGTATTTACCCTCGCATTATGAAGACGTGGACCTGGCGTTCAAGGTGCGTGCTGCCGGCAAGGTGGTATATTACCAGCCCCAGGCTCGCATTATCCATGTGGAAGGGGCGACCTGTAGCTCGCTCGGCCCCTTGAATCACACCAGTGCTAATCAGCCCAAATTCCGCGAAAAATGGTCCGCCGCGCTGGATGCGGGTGATTACCCCAGCCGGCTCGCGACATGAAGAGATGTAACGTCTCGCTCAACACCAACGCTGACGTGTGCAATGTCGCACAACTCTCCGAGTTGTGTTCTTTGTAATCATTCAGCCGAATTCAGTACCTGGAGAACCATGCTTGCTCTTATAGCGGTTAACGATTGCCTTGCACGCAGAAAGGTTTGAGCCCCGGATGGGGCGATCCGTGCGTCCGTGATAAGGAACGATGGCGAAACGTTCTGCCATCGTTCTCAGGATGAGATCGGCAAGGTGCAAGTCCTTGTCAGGAGGTTATGGTTTGATCCTGTAGTCGACCGGAACTGC
>CAIYJE010000124.1 GCA_903926465.1 uncultured Planctomycetales bacterium
ACCCTCGATCGAATGCTCTTACTGGCCTGAATCACGCCAATTGAGGCCGCTGCTCCCGCCAACCCGTGTCGCAGCGCTTCGTCCAAGTGGCTTTTCTCTTCGGCTCCGCTTCGCTACGCGATGAGAAAAGCCTTATCTATTAGTCATCAAGATTCCATTTCTAGTGATTTCAACAAAAAAATTTATTAACAACACCTCATCCCCCTACGCTACACAAAGCACCCAGTTTGCCAAATCTGCAGGATCATAGAAACAACCAACCCCACGCAAGACATTCCTCCTGCTCAGTTTTCAAACGCTGGGTCAGAAACTGGAGTATGGCCACCTTGAAGGCCGTGAGCCGCTTTACTGAACCACTGTCGGCCGTAGACCAGTGGGTTCGAAGAAAATGGTGGCACCGAATTGAAGCTATACACACAGAATTCAAGATTCTCTCCATAGCTTATCAGGAGAGCGCGTCCAGACTCTCAATTTTGAGGATTTTTCCGATTCAAGGCATGTACATACCAGTAATCGTTTGATACATATCCATTAAGATAAATCGAAAAACGGAACCCAACTAAATTAAGCATCAGGAGAATATTCCATACGCTCCATCTAGCAAACCGCAGAATCTCAATTACGCAAGCCATACATCTGATCACGTCGGTGCGCAGCGGGAATAAGGTTCACTCGCGGTCGCTACGAGTGAATCTTGCTACCCTGCACACCACGCAACAGTAAACCCGATACAGCCACGCCATCATTCAGGGAGGTGGAGTGCCTCCACTGAACCAACCTCGTCTTGCGGGTTCCAGACCTGCAAGCCACGGCTATCAATTTGCGCCGACAGAACCTGCATGCCCAGATCCTGCACAGCGCGCCGAACCTGATGCGTTTTGTGCCGATCGGCCAGAATGGTCACCGTGCCTCCGCCACCCGCGCCGTTGGCCTTGAAGCCAATCGCGCCGGCTGCCAGCACGGCCGCATGCAGGGCCTCGATCTCTGGCGTGGTGATCTCGGGATGGAGCCGCTTCTGCGCCTCCCAGTTCGAGTTCATCGCCGCGCCAAACGCACGCAGATCGCCGGCCAGCAAGGCTTCCTTGCCCGCAACGGCGGCCGCCGTCAGGGCATCAAAGTCGGCTTTGTGCCGACCCGCCTCGGCAATGACCTTCTGGTGCATGCCGCTCGAAAAATGAGACTTTCCCGTATAAACCAGCACAAACCGATCTTCCAGTTCACACTGCACCTGGGGATCGAGCACAAGGGGCATCACCCGCGCATTGGGATACTCCACTTCCATGAAGTTCACGCCGCCACAGGCACTTGCAAGCTGGTCTTGAACCCCGGCCTCCAGCTTCAACTCCTGGACTTCGAGAATTTGAGACTCGCGGGCCACCTCTTGCGGCAACATCAGCCGGCCGTTAAACGCCGCCAAGGCGGCAATCGCCGCCACCCCAAGCGCGGCCGATGAGCCCAGGCCGCTGGCCGGCGGCACATCCGACCGGACCAAAATGGCAATCTCCCAGCGCGTGGTGTACAACCCTGGGCGGCGCAACGAGATTCCCGAACGGGTCACGGCCGCCTTCAGCAAGTCCAGCACCCCGTTATATTCCAACCCCCGGATATCACCAGACCGGACCGATTCGTCGGTATCCAGGCTCTCCAGCCGGATCCCACCCTGACCCTCTTTGGCCTGGAGCGTGACGTACGTGTACAAACGAGCGGTAAAATTCAAAACCGCACCGCGAGGCACAATTCGGGTATCGGTCCACCCACCAAGATCACAGAAGCGGACGGGGGCGCGGGCACGGAACTCGATCATGTGAGGTGGCTCCTTTGAGATGTGAGGTTGAAATCTTACTACAATCACCGCGGCCAGGTCGACGGACTTGGTCCCTTGGCAGGGGTTACAAAGGTCGCAAGGGCTTGACCTCGCTCCGCAACCCTGGGAACTGGAGCGGCCGGCGGATAGAATCAATCTGCTGAGCGATCCCGGAATGGGGTTCTGGGTTCGAGTGCCCGCAACTCTGGTCCCCTTCAACGGCCGACTGGCGGATGGCTTGACGGCATGAATCGCCTGACAATCTTATGTTTTGCAGGAACTTACGCCCTGGCCCTGGTCAGCGAACTGGTGCGGTTGCGGGGCCGCGCGCGGGCCTGGTGGCACCTGCTGCCGGGGTTCCTGATCGTCATTGGCTGGCTGGTGCAAGCCGCCTATCTGGCCAACCTGGCCATCCAAAAGCGGGCTGTGCCCCTGACCAGCGTGCTGGAATCGCTGTTGCTGCTGGGCTGGGTATTGGCCGCCGTGGCCCTGTTGCTGGAAGTGCGTGCCGGCCGGAGCCGGCCCACCCTTGCCGGCCCCGTGGTGCTGGCCCTGGCCCTGGTGGTGCTGACCGTGGCCGGCATCTGGGCTCCGCGGGTGGATGCCCAGCCCGGCAACCCGTCGGAACTGGCCGTCTGGGGAATGATCCACGGCATGTTCCAAACCCTGGGGGCGGTGGGCACCAGCCTGGCGTTTGCGTTTGGGGTGATGTACCTGCTGCAAGCCCGCCGGCTCAAACGGAAACAAGCGGCCCCGCTCATTTTCCCGTTGCCCAGCCTGGAGCAGTCTGACCGCTGGCACCGGGCCACCATTGTGACGGCCTTCCCACTGCTGACCGCGGGACTGCTAACCGGCGTGGCCCTGGTTGTGGCCGTCCGTCAACGCCCAGGGTACGAGTTTCATTGGACCGACCCCAAGATTTTGAGCACCCTGGCACTTTGGGTGGTTTCCGCCGGCCTGCTCGTGGCTCGGTTCCAGCCCGCCTGGCAAGGTCGGCGACTGATGATTCTGACCGTGGTTGCCTTTGCCCTGCTGGCGTTTGCCGTGGTGGGGGTCGGCCTGATCCTTCCCACCGCGCACAGCGGCCTAGCCTCGCTTCCTGGCCCTGCCACGGGAGCCACCCCATGAAACTGCTTGCCCTGGGGGTGGACCATCGCACCGCCCCAACCTCACTCCGTGAAGCGCTGGCGTTTGACGACCCAACCCGCAACCAGGCCCTGGATACCCTGGCCCAGGAATTTCCAGGCTGTGAACGGGTAATTCTTTCCACCTGCAACCGGGTTGAACTGTACCTGGCCTGCGATGCCGATCAGGCATTACCCTCCATGGAAGCCCTGACCCACTGGCTGGCCAACTTTCGGCAAACGCCCGGCGAGCAGATGGCCGGCCACCTGGTGACCCACCATGACGAAGCGGTGGTTGGCCACCTCTTCCGGGTGACCGCCAGCTTAGAAAGCCTGGTCCTGGGCGAGGGCCAAATTTTGGGCCAGGTGCGCGATGCCTATCGCGCGGCCGTGGAGCGCAAGGCCGTGGGCCCCATCTTCCACGCCCTGTTCCAGCAAGCCTTGCGGGTGGGGAAGCGGGTTCGCGAAGAAACCGGCATGGACCAAGGCAAACTTTCCATCGCCAGCGTGGCGGTCGACGTGGCGCGCGGCGTATTTGACTCGTTCCGCGATAAGACCGTGCTGGTGATTGGTGCCGGCAAAATGGCCGACCTCACGCTCCAGCACCTGGCCACCCTGCAACCAGGCCAGGTTTTGATTGTGAACCGGAGCCAGCACCGCGCCGAGGAAATGGCCCGCCGCTGGGCCGGCCGCACGCTTCCGTTTGAAGAACTGGACCGGGCCCTGATCCAGGCCGATCTGGTGGTAAGCACCACGGCCGCCGACCAGCCGATTGTGGACTACGCCCGCTACGCCCAGCTCCAGCGCAAACACCGGGGCGGCCGGCTCTCGCTCATCCTGGACATTGCCGTGCCTCGCGATTTTGATCCCCGGATTGGCAACCTGGACCAGGTGTTGCTGTACAACGTCGACGATCTCCGCAGCCAGGTGGAACAAAACCTCAAGCACCGCACCAGCCAAATTGAGCCCGCGCAGGCCATTATTGAGCTAGAGACCGCCAGTTGCCTGGCCGACATTCGCCATCAGCGGCATGCCGGCACCCTGCTACGCCAGCTTGGCGACTACGGAGACGGCATTGCCGCCCAGGAACTGGATCGCTTCTTCGCCTCGTGCCCAGACCTGAGCGAAACCCAGCGCAAAGCCGCCGAACACCTGGTGCACCGGCTCAAGAACCAGTTCCTGCACCACCCCCGCGCCGCACTGCGCTCGGCCACCACGCTGGCTCCTGACACGACCACCCCGCACGCCCCCGAGGCACATCCCCACGCCCACCCCATTCTTTCGGCCGTCAAACACCTGTTCGGCCTGGGGGAACCCGCGGCCGACCGCCATGGCAAACCGCGGTAAGGCGAGGGCCTGAAGCCAGCCATGCTTACGTGGCCGACCGCACGTTCTACGCCCAGGCATTGCCACACCCAGGGAAACGGGGCTGCGGGCCGAATACCGATCCGGTTTCCCGGGCACCAAAACTTAAACACCGTTTCAAAACCAGAATGGCCCCCGTGTGCAACAGGTGCCGGTCTAAGGTTTTGAGATCGCCTTTTCAAAAAAAAACTGAATTTTCTCCCGCCCCAAGTCTTGAATGGAAATGCACTTACGCCACTCAAATGAGCCAATTCGAAACCGTTGGCGAATTTTCTTGTTCGGTTTTGCGAGCGCATTGCGTCTTTAATCATATACCGGCCAGGTAAAGCTAAGCCGCATCAGAGAGAACGCCAGGCGGGTCTATCAATAGAAAGCGCATGGCCGTTGGCATGCGCACGGTGGAGGATTGGTGAGGAGAAATGGCCCAAATTGGCGACGGGCTGGCGAGTCTTTGAGGTACCTGTCACCATTTTAGCCTGACGAAAACAGCCCCTTGGTTCAGCCACACGCCCAAAAGCTTCAAAGCCTTCGGTTCTGGCAAGATCGGCAGCCGAAATGTAAAGAGCAATGAGGGCTGCACCCAGGGCTGTCATTAACGGCTGATTGAGAGCTCAGGACCGTCTGCCCGAAGGTTTGCTACGGGGTTTTGGCCGAATGGTTACGAATGTCCCAATTCCATGATCCTCTTTTGGACAAAACCAGGCCCGAGCCGTAAAGTTACATGTTTGCAGGTGTTGCTTTACGGCCCGGACGTGAACCCATCACGGAAATCTTTCGGAGATCTGGAATGCATCGGGTTGTGTTTCAATCACGCGTGGGCTCCGATGGTGTGCTACACATCGAGATTCCGATGAGTAAAGCTGACGCAAATCGAGAGGTCCAGGTGACCATCGACCCCTCACGCGTGAAGCCGTTGCCGCTGACCCAGGAAGAGTGGCGTCAATTTATCTTGGAGACGGCGGGCAGCATTACGGACCCAACATTCAAGCGCCATGAGCAGGGCGAGCTTGAGCGACGAGAAGAATTCCCGTGACGTATCTGCTAGATACCAACGCGTGTGTTGACCATTTGAGGAATGGTATAACATCTCCGATCACGTCTAAACTTGCTGTGGTTCCAGCAGGAAGTGTTGTGCTTTGTTCGGTGGTGGTTGCTGAACTTCATTACGGTGCGCGCCGGAGCACACGACAAGCCGAGACACTCGTCCAGGTACAAGCGTTTTGCAATCATTTTTTCTCTGTGGTATTTGATGATGAGTCGGCCGCGGTCTACGGGCGTATTCGAGCGGACCTGGCAGAACTGGGCACACTTATCGGCCCAAACGACCTGTTGATTGCCGCGATTGCGCAGGCCAATAACTTGACGCTAATTACGCGTAATACGAGGGAGTTCAGTCGTGTGGCTGGTCTGAAGTTGGAAGATTGGCAATAACGAGCCGACTTCACTCAATAATGCTTGATGCGGTGCCCAGGTCAAAGTCTGAGCGAATTGGGGACCGGCTGGCGGGTTTGCGGGGAGCCTGCCTCCAATTTAGCGAAGAGCGGAGAATTTTAGTGATCTTCCGATTGCGGCCTGGCAATAAAGCCTGATGGTATTAAGCAGATATCAATATGTAGAATTCAGTCTCTTCATCTTTGCATGAGTGAGACTGGCTAGCGCGTCTTCAATTGACCTGTCACCAGTTCGTGCATCGGCCCATCTGGGCCTGAATAGAAATAGCCTACACCACCCAGACGCTTGAGAAAATCGTGAATAGCCACATTCCCGCTCATTGATCGTGTTTGTGCCTGGACAATCCATAAATCCTGCACAAACACGATCAACCCAAGAAGGAAGATTACCGACGAGAACGCCGGCCGTGGGATCGACCCACGTTGTACCCCTTGCGGGAGCCAATCCGCTTCCCATCCTGGTGGCCCATACTATAAATCCAGAACACAATCCCACCCAGAATAACGAGCACCCAGAAGCCATCCATGATCATCCCTCCCGTATGAGGGGGAGTGCCCAGGGACAACCGCCCCCCGGTTCGCACACCCAGTCTATTCGTCGTTGTTCGTGTCTCAATGCTCTACGCAGAAACCACCAAACCGATGACACGGCCATCAAAAAATCACGCCAGTGTTGCCGGGCCTACCCCTGGAGCCTATGCGCAAAACTCAATAGGAAACAGGTAGACGGCGTTTCAATCCCCTCGGCGATGGGGACTGATCAGTGAGGAAGACGGTATCGTCGTCAAGCTTCTAAAGTTGTTTCCGTTTCAATCCCCTCGGCGGTGGGGACTGATCAGTGAGGCTGAGCGACGCGGTGACCCGGATGGACCCGGCTGCGTTTCAATCCCCTCGGCGGTGGGGACTGATCAGTGAGAGAGCAAGTTTTGTACACACGAATCGTTGACATCACCGTTTCAATCCCCTCGGCGGTGGGGACTGATCAGTGAGGCACCGCCGGGTGGTTATCGACCCCCTGATCCAGGGTTTCAATCCCCTCGGCGGTGGGGACTGATCAGAGAGGCAACCAACCCTAGCAGCAATGGAAGCATGGGAGGTGGGTTTCAATCCCCTCGGCGGTGGGGACTGATCAGTGAGGTAAAAAACCTTTCGCCACAATCATGTTGGAGTCGAAGTTTCAATCCCCTCGGCGGTGGGGACTGATCAGTGAGAATGACATCGTAATCGTCGTGGCCAGTCGGCTGTTGGGTTTCAATCCCCTCGGCGGTGGGGACTGATCAGTGAGTCTAGTTCATTGATTAAAGCTGCGGTGTCACTGTAGGTTTCAATCCCCTCGGCGGTGGGGACTGATCAGTGAGAGGGATTGTTGCCTCTGCTTCAAAGAGGATGGACGTTGTTTCAATCCCCTCGGCGGTGGGGACTGATCAGTGAGTCAATCATCGAAGTGTTGGTTGCGGTTCGTGGAGCAAGGTTTCAATCCCCTCGGCGGTGGGGACTGATCAGTGAGCGGAAACCAAGAAGGTTGGCGGACTGACAGAATGCCTTCAGTTTCAATCCCCTCGGCGGTGGGGACTGATCAGTGAGCTAAAGATGGGGCGGAATTGGCCAGTCTCATCGTCGGGGTTTCAATCCCCTCGGCGGTGGGGACTGATCAGTGAGAAAAAGTGGTGAATTAATTAATGGAGAATGGTGACAGTTTCAATCCCCTCGGCGGTGGGGACTGATCAGTGAGTCACTCGCACTAAAGTAATGCCTACCTTTTTCCTTGATGTTTCAATCCCCTCGGCGGTGGGGACTGATCAGTGAGACACAAACACTTGGTTCTGAAAGGATCTCAAAGATGGTTTCAATCCCCTCGGCGGTGGGGACTGATCAGTGAGGCAACCAACCCTAGCAGCAATGGAAGCATGGGAGGTGGGTTTCAATCCCCTCGGCGGTGG
>CAIYJE010000125.1 GCA_903926465.1 uncultured Planctomycetales bacterium
CGGTGAGAGGAAAGTGAAGATAGGGTAGGAAGGGAAATGAGAACGGGAATAAAGAACTAGAATAGTCTCACCACAGAGACGGTAAGAGGAAAGTGAAGATAGGGTAGGAAGGGAAATGAGAACGGGAATAAAGAACTAGAATAGTCTCACCACAGAGACGGTAAGAGGAAAGTGAAGATAGGGTAGGAAGGGAAATGGGAACGGGAATAAAGAACCAGAATAGTCTCAACAGAGACACAGAGACGGTGAGAGGAAAGTGAAGAGAGGGCAGGAAGGGAAATGGGAACGGGAATGAAGAACCAGAATAGTCTCACCACAGAGACACAGAGAGGAAATGAGCAGGATGAAAAAAGCAAGAAATCGAATTCAAAAACTTGATTAGAATGGTGTTCAATGCTGGGCACCCGACATTCGCGAGCTCGTTACATCCCTATTTTTAATCTTATTTATTGTTCACTCTCTTCCCTTCTTCTCACTGTCTCTGTGTCTCTGTGGTTAATCAGTCTTTTTTGCTTTCATGTCACTCGATCCGCCATGTCAGAGTCAGTGTCAGCTTTTGCCCTTCTGTTAACTGTTCCTTGATCTGGTTCAGTTGCTGCTGGGCATCCTTGACGTTCGTAAAGTCCTTGCTGTCTTGCTTGACCACGCGCACGCCAGGCGGGGTTGGCTCGGGTTTGACGCTTTTATCGGGCCTTATTGGGCCCGGGTCCGGCGGCGGCGGCGGCGGCACAATTGGCGGCGGGGGTTGTGTAACCGTTAACAGCCTGACCCCCTTGCCACGTTCGACTACCAGGCAGGGCCCGAGCGCAATCACATGTTCATCGCTGTTCAGGGCTTGCTTGACAGAGTCCAGGATCAACGTGCCGGCTTGTTTACGATCATCATTCAGCTTGCCCACGGCCTCAAAGATATCCCAGCTCGCCTGGGCCAGGGTTTGGTCAAGCACCGCCGCACCAGCCGCGCATTCGCCCATCGCTTGCAAGGTGGTTGGCACGTCGGTGTTGGCCAACAAGGCCACCACGTCAACCTCTTGTCGCTCGGTCAGCCGCTCCAGCAGGGCCTGGGTGGCCCGCGCCGTGGTCAGCCGCTGGCTCTCGGAGGCCACAATCCCCTGCGCCACAAGCACCTCGTTCAACCGCTTCACATACCCAGCGCACGGTTGCCTCAACCTGCCCGCCGCCTGCTTCACCTGCTGCTCCAGAGCCTGCACGTTGCTGGCATTCCGTAACGAAGACACCGCCACGCCGAACAGCGTGGCCGCTCGCTCCACGGCCGGGTCCCACTGGTCCTCGGTGGGCAGCTTATCCTGGCGAAGCTCGCACGCGTCGTTCAGGTCGGTCACGCTCGGCTGGTGGGCCACCGAGTGCAGGTAGAACGATTGGTTCGTCTGCAAGGCGAAGGTCAGGATAAGCATGTTCTCAACCTCCTTCGGCAGCCCCATCGGCTTCGGCTCGTTTATCCATTTGCGGATCTGGCCGACATCCAGCCGGGCCCCGGTCGCGGTCGCCTTGCGCGTGAAGTGCGTTTTCCAGTGATGGCCCAGCAAGAAGTGGGTGGCGTCGATCCCCATCTCGCCCAGGTTCAACGGGTCCACAATTCCACGCACCAGCGGGCGGATCGTCCGATCCACGAGCACCCGGCCATCTGCTGACTGCGCTGCGGCGGCCACCACCTCGAAAACCTTCTTGATGGTCGCCGGCTTGACCTCGGCCTCAAACTCCGGTGCCGCAGGGTACTCGGCCGCCAGGGCCTGGCCCAGCAGGTGGTTCATCGCCCCCTTCAAGTTCACAGAGACCGGCGGCCGGGGCTCAAACCCGGGCCACAGGCTCACGAACCGCTCATTCATGTCAAGGTCGTGCGAGGTATCAAGCGAGCCGCCCAGGATCGCGTCCAGGCCATAGGCGGCGTCAAGGTGGCTCTTCACGCGCTGCGTCAGGCCCGACTTCTGATTCTCAAGCAACTGCCTGGCCGACATCCGGTCCTGCGGCGACAGGTGATTCGCGTACTGGCCGAACCGCTCGCCCGCCAGAATGTGTTCCAGAACGACCAGCGTCCCCAGGTCCTTCTGCGCCTCTCGGCTGAAGAACGCCGGCACCCAGCAAATTGTGCGTGAGCCAACCGGGCGGGCATCACGGAACACCTGGAGCCGGCCCAGGTCGTCTTTCGGCCCGTGCCCCGCCTCATCAAACGGAAAGTCGATGATCAGCTTCCAGTCATCCAGCGTGTTCTCAATAGAAGAGTCGGTCAGCAGGCGAATGTTCTGGAACAGCACCGTACAGCCGCGCTTGGTGTTGCGCCAGGTCCAGCTATACTCGTGGTCGTAAAGTCCTTCTCCCTCAATCCCCACATCTTCAAAAATCATCCGCCGCACCCGGCGCACCCGGTTGGCGTGGTTATCTTCCCGCATGGCCTGACTGATAATGCTCTCCGTATCAACCCCCGCCAGTTGGACCGAGATGGTCGGGTTCGCCTCTTCGCCGATCCGGATCTCGCCCGCCGAGGCCGCCCACTCCCGGCACCTGCGCAGGACCTCTTGGCCCTCTTTGCCCAGAATTGGCGTACGGATCGTTCCGTGGTTCAAGGCCGCCAGACGTTCCGCATTCAGTGACCGTAATGATTCCACCTGCGGCACCAGCGCGGCCAGCAGCAGCGTTTTCATGATCCGGTCTTCGTTGCGGAACCCCAGTCGCTTGGGGTCGTCGTACGGCAGTTGCTCCAGTTCTTCACGCCGCCCATGTTTCCCTTCCAGCAGCGGCAGCAGCTTGCCGATGTACAGCCGCCGGGCGTTGTTGAAGTGAATGGCCATCTCTGGGCTGAACGCCTCGTCGCCGTGGGCCACCACGTCGAACAGGTCGCCCACAGGCACGATGTCGCCCAGCTTGAGCGTGTCTCGGTGGTCCACCAGTAGTTGGACCATTACCTTGAGCGCGGTCCGTTCCCGCTGCAGCACGCTTGAGACCGCGACCAGGGTTTGCACCAGGGCCGGGCTGAACGGGTAGACCTGGCCGAACATCGCCCGGTCCCCTTCACGCGTGAGCAAGATGCTCATCACGGTGTCCCGGATCGACTTGGTCTTCTCGAACGAGGCACGCAGTTCTTGCCGGGCCGCCTCGCTTCTGGGCTTCAGCACCCGGCGCTCGGCAATGGCGGGCAGGTTCCGGTCTTCCAGCGTGATCTTGTGGAACCGACCCTCCCAGTGCTTGAGCGCATCTCCAAAATTCAACCGCTCTGCGCCCGGCACGGCATCGCCAATCAGCTCGCTCAGGTCCCGCTGGCGTGCCACAAAGCTGATGATCGGGATCGGCCGATCCGCACTCTGGGCCTCAACCAGCTTGGCCAGCTTCTGCCCCTCTTGATGCACAAACTTGAGGTCGGCCGCATGGCTGGCCAGCCACAGCACCAGTTCGTCCAGAAACAGGATCAGGCCATCGTATCCCAGGCTGGCCGCATGCTTGCTCAGGACCGAAAGCCCCTTGTCTAGCGGCAGGAACGCCTCGCCACTGCCGCCGGCCTGCGTGTCATAGGAGCCGAAGAATTGTTTGATCAGATCACTGATCAGGGCCGAGCGATCCTCGCCGCCGGGCGGTTGCGCCATGGCGGCCTCGAACCGGGTGGCATCCCAGCGTTCCGCGAAGTCACCCCAGCCCGTCTCATCACCCGTCTGGGCCCCTTGGTTCAGCTTACTGAGGAACGCCTCGTCCCCCATCGTCTTGCGCAGGTTGTCGGCATCGCGGAATAACCCCTCGGCCAGGTACACGCCAGGGATCGGCGCCTCGGGGTGCACCTTACGCAAGTAATCCACGTACCCGCCCAGAATGGCCGACTCCATATCGACCGCACCAATCATGTGGTACGGCACGAGCAGGAACTTCTTGCCGCCAATCCAGGCGTTATGCCGGCTGATGACTGGTGCCAGCTCGGGGATGCTGCGGGCCGTGGCGTTCCCCTGCAAGATCAGGTGCAGCACGGCCATGAAATGGCTCTTGCCGCTACCGAAGCTGCCGTGCAGATAACTGGCCTTGCTCGTACGGTCAGCCAGGGCGCTTTTCACAAAGTTCAGGGCGTTGTCAAACGCGGCCTGCAGCTCGGGCGTGACCACGTACTGGCCAAGCGTCTCGTCGGGCCGAGTCACACCGTCCGACAACTTCAAGACGAAGTCGCCCTGCTGGACGCTTTCTGGTATCTCAATCAGCTCGCGGATCAGTGTCATAATCGGTTCAGCCTGGCTGCTTACTCATCTGTATCAGGAGCTTCCATCATGATCGGTCCGGGGGCCGATGGAAAGAGATTCTCACCACAGAGACACAGAGACAGCGAGAAGAAAAAGGAAGGAGAGATGAGGAAGTAAAAAATCGAATTCAAAAACTTCATCAGGATGGTGTTCAATGCTGGGCACACAACATTCACGGTTCCGATTTATCCAATTTTTTCATTCCATCCTTTTTTTGTTTTCCCTGTCTTCCATTCTTCTCACTGTCTCTGTGTCTCTGTGGTAAAAATACTTATTCCTACCCAATTCTTACCCATCCTCTCGCTGTCTCGGTGGTGAAAATCTGTTCCGCTTATGTCCAAACGCCGATCTCCAAGTCCAGGAGACGTTTGACAAAGATCTCCAGGCTTGGATTCTCCTGGTGATGCTTGATTAAACCCTGCGTTTAGAAAAGTCCATGGAAGCTGCTTCATAGGCCCTGGGATACTTGGACTTCTCTGTCCCAAGCCCATCTCGGTTTTCCTTGCGTAATGCGTCATTTGCGGCAGCGAAGCATCCCGTGGTTTTGGCTGCCTTTTTGCCGTCATTCACCAGCAAGGGGAGCAGCCAGCACTCGATTGAATCGACCGCGATCGCGAAGAGTAGCCTGCGGGAATAGGCCGTGAGAAATTCCGGATCCATCTCCTTTTGTAGCCGCTCGATGACGCCAGAGACCCGTTGCTCAATGGACAGTTCTTGGTCACCCCGCCGTCTTGGAACATCGAAACCCGGCTCTTCCTGCACATCGGTATCGATGTGGATAACAAGGTAATCGTTTGTTTGCAGCGCCCCGATATGGTCTCTACGTTCTTGCAAGGACTTGAAGACCTGGCTCCAGCCGGCGTGAGCGCCAGCCCCAGGCAGCGGCTGAATGTAGTTAACCACCGGCTCCGTTTCTGAGCCCTGAAATAACCCAAACAGGATATTCTCGATAACGATCTGGTCTGTTAGACCTTCTGCGATCACCGCAAAACTGATCACAATCTGGCCTCTTCGTTGTGCGTTCAGAAGTTTTTGGGCAGCCCGCCAATGTAGCCACGCATGAATGCTTCAGAAAGACTGACAGCGGCTTGGCCGGGCATCGGCCTGGGTGGCTCAACTCGGCGAACCCGGGTGTGGCCCTGCTTGTTTCGCTCCACAACGAACAACCGTTGCTCATCGTCTGCCAGGTTGAGCCCATCAAGCACGGCCGGGTTGTGGGTTGTCAGGATGACCTGCTTGGCATGTGTTATTGAAAGCTCAGAGATGCGCTTCAGAAGTTCAATGCAGAGCTTGGGATTGAGCGAGTTATCAATATTGTCGATCGAGAAAAAGGCCGGTGTATCGGGACTGATCAGCAGCGTCATGTAAAACAACAGGTACAGGAACCCTTCATTGGCGCTTCGCTGATCGAAGAGTTTATCGCCAGGCAGATATCGGTCCCGAATCCGCAGAGATCGCTCACCGGGGGCAAGCTCGCCAGGCAGCTCGAACGTCTCGAACCACTCGATCATCTCAAGTTGCTGCTTAATTTCTTCGAGTCTGGATCTGTGCTCACCAGCCGACAGCACCTTCAAATGGGCGAACAGCCCCTCGCCTCGGATCCCGAGCGGAAGGATCTGACCCTCGGCCTGGAATGTCCTGAGCGCCTGGTTTTCAGGGGCATACACCATAAAATCGGGAAGAGTCTTGGCGATATCGCTCAGAGGGCGTTCCCTTTTCCGTTTCTCAATAAATTTCTCGAACTCCTTCGTGATGCTCGGGAGCGTTTCCCTGGTCGGTCGCAGTTCTTCCAAGAACTCGGCAAATAATTTATCTAATGGGTGTTTATTCAGCATGACCCATCGGGGATACGATGGCCCCTTCACTGATCCCAGTACATAATGCTCTGAAAATCCATCAAATCCAACGGCCACGATTGCGATCGGTGCCTTGACGGGCGCACCCTCACCCGTTTCAAATGCCGACCGCATGAATTCCGGCTCTGTGACTCGGATCCCCCGAGACGCCAGAAATTCATGGTCGAGCTTGTTTTGCTCGGCGGCCGATGCGAACGAGATCGCTTCCAGAATATTGCTCTTACCGCTGCCATTAGAGCCGATAAACACGTTCACCCGGCCCAGATCAAGCTCAAGATCTGCGACAGATTTGAAATTCGTGATCTGGACCTTGCGAATCATCGGCGGTTCTCGTCAACTCCGGAAGCAATCAGGGTCAAACTCTAGCATAGCCCACAGAACAGAGTAATCAGGCCGGCAATAAAGGTTTTACGAATACCCAAGAGGTCAAAAATCCACCCAGCCGGTCCAAAAGTAGACCCAAGGCCAAATAGCCAATACAGGAAAAACCGATCCAATCAGATGAATCAAACCAGTTTACCAGCATCCCACCAGCACGCAAGGCGGCGTAATCCCTTATCAGGATTCGTCTTAGATCCTGATCCATTGCTCGTCCCATGGATTCAACCCGGTTGGCTAACAAGCGCATAGCTTTGGGATCATCACGATCACGAATCCTTCCTTTCACCATCCGCCTCTGTGGTGAACCTTTGATCCTGTGCTGATCTGGACCGCGTGGTCGGGATAGACCATTCAAACATCCGATCTTATTCATTTTCCTACCCTTCTTCCTCTCTTCCTGTCCTCTCGCTGTCTCGGTGTCTCTGTGGTGAAAATCTCTTACGATTTCTTCTTCGCCTTGGTTGCCTTGGCCGGGGGTTGCCACTCGCGAATTTCGGCCTGAGTCTGGCCCAGGTTGCGGGCCTCTTCCTGCACAAAGCCTTCGAAGTAGTCGCTCATGGCCACGCCGA
>CAIYJE010000126.1 GCA_903926465.1 uncultured Planctomycetales bacterium
CAAAGCCTTCGCGAGCCGGCATGCCCAACCTTGCGACCTGGACGTTTGCTTCGGCTATCCGCTTTCGGCTTGAGGTATGCTGGGATCATTGCCGAGGGAGTCGTCGGGGTGACGACGGATGGCGTCTGTGGCTTGCCCGCTTTCTGAGCCAAGGTCAGCAGGGCAAAAACGACCGCTTCCTCGCCTTGGCGGTAGATATCCCGAGCCTGCTGCTCTGTGAGTGCAGGGCCGAGAGGAACGGGAGTGGCAAGGGTTTGGTCCATCATCGCCTTGGCTCAATTGGTTGAGCCAAGATCAGTAACAGAACAATCGCTTCAAAAGCAAGGCACTTGTCCCCTGCAATCGGCTAAAATCTTACCTGGAGGAAACAACCAGACTGGTACGCCAGCCTGTCGCAGACTCCAACCACGAGCCCTCATCGAATGCTGCGCAGGGTCGATGGCCGGATCGAACTCAGCTCAGGGCGTGGTCTTCACCACCTCGGCCCACCGCCCCGAAGTGAACGGCTGGATGACGCCGTCGTCGGCCACTCGCACATAAAACGCAGCGGCGCCGGGTGTGGCGTCTACAATCGGCATCGCTTGCTCAGGCCCCAAGATCGAGATGATCTTGGCCAGGCACTCGGCCGTGGTGCCGTCGTTCGCAATCACCGTGGCGCTTGAGCGGCCAATCACTCCCAGGCCGGTCCGGGGGTCCAGGATGTGCGAATACCTCACGCCGTCAATTTCCACGAACTGTTCGGCATCACCGCTGGTGGAGATGTTCCGGCCGGACAATTGAACCGTGGGGGAGGGGCCTTTCTCATCCTTGGCCGACTTGAGCGCCTGGACCTCGACATCCCAGCCCGGTTTCCCGGGAGGTGGCTCACCAGTGGCAATATCTCCGGCGGCGGCCACCAGTGCCTGGCCCACACCCAGCCCCTTGAGAACCTTCAAAGCCTCGTCAGCGGCAAACCCCTTGGCAATTCCCCCCAGATCCAGTTTAATCCCAGGTATAAGCAGTTCCACCGTGCCGGCCTCAGGGTCTAGCCGCACATTTTTGTACCCCACCAGCGCACGGGCTCTTTGCAGGGTCTCGGCCTCGGGCATCTCCCGAGTTCGCCTGGCCCTGCGCCAGAGCCGACCAACCGGCCCCATGGTGATATCAAAGGCACCGCCCGAAGTTTCTGACCAGTGCTGGGCCAGTGTCAGAATCCGGAACAGGTCTGGACTGACCTTCACGGGCGGTCCGCCGGCTTTCTCACAAAGCCGCATCAACTCACTTTCTGGGTCATAATCACTGAAAGCCTCGTTCAATTTCGCAATGCGGGCGAAGGCAGCGTCGGACGCTCGTCTGGCGGTCTCCTCGTCAGCGGTGTATAAAACAAGAAAGAACTCCGTCCCCATCTGAGGCTGTCGGAACTCAAACCGTTCCAGGTTCTCAGATGACGGCAAACCTGCCAAAAGCGACAGTGCCAGTTGACTTGTGGCGATGATCACTCCGATGATTGGCACTGTAGCGCCCTCCCTCCCTGCGAATCTTCCCCGCACCGTAGATTACGGCTCACCCCAGGAGCATACCTGACGTGTTGCGCATCGTGAATGCTTGTTCATGGTCTCTGGTTTCGGCAGTCGCTCTTTCGGCCACCCTCATTGCTGGCCCCAGCTTTTCGTGTGCGCAGGAAGACCCCACGCAGCCGAAAACGGCTGCGGAGATGAAACCCTACACGGAAACGATCGCCGGAACGAACATCAAGTTCGAGATGGTGCCGATTCCAGGTGGAACTTACACCATTGGCAGCCCGTCTGATGAAGAAGGGCGGAACAAGGACGAAGGTCCTCAACGCCAGGTCACCATCCCTCCATTCTGGATGGGCAAATGCGAAGTCACCTGGGAGCAGTTTGACCAGTACGCTTTTAGCCTGGACGTCAAGCGGAAGCGGACCACTGGCGATAGCGCTGTCTCTCCGGCCGACGCCGTGACCCGCCCTACGCCCCCGTATGCCGACATGACCTTTGGTTACGGCAATAAGAATCAGCCGGCCATCTGCATGACTCACCACTCGGCCATGGAATTCACCCGCTGGCTGAATGCTCAGACGGGTCGAACCTACCGGTTGCCCACCGAAGCCGAATGGGAGTATGCCGCCCGGGCCGGTACCACCGACGCCTATTCCTTTGGTGACCCCGAAAAAATTGGCGACTTCGCCTGGTACGTTGAGAATACCGAGAAGCCGATGCCCGTGGGCAAGAAGAAGCCAAACCCCTGGGGCCTGCATGACATGCACGGCAACGTGGCCGAGTGGGTGCTAGATCACTATGAGCCAGAAATCTACGCGTCTTGGCCAGAGGGTTCGCCCATCGCCGGCCCGGTGATTCTGCCCGACCTGAAGGAATACCCCTACACGGTTCGCGGCGGTTCCTGGGACGACGACGCGGTGGCCCTTCGTAGTGCCACCCGTCGCGGCTCGAACAAGGAATGGAGCGTGCAAGATCCACAACGCCCACAAAGCGTGTGGTGGCACACCGACGCCACGTTTGCCGGTTTCCGGGTCATTCGCCCGTTCAAGGAACAGGAGAACCTGGTCGGCCTGAAATCTCCGATCGTCAAGCTTAAAGGGACCAAGGACAGCAAGTAACGCGTCCTATGAAGAGCATGCCGCAGCCGCGCGGCTTGGAGATCACTGAACGCGGCTAGGTCCTTCAACACTGGTGTGGCCGTGTTGAAGGACTCTTTGAAACCCCCGGCCATCCGACAGGTTTCGGGTGGTTCTCTCAACCTGGTCGATCCTCGATTTCTCGGGAGATAGTTCTCATGACCGGACCGAAGGGTTCTTCGCGTCGTACGTTCTTCAAAACGGGTGCCGCTGCCGCCGGGACATTTGCGGCCCTGGGCAACCTGCCCATGGTCCACGGGTCCAGCAGCAACACCTGGAAGCTTGGCCTGGTTGGTTGCGGTGGCCGTGGTCGAGGCGCGGCTGAAAATATCTGCGAGGCCGCCGGGACCTCTTACAGCGTCAAGCTCCACGCTGTGGCTGATGCTTTCGAATCTCGAATCAACGATGCGCTTGGCTACCTGGAAGGGGCCGAGCCTTGCAAAGGTCGCATCGACGTTGGCGACCGGAAGTTCGTGGGCCTGGATGCGTTCCAGAAAGTCATCGACTCGTGCGACATTGTGATGCTGGCAACCCCGCCCGGGTTCCGCCCCCAGCACATTGAGGCCACCATCAAAGCCGGCAAGCACCTCTTCACAGAGAAGCCCGTGGCCGTTGACGGCCCCGGTATCCGCAAGGTGCTGGCCGCGTACGAAGAAGCCAAGAAGAAGAACCTGGCCGTGGTTGCCGGCACCCAGCGCCGCCACCAAGACCCGTACGTGGAAAGCATGAAGCTGATTCACGACGGTGCCATTGGTGATATCCAGTTCGCTCGCGTGTACTGGAACCAGGGCAACATCTGGGCCGTCAAGCGCGAAGAAGGCTGGGACGATATGACCTACCAACTCCGCAACTGGTACCACTTCACCTGGCTGTGCGGAGATTCGATCGTCGAACAGCACGTCCATAACCTCGACGTGGCGAACTGGGCCATTGGCGCTCACCCACTTTCGGCCTACGGCACCGGTGGCCAGCAGGTGAACCGGGCCCCAGAATGGGGCGAAAGCTTTGACCACTTCTCGGTTGACTACGAATATCCCAACGGCGTCCACGTTCTGAGCCAGAATCGGCAGATTGCCGGCACGGACAGCGATGTGAATGAGTACATCGTTGGTACCAAGGGCAAGTGGCAGAGCCCTGGCTATCGGTTCGAAACCCCGGACGGCAAGACCCGGATCAAGGGGGGCGGCATCAACCCCTACGTGCAAGAGCACATCGACTTCCTTCAGAGCATTGAGACCGGCAAGCCGCTCAACGAACTCAAGCAGGTTGCCGAAAGCACGCTCACAGCCATCATGGGCCGCATGTCGGCCTACACCGGCAAGCGCGTGACCTGGGAACAGGCCCTGGAATCCACGCTCGACACGTTCCCCAAGGAACTGCAGTTTGGCGCCAAGCTGCCTGGCCCAGTCGTGGCCGTCCCCGGTCAGACCGAACTCATCTGATTCAAAGTCCAAGTCTGAGTCTCAATCTCAATCTGAATCTGAATCTGAATCTGAATCAGACCCGCCCGACCCAGGGCCCCTGGTTAAACGCAATGCACGGGATGGCCTTATGGCCATCCCGTTTGCGTTTATCATGAAATGGTGAACCCACCCATGCCCACACAAGAAATCCCCGTTACTTCGCCTGAAATGGCAGCAATCGCAGAAGATATGGGGCTTCTCTATGAAGCCTCCGCCCCGCTCAGCGCCTTACTGCCGGAAGCTCAGGCGATCTCGTTCTGGACAAGTGTGGGGATGCTCCCCAGCTCCGAGAGCATTTACCATCACGTCCACGGAATGCGGGAGGGTGTTCCGGTCAACCTGTTTGATCTGGTTGCACTCGATGCAGTCTCCCCAGATTTCCCTATGCAAAGAGTCTTGACCAAACGGCGCACCGTGGTGGTTTTGCCAGCCCTGGAAGAACTTCCTGACATCTCTCTGAAACCCACCACATTGAAGTCCAGGTTCTTAAGATCCTGGATTGGCTCAGAAGGAGTCTCCTTTGATGCCGGCGCGGTTCCAGAGGCTGATCTCGCGGAAGCCATCACTCAGTTCTCGCAAAAGTACATGTTGACCAGTGAACGCATTGCGAACGCAATCGAGAATTCAGACTCCTTCCCAAAGGCTGTCTCAGACGAGGAGGCAATCCGGAAGGTGTTCACGCCTCACGCGATGCAGGGTTTGCTAGGTTTCAGCCCCTTCTCGCTGGTAGTTGTGTGCGGAGTGATAGTGGTTTGGCATGGTGAAAAATTCAAGAAACCCACAGAACGAGCAGCGCTAGTTGAAAAAGCCCTGGCGATCCGGGAAATCTTGATCAATGCTGTCACCAATGAGAATCCGGCAACACTCGTTCCTGGGCGGCCAGGTAGCGAGATTGAAGAACAGGCCTGGAGGGTCGCCGGGGCCAGGCAATACGCGTTGACCGGGTCAGGACTTGGTTTCTTGACGGGCCTGTTGACCGGGGGATATTACTACGCACTCTTCTGTGCTGCAATCGGCAGCCTTGTGGGCATGCGGCTTGGAAGATTCAAAGGCCCAAAACCGGCTCCCCCTGCGAAAAAAGTGAGTCTGGAAAGCGCTTTATTCACGGCTCGACAGATGAGGAATGCCGCCATAGCGGGCTTCATCGGTTTCTGGATTGGCCTGGCGCTCGGGATTGTCCCTATATTTATGATAGTTGGGTGGTTTCGTGCTGCGCGCGTGCAACCACCCCTGGGCTTACTCTCTGCAGTGCTTGTTATTCCTGTAGTCTCTGGGTTCGCCGGCTTACTGTACGGGTTCAAACTCGGCAAGCGCCTAAAACTCAACAAGGCGGACGATCAAAGTCCCTACGCCAGCCAGGAAGAGTCTGGCTGACATGGCCGGGTGGGTGAGGCGCGATGAGCGCCTCATACAACACCGGCCTGCGGGCGTTCAGGTACCGCCTACCCGATGCCCACTGAAATCCCTCGGCCGTCAACGTGGCCGTTACCACGTCATTCCCCAGTGCGGCCGACTCGACCAAGACCTCGCCGTCTGCATCCAGAATCATCGCAAGGCCCGGCTTGATCGTGCCGCCATCTTGCCCAATGCAGTTACTGAAAATGACGTGCACGCCATTTTCCCACGCGCGGGCAGGCAACCAGCGCATCAGCCACGCACGCCCCTTGGGGCCGGCAAACTCAGCACGCAACCGCGCAGGGTCACGGTCTCGGTTGAGCCATAAAGATTCATCCACAGGGCCTCGGCCCACCATATGAGAGGGCGTACACCCGGTCACATGAGGCATTACCACCACCTCGGCCCCTTTTAGCGCAGTGATTCGGACGTTCTCGGGCAGGTTATTGTCGTAGCAAATCAGGCAGCCAAACTTCACGCCGCGAATCTCAGAAACCGTGAAGCTCTCTCCCGGCGTGATCTCCGGATGAATAAACGGATGTAGTTTACGATGATGCAATACAATTTCACCGCGCTCGTCTACCCCAACGTAGGCCTTGTAGCATCGGTCACCCGCACGCTCGATCAGGCCGGCCATCACTACGGCGTTCAGCTCTCGGGAGATTGCGCGCAAACCGTTGACCGACGGGCCATCCAGTGGTTCCGCCAGCTCGAACAATTGCTCCCTGCTCAGCCGCTGTAACCAGGTGTAACCGGTCAGGCTGCACTCATGAAAACACACGACCTCGGCGCGCTGTTGATGCACAGCCTGGGTGGCCAGCTCGCGAATGACGGCCAGGTTCTTTGCGGTGTCTCCATCGGCATGTTCGAACTGGGCCGCCGCCACGCGGATATCACGCATCTGCGTTCATTCCTTTTCTAGCTTTTATCACTGAAAACAGATCACCCCGGCGGCAACCCACTCGATTGCAGGTAACGGATCAGGTCACGAATCTGGCCATCATTTAGCGGGTCAAGCAACCCCTCGGGCATCACGGAAACGGTCGATGCCTTCTGTTCTTCGATGTCGCTCTTGGCAAAACGCGTCTTTTGCTGGTTCGCATCAAAAAGCACCAGTGCGCTCTCGGTCTCTTCCACCACCAGGCCGTTGAGCACTCGCCCATCCACCAGCGCAATAGTTACCGGCTGATACTCTTTGCGAATGGTCCGGCTGGGGTCAACCAGGCTCTCCAGCAAGAACTCCATGTTGCCGCGCTCCACGCCGGTGAGGTCTGGACCAATCGCTTGCCCTTCACCGAACAGTTGGTGACAGCCGATGCAGGCTTTCTGGAAGACCAGGTGGCCGCGGCGGGTGTCTCCCTTGTCACCTTCGGGCATCATGCCGCGGACCTCAGCAATGCGCTGAGCTTTGCCTACCGAGTCGGCACCGGGGAGCGTGCCCCAGACCTCATTCAGACGCGCAGTGAGGGTGTCATCTCCCAGGCGTGCAATCTGCCGGGCCTGCGTGGGGGCAAGATCTTTGGTCAAGAGCTTGCCAGTGCGCATGGCCTCCAGCAATTGCAAAGCCCAATCTTTGCTTGTAATAAGCTGGCTGATAGCCCGCGCCTTGGTCTCTGCCGCAAAGCCAGGGTAAGCGTTCAGAATGGCATTCGCCACCTCAACATCTCTGTACACACCAAGCGCATCCACGGCGGCTTGTTTCAACTCCGGCAATTCAGGCTCTGAGAGGCATTCCAGGAGCGCAGCTCGACCCGCCGGGCGAGAAACTTGCCCCAGCAGCTCGACTCCCCGCACGCGGTCCGACACAGGAACGGCCGCATCTCGGACACGCTGAACCACACAACTGTACGCGTCTGCCGAGCCCAACCGGGCACCCAACCCCAGCAGAGCAGGGCCCTGTGAGTTCAAGAGCTGATCCAGAGTCGGGGCCAGATCACCCGGCACCTCGGTCAACGATCGCCCCTCAAGCCCTTTCTCCAGACCAGAGATTAGCTTCTGGGTCTGAACTTCGCCCGGGGCCTGCTGGAACAGGCGTGCGACCAGGTCATAACGGCCATCAGTAGCCAGGGCCCGCGTGAGCCGCTCAAGAATCACGGCGTTCACCAACCGCTGAGCCTGCGCAGCCGGGGAACCAAAGGCTTCCACAACACGCGCAGGGTCGGCCCGAAGATGCTTCTCTACCGCCCACCAGAGTTGCAGTGGAATGAACGGATCGGCGGCATCGCTCTCACGGCCAACCAGCCGGGCAAGGATCGGCAGGGCATCGTCCATCGGCCACCGCTGGCAACTGGCAGCTAGCTGGCTTACCACGCCTGGATCAAGCTCGATCTGGCTCAGCCGTTCAAGCGCATCTCGGGCCATACTGGAGAGTGTGCCCGGATCTCCCAGTAAACGCACGGCCCAGGCTCGAACCGGTGGCACCGGATGCTCAAGCAGACGCACCGCCTCACTGGCATCAATTCCACCGCATGCGTCGAGCGCCCACAGGTCAATCATCGCCAAACGGGTCTCCGTATCGGCTGCCAGCAATGCCTTCAGTGGGGCGATTCCGGCCGGGTCGCGCCGTTCCCACAAAATCCTGCGCCCAGTCTCGGGCCACCAGTCGTTGGGACGCGTGCGGAGTTCGATCAGTTGCGGCGTGCTGAGTTTTGAAAGGTCAAACGCGGGAACCTTGGGCCGGTTGCCATGGTAAATGCGGAAGATGCGGCCGTTGGTCTTGTCCCAGTTATCACGTGGGTCCAGGTGGCTGGCCCGCCGGTCGTACCAATCCACCACATAAACGCAGCCATCAGGGCCGGTGAGTACGTCGATCGGCCGGAACCAAGGGTCATGGGCGTCGATCAGAGTGCCACCGTGTTTTCCTTTCACGGTTGATCCTCGCGGCTCAAGATGGTGCCAGTAGAGAGCGTTTGAGAGCAGGTTTCCACCAATGAACACGTTTTGAAACTGCGCGGGGAAGTTGTCCGCCTTGTAGAAGATGCCGCCTGGGGTGACGTGGCCGCCTTGTTTGCCACCGTCATAGGCGATGGCGTCGAAGTAGCCATAGGTCCGGGGGTTATGCAACGGGCCATGCTTGGCAAACCCTTTCCAGTAATACCCCCCTTGAACCATCTGGAAGCAGATGAAGCCGCCGTTGGAGGAGCCAAAGATCCGTCCCTGGCGATCAAAGTCCAGGCCCCAGGTGTTACCGCCCCCCTCGGCGAACAGCTCAAACTGCTTGGTCACTGGGTGGAACCGCCAGATCCCTTGCTGGAACCCAACGCCACGAATATTGGCCGTCACCGTTGACCCTTGCGCACCATACAGCCATCCATCCGGTCCCCAGGCCAACGAGTTTGCCAAGGCGTGCGCGTCTTCCAGCCCGAACCCGGAAAGCAGGACCTCGGGATCGCCATCGGGCACCTCGTCTTTATTCTTATCGGGGTAGAAGAGCAGGTAAGGCGCCTGGGCAACGTATACCCCGCCGTGCCCGACCGCCAGGCCGGTGGCCAGGTTTAGGCCTTCGAGGAACGTGGTCACCTTGTCGGCCCGGCCGTCGCCGTTGGTGTCTTCCAGGATCTTGATCCGATCCAGGCCGCGTGGCCCGTGCGGGGGCGGCTCAGGAACCCGGTCGTAAACGGTGCGTAGATATTGATCCACGGCCACCGGCTTCAGCCCGGCCGGGGCGGGATATTGCAGATATTCAATCACCCACATCCGTCCCCGTTCGTCAAAGCAAGCGGCCACCGGCTGGCGGACGTCCGGCTCCGAGGCAAAAACCTCGGCGTGGAACCCGTCGGGTAAGGTCATCCGCGTGGCCGCCTCGGCGGGAGAATATCCCCCGGGTGGGCTGTTCACAGCCTGGGCGGGCAATGGCTCAGCGTTCCAAATCCACAAAACGGCCATGAATGCCAAGAAGCGGCGCGAATGACCGGAAGTTCTGAAGAGAGACCGTGACAGTTCAAGCATGAGGAAAACGTCCACGGCAGGATGGAGGGGGAGTTGGGCGTGGTTCAGGAGTGCACTCCGTTGTAACGCGCGGATGCACCGGTTCCAATTGAATACTCTGGCAGGCTCGACGAACATCCTTTCAAGCGGGCGGATGGAGGATCGAGGGTCGGCGACCCAGAATGAACTTGAAGCCAGCCCGATTGCCCTGCAACCCGAACCGCCAAACCTGGAGCTTACGCCATGGCCGAAATCGATGAAACATCCAACGAAACGCCGCCGACACGGCCATCCATGCCAACCTGGAGCGAGCAGTTCGCCTTTGGCTTACCAGCAGGCAGCATTCGAGCTTTGCTCGCCATGGCCATCATCGGCAGTGTGGGGGCCCTTACCGCCTTGCACCCAAGCGTGCCCATTTCCGACCCCTTTCGCGACCTGAGCTTCCTGATCCTGGGCGGCTACTTTGCACACCGACGAAGCGCCCACGAACCCGAAGTGACAGGCCCAAGTCCACTCTTTCTGCCGAAAGGGCTGGTGCGTGCCATCCTTTCGGTTGCCATTCTTGCGGTCATTGTTTTCATGCTCAGACGCCACGAATCGCTCAGGCCACGCGTGAACCCCGCACTCTACCCGGTGTTCGTGATGATTGGCTTTCTTGCCGGGGTACTCTCTCGCGTTTACTCAGACTGGCTGCTGCGGCACGGCCGGCGCAGGAAGCGGGTCTGGGCAGACCTGCGTGCCTCGATCGCCCTGGTGGCGGCCGCCATGCTGATGCTGCTTGCCTGGAATGACGCCTACCAGTTTTTGCCGGTCTTACGTAAGGAAGGACCAGGCTTCCCGATCACCGATATGGGAATTAGACACAGCCTGGCCGCCATCGTGGCCTTTTACTTCGGATCTCGGGCCTGAAAACCAGGCGAACTTCTGCTCTTGTGGGGCGGCCTTCTCAACCCGGAGGCCGCCTCACATGAAGGCGTCAATGTTTACCAATCCTGAGACGCGACCGCCCACCCATGCTCCTGACCCGTTGCAACAAAACTCTTACTGGCACCAGCGATCGTCCGCCTCGTACCCCAGCCGCACCAGCGCATCACCAAACAGCTCCAGAAACCTTTGGCGGAGTTCCGGGGTAAAGTACTGCTCCCACTGCCGGGGCAGACCAGAACGAACATGCCCAGATTGCTTGACCGAACCTGAAAACAAGCTGTTTTCATAGGCAATTCCCAACAGCGAATCCATCCAGCTCTCGGGATAACCCAGAAACGTGAAGATCTCCCGAAAAAGCACCAATGACTCGTCCTGGATCAATTCCTCATATTTGACCTCGATGAACTGACGATTCGCATAGTTCCAGGTAAGCATTTCGTGAATTGTGCTCGCTCCGGCGTGTTCCATCTCGAACCGAATCTTCGCCTCCAAACTCTCTCGCTGATTCAATGCCCGCTGATAGCTTTGACCCTGAAATTTCCGCCGCGGTTCTTGAAGCCAGGCCTCGCTCGATTTCTGATGATAAAAGGCACCAGAAACGATCACATCGCGAGGATCACGAATTAAATGAAGTCCCCGGTAATTGCCCGGTAATGCCTTGAATCGGAACCAGCTGTGATCGCTGAAGAATAACTCGGTTTCCCTGGGCAATTTGTTCTGTCGCCCGTAATAAAACTTCAAGTCGTGCGTTTTGGATATCGCCTCAAAAATGTGCTTCATCCAGACCGTTCCGGTTTTGTGGTGCGTACCCACAAGAACCAGGGGACCCAGACGCCCAGAGAACCATGGGGTTCTATGCTTGAACCAATACCAGGGGAAGCCAAAATGCATGAAAGTCTCTCTGAAAACCGTCGTTGGCCATTACGGGCCGAGATGCTCATTGGCAATCGCGCCGGCAGACTCTGGCGGCATGGTCAGAAAACGCATGATAAATCCTCGAAGACTCCGAGCAGACTCTGTCCAACGTATTCACTGGGCCAGAGATCGTTGAACCAAATCCAGGCGTTCAAAATGAACGGAAACCAATGGTAAAGGCAGGCTATCGTTCAATAGTTTATGCTCAGAGAAGGATTCTGTCCTCCAAACTCAACCAGAACCGCCCAGGATCAGCATCATCGCGGCCCGAACAAAAAAGATACTCGCTTTTGCCGATTGCTCTCGGCCACGCTCACGATTATTGTGAGCTCAAATGACTTGCTTTGCCAGCACTCTCATACTGTGGGTTCAGGCAACCTTTATCAAGGGAACTGGAGTTTTGGCCATGTCGCAAAACGATTCACACGGCACCGACCGACGAACATTCTTGCAGGCAGGGGCCCTGGCGGCCGTCTCCGCGGCCAGCCTGACCTCCTCAGGCTCGGCCCAAGACCAGGCTGAACCTGTGCTCACCCTTCCCAAGCGAAAGCTGGGCAAGTCGGGAGTCGAAATCTCCTTGCTCGATATCGGCACCGGCCGCGGCCGCGGAGTTGATCGCCTGCTGCGATATGCCTACAGCCGCGGTATCCGTGCATTCGATACCTCGGCCACTTACCAGTCCGAACCCGACTTCAAAACCTGGTTCGACCAGGAACCCGCCGTCCGCAAAGAGGTGTTCCTTGTTACCAAAGACACCCCAAGAGCGGCCGGCGAACTTCAGGGAATGCTTGAGAAGCGTTGCGAGGCACTCGGTACCGACTACGTAGACCTCTTCTTCATTCACAGCTACGGAGACAACGGGCTCGACCCCGCTCTGGCCCTGTTGCGAGATCCCGCGCTCAAAGTCGCCGCCGAGGCTGCCAAGAAGTCTGGAAAGCTCAAGCTTTTTGGAATTTCGACCCACCATCGAGACCGGGCCGAAATCCTCAAGGTTGCAGCTGAGGTTGGGTTCATCGACGCCATCATGGTCCAGTACTCCCCCTGGCTGGACAAAGATTCCGAACTCAACAAGGCGCTCGATGCGTGCCATGAGAAGGGGATTGGCCTCATCTCCATGAAGCAGGTTGCCGGCCGGCTCCGGTCCGGTGAAAACATCCAGAAAATCCTCGAGGAAGTGAAAGATCGCGTTCCGGTGCTTGCCGAACGGAACCTGACGCCGTTCCAGGGCTTGCTTACCGCAATCTGGAGCGACGAACGGATCAGCTCGGCTTGCGTGGCCATGCAAAACACCGACCAGATCAAAGAAAACAGCGATGCGGCCAAGCGGTTCGAGCCGCTCAAAACCGCCGACATCGGCCGGCTCCGCGATGCGGTGCTCGATGAGCGTTCCACGCTGTGCGCAGATTGCGACGGCCGCTGCTCCAACGCCGCCGGAACCACGGCCGCCCTGGGCGACCTGACGCGATTTCTGACCTACCACGAACATCACGGAGACCGGGCCGAGGCCCGCCGACTGTTCGCCCAACTGCCTGCCGAAGCCCGCAACTGGTCAGGTGCCGACCTGGCAGCGGCTGAAGCGGCGTGCCCCAACCGCCTGAAATTCAGTCAGTTGCTGGCCGAGGTTGAGAAACTCCTCGCCTGATTTGGGCAACAGATAGAATGCTGGCCAGTCACCTGTCGCGGTTCACAATTGGGTTGCGCACGCGGGATAGCCCCGTTCGACTGTCTCTTGGGGTTGTTTCGATGTGTCACCCAATCGTGAACCGCGGTAAACAGCTCAGGTGCAAGCAGAATCCGTTCAGACCGGTCTCCGTGACCCGACTCCAGGTTGTTCACCACCCAGTCTGTTCGTAACGCACATGATGATAGACCCATCGTTCGCTCCGGGCCGCGGTTTCATTAAGAAAGTTATCGTTCTCGGCATGACCCTGGTCAGCTTGACGGTGGGACCGAACGCGATACGGGCAGCCTCTCACAAAGATCGCCCGTTTGAGATCCAGGTTGTGGATGACTCAACGGGTCGAGGCGTTCCCCTGGTCGAGTTGCGCACGGTCAACGACATTCGCCTGGTCACCGATAGCGCGGGCCGCGTGGCTTTTGATGAACCGGGCCTGATGGATCAATCGGTTTTTTTTCACATCAGCTCGCACGGATATGAATTTCCGGCCGATGGCTTTGGCTACCACGGCAAGGCGCTCCAGGTTGAACCAGGTGGCCGCGCGGAACTCAGGATCTTCAGGCGCAACATCGCCGAGCGGCTATATCGAATCACAGGGCAGGGGATCTACCGAGATTCGACCCTGCTCAACCATCCTGTCCCCATTCGCGAACCGAACCTGAACGGCCTGGTTCTCGGCCAAGACAGCGTGCTCTCCGCACAATACAATGAGCGCATCTACTGGTTCTGGGGCGATACAAACCGACCATCGTACCCGCTGGGCAATTTCCACACCCCAGGCGCAGTCTCCGAGTTACCAATCTTTGACGGCCTGAGCCCCGCTCTGGGTGTGAACCTGAACTACTTCGTTGATCCCGCCGGCTTCGCCAGGCCAACCTGCCAGATGCCCGGCGATGGCCCAACATGGCTCTCGGGCCTGGTTGTACTGGGCCCCAAGGGAAGCGAGCGGATGCTTGCCTCTTACGCCAAGATCAAGCCCCCGCTGGAGACCTACGAGCGAGGATTCGTGGAGTGGGATGACTCGACCGAGTCGTTCCTCAAGAAGGGGACGTTCGCCATGGATACCCCTTGGAAGCCCGATGGCCATCCGCTGTATTTCACGGATCATCACTCAGACACCTGGATTCAATTCAGCCAGCCGTTCCCGCTGGTCCGGGTTCCTGCGGAGGCAAGTGCTTACCTCAACATCGATCGCTATGAGAGTTTCACCTGTCTCAAACCAGGCAGCCGGCCCGGCAAAATGGAAATCGAGCGCGACCGTGACGGTCGGCCGGTCTACGGCTGGAAACCCAACACCGCGCCCATTGGACCCGCCACTCAGGCAGAACTCAGAAAAGCCGGACGACTGGCTGAAGACGAACAGTGGATCTGTTTACGCGATATTGAGACCGGAAAACCGGTCAGCGGTCACGGCGGCTCGGTTTGGCAACTCCCCAGCCTGAACCCCAACGAACAGCGTTTTGCCATGATCGCCGTTGAGGCAGGAGGAACTTCCTCCTATCTGGGGGAGGTCTGGTACGCAGAAGCCAGCACCCCGGTCGGGCCCTGGATTTATGCCCGCAAAGTGGTGACTCACGACAGGTACTCGTTTTATAACCCGAAAATTCACGAGGAATTCTCGGATGATCAATTTCTGTACTTTGAGGGAACCTACACGGCCACCTTTTCAGGGAACCCAATCAGCACCCAACGGTACGAGTACAACCAAGTCATGTACCGGTTGAAACGGGACGACCCCCGGCTCTTTCTACCGGTCGCTTTCAGCGTTGATGACACAACCGGCAAGCTGAACCCACTGGCCAAAGAACTCCGCCCCGGTTCGGTCCGGTTCCTGGCCCCGACCAAGCCAGCCCCAGACTGCCTGCCGGTTTATCGCCTGAGTGAACCAGACCCAGGGCTTTCTCTGGCCCCTGTCAAGGCGGCGACGGTCGAGAAAGCAGACCCGGTTTTTTATGCCCTTCCCGCCAGGATGGCCGAACCGCCCCCCTGCACGGAGCCCCTGTTTGAGTATACAACCCCAGCAGGGATCAAAACTTACGCACTTGAGAGCAAGCCACCCGGGCCCGGCTTTACCCGATCTGCCGAACCGCTCTGCAGGGTCTGGGTGGGGGCTGGAATCTGGTAGGTTCCTGCAGCATCGAGCGCCAAGCGGTGAGGCCGCATTGCGGCAAATCCGACTTTTCTCCTACAATCAGAACAAGTTCGGTGTAAATGGCCGGCCCGGAGTGACTCTGCCCATGTCTTTTCGCTGGATATTCGCTGCGATCCTGGTCGTGGGATCCACTGCCTCAATCAGTCAGGCCGCCGACCAGGAGGTCCTGGTTCTCAAGGATGGCCAGCAGGTTACCGGGCAGATCGTGGCCGAGAAGCCGGGCACGCTGTTCGTCGATCTGGGCTTTGATGTGATCAAGGTGCCAAAGGACCAGGTAATTGAGCGCCGGAAGGCCACGGAACCGCCGCGTGAGTTGCCACATCCCTCCGATGGCGCTCCGAGCGACCCCGATCCCTCAAATTTTTATCGGTCTGCCTCTCTCAAGCCCAAGCCGGTCAATGAACTGGTTAAAGAGTTTGGCGAAGGGGTGGTGAGTATTGAGACTCCCTCCGGTCTTGGTTCAGGATTCATCGTCAATGATGAAGGGTACCTGGTTACCAATAATCATGTGATTGAGGGAGAGACCAGAATTTCCGTTGTGCTCTATCAGAACACGGAAAAGGGACTGATTCGGAAGCGGATTGAAAATGTTGAGATCATTGCACTCAACCCGTTCGTTGACTTGGCCCTGCTCAAGTTGCCTCCCCAGACAGATCTGAAACTTCGCCCCGTCTTCCTGGGTAGTCTTCAAGAACTCAACGCTGGCGACGGCGTGTTTGCAGTGGGGAATCCTCTGGGTCTTGAGCGATCGGTCTCGCAAGGGATCATCAGCACCTTGAACCGGAACTTTGAGGGGCTGATCTACCTGCAAACCGATACGGCCATCAATCCTGGAAACTCGGGCGGCCCGCTTTTCAACCTCAAGGGAGAGGTTATCGGGGTCACCAACATGGGTTTCCGAGGCGCAGACAACTTGGGCTTTGCCATCCCCATCAATTACGTGAAAGATTTCTTGAGGAACCGGGAAGCGTTCAACTACGACAAGGACAACCCCAACACCGGCTACCGATACGTGGATCCACCGCGTCGGCGGCGTGCGGGGAAACCGCCAACGGTCACCAGCGAGACACCGGCCCAGAAGGCCGAATCAAAATAAGTCGATTTCGCAGAGTTAATTTCAAGAACTTCCATTCGCACGAACGGTCTGAAAACCGATCGGGTGGAACTTTGTCAGAGTGGCGATTCTGGGGCCTCTTGGTCCTTTTTCAGGAGTTGGCGTTCATGCGTGACGGATCCAAGGCGTTGACGAGGCGTTCATTGTTGCTTGGCCTGGCACTTTCGGCCCTGGTTGGAACGACCGGGCGTGGCCAGGCCCTGATTTCCAGCGGCCAGGCCACGGTGCCGGCTGAGAAAGTGTTGCCCGCGAATACGCTGTTCATGACCAAGATCGAAAAAATGGAATCGCTTCGCGAAGGGTTCCTCGCTAGCCAGATTGGCCAACTCATGGCCGATCCCGGCATGAAGCCGTTCATGGACAAGCTCCACTCGATCCTGGAGAAACCTAGCGAACAGCTCAAAGAAGCCGTGGGCCTGACGGTTCCCGAATTGCTCACTCTGCCCCAGGGTCAGGTCTTCGTGAGCCTGATCGGTCAGACCAATGAAAAGGTTCCCGTTGCACTTTTCATCTCGGCCGATGCCGGCACCAACGCCGCAAAAATGGCCGAGGTCATGGCGGCCGTGGATAAAGTTGCCGAACAGCAGGGAGCCGGCGTAGCTACCGATCAATTCGAGGGGCTCACCCTGCATGTGATCACCAACAAGGATGACGCCACGGCTCCACCCATGGTTTGGGCTCAAAATGGCACCGTGTTCCACATTGCCTCTAGCCCAGAGCTGATGAAGGAAATGGCCAGCCACCCCACCGGACGGGAAAACAGCCTGGCGACCAACGAACTCTTTGGGGCGGTCACCAAAAAGCTTGGTACCGATCCGCAGGTTTCCTGGTTCCTGGATATCCAGCAGGCACTCGGCATTGCTAGCCAGATGGCCGGTCAGAATGGCGTAGACGCCGATACCGTGACCGCTCAAATCCAGCAACTCGGCCTCAACGGCCTGAAAGCCATGGGGGGCCGTTATGACCTCAATCAGGGTGATTTCGACTCGGTTTACAAAATGTTTGTCTACGCCCCATCACCCGTGCAGGGCGTGCTCAAGATGCTGGCCATGCCCACCCAGGACCTGAGCCCAGAACCTTGGGTTCCAGGTACGGTCGCAAGCTATCAGGCAACCAGCCTGGACCTGGACGCCACCTGGAAAGCCATTACCGAACTGGCAGACACCTATGCTCCTGGCGTTCTCGACCAAGTCGAGCAGGGCCTGGCTGCCGGTAACGGTGGTGGCCTCAAGTTCAAAGACGACCTCATCGGTCCACTCGGCAAGCGAATTACCGTGGTGAGCGACTTCAAGAAGCCGATCACCGAGGCCAGCCAGCGGGGCGTGGTTGCTGTGGCCCTGGATGACTCCAAGGCGTTCCAGAACACCCTGAACAAGATTTTTGAACTCGCAGGAGCTACGCCAAAGCAGCGCAGCTTCCAGGGGACAAACATCTATGACTTCGATGTCCCACCCGAGATGGCTCAGCAGGGGATCACCGGCCCAATCAGCCTTGCCATCGCCAAAGATCAACTGTACGTAGCCTTCGAGCCCACCCTGCTCGAACAGATTCTTCGCGGCGGTTACACCGGTCTGGCCGAGAACCCAGAATACCAGGCCGTAAGCAAGCACTTCCCCGCTCAGACCAGCATTCTGTCGTTCGCTCGACCTGAAGATGCTGCTCGCTCGGCCTTCGGCATGCTGGGCAGTGATCAGTTCAAGGCCGCCCTCCAGCAGTCAAACCCGGGAGACTCAGGCCCAATTGCGGAATTGCTTGACCCCAAGCTGCTCCCAGAGTTCAGCGTGATCGCCAAGTACCTTTCGCCCCAGGGCGGGTTCGGCATTCAGGGTGACGATGGCGTGACCTTCACCCGGTTTACCGTCAAAAAAGGTCACTGACCACAAGCCGGCTCTACCGGCGCATTGACCTGAGCTTGGCTCAATCCTTGTGGCGGCTGGAACTTCAGTTCCAGTCGCCACTTGTGTTGGTAGAAGGGCGAAATCGCACCCCAGAACACGTGAAAACAATGTCGTAGATTAGAACCAACTCTTGCCTGCCACCGAAACATCGCCGCCAATCGTTTCTTGATCCTATTTTGCAAAAAGCCTCTTTTGCGCCTTTTACCAGGCCTGTTCAAATACAAGCTCAAGCGATCAGCCTGTCGATCCGATCTGCTAACAATGTCGCTTTGCGGTTGCCATGCGCATCCGTGAAGATGCGTTGCTAGCCCACACAGGAGGTGCGGGATGATCGGTTTAGTTAAGAAATTCCGGCTGCGTCAACTTTTCAAAACCCGTCGGGCCGTCCGGCAATTCAAGCCATCGGTGCTTGATTCGCTTGAAACCCGCGCCTTGCTGGCGAGTTTGGCACCCATTGCCACTCAGACCGTGGGAGCGGGTATTGGTTTGCCCGTGGTGCTGAACAACACCACCTCGGCCAGTGAGACTTTCACTGCCACCTCAAGCAATCCCAACATCAAGTTCAGCATCCCACAGGCCCACTTCCTTACCATTGGCGTGTCACACGCTTCCAGTGGGGCCAGTGATCCAGCCTTCTCCGGCAACATCACGTTCCAGACGTTTGGCGACCTCACGCCAGTCACCGTCGCTCGTATCGAACAGCTTGTGAAAAGCGGCTTCTACACCAGCCCTACCCAGCCAACCTCTGGAACTGCGCTACCCAGCAAGAACTTTCACCGGATCGTCCCTGGATTTGTGGTTCAGGGCGGCTCACAAACTGGTGACGGTTCCGGCTCCTTCACCGGACCAGGGTTCCCGTACCTGAACGAACCGGTTCAGCAACTGGTATTCAACGGGAACTACCAGGTGGCCATGGCGAATGCCGGCCGAGACACCAACGATACTCAGTTCTTCATCACTACTGGCCAGCAGCGTAGCCTGGACTACGGGTACACCATCTTCGGTCAGGTCGTGGCCGGCACGGACATCGTGGACAAGATGTTCAAGGTTGCGCAGGGCACCAACAACGTCCCCACTTCGCCGATCCTCATCACCTCCAGCACCATCTCGGCCACGAATCCAGGTGGCGTGCTGATCCTGGATACCACCTCGGCCACCGCTGGAGATTCGGGCACGATCACTGTCACGGCCACCGATCCAGCCAATAACACCACCACCACCCAAAGTTTTCAGGTAAACGTTGGTCAGAACGTGGATGCTTCTGGAGCCAAGGTCTCTGAGCCGCCTTTCCTGAACGCCGTTGTGAACCAGGTGGTGGCCACCAACCAGACCGCTATCTTCCAGCTTTCGGCAGGGAATCCCACCGGTAACCCACTCGATTACAAGGTCGCAGGCGGGATCACGGGTACCGGCTCAAGCGCCACGTTCTCTCCGGTTCAAAACGCCACGGCCACCGTCGATGCCAACGGCACTGTGACCGTGGTGCCGACCAAAGACTTCAACGGTGTGATCAACCTGCTGGTTGGGGTTGAAGATAACCAGATTCGTAACGGTGGTGTTGCTCTGGGAAACCCGGCCAACTACTACACCCGAAATCTGACCCTGACGGTACGAGCCGGTCAGATAGTGAATCTGCCGCCCATCGCATCGCCCGGCTCAACCACGGTTCAAACCAACATCTCTAGTCCGATCCAGCTCACGGGCCACTCTGCCACTCCTGGAACCAGCCAGGGGTTGACCTATCAGATCCTGAGCGGACCCAGCCACGGCTCGATCACGGCGTTCGATACCGCAACCGGTAAGTTCACTTATACGCCAACTGCGAACTACCAGGGAACCGATACCGTTCAGTTCACGGTGTCTGAAAAAGGGGTAACCCCGGCCCTCACCAGCCAGCCGGCCACGTTTACCATCAACGTGGGTGGCTCAAATACCGGCTATGTGCGGGTGCTTGATGGCGTGCTACTGGTTTATGCTCCACCCAAGCTTAACGGTTCAAACGTGATCACCGTGAACCAGGTGAATGGCACCGTTCAGGTGAGCATCAACGGCCAGATTGATAACACGCAACCGGCCATGTCCAGCCTGAACCTGATCCAGGTCTACGGCTCCAAAGCCAAGGATCAGATTACAATCGACCCCAGTGTAACCACGCCCGCCACGCTCAACGGTGGCCGCTGGGGGCATAATCAACTGGTAGGGGGTGGCGGTTCGACTCGACTCCACGGCTGGTTTGGGAAGAGCACCTTGGTGGCGGGAGCCCAGGCATCTGAACTGATCGGCCGAACCGGTCACGTCACCTTCAAGCCCAAGAGCAGCAGCGACCTCATGTATGCTGGCCAGGGCTCAATCTCCCGGTACAAGAACTGGCCGGCTTACCCCTCGGCCGTGGGGACCATCGCTCCCCCCTCGCCACCCAAGGGAACGTTTTACAAGCTGGTGCATGGGAAAATTGAAGCCTACACCCCCAAGCCAGTTGGCTACTTCCGCAAGGACGTCGCACGCATCGGTAGCCGGTTCGACACCCACTTCTGATCCCAAAGGAAGCGTTCCGGCCTCCCAGATCTCTTCCCAGAGCCAGGGTTCAGGAACAGACAAGCCAGCCTTGAAACTCGATACCGACCGGGCTAGAAAAAGTCACCTTGAAATCAGACCCGCCCGGTCGGTATCCTTTACAATCCAAGGGCGCCGTAGCCAAGTGGTAAGGCAGCGGTTTGCAAAACCGTTATTCACCAGTTCGAATCTGGTCGGCGCCTCTTCTGTATTCATCTGCCCTGAGACGCGTTACCGTGTCTCAGGGCTTTATTTTTAGTATTTCCAAATATCTGGCCCCGGCTCGACCATCACGCCACTACACCTTGTGGCCCGGACCAGTCTGAGCCTCCGCAGGAGTAAAACCTGGGTTGTTTGTCGGTATTGGATTTGACGAAATTCGCAAACCATTGCTTCTGAGTGGCCGTGGTAAGCGAACCCGCACGATAAGCCAGGCAACCACGCGGCGACCGCGATTCCGAACGCCCTCTACCAAGGTTGCAGTTCAGGACAGGGTAACCGGGTGATTCGCCCTCCACAGTCTCCCTGGCGCAGTGACGGCGACTCATACTCCATTTGATCACCGGACAAAACGCACGGGCACCAGGCGAATTTGGGGTGAAGGTTCATACACTCCCTCTCAAAGCACTTCCTGCGTCAAGACTCTGACGGATTTCCGCTCAGTGCTGACACGCAAAGCTCAGTCGCGAAGAGCCTGAACCACAGACCAGAAACATCGGCCTGGCGCAAATAAAAAGAGCGGTGCCGACCATCAGGCCGGCCCCGCTCTTTAGTCAGGCTTAACCGATCGGAATGATCAATAGTCGCCAGCGGAGATCACTTCGCCGCCGTTGCGGGTCGAGAGAGCCTGGAACACACCAGACTGTCCGTTGGTGTTGTAAACACCGCCGGTGTAGGTGATGTTCTTGGCATTCCAGCTCTGTACCGAGTTCTTGATGTAGCGTACTGAGCCATCGGCAAACGCGAAGTTTGCACCGCCCGGGTGAAGGCTACCGGTATTCATGGACCAGTTGCCCTGTCTTGGCTGCATCATGGGGAATTGCGTGTCGGCAACAATCTCGTTGGCGAAGTAGTTCGGTGGGAACATCGACGAGAAGGTGGTGTCACCGTAGTCACCAGACGACCACCAGTTAACGCCATACATGGCGTCTTGGTCGCCGGCAGAGATCCGGCCGTGGGCATGCTCGCCGTACATGATGGTGTTCGTGGTACCATCGGTCACGCTGGCGATGGAAACCGGAGGATGACTGCCAAGGCCGCCGAGCGATGAGTTTCCAACGTGGGCAAACATACCGCGCATCTGGCCGAGCCGGGCATCATCCCAGTTGTACACCAGGGGACCCAGGTTACCACCGTAGCTGCTGTAGGTCATCGGAATTGGCGAATCATCCCAACCATCGCCTGAAGCACCGGGATACTTCAACTGGGCAATGGTTCCATCACTGGGGCACCAAAGCATGCTCACACCCAGGCCACTCACGGTCGAGTTCTGGCACTCATAGAGCATGATGTTGGTGTTCAGGCAGTTGAAAATCGTGCCCTGCTCAAAGAAGGCGGTCAAGGCAACGAAGTGGCCGAAGTTCTGCCGCTTCATCTTGAGCGATTGCCATTCACGACCTGGCAGGTCACCCATCGGAAAGGTGCCGTTGGCGTCGTGGTAATTATGTGCGGCAAGCGTCATCTGCTTGAGGTTATTCACGCACTGGGCTCGGCGAGCGGCCTCACGAGCCGACTGAACAGCCGGCAGCAACAACGCAACGAGCACCCCGATGATCGAGATCACCACGAGCAACTCGATCAGAGTGAAGCCACGACGCTTCGGGCTTCGGAGTACAGACTTGATCATACGGTATAACTCCTTGAAAAACGAAAAGAGCGAGAGAGGTAAAAAAATGCTCAGGGCGGCGAAGGATTGGATGATAGCGCTGAGCCCACTCCGGCTGTCCTCCCGTCAGCTGAAGTGTCAGGAACGATCGTTGGTCCGATTTTCCTGCGTCTGGTCACCTACAAGAGCAGCACCACGCTGGCGAGGACAAGCGGCTGCCTGTCACTCAGATTGATATCCGTGATCCTCCCTTCAGGTTGAGCGTCAAAAAAAGATCGGTGTCCCAATCTTCCTCTGCCTGCTCACTCACTTTGGAAGCTGACCCTCCTTGGAAAGGAGGCGTCGTTCCCTGACACTCAGATTGGTATCGGCCGGAAGAGTCTTTCCTTTGGCTTTGGTAGGAGTGGCCAGCGACGCTTTCGCCGCCTCAAGCTCGGTTCCGCTGCCGTTGCTGCTCCCGGAACCGGAAGCCCCCGGGCTTCCACCACATCCGCTCAATGGAGCGACTGCAAAGCATGCACAAACAGCCACCAGAGGGACCCATCCGAAAGCTCGTAAGGAAGAACTCTGCATCGGTTAATTCTCCAGACTCCGGGAATCTGCAATCGTGTGAAAACTCTAAGAACGAATAATAAAAGCTTAAGCCGAAGTTTCACGAACCGGGCAATGTGTATGAATATTAAGAATAGATGAAGATCAATAGAAACGAGTCGATCCTTAGCAAGTAGGATAGAACGAGACTTAAAACATCATCAAGCCGGCACTAACAAAAGATCCCATTCGGCAGGGAACCCCGCCTTAATTCGATTTGAATCCAGGCAAACCTGGATGAGACATCTAATCTACAGAATCTACGGCGGATGTCAAAGTCTGTGTCAGGTAATTTTCGTTATCCTTGCTGATATTTCTAAGTCACCCTCAAATATCCGTATCTCGGCCATCTGAAAAATCATGATCTGGCTTAGCTTGGATCTATCCTCTTGCACAAACCTGGCAACTAACGCCAACGAGCGAACTGGAAGACGTTGGTAGATCTCGCAGTTCGCCGTGTCAGCAGAGTCTCAAAAGCAATCAGATCATAGACGCAAGTAAAACTTATGGTTCTCAAGATAACGAACGAACAAATAGGTGATTGCGAAGAAGACCGCAAGCCCAACCATTACGTACCAGAGCGGAGAATCTTTGGGCGTGATGGCGTGGATCGCATGGTCGACCTGGTGGTGAATGATGTAGGCCGCAAGCGGATTCTGACCCAGAGTTCGGAAAAGCCCGAACTGAACAGTTCCCAGGTCACAAAGCGGAATAAACAGCGCGTAAATGAACAGCGCAAAGCCCGACGAAAAGAGAGTAAACGGTAGACTCACAATCTTTTTATTCATCATCCAGTAATTATGAGGCCGAACCGTCAGGGGCGGGGGCTGGACAAACGGCGCTGTGGCCAGCAGAGACTCCAGCGATCGGCCCTGGGCATTGCCGAATGGTACAAGCACAGGCGATGCCGCGATCGTGCCACCCTCAAGTGTGGCAACGCTCCCCTTGTCGGTATCGTAAAGCGTTGCCAGGCAATTCAAGGCGTAACCGGTACTCATCAGCAGAACGCCACCCACGACCGCAATTGCGGCCGCCGGAAGTCGCTCTCGTCCGACCATCAGGTCGTAGGTCAAAGAGCCAAACAGCATCGGGATCGCCCAGCCGATGATCCCGAAACAGCCGCCGTCCCAAGCTCCCGAGCCGGTCAGACCCAGCAACCCGTCGAGCCAGTTCGGCTTGCCATAAACGAAGAAGAAGTTGAACCAGTGCGAGATCAGGACATGCACGATCGCACACCCGATCAGGAACAAAACACGGGTCCGGACACTTGCGGCGATCACGGGTAACAAAAAAATCTGCGTGACACCGATGATGGCAAGGACTTCCCAGAGATTTGCTTTGATCAGTTCACCAATAAACTTCCAGATCCCGGCAGAGGTCATCTCGGCCCAGCGTTTGATCTCGCCGTCGAAGCTGGACAGAATCACGGAGACAAGCACCAGGGCAAGGCTACGAATCAGATAGCCGCGATAGGTCGCGGCTGCGCCAACCTGGGCCATACGGCGTAACGAGGTGAGCCGGAACGAGAAGCCAGCTGCAAACATGAAGCTGGGCATGATCGTGTCTGCGTAGCTGAAGTACGGATGCCCGTTATGGTGCTTCATCACCTCATGGACTGCGGCAAACCCGCCCAGGAAGTTGACCAGGAACATTCCCGCGACGGTATAGCCGCGAAACTGGTCCATGGAGATGATGCGTCCAGATGCGGCCCCCGATTCGTTGCTCATCAAACTCGCTCCCGCTTCGTAATTCTGCGCCGGACTGGCCTCAACTTCAAAAGTCGAACCTCCAGCCACTGGCCTGAGTTTCTCAATTCTCTTCGTTGGCTTGAATAGGAGATTCGTCCAACCATGATTGTTCCTGGCTTTCAGGGAGAGACGGTCCAGCCCTTGAGTGGAGCCGGCTTCGGCTCCCCTTCGCGAATCAAGTAGGCTCGGTCGGCCACAAGGCCGGCGTGGCGATCAACGGCACCTGATGGCCAGCGAACCTCGATCTCCTCGATTTCGGTCGATTCGCCAAGGCCAAAGTGAAGCCTTGGGTCACCGGCCGATTGGTAACTACCGCCACCAATCCGTTGCGCAATCCTGGACCGGCCGCCCGCAGTTACCGTGACCCGGGCTCCTACGGCATCGCGATTCGACTGCGTTCCCTCAAGCTTGAGAGTCAGGAAGTGCCCACCTTCAGTCAAATTATGAAAATAGGCCAGCGGTTCGTTCTGGGAAACGATCAAAGCGTCGATCCGGCCGTCGTTGTCGAGGTCGCCCGCGGCCAACCCTCGACCCATCCGCTCAACCCGGAACGGCGGGCCAGCCTCAGCCGAAACCTCGCTCAACTTGGGATTGGCGCCACCGTCATTGCGGTAGATCTGGACCGGCATCTTCCAGGGAAATTGGGGACGGCCGTCGAACACGTGACCGTTGGCGGTCATCATGTCGAGCCAGCCGTCGCGATCCACGTCGAGCATGGCAATTCCAAAGCCGAGCACATAACGGCTTGGGGCTGCCAGGCCGATTGCTGCCGTGTGATCTCCGAAAAAGCCCTGGCCCAGATTCCGAAAAAAAGTTGTTGATTCGTTGAAGAAGTTCGTCACGGCCAGGTCGGGCTTACCGTCTCCGTCGAGGTCGCCGCAGGCCACCCCCATGCCCGCCTGGTAGCCCCCGTAGGCGTTACTTGCCACACCCGAGCCAAGGCCAACATCCTCAATTGTCAGCCCCCCTCGATTCTTGAAGAGGTAATTCGCCGTCATATCGTTGGCCACGAACAGTTCGACCCTGCCATCGTCGTCCAGGTCGGCAGCCAGTACACCCAGCCCGCGCCCGTCACGGTCGTCCAGCCCCGCCTCGCGTGAAACATCCACGAACCGGCCACCGTCGTTGCGGAAGATGTGGTCGGGAAGGGCAGGGAAGTCCAGCGGGTTACAGTGATAAACGGTCGGGTCGTTGGGATCTGAACAGTTCCGCTTGTCTTGGTCATTCCATTTGAAGTAATGACAGACGTAGAGGTCGAGGTCACCGTCATTATCCAGGTCCGCGAACGCCGACGACGTTGGCCAGTCACGATCTCCGTCGAGTCCAACGACCTCGGTCATGTCTTCAAAAGTGCCATCCCCCCGGTTGCGGTACAGCGCGTAGGAACGCCAGCGAGTGATCAACAGATCATCGTGGCCGTCGTTGTCATAGTCACCCACCGCAACCCCATGACCATACCCCCTGGGCATCGCCGAGATGCCAGACTTCTCCGTGATATCCTCAAAGGTGCCGTCACCCCGGTTACGAAACAGGCGGTCACCCGGCAGGTCTGCTCCTGGGTCAGGGGGAAACTGGCCCCCCTGAACGGCATAAACGTCCAGCCAACCGTCGCTATCCACATCGAGCAGTCCCACGCCGCCACTGGATGTCACGGGGGGGATTAACATCAACCGATCGGCCGGACGGCCGTTCTCCTGAACGAACGTCAACCCCGACAACCGGGCATCATCGCTGAAAACCAGGGGACTCGGGGGCCGCCTGGAACGGACTGGGGCTCGGTTTGACGCGGGGCCCAACGCTTCCGGCACCATTTCAGCGAGCGTGAGCGCCGTCCTGCGTTCCTTGCCTGGTGCGGATGGCGGAACCAACGCTTTGCCCACAGGTAGTCCGGCAAGCAGCTTCCACTGCGTGCCATCAAACCGCCGCCCTATGTGGTCGGCCAGTTCTGCCAGCTTCACGAACTGGGTCGGCTCGGCCTTTGAGAGCAGCTTCACATACTCTTTCTGAAGCTGATCCAGTTCAGCCTTTTGCCTCCTGAGCTTCTCCGCGGCATCACGGTTACCGTCCTTCAGTTCAAGCTCGGCCAGCCGCTCAAGGGCTTCGGCGTCACCTGGGTTCGACTCGATCCTCTCTTTGAGCGCTCGCCGCTCACCAGCGCCGTCCCCCCAAACTCCAGCAAACCACGCCCGGAGCGAAGAAACCCGCTCCTCAGACTCCTGGTCTGCCGGCAGATGAGACAAGGCGCTTCGGGCCTCTTCCGGTCGGTTCGCCGCCAGGGCCCAATCCAGCTTCATCTGCCAGACCGGAACGTCGGTGGGCCTCCGGGCCAGGCATCGCTCAAGCCAGGCCTCGGCTTCTTCGAACTGGCCCATCAGGGTTGCGAGGTGGGCGCGACCGAGCCAGACGCGGTCGTCGTCGGGTGCCTGGCCCCCAGCTCGTTCAAGTGCCTGGCGCACCCCCTCCACGGGAAAGGGGTCAAAATCCAGCTTGTAGAGCCGACCCAGCGTTTTGATTGGGTCCGACATCACGTCAAAGCCATCTTCCAGCCAGCGTCTTGCCTCGGCCAGCCGGCCCTGTTGCCTGAGCAAGAGCACCAGTCCCCAGCGCGCCTCGCCTCGGTGCGGGCCCGGCCTTGCGGCGGCGGCACGGAGCAGATCTTCGCAATCGCTCCAATGACCCTGATTCATGGCCATCCGCGAACGTCGTACCTCAACCCAACCCATCTGGGCCGATCCATCGGGGATCTTGGCCCAAGCGTCGAGCGCCAGTTGCGTACGTCCCCGCGCCAGCTCGCAAACGCCAAGCTCATAAGACGCCTCATCCCAGCCTGGACAACGGACCAAAAGCTCTTGGAGGACCGACCTCGCCTTGGCGAATCGTCCTTGCTCCATCTCTTGCCTTGCCGTGGCGAGCATGTCCTGACATTGCCGGCTGTCACGCATTTTCCAGGCGACACTGGCGAAAATCAGGACCGCGAGCCCTACGACCAAGCCGAGCACGATCGACCTTGACGGCATGGGGTGACTCCGGGAAGCATTCGACCGAGCAGCTTGACGGGCCAACCGTGTTGTGAGCCCTACGCCAAATTTTTGTGACGCACTGTGATCTAAGCCTAGCCCGCGCCTTGCAGACGGTCAACGTCGCCCACCCGACCCGAGAAGGTAAGATCTGAGAACAGCGAGACAGAGCAACCGCAAAACAACGTCTCACTTCCAGCCCTTTTGAGAATCTGCATCTCAACCCAGAGCGCTTTCGATCCCTCGAACTTCGTCGGCTATTGGCCAAGTGATTTCCTGGTGATTCCGCAAGGACACGTCGAAAATGATCACGTGCAGAGTTATCATTAAGATCATGACAACTCCCATACAAACTGGCGTCTCCGTCGTGAACGAAAACGCTTTGCAATCTTCGAAATGGGGTTTCCGAGACCCCGCGATCCCACTGAGCCGGAATACCCACCTTTTGAAGTGGGTGGAAAAGATGGCAAAGCTTACGCAGCCTGCCGCCATACACTGGGTCGATGGCTCGCAGGAAGAGTACGACACGCTCTGCGACCAGATGGTCAAGGGCGGCACCTTCACCAAGCTCAATGAGGATCTTTGGCCGGGCTGCTACCTGGCTCGCTCGGACGCAAGTGACGTTGCGCGGGTTGAAGACCGCACATTCATTTGCTCACTTTCCAAGGAGGCGGCTGGGCCGACCAATAACTGGGAAGATCCCTACAAGATGCGGCGGAAGCTCAAGGGGCTGTTTGAAGGCTCGATGCGTGGTCGGACCATGTATGTCTTGCCGTTCAGCATGGGCCCTGTTGGCTCGCCAATGTCCCAGCTTGGCGTAGAACTCACAGACTCGCCTTATGTTGTTGTTAGCATGCGGATCATGGCCCGAATTGGCGTGAATGTCCTCGACGAGATTGACAAGGGCGAGAAACGGGTTGTCCCGTGCATGCATACCGTGGGTGCTCCGCTCGTCCCCGGCCAGCAAGATGTGCCCTGGCCCTGCAACCAGGAGAAGTACATCGTTCACTTTCCGGAGACCCGTCAGATCTGGTCTTACGGTTCCGGTTACGGTGGCAACGCGCTACTTGGCAAAAAGTGCTTCGCCCTGCGAATCGCCTCGAACATTGCGCGTGATGAAGGCTGGATGGCGGAGCACATGCTGATCCTTGGCGTGGAGGATCCATCGGGCGAAAAGACGTATGTCACGGCCGCGTTCCCATCGGCTTGTGGTAAGACGAACTTCGCAATGATGATTCCGCCGGCCGGCTTTGAGGGGTGGAAGGTCTGGACGGTGGGCGACGATATCGCCTGGATCAAGCCCGACGCCGAGGGCCGCCTGAAGGCGATCAATCCGGAGGCCGGCTTCTTCGGGGTGGCACCGGGCACGTCTTGGAAGACGAATCCGAACGCGATGGCAACACTTTCCCGCAACACGATCTTCACCAATGTCGCGCTCACTCCCCAGGGCGGCGTTTGGTGGGAGGGGATGACCGAAGAACCGCCCGCCGAGTGCCTGGACTGGCAGGGGAAGCGCTGGACACCCCAGATTAGCAAGGAAACCGGGGCGAAGGCCGCCCACCCCAACTCACGATTTACGGCCCCGGCCGCACAATGCCCAACGATCGACCCCGCCTGGGAAGACCCGGACGGAGTGCCGATTGCCGCAATTATCTTCGGAGGCCGTCGTTCCACAACGATGCCACTGGTTTACCAGGCGTTTAACTGGAGCGCTGGCGTTTACATGGGTGCCACCGTGGGTTCCGAGATGACGGCCGCCGCCGGTGGCGTTATCGGCCGCGTGCGGCGAGATCCGATGGCGATGTTGCCATTCTGCGGCTACAACATGGGCGATTACTTCCGGCACTGGATCCGGATGCAACGCACACTTTCAGAAACGCCCCGCATTTTCCATGTGAATTGGTTCCGGAAAGGGGAAGACGGCAAATTCCTGTGGCCAGGTTTTAGTGAAAACATGCGGGTACTCAAGTGGATCATCGACCGCGCGCGCGGCCGTGCCTTGGGTAAGGAAACGCCAATCGGCTGGGTGCCCCGCCATGAAGACATCGAATGGCGCGGCCTGGAATTTCCGAAGGGGCAATTCGAGCGTCTGCAAGCCGTAGACCGCGCGGCCTGGCGAACCGAAGTGCTTGGGCATGAAGAGTTATTCATCGAGTTACATGACCGCCTCCCGCCCGAAACCATCTATGAGCGAGAACTCTTGATCTGTCGCCTCTAACGCGTTCAAGATTCCCGGAAAGCACAGGGCCGTTGCCGCTCTTCTTGAATTTCTTAAGGATGCACTCAAGGGACGGCCCGAGGCCTAAGCCTCGGGCCGTCCCTTGAGTGTTGCCACATGCTCTTGAAGCCACTCGTATGCAGTGACCCAGCCAACCGAGAAGGTTAGCCGATCCTCTCCGTGAGATCTTCCAAGCGGCCGAGGCTCGCTGGCTGTCGAATCGCGATTCAAGCGTTGGTGCTGACCAAAAAGTGATAAAACGATCATCGAAGGTTTCCAAGGAGGCCATGCCGGGCCACTTGTGGCGATAGGGCAACACCTGAACGCTTTACCAGTCAGAGATCAAGTCTCGATAATCAAAAACTCAAGATTCGTGCTCCAGATTTGCCAGTTGGTGCTAACAAACCAGGTAGACTCCATGGACGATGGAACCGATGCACCATGACCGTTGGGTGGATGGAAGGCACGGCTCCTTGGCATCATCTGGGAAACGGAATGGGGCCGTGAGTCAGAGTTGAAACATTGGCTGGGGCGGTCAACCGCTCTGCGACCTCCGCAGACTTGCCTCCGAACCCCTTGACTTGCTATAAAAGCTATGTACAACAGCAAAGTTGGTTCACAGAACCTTGTTTGAAACTTTACAAGCTAACACCAACCCGCCGAGGGGCGCTGCGACGGTACGCATAGGCGTACCTGCCAGGCTCGGTGGGGTGGCATTCCTCGTGCAACGGCGCCCGTTCATCGTTTTTGGAGACTATGAACGTGCCTGCCACTGCTCAGAAGACTGCGACTTTCAAAGATTTTCACGTCGCAGACATCTCGCTCGCCCCTTGGGGCCGCCGAGAAATTGCCATTGCCGAAACCGAGATGCCAGGCCTGATGGCCATCCGCGAGGAGTATGCCGCTCGGCAACCTCTCAAGGGTGCACGCATCACCGGCTCTCTGCACATGACCATTCAGACCGCGGTCTTGATTGAGACCCTCAAAGCCCTCGGTGCCGAAATCCGCTGGGCCTCCTGCAACATTTTCTCAACCCAAGATCATGCCGCTTCGGCTATTGCCGCTGCTGGTATTCCTGTTTTCGCCTACAAGGGCGAAACACTCGTCGAGTACTGGGAATACACTCACAAAATCTTCGAGTGGGCCGACGGCGGTTTCACAAACATGATTTTGGACGACGGTGGTGACGCAACCTTGCTGCTACACCTCGGTGCTCGTGCCGAAGCCGACATTCACGTTCTCGACAACCCAACCAGCGAAGAAGAGCGTGTTCTTTACGCTGCGATCAAGAAACGGATCGCCTCGCACCCAGGTTGGTACGCCAAGAACTTGGCCGCCGTCAAGGGCGTGACCGAAGAGACTACCACCGGCGTTCATCGCCTGTACCAAATGTTCAAGCGTGGCGAACTGAAATTCCCTGCAATTAACGTTAACGACTCCGTGACCAAGGCGAAATTCGACAACCTCTACGGTTGCCGAGAATCGCTGGTCGACGGTATCAAGCGTGCCACCGACGTGATGGTTGCTGGTAAAATTGCAGTTGTTGCCGGCTACGGTGACGTGGGTAAAGGTTCGGCTCAGGCCCTGCGAGCCCTCTCTGCTCAGGTCTGGATCACTGAGGTCGATCCTATTTGTGCATTGCAGGCCGCCATGGAAGGCTACCGCGTAGTCACCATGGAATATGCCGCCGATAAGGCCGACATCTTCGTGACGGCTACTGGTAACTACAAGGTGATCACCCATGCCCACATGGCCAAGATGAAGAATCAGGCCATCGTTTGCAACATTGGTCACTTCGATAATGAGATCGACGTGGCCTCGCTGGAAGATTATCGCTGGGAGGAGATCAAGCCTCAGGTTGATCACATCATTTTCCCTGACGGAAAGCGGATCATTCTGCTGGCCAAGGGGCGACTGGTGAACCTGGGCTGTGGCACTGGCCACCCCTCGTACGTGATGAGTTCTTCCTTCGCCAACCAGGTGCTGGCCCAGATCGAACTGTGGGGCCATAACGATAAGTACCCAGTAGGCGTTTATATCCTGCCCAAGAAGCTCGACGAGCACGTGGCTCGCCTGCAGCTCAAGACTCTGAATGCTCAGTTGTCTGAACTGACACCAGAACAGGCCGCCTACATTCACGTTTCCAAGGAAGGACCTTACAAGTCCGACCAGTACCGCTATTGATCAACTTGGCTTGCCAGGCCGCAGGGAGCTACACTCCCTGCGGCCTCTCATTTCAAGTGCAACAGTATTTGGCATTCACGGGAATCGGATAACCCTATCGTATCCCATCCGACCCGGCCCACGGATTGATTATTGATCCGCAGGGAAATGATCCCAGTTCCCCGATATACCGGGGGGTTATTTCGTTTTTTCTTGTTAAGACGTTGCTTAATGTTTGCCAGTATGCGGCGTAACAGGCCCGTGTAGTCCGTACGCTCACCGCGTATTTGATTCGGCCAGGGCCAACGTTGAAGCTACTCAGGCCTTCTTGACGAACTCAGATTTCAACTGCATGGAACCAAATCCGTCAAACTTACAATCGATATCGTGGTCACCCTCAATCAGGCGAATATTCTTGACCTTGGTGCCAACCTTGACAACCGAAGACGACCCCTTCACTTTCAGATCCTTGATCACACTAACCGAGTCTCCGTTGTTCAACTCGTTGCCAAACGCATCCTTCCAGACTCGCTTTTCGTCAACGGCCTCGACCTCGGTCCTGCTCCACTCATGGTTACATTCTGGGCAGACGAACTGACTGCCATCTTCATCGGTGTATTCTGAGTTGAATTGGGGGCAAGACGGCAAACTGCTCATAAACGTTCCTTCTCAAGGGGCAAAGCATGGCAGCGTACGAGAGGCCATACCTAGTTTCATTGTAACGATTCAACAGGCATATTCGTACGCCTCCTGACTCGACGGCACCTGGACCGCTTCATGGTTGGGTTCCGCTTATGTGTCTGATACAAGTCCCCAGCGCCAGCTTTAAGGTTGACCTTCTTGGGCTTTTGCTGGGCGAGACGTTGGAACTATGACCCCATTGCGTGAGCTTGTGCTTCTGCTCCGAATACGAGGCCAAAGCCCCAGCGGGTGGATCTCTTGGGGGGTTCGTCCTCTCCAAATACGAGCCTGAAGTGCCAGCGAGTGATCTCTTGCGTTCCCCAACGAATCGCTAGAGATGCGTGATTCGTTGAGTGCCGACCCCCTTTTAACCTTCTGGTACCAAATGGGCTCAGACCCAGTACCCAGTACCGGCTCAAGCGGATAGAATCCCTATATTGTTAAACATACTGGCCCCTGAGACGCGGATGCCATGACAGCCGGAATTCTGCTCGCGCTCGGATTGCTGGCGGTGGATGGACCGGACCTGGAACACTTCGAAAAGAAGGTTCGTCCGCTCCTGATCGAGCACTGCCAGCGCTGCCATGATGGTGAGAAGGCCAAAGGGGGCCTACGGCTGGACTCAGCCGAAACGCTGACCCAAGGCGGGGATACCGGAGAAGTTCTGGTTCCTGGTAAGCCAGAGGCAAGCCTGCTGATTCAAGCGGTGCAGTATTCAGGTGACCTGAAAATGCCACCCAAGGGGAAGCTTTCCGAGGCCGAGATTGCGGCCCTGGTTGAGTGGGTTCAGGCTGGTGCACCCTGGCCAGCCGAAGCGGCCCAACCAGTAACACCGGCGCCAGTTCCAGCCGTTCAACCCACCAGCACTCCAGACCCTCGCACATTCTGGGCCTTCCAGCCGGTTCAAGACCGCCCGATTCCGAATCTCAAAGACTCTTCCTGGGCCAGTTCCCAGATCGACCGATTCATTCTGGGCGGTCTCGAATCCAAGGGGCTTCAGCACGCTCCACAGGCCAGTAAGAGAAACCTGATCCGCAGGGCCACGTTTGATCTGATCGGGTTGCCACCCACCCCCGAGGAAGTGACTGCGTTTCTGGCTGACGATTCGCCTGATGCATTTGCGAAGCTGGTTGATCGGCTGCTGGAGTCGCCCCGATATGGCGAGCGCTGGGGACGGCACTGGCTGGACCTGGCCCGGTTTGCGGACAGTAACGGCATGGATGAAAACATAGCCTATGCCAACGCCTGGCGCTATCGAGACTACGTGATTGCTTCGTTCAATACCGACAAGCCGTATGACCAGTTCTTGAAGGAGCAGATTGCCGGCGATCTGATGCCTGCGACCAGCGAGGCCAAAACCTTGGAGCAATTGACGGGCACAGGCTTTCTGGTGCTCGGCCCGAAGATGCTGGCCGAAGACGATCCGATGAAGATGGAGATGGACATCATCGACGAGCAGGTGGACACCGTGGGCAAGGTGTTCATGGGCCTGACGCTCGGCTGTGCCCGCTGCCATGATCACAAGTTTGACCCGCTGCCCACCGCCGACTATTACTCACTTGCCGGCATGTTCAAATCAACCAGGTCGATGCAAAACTACACGGTAGTTGCCATGTGGAACGAACGATCGGTGGCAACTTCCGACGAACGCCTGGCGCAAGAAGCCCATCAAAAGCTGGTCACAGCAAGCCAGGAAGACGTCAATTCCTTCCTCGTAAACGCTGAGAAAGTTGTCAGGCAAGACGCTCGGGAACGGATCAGCGATTACCTGCTAGCCGCGCATGATGCTCGCAGAGTTGCCGAATTCGCCCACCCGATCATGGGTAGTCCCACCGCCAACTCGACCACGGGCCAGCTTGTTCGCGAGGCTGAAGATTTCACACGTGCCAATGTGATTGTGGATCGCGAGAACTATGGCCAGGGGATCGGTATCATCCTCAACGGCGGCCAGGTTCCCAACTTTGCCGAGTATGACCTGACGATTGACCAGCCTGGCGTTCACCAGGTTGAAATCCGGTATGCGGCTGCGGATTCTCGACCCCTGCGTCTGTTGGTAAATGGCGATTTACTGGGCGATCAGGTGGCCAAGACCGTCACCGGTTCCTGGAATCCTGACACCCAGACCTGGGTTGTGGCCGGCCTGGTGACCCTCAAAGCCGGCCCTTTGACCGTTCGTATCGAACGACCGGAAGGGCCGATCCCGCACCTCGACAAACTCGCCTTGGTGCCCCGAATCTTGCCGGTTGGGCTTCAACCCAGCGATCTGGTCTCCCACGAGAGCCTGGCCAAGGCTCGGGGCCTCCATCCCCGTATTCTGGAGACCTGGTTAAAAGTGCTGACCAAAGCCGAAACCGATCCGAACTCGGTCTTTGCGTCATGGCTGGCCACGAGAGAAGTTGGGCCGAACACCACAGATTCCGTAGAGCCCACCACAACCTCAAACTTCCGCTCGCTGCTCGAACGAGAGCTAAAGCCAGCAACCCCCGCCGAACTTGCGAAACGCTATCAAGAGCTTTTCTCAGAGGCAATGGCGGCCACGGCTGAGGGGTTGCAAGCGAACGCGGCGTTGAACGCTTTTCGCCAGGTGGCCGATGCCGCCGATGGTCCCATCTCTCTGCCTGAAAAACTGGAGGAGTGGCTAACCGCCGAGCCCAAGCAGAAACTCGCCCAACTTCGAGAGAGCCTGAAAGAGCTTGAAAAGCAGGCTCCCCCCAAACGGATGGCCATGGCGGTCGAAGATCAGAAGCCCACCAACCTCAAGATTCACATCCGTGGCAACCATACAACCCTGGGCGAGGAAGTGCCCAGACGTTTCCTGCGCGTGGTTGCAGGGAACGAGCAACAGCCCATTGGCGACGACCGAAGCGGTCGGCTCGAACTGGCGGAATGGCTGGCTCGACCAGATCATCCCCTGACCGCCAGGGTTATGGTGAACCGGATCTGGCAGTGGCACTTTGGGCAGGGGCTGGTGCGCTCGCCCGATAATTTCGGTCGGCTAGGTGAGCAGCCCACCCATCCCGAGTTGCTTGACTGGCTGGCTACGAGATTTGTGGAGTCTGGTTGGTCAATCAAGGCGATGCACCGGCTCATGATGCTCACCTCCACTTATCAGATGAGCACGCAACTGGATGAGGCCGCGGCCCTGGCCGACCCCGACAACCAGCAGTACTGGCGGTTCGACCGAAAACGGCTTGAAGCCGAGGCTGTGCGAGACGCCTTGCTGGCGGTAAGCGGCGACTTGGAAGCTCGAATGGGCGGTACCAGATTGCCAACCAAAAACCATGAGTATGTGAACTCAACGGGTGGTACGGAAAGCGCTGATCCGTACAACGCGGGGGTGCGTTCGGTTTATCTACCCGTGATCCGGAGCGGCCTTTATGCCCCGTTCCAGGCCTTTGATTTTGCAGACCCGAGCGCGAGTAATGGCCGGCGGGTACCAACCACGGTGGCCTCGCAGGCACTGTTCATGATGAACTCGGTGGTTGTTCTGAAGTCTTCCGCGGCGTGGGCTCTACGCCTGCTGGCCCGGACCGACCTTGACGATGCTGGGCGGATTACGCTTGCCTTTGAGCGAGCCTATTCCAGACCGCCAACCACGGCCGAACTAGACCGGTCGCTTCAGTATCTGGTGCGCTTTGATGAATTTTTGAAGGATCGGTCGGTGCCTGACGGCGAGCGAGCTGCCCAGGCCTGGCAAGCGCTCTGCCAGGCCCTCATGTCAACCAGTGAATTTTTGACCATTGACTGATATGACCAGGCTGGGGAACTGCCTTCATGAACGCTCACTGGAACGACCTGGGAACGGGCACTTTGTCACGCAGAGAGTTGCTCCGTCGCGCAGGGGCCGGTTTCGGATCTCTGGCGCTCGCGGGACTTCTGGGCCAAGAGGCACGCGCCGAGAAACCGCAGGCCGCGAACCCGCTGGCCATACGGGTGCCCCACTTCACCCCTCGCGCCAAGCGGGTGATCTTTCTGTTCATGCATGGTGGGCCGTCTCAGGTCGACACGTTTGACTACAAGCCCAGGCTCCAGGCGGATAGCGGTAAGCCCTTACCGTTTGCCAAGCCCCGCGTGGTCTCTAGCCAGACCGGCAACCTGCTGGGCTCTCCCTGGAAGTTTGCGCAACACGGCCAGAGCGGCCTGTGGATGAGCGAACTGTTTCCCAACCTTGCCCACAATGCCGATGACCTGTGCATGCTTAACGGAATGCATGGCTCAAACTCCCGGCACGGTGGTGCGTTGCTGGAACTCCATACCGGTAGCGACACCTTCATCAGGCCGAGCATGGGCTCTTGGGTGAACTACGGGCTGGGGACAGAGAACCAAGACCTACCCGGCTACATCACAATCTGCCCGAACCCGAGCCACGGCGGCGTGAATAACTGGAGTTCGGCATTTTTGCCAGCCGTTTACCAAGGGACCCCCATGGGGTCAACAGGGGTTCCGGTCGAGCAGGCCAGAATCCCGTTCATTGAGAACAAAACTACCCCACGAGATCTCCAGCGCTTGCAACTGGACCTGGTGCAAGAGATGAACCGCGACCACCTGGACCGAGCGATTGCCGACCAGGCGCTGGAGGGCCGGATTGCTGCGTTTGAACTGGCCTTCAGGATGCAGGCGGTGGCTCCAGAGGTTCAGGAAGTTGGCAACGAGTCAGAGGCTACCAAAGCGCTTTACGGGCTTGATAACGATGTCACCCGCCCGTTTGGCATGCAGTGCTTGCTCGCCCGCAGGTTTGCAGAGCGGGGCGTTCGATTCGTACAGGTTTCCCATAGCTATAAATGGGATCAGCATGGCGACCTGAAGAAAACGCTGCCCCGCAACTGCCAGGAAATCGACAAGCCGATTGCCGGCCTGCTACACGACCTCAAAGCCCGTGGCCTGCTGGAAGATACGCTGGTCCTTTGGGGCGGCGAGTTCGGACGCACGCCCACGTCTCAGGGCGACGACGGCCGCGACCACAGCCCGCAAGGGTACACCATGTGGCTAGCCGGCGGCGGCGTGAAAGCCGGCCTCACCCATGGCACCACCGATGAATACGGCTACTACGCCTTGGAAAACAAGGTGCATGTCCACGACCTCCACGCCACGATCCTCCACCTGCTGGGCCTGGACCACACCCGCCTCACGTATCGCCACGCCGGCCGGCAATTCCGCCTGACTGATGTCTACGGCGAAGTGGTGCATGAAATACTGGCGTAAGGCTGTCGCTCTGGTTTTTGCTCAGATCTCACTTCATTCTTAGATCAACCTCAAGGAATATCCGTATCTTGTCGCACGACTCTTTGAGTCGTGTTCTTGGTTCCTCCACCAAGCCAGGAACTTGACTCGGAAAGTCGAGCGACCTTGAAGGATTTCCCCAAGCTTTCAAGCTTTTTCAATGAGTATGACTTCTTCCGTGGTCGTGTTCGGCGAAGATTGTCCATTTTTTCCAGCTCATTCCCGGAGCGACCGATGAACCGTTTGCGTGCCTGGCGTTGGGCCTATCTCGTGCTTTTGGTGCCTGTGGTTGCACACGCCCAGGCCCCTGACCCCTCCAAGCTCACACTCGATCGGATCATCAATAGCGGTGATTTCAGCACCGAGGGGTTCGGTCCGGCGCGCTGGCTGGAAGATGGATCTGGCTACACAACCGTGGAGAACTGCGACGGGGGCCGGGATCTGGTCAAGTATGATCCGGCCACCGGTAAACGCGAAGTGCTGATCGCCAGCCGAGAACTGGTTCCACCCGGTGGACCGACCAGCCCACTGGGTATTGATGACTACCGCTGGTCCAGCGATGGCTCGTCGCTGCTGCTCTTCACGAACACCAAACGCGTCTGGCGCATGAATACCCGGGGCGATTACTGGGTCTTCCACCTCAAATCACGCCAGCTCACCAAAATCGGTGGCAACGCTCCCGCAGCGTCCCTGATGTTCGCCAAGTTTTCTCCCGATGGCCAGAAAGTTGGCTTCGTACGCGAGAACAACATCTATGTCCAGAATCTAACCGATAGCGTGATAACCCCACTCACGACCGATGGATCCGCTTCAACCATCAACGGTACGTTTGACTGGGTCTATGAAGAAGAGTTTTCCATCCGCGACGGCTTCCGCTGGAGTCCCAACGGCGCCTCAATTGCCTACTGGCAGCTCGATACCTCGGGAATGAAGGATTACGTACTCGTCAACACCACGGAAGAGCTATACCCCACCCTCACCCAGATTCGTTACCCCAAGGTTGGCCAAACCAACCCAGCCTGCCGGATTGGCGTGGTCTCTTCAACCGGCGGGACCACCACCTGGATGGCCGTGCCCGGCGATTCCCGCAACCATTACATCCCGCGCATGGATTGGGCCGGCCCCAACGAACTGATCCTCCAGCACCTCAACCGACTCCAGAACACCAACGAAGTTATGCTAGCCGATGCCCGATCAGGCCAGGTCTACACAACCCTCACCGAAAAGGACGCCGCCTGGGTGGATGTGATGGATGACCTGCACTGGCTTCCATCCAACCAGGAGTTCACCTGGATCAGTGAGCGAGACGGCTGGCGACACGTCTACCTGGCGCCCCGCGAGGGAGGCGAACCCCGCCTGATCACGCCCGGCAACTATGACGTGATCGACGTGCTCCGCATCGATGGAAAGGCTGCCCAGCTTGATTTCCTGGCCTCGCCCAATGACCCCACCAGCCGCTACCTGTTCAGGGCCCCGCTCGATGGATCTGCCGAACCCCAAAAACTCAGCCCCGCCGACCAGCCTGGAACGCACGCCTACCAGATCTCGCCCGATGGCCGCTGGGCCTTCCATACCTACTCAACATTCAACACACCCCCGGTCATCGAACTGATCAGCCTTCCCGACCACAAGCTTGTTCGCTCCTTCACCGACAACTCCAAAGTACTCGCCCAACTCGCCACCCTCGAACCGCCCCCCTCCGAGTTCTTTCGAGTCGATATTGGCGAAGGAGTGCAGCTCGATGGCTGGTGCATCAAGCCGCCGCACTTCGACCCCACCAAGAAATACCCGCTCTTGATCCACGTCTACGGTGAACCAGCCGGCCAGACTGTACTCAACCAGTGGCAGGGCAGGAACGGCCTCTGGCACCGGATGCTGGCCCAGCAGGGATACGTGGTGATAAGCCTCGACAACCGGGGGACGCCCGCCCCACGCGGACGAGCCTGGAGAAAAAGCATCTACCGCCAGGTCGGCATCCTCGCATCCGACGATCAGGCCGCCGCGCTCCGGGCACTCGAAAAGCAATGGTCGTTCATAGACGCCACTCGCGTCGGCATCTGGGGCTGGAGCGGCGGCGGCTCCATGAGCCTGAACGCCATCTTCCGCCACCCAGACCTGTACCAGACGGCAATCGCCATCGCCTTTATCAGCGACCAAACCCTCTACGACACCATTTACCAGGAACGGTATATGGGGCTGCCCGCAGATAATCCAGACGGCTATCGCAACGGGTCTCCCATCACCTTTGCAAACCAGCTCAAGGGTAATTTGCTGCTGATTCACGGCACAGGAGATGACAACTGCCATTACCAGAGCTGCGAACGGCTGATCAACGCCCTGGTGGCCGCCAACAAACCGTTCTCGATGATGGCCTACCCAAATCGGACACACAGCATCAGCGAGGGCCAGAACACCAGCCGACACCTTTATGACACGATGACACGGTACCTTGAAACCAATTTACCACCGGGTGCCCGCTAGACCTTGATACCAAGGCGCCTGGGTCACAATTAGCCAAGTGATCCAGGTACAACGCCAGATCGCGTGAACTCTCGTTCCATTGCGAAGGAAATTCACACGCTCTGGCTTTTGGCATCGAATTTCAGTCTGGCCGGAACGCGTGCCAAATTACCCGTTTTTCGCCACGCGTTGCCGTTCGGATTCGATATACGCTACAAGCTTCTGAGCAAACGGGTGATTGATCTTCAGGAGCCCGGTATCCAGGGGGCCGGTCAGGTATTGCAGGCGCAAGACGTCTCCATCGGGGGCAAAGTTGGGGCCAATTCCCGCGAAGAAAAAGCCCAAGCCCTCGGCCGCCTCACACAACGCAAACGTGGAGGTCTGGGCCATCGGCAGTTCCAGGTAAACCACCTCGGCGCCGTCCCCCTGAATCAGGCTCTGCTGAGAACGCCTGATCGCGTTCAAGGAGCGGGGCCCGGCCTCACGCACCCGGATCACTCCGAATTTCATTTCGGGGAAGAACTGAACGTCCACTTCCTCGGTGGCGTCTTCATCAACCTGAGGCGCGGGGAACTCAGGAGTGATGCCGAACTGAGCGTAAGTACTTGCCACCATATCTTGGTGCCGCTGGGGAACGTTGAGCACCATCGAATCCGGCTTACGTAAGTACTGAAAGTAAAGCAGCAAGCTCAGCCTTTGGGTCAGCGGCTCGGCCAGGTTGTGAAACTCTTTGGGGACCATGCCCAGACTCAAGCCACAGGGAAACCCATCAAAATGCTCATACATCCGCTGACTGAAGGTATGGTTGGTGACTGGCATGCCAAAGAGGCCGACCATATTCAAACGGCGGGCGGCATCGACCAAGACCGGCCGCATTTGCTCGAAGATGTTGTGGTGTCGGTGATCGGGATGAACCATCGCCTCGCCAGTTTCGCCGATACGGCCCAGGTCTGGGCGTTCGATTGCATAATGGGCCACAATTTCGCCAGCCGGTGTTGTGGCCACAATGGACACCAATCGCTGACTGGCATTCAACCGGGCAACCTGGTTGGGGTGGTACAGCTCTTTATGAGCGATATACGTATCTCCATAGCAGGCACGTACCACCGCGCAGATCTGCTCCTCATCACCCGGCTGGTACGGACGAATATTGTAGTCGGCAGCGGCTTCGCTCATGATTCGCCCTTTGACCTGTGGCTGAGCCTCTAGAATCAGGCTCGATCAGAAAAAGAGCGTCGGGATTCTTGTTCCAAAGACTCAGAGAATCCCGACGCATGCGTTACAAACGGTGATCACGCTTCAATATCGCAGGATCATTTTGGCGTCCCGCTAGACATGATGCGCACCTTGAAGCCAAGCGCTCGGCTCAGGGCGACCATTTCACCAAAGATATCACCGTACGCCACGGCAATATGATTGCTCATATAATGAGCCATTACCGTGTCTGGCGAGCAACCAAGATCGGCCGCCATGAACGGCCACTGGCGTGTGGTCCCTTGCCACCAGCGTTCCCGGACCTGCTCTGGCAAATGCACAGACTCGCCACGGCCCAGGTCCATCACCAGGTCACCCTCGCGGTCGATCCAGGTGCGAGCCCAGGTCAATTCACCCGGCTTGCTCACGCCGGCAAACGTACCACCAGGCACCGGGAAGTAACCCGAAGGCTGACGGTAACTATGCACCCCTTCCAGGCTCTTCACATCATGGTTGAACGCATAGGCCGAGCAACTCCCGGAGTTAAGCAGCACCCACAGCCAGCGCCCCTTGTGCATTGCCCCCCAGCGCACGTCATGGAACATGACCGCGCCCGGCAGCCCCTTCTTTTCCAGCACCCGCTTCATCAGTTCCATCGGAACCAGGTTCCCCTGGTCGGCCTCGGTGCTGCACATGATCGCATGACCGTTCCCCTCGGGCCGGGCATGCGAGTTGAACAACCCTTCCGCGAAGTCGCTCGGCGGCAGGGCCGTGATCAGTCCAAGCTGATACTGCCAGCCCAGGCAGTCGGCCTGAAACTCGTCTACCAGGTCCAGGGCCGCCAGGTATCCCCGAAGCTGCTGCTTGGTGGCTTCCGGCGTAAAGTCAGCCGCGTCGGCTTCCTTCCAATGGAAGGAGGCCCCACGATCCTTCACAAACTTGAAGGCATCCTCCACCCGCTTTTCGGAAATCGCCTGGCTTCGCTCAATCAGCCACGCCTGGTCCACCTTATGTTCGCTGAACCCAATCGGATACAGCGAGCGGGGACCGAAATAGCCATTGATCATGCCCATCGAGGTGTCGCCCAGCATCAGGGCCAGAATCCGCTTGTGACGGATCTCGGCGGCAACCTCGCCAGCTAGTTCGATGGCGGATGAGGCTACCGAGGCCTCATTGTGCAACTCTGCCTCGCTATAGGCAATTCGACCCGTGGAGCACCACTGGTCGAGCCGGTCCATGAACGTTGCGTCTTCGGTCCAGTCTGCCGCATCGGTCCACACCCGTGAGGCATGGCGGCCAACGCTCTCCAGACTTGCGGCAGTGTTCAGCAAGGCCACCAGGCCGGGCCAGGTGCCAGAAAAGTTGGAGGCCAGCAGCAAAGGGTTGTCTTTGCCCACCACGCCATCCACCGTATGCGGCGCATAGGTCCAGTGGACGAATACCCCCACCATGGGATCGGTAATTGGCCCCAGCTTGGAAATGGCCTCGCCCGGCTTCCGCAAATAGCCTTCGATAACGTAGGGAGAACGGCCCAGCTTCTTGAGTGCGGAAAGGAGCTGACGGGTGGTTTCCTGGGAATGGGGCAGGGCCCATTCATTCGGCTTCTGGCGATAGTCGCCGGGCCAGAACACCGCCACCTTGCGGGCCGAGCCCACAGCACGCGGAGCAGCCTTGGCGGCCGGTGCTGGCTTTTTGGTGGCGGGAACCTTGGTGGAGGGGGATTCGCTGGTGGCCTTGGAAGCGGCCGCCTTGTCTGCCTTGGGCTTGGTTGCCATGGGGTCCTGGCCTGGGGTTGGTCGGAAGAGCTTGCCGTAATCACGCTCGCCGCGAGCGCGCGGAAGATCTCTCTTCTGTTCTATCGACAGTCGTCGTTTGAACCAATGCCCAAATCCGCTGAAGACTGGTGCGGAAAGTCGGTCAAATTCCCTCAAGCGGTGCAGAGGCATCGCCAAACGCGGCCTGCTTCACACCCATCCGATCCATCAGGCCTAGGTAAAGGCTGCATAATTTGCGCTGATCATCCGATTTACCGGCGTAATCCAGCACGCGACCGGTTTGAAGCGTGCCGCCCAGGCCACCCACCAGAAGTAGCGGTACCTTGGTCGAGTCATGGCGGCTGCCCGACCACATGTTCGAGACGAACATCAGGCAGGAATTGTCGAGCACCGTCCCTTCACCTTCCGGCATCGCTTCAAGCCGGTTGGCCAGGTAAGCAAGCTGGCTCACGTAGTAGCGGGAAACCCGTTCGTAGGCGTCGGACGTATCGGCATGGGACGCAGGATGGTGCGCAGTTCGCACGTCCAGGAACGGATAAAAGAGGCCGGAAAGGTCGCGGCAGAGCAGGAGGGTGGCCACTCGCGTCTTGTTGGTCTGGAACGCCAGCGCAATGATGTCGCACATCAGCCGCATGTGCTCACGAATATCTTCAGGCAGGCCGTTATCGGGCCTGGGCAAGGTGAGGGTCGGTTGCCCACGATCGGCCGCATGGTCATCGGCCTTGGCTTTGAGGTTACGGGTCCGTTCAATCCCGCGCTCAACTTCGCGCACGCTTGTCAGGTATTCATCAAGCTTTCGCTTGTCAGACAGGCTGACCTTGCGACTCAGGTCGGCGGCATCTTCCTGCACCCGGTCCAGAATACTCTGCGCCCGCTTGCTCCCCTGGTTGTCAAACAGGCTGTCAAACGCCAGTGACGGATACACCTCCATTGGCACCGGCGAATTGGCATCACGCCAGGAGATGTGAGAGCTATAGGCCATCGAGAAATTGGTCTCGTGATAACCCGTGATCGGCTGTTCGCAGCCCAGCACCAGACTGGCCTGGGGAGAGTCTTCACCCAGCCGGCTGGCCAGCACCTGATCCATGCTTACCCCGCCACGCAGCACGGCCCCTTTTTGCAGCGGTGCCCCGGACAAAATATTGCCGGTCTGACCGGGATGGATACCGACACCGGTTGCCTGCTTGTTGAATAAACCGGAAATCACGTTGAGCTTGGAGTTCAAAGAAGCCAGCGGCTGCAGGCTCTTGCTCAACTCCATCTCCTGGCCCGCTCCCTTAGCCCACCAGTGATCGGGGTTGATTCCGTTTCCCATGAAAAGCGCACCGAACCGCTGGGGAAGTTGCGGGTCGGTCGATACGGCGTGTGCTTCACCCCAGACCGGGAGCGACTCCAGCCAGGGAAGCCCCATTACAACACCAACCCCGCGGAGCAGGGCACGTCGGCTAATCCGGCCAGTCTGTGCAGCCATGACTTTGATTCCTGAGCTAGGCGGTATAAATGGGCTTGAAACTAAGCCAGTAAATCAGTCTCGTATGTTGTCTTGACCACGCTTGTTCAAAAACTGGGGGCTGGTGATGATCGTCTCCACGAGCCCTTCAAAACGGTGCTGGTTGCCCTCTAGGCGAGTTCGCATCGCCTGAACGGTACCGTCATCAGAAAGCCTGAGCGTACGACCCAAGGCATAACTCAACAGCTTCCGGCACAGGTTGTCTACGAATTCACTGGCACGCCGCTCCATCAGGTACTGCCGGAGCCCCTGGACCCCATCGGCATCATAGCCACCTGGCATTGTTGCGTGGCTATCAATCGGCCGGCCACCCAGGTCGCGCTCTCTGCGTTCACCGGTGGGCCCGTAGCCTTCAAAAGAGAGACCCACGGTATCGAACCGCTGATGGCACCCCAGACAGCTCTTGTTATCTCGATGTCTGGCCAGTAACTGGGGCAGCGTAAGGTCACCGGAATCGGCCTCATCCTTGGGCAGTTCGGGTACATCGGCCGGCGGGGGTGGAATCTCTTCACCCAGCACCCGGCGCACCACCCAGTAGCCCCGTTTCACCGGACTCGTGCGAAGCCCTGGCGAATTCTTGGTCAGAAAGGCCGACATCGGTAGCAAGCCGCCACGCCCGTAGTTTGCCGCATCTTCCACATGAATCCAGTGGCTCGGGCCGCCATCTGGGACCGGTATCCCGTAGTGTTTGGCCAGGACCGGGTTCACAAACGTGTCGGTTGCCACCAGAAAGTCGAGCACCGAGCGGTTCTGCGTGACAACATCCATGAAGAACCGTACGGGCTCCTCAAACATGGCCTGTCGAAGCTCGTTCGTGAACGCAGGGAACCGTTCCCGATCGACCCCGGCATGCTCCTCGAACCGGCGGAAGTCGAGCCAGTTTCCTGCAAACTCGCAGGCAAGGCCACGCACCCGAGGGTCATGCAACATCCGCCTGGCTTGCGCCACCAGAACCACGGGCTGATGCAGATCGCCGGCAACTGCATGGCTCATGAGCTCGTCATCCGGCATGCTGGACCAAAGGAAGTAACTCAGGCGGCTTGCCAGCCCAAAATCCGAGAGTGGGGTGGTCGCCTCGCCAGGTTCGGCCGGCTCGGCCCGATACAGGAACTGGGGTGAGATCAAAATCCAGGCCACCACATCACGGATCGCCTCTTCATGCCCCAGGCCGTTCTGATCACGCACCTGGCGGTAGAACGTCAGTAGTCCATCTCGCTCTGGCTCAGAGAGCGGACGGCGGTAGGCACGCGTGGCAAACCCAAGCAGTGCTTCCAGGTGCTTGGGCTCGGCGTCCACTCGTCCCTGCTCCACCTTGCGGATTTCGGCAGAGATCGTCTCGAAGTAGCTCTCAATCGCCTTGAGTGCCAGGTCACTGGCCTCGTTCTTTCTCGCCTTGGCAAGATAGACCTCGGACAGTTTCTTGATACCGGCTTCCGAGGTAGCACTCTGGTCCTCGGATCGTGCGAAGTCGAATTCGGCTCCGCCCAGAAACTGCGGTGGCTCGGCGCGTTCGAAAAAGATGAAATCCTTGTACTGGCGAATGGGGGCCGAGGTTGCAAAATTCAGCTCTTCCCAGAGCCGATCCAGCTCAGTCCGCCCTGCCTCGTCAAGCACTAGTTCATACAAGGGTGCATCATCGCGGAAGTAACCCTGCATCAGGTGGAACCCGGCAGAGAGGAGCCGGACACCATCTCGGGCCTTCAAAAAAAACGTATCAGGAAAGACCCGGCAAAACTCTCGCTGGCCAGGGTTGCCGAAAGCCCCTGCGGGACCCATTCTTTGGCCGGCAACTTGGCGGTTCCGCCACAATACAAACGGCTGGCTACCCGAAGAGATCCCTTTGACTTCCAACCTCTCAACGGACGGCTTGAATTGCTCGCGCTGCTGGATCACCAGTGCTCGCATCTTCTGGCAGCCAGAGCTGACCTCGTTTGTCGCCTTGATATCGGCGGGCAGGCCTTCCCAAAGAGCCTGCAATTCCCGGAGCGGACCAGGCACCGCAGGCTTATTAAGAGCCGTCCAGAGGGTGGCCAGGTAGGTGGGGCTCAGCCCAGCCTGGCTGGCAATGTCTTCGAGCGAAATTTTTGGCTGACCCAGTGCCTCTCGATATTTGTACGTCCAAGCGGCCAGAAAATAGGCGGCATAATCCACCTGGTGCCGTTCATAAAACGTGATGATCCGCTGAACACAATACTTGTCTCGATCGGTTTCGGCCACGGCCGCATCCGGAGCGAACAGGAAGCCGTTGGGAGTGAAAACGAGGTGATCGGCCATCTCACGACCGGCCGCCAGGTACTTCTTGACCAGTGCAGGGGAAATGGTGAGTGATTCGCCCGAATTATCAAAACCCGCCTCATTGGCGGGATCGACCGGGAATTCCCTGGCCGGTCGGAGATCAACCCCCACCAGATCCCTGATCGTATTGTCAAATTCCGAGTTGCTTAACCGTCGAGCCAGAACCGGCCCAGGATCACCCGCATTGCGCTTCGCTTCTCGTTCCCGGATCGCCTTGCTCCACTGCAGGAAGCGATGACGCTCGGCTTCGGTTGGCTGGTCAGCAGCCGCCTCGGGCGGCATCTCGACCGCTTCCACGCGTTCGACCGTAAGTTCCCAGGTGCGATAGCCCGCCGCCACGGCCGCGCTGGTGGCGTAACCACTCAGATCGAGCTTCCCTTCCTGTTTTTTAGGGTTGTGGCAGCCCAGGCAATACTTCGTCACAAACGGATGGACAACCGCATCGAACGTCTGATCAAGATCCGATCCGTTCGGATCGTCGGCCCTTCCCACGCCTGCAAAACCAGGCAAAAGCCATAACAGCCCCAGGATCAAACGTTGCCAGTGGGGAAACTTCACGGTGATCACCGAAAATGGAGCAGGAGGGAGTTGGCGGGCAGGCTGTTATTGCGAAGGCGGGGACGATTATCAGGACGTGGAATCGTCTGGAACCGATCTTAGCAACCGGCTGCTCAACCGGGTACCAAGCCCCGACCTAACTTCCAAAATCAGAACGCGGCCCTGAACGATTCCTTGCCCACCTCCGTTCAAGCAAACTCGCATTGCTTGACCAGGCCCGTAACCACGTTCGATAATCTCGAACATTCATTCACCGCACAGGCTGACGGATTCCGCCCGACTGATCGAGAGATACCGTGAATCGGTCCACCGCTTCGGACGTTGCCCCTGGCTTGATCTTGCTGCTTTTGGTTGCAATCTCGCTGGTGTTTTTTGGCCCAGTACTCTTTAGCGGCGAACAGTTCGGCTATCGAGACTCCGCGCACTACTATTACCCACTCTATCAGCGGGTTCAGCAGGAATGGGCCAGCGGCCGGTTGCCGCTCTGGGAGCCTGAAGAAAACGGCGGTATGCCACTGCTGGGTAATCCCACCGCAGCCGTGCTTTATCCAGGAAAACTGATCTACGCCCTGGCCCCGAACTACGCCTGGGGCGCTCGGCTCTACGTGCTGGCGCACATGGGCTTGGCGCTAGGCGGCGCGTTCGCACTCGGCCGAACGCTCGGGCTATCACGCGCGGCTTCGGCCTTGGCGGCTCTTTCCTACAGTTTTGGCGTTCCCGTCCTGTTTCAGTACTGCAATATCATCTTCCTGGTTGGGGCAGGGTGGCTACCCGTAGGCCTGATGGGGGCCGACCGCTGGTTGCGCAAAGGGGAACGGCTGGGAATTGCCTGGCTGGCTCTGGCCGTGGCCATGGGTGTACTCGGCGGAGATCCCCAGGCCTCCTACTTCACAGGGCTTTGTTCGGCCGGCTATGCCCTGTGCCTGGATCGGGCCCGGAACCGGCAATCAGACACCCAAGAACCAAGCCGCTGGGCTCGTAACCTGGCAATCGGCCTGGGCCTGCTTGGGTTTTGGATCATCCTGACCATTGGTGCCGAACTTCTGTTCGTGAGAACGCCCGCGCAGGTTGGTACACCTCCAAAACTACTTCCCTGGGCCGGTTGGTTTGCCACTGGTGTTCGAGTGGCCTGGGTACTGCTCGCCCTGGGACTCATCGCCAGGTGGCGGAAGCAGACAGCTCCCAAGGTCTTCCCGAGGATGGTCGTTGGACTGGCCGTTGCCGCGTTGCTCGCCACCGCGATGAGTGCTGCGCAGCTTTTACCAGCATCCGAGTTCACCTCCAGGAGCAGCCGAGGCTCCTCGGAAAGTAGTCACGATATTTTCCCGTTCAGCCTGGAACCAACCCGACTCATCGAATTCCTCTGCCCAGCGTTCTATGGTTCAACGTATCGCGGCAACTCGTTCTGGTTCACTCTCATTCCGCCGGCGCACTCGATTGAGATCTGGGTTCCCTCTCTCTACGTGGGAATTCTGACACTGGCCCTGGCCGCCATTGCGATCCGAGATCGGTCGCCAGATCACCCCGTCTGGCGTGGCTGGATGCTGGCCATTCTCATCATTGGGCTGGCCGCCAGCCTGGGAGAATATGGCAGCCCGCTCTGGGCGGCTCGATGCGTGCCGGCCTTGGCCGAACACCTGGGAAGCCATGATCCAACGGAAACTCCACCCGTGAGACTGGATGGCCACTTGCGTGACGGCGATGGCAGCCCCTACTGGATTCTGAGCAGCCTGATTCCAGGCTTTGGCAGCTTCCGGTACCCGAGCAAGCTGCTCGGCCTTACCACGCTGGCCATGGCCATGCTCGCCGGCCTTGGCCTGGATCGGATCCGCCAAACCGCACTGACCCGTACGCCTCGATCTTTTGTGCGGCTCATCGGTCTTTTTCTGATCGCGTTTGCTGGCGTGGTGGTGTTTCGCTCATCGATCATCCAGGGCTTCAGTGGATCCAGGCTGGCGGAAGCCTGGAGCGTGTTTGGCAAGTTTGACCCAGAACGGGCCTGGTTAACGATTGCGGGATCTCTACTCCAGCCAGCTTTGATAGTCGGTCTTGTTGTCTTGAGCGTGATCGGACTCAGGAACCGACCCACCTGGCTGGCACTCGCCATTCTCTGCATTCACGCGGCAGACCTGACGATTGCCAATGCTCGGTTCGTACTCACGGTTCCACAGTCTCTGTTTGAGGAACAGCCCGAACTTGTGACCAGAATCGAAGAGGCGGAGCGAGAAAACCCTGCGCCCGGTGGCCTTTTTCGCGTACACCGGATGCCGATCTGGCAACCTGGAATCTGGGGCGAGACAAGCCGTCAGGATATCCATGAAGATTACGTGAAGTGGGAACGCAGGACGATCCAACCAAAGTATGCCATTCCGTACGGACTGTCTTACACACTCACGGAAGGGGTTTCTGAACTGTATGATTACATGTTCTTCTTCCCACCCTTTGAAGGGGTGTACCGAGACGAGACCCTGGCCCGGAACATCTTTGGGCAGAACATCTCCGAGAAATTGATTGCCTACCCCAGACGCGGGTTTGATCTCTGGAACACTCGCTATTTTGTACTTCCGTATCGGCTGAGTAACGACACCAAGCGCGGAATTGCCTCATTCTTGTTCGAGGCCACCGAACTCGCTCCCGCACTTCAGAAATCTGATGAGTCCGAGCAAACACGCTCCGAACGGATGAAAAACTGGGTTCGCGAAGAAGATTGGCGGTTGCTTCGCAACGACAAGGCCTACCCACGGGCCTGGGTAGTTCATGACGCCAAGGTTTTGCCGCCGATTTCGGGCATGAAACGCAAGGATCGTGAGTCCACAATGTTTGAGCTGCTTTACCAGAACGACCCGCTCTGGACGGTGCGTGAACGACCGGTGTATGACCCGAAACAGCTTGCCTGGCTGGAGGTAGGCGAGACAGCCGCGGTTGGGCAGTACCTTTCACGATTGGCGGCTCAACCCGAGGAAATGCCCAGGATTACCCGATACGAACCCCAGCGGGTTGAGATTGAAGTGGACATGAAATCGCCAGGAATTGTGATCTTGGCCGATGTGGACTACCCGGGGTGGCGGTTGACGATTGACGGCAAGCCGGCCCCAATCTGGAAAACCAACCGCTTGATGCGCGGGGCAGGGGTCCAGTCTGGCGTACATAAACTGGTATACACGTACGAACCTGTTTCGGTACGGCTGGGATTGGCGGGTACTGGCCTGGGCGTGCTGGGCTGGCTGGCATTACTGGTCACATGCCGGTTCAAGAAACAAGACCTGACCGTTGCGACCGCAATGAATTCCCTTTGTGCGCAACCGATCGAAGATCAGAACCGCGTGCTTTGACCACGGAGACGCCGTGTTAAACTTCAGAAAAATGCTGGCCATGACGGCCTTGGCCGGATCGACGCTCGGAATGACTACGCAGGATTCTCAGGCTCCCAAACACCCGGTGGTTCAACCGGGCCCAAGCGAGCCAGATTGGCTGGTACTGCTGGATCGGCTGTATCATCTGGACATGGAGAAAGATCTCCAGAATCCGATGGAACTGGATCTCAAGAACGTGAGAAGCCTGTTCCGCAAAGCGGGCCCTGGTCCGGTCTGGTTTGTGCCCGAGATTGCGCTTGGGCTGGAGGTGCCAATCCACGGCGGGTTTTACCTGGCCAGCGATCAGGCCGAACCACCAAAGACAGAACTCTGGTCCTATCAACACAAAAGCACAACCGCAAAGGTGGAAAGCGGCGAAGATCTGACACCACCGCTGAAAGCTGGATCACGGACAACTTTTGACCCAGGCGATCAGCCATTCGGCCTGTTCATTGGCAACGACCAGTTCCAGGATTACGTGTTCAGCGAGCCAACCCGAGTTGCATCACTCAACCAGCGACTGGCCAAGCAACCTTACAAGGCCATGATCTATCCGTACCGGGATCGGAAAACCGGCAAGCTGGTTCCGAACGCTTACCTGATTGGCTGGGAGTACTCTACCAACGATGACTTCCAGGACGTGGTCTGCCGGATCGAGAACGTGAACCTGATCGACCCAAAACCTGAGCCCTGAGTTTGCAGTTGCCAGGCTGATTCCAAATCACCTGTCGGCTCGGCGAGCATGGTTGTCAAGCTCTTCTCAGCGTCTGCTTGGCATGGATTGATGACCGATCATCCGAGACTAAGCCAGGCAGAGTAGAAGCGACCTGAGCAAACAACCGCGCGGTCACTAACATTCAGCCTTCTCCCGCAAGCGGGAGAAGCATTGAATTCTCGCAGTGATTTGCTCCGGCGGAATCCGAGAGATTCGCCCTTCAGGGCCGCTCAGACCGAGCGGAATCGTGTAGATTTCTCACCGAATGACGGCGACCTCACGAATCCGTCCCATCAAAGCGTGCTATCTGTTCTGGGCGAACGAGAGATCCACTTGCTGACGCTTCGGGATTGTATCGGACACCAAAGTGGAACGTAACCGCGAACCACTCTCGTTCAACCTCACAGGCTTGGGGCAGGGCTTACTTCCGCTGGCTTAGGCTCTGCCGGAGCAGGAGTTTCCGGAACCGGCTTAACCTCAGCAGGAGCGGGATCCCCTTCGGCAGGCTTGGCATCCGCAGGAGCGGGAACAGCAGGCTCTGGCTGTTCGGGCTTGGCCTCGGTTGGAGCCGGTGCAGCCGGCTCTTCCGTGGGCTTAGCGTCCGGGGCCGGAGTGGCGGGCTCTGCCGGCTTTACTTCGGCGGCAGGAACTTCAGGCTGGGGCTCGTGGGTTGTGGGCGCTGTGGTGGCTGGAACAACGGCAGGTGCCGGCTCATCCACCGGGGCAGCAGGAACCTCTTGTCCCATCTTCTCAAGGTAGTACGCCAGCAATGGGCGAAGCGGGGTCTGGGGCTTGATCTCCAAGGCACGGCGGAAGTGGGTGGCCGCCCCCTCTTGCAACACAGCGCCGTTAGCATCTCGAGTATCCAACGCAGCCCCGGATTCAAGCTGACAGAAGCCAAGTTCTGCCTGCCATTCGGCGTAGGTGTCAATCAAGCCAGGCTGCTCAGGGGTTCCAGCTACTTCCATGATCGATCGGAGCGCGGGGATTGCCTGACCGTTGAGCATTTCACGAGCAGCGTTCAGTGTTTGCTCGGTCTCAGCGGCCCGAATGAAAGGAAGCGTGTAATTATTCCAGTAACGGGTGGTCATGGAATAATTGCCCAGCAGAAGGTGCACCAGGCCATTTCTGTACCCGGCCCGGGCGAGCTTGAGACCAGGGGTGGCGCCGTCTACCCCCAGAGATTCGTCATTGGCCGTTGTTCCTTCCAGCAAGTCAAACGCCTCGTTCGGCTGGCCGGTCTGGCAGTACAGGTCCACCAGTGCGAACCGAAGCTGAGCCATGCTGAAACCGGCATTCTCTGCGTCTTTGAAATACTGGATGGCCGTGGCCGGATACCCACTCTGACTCGCAAGATTGGCCTGCTGAACCGGACCCGCGGAATTGGCGGCCGCATAATCACTGAGCTGGTCCTGGAACTGAGCATATTGCTCATCCAAGCGAGTGAGTTGTTGCTCAAGCACTTCGGGGAAGGTCGACCCCATGAGCTTTCGAGCAGCCTCCAGGTGAGTGCGTTCCAGGTCGAGAGCATTGTTATTGTCATAAAGGCCCGCGATTTCCCGGTGCAGGTTACCCAGCCGAATGTTTGACTGGGGCGTGTTGGGAGGCGCGGAGGTGACAATGGCAAAGTTGAGTGCCGATACTCGCTGGCGGTATCGGAAGTTCGAAAAAGTCCGGGGAACGGTGGTGCCCGTTTTTGCGGTGCTGGTGAGGATCTGGTTTTCCAGAAGCGTCAGAACCCCGTAGGCCTGTGAGAGAAGTTCATAGGCCGAGGAATCGTCTGGATTCTTGACGAGCGCCAGACGGGCATCTCGAATGGCAAGCAAGCAACGCGCGGGATCGAGCGGAGCCTCTGGATTCGCGGGGTTCGTGAGCCAGCGACCACCCGAATTGATCCGGGGCTGGGGCGGCCTCAGGGCACGATACTGCAGAATGCCGTCCATCCAGGTCGAGGCGGTTGGCGGCCGTTCGGGACTTGAAATGCTGGTGGTGCTGCGGAAGACAAGAATCTCTGGATCAAGCTGTGCAGACTTGAACTGAGCAAGATCCGGCAATTCGGCGATATCCGCTCGTCCAAAAACGATCGCATTTCCACCGTCATGGATCGGCAGCCAGTCTGCGCTGTTCATCAAGGATCGGTAGATGGCACCGAATTCCTGGGGCACAACCACGGCAGAGATCGGTCGGGCATCACGCTCGTATCCGTCCAGAATTTTCGACCAGGTGGCCTTATCACCGTCTCTCAAAGCGATTCGCAGGCTCTCAAGTTCCGCTTGTTGCGCCGAAGTGAAAAGCCCGTGGCGATTGTCCAGGTAAGACTGGTGCTTGGGATCACGCCAAAGCTGGGCATCACCAATTGAGCGGGTGAGACCAAGCACATTACCCTGGATTCCAGAGTCTCGCAAGAAGTCCGCAGTCTCAAAAGCAAGCTTTGAGTCGTCATAACCAAGCCCGAAGGTATCGCCCTCAACGCTCTTGTAGCCGGTTACAGCCATGGCAATGAACGCGCAGGTTGCCAGAATTGTGAGAGCTCGGCCCCCGTCAGAGAACAGTTTCCACTTTGCGCTGGCATGGCCGGCGGTTCCGAAGGTGTCTTGAAACCACTCTTGACCATTCAGGCCAAGTACGGCGGCAAACACCAGCGCAAATGGTGGTGCCGTGCGGACCAAGCCGGCCCAAACCAAGGCAGCGACGATAAACATCAGGAACCGGGCCAGGGAAAAACGTCGCCAGTTCAGAGCAAACGAGGCGAAAACCCCAAGAATGGTCAACACATAAAAGAGTAGGAACGCGTTGGATGTTCCCGGACCACCCGTTCGGTCAAAGTACTCGCGGCTCAGCCGATCGAAAAAACCGACATCGTCGCTGATCAGGCTGGTCGCCTGACCGAACCAGCGTGGCAGGATGTCTCCAAACGGCTTGAACGCGGTCTGGAAAATCCAGAGGGTCGAAGGGTTTACCAGGCAGGCCAGAGCCGAAGCGCCCAAAATTCCCAGCGGCAGAAACGGCGATACCGAAGTACGGGCCATCGCCACCGAAATCGTCTGACCGGCAGCCCAGCCCGCCAGAATCAGAAGTCCGAACGCGAAGTTAGGAGCAATATTCGCCCAGACTGCAAAGAGCACCGGCAACCCCCAGAGCAGCCGACCACGTCCAAGCTCTGAGGCACGGAACAAAATGACCAGTTCGAGCGCCAGAAACACCAATCCCCAGGATTCGGGGTCAACGGCGTTTTTGCCGATGGCAATTCCACCCACCGAGGGCTGAAACCCTTGGCCCGAGGGCACAAAAATCCCCCCCAGCGCCAGTAATACACACACCGCCAACCACCAGAGCCCCGGCCCCTTCCGGCGGATCGTCAAAATGAGTGCCGCCGCCAGCGTCACCAGCAGGGCATTGATGAGAACCAGGGCCGAGGCGCCGGCAAAGGCACCTCGATCAGGATAATCGGGCGACTGAAACAGCCCGGAAACCGTGTGGTAAAGACTTGAATTCGCAACTTCGAACAACCAAGGAATATTCACCCACCGCTGGCCAGATTGCGAAAACGAGAGCGTGTCAGAGTTCACTGGCCCACCAGCCAGTATGGAGTCGCCAGACCGCAGTAGCCCCCAGATGCCAGACTGCGTGATTGGGCGTATGCAAGCGATAAAAACGAGCGCGAGCACAAAGCCGACCACAAACCGGTCAATATAACGATTCCAGCCCAGAATTCCTTCGGGTGTGGCTCTCAGAAGCGCTTCTTGCGTTTTCTTGGAAACCGCTGAAGCCTCAGTGCCAGTCCGTTCAGAGGTCGATCCCGTTGCCACCGGTTCACTCATGGGGTTCGATCAGATGAGAGCAAGAGCGGCTAACGCTCAAAAATGAATCGCCAGATGGAGCATTCATGCTAGGTTTAACGGGGGATCATGGTCAAGGGATCAGTTACCCAGGCTGCGAAACTTCCGCCACCATACAAGCGTCAAATCCCCGGACCCAGGCTAGCGGCAGTTCGTTGACTTCCGGTTTCAGCAGAATACAATTTGTCTTGACATTGCGAACTACTTCAAACTCCAGGCTTACCTAAATCCCCTTTAGCGGACCACTTGATGCGCATCCTCACGGCGATTCCGGTTTACAACGAGGAGCAGTATCTTCAGGGGGTTCTGCAGGCCACACTCAAATACGCAGACAATGTGCTGGTGGTGGATGACGGCTCAACGGACCGTACCCCAGAACTGCTCCGGGAGTTTCCTCAGGTCTCCGTGGTTCGTCACTCCCAGAACTCTGGCTACGGGGCAGCCCTGAAAACGGCTTTCCGGCAGACGATTGAAGGGGGCTATGACGGCCTGGTCACGCTGGACTGCGACGGCCAGCATGAACCGGCTATGATCCCGGAGATGGCTGCCCCCCTGGCTCAATTTGATGTGGTGTCTGGAAGTCGATACCTCAAGGTGTTCGATCCCAGTCAGGCACCTCCCCCCGAGCGCAGAAAGATCAACACCGAGGTTACCCGGTGGCTTAATGAGTGCCTTGGCTTTCAGCTGACTGACGCGTTCTGCGGATTCAAGGCCTATCGTCGCACCTCTCTTGAAGGGTTCGACCTCACGGTGCCTGGTTACGCAATGCCCCTGGAACTTTGGGTCCAGGCCGCGGCTCACGGTCTCAAAATCACTGAGATTGCTGTCCCGCTGATCTACCTCGACGAGAAACGTGCCTTCGGTGGCGCGTTAGATGACCCCACCTACCGTTTGAATCATTATCGAGAGGTGTTTCAGACGGCTCTTACCCGCAGTGGACTGCAAGCGGCCGGGAGCTGTGCTGGATGATGGGCCACCGTTTTCGGGCCCCGTCCACCGATGGCGGTGTGCTTGCCCAACCTCCCATTGACGAGTGCCCTGCGCTCGCTTGGTCTAACTTTCGGCGGCTCAACGCCTGGAATCATGATTTCCAGGGACGAACCTCCGGAGAGCTTCGCCTCTTTGCGCGTCAGGAACTGATCCAGGGGAGCGTTGCCTACCTCGCTTCGATCAACCAACCCCATCCGAAGTTCGACCAAGCCCAACTCGAACGTCCCTTGGTTCTGAGCGGCCATCAGCCAGAGCTTTATCATCCAGGCGTCTGGGTCAAAAATTTCGTGGGTGCCCACGTTGCACGCTCGATGGGGGCCCTTTCCGCACACATCATTGTGGATAACGATCTGCCCAAAGCGGCCGCCGTCCGAGTGCCAACCCGTCGCAATCAAGCGCTCCACACGACCTCGGTCGAATTTGACCACAAGAACCCGGAAGCCCCGTTTGAGTGCTGGCTGCTCGCAAACGCGGACGTGTTTCAATCGTTCCCCACACGCGTTCAAGCAACCATGGATGGGCTCGTCCAGGACCCGCTCCTGACCAAGTTTTGGCCAGTTGCCGCCACGCAAATGGCCAACCACAAGCCTGTGGGAATAGGTTTTGCCACAGCTCGCCGTTCGGTCGAGCTAGACTGGGGGATTTCCAACTTCGATATCCCTTTAAGCGTACTCTGCCAGACAGAGTCGTTCCTCTGGTTCTTCTGCCACCTGATTGCCCACCTCGACCGGTTTCGCACCATCCACAATCAGGCACTTGAGGCTTATCGCCAGGCTAATCGGATCCGGAGCCGTAACCATCCGGTGCCTCCGTTGCGAGAGCAGGGAGAATGGCGGGAGGCTCCGTTCTGGGTCTGGAGAGATGGGAATGCCCGCCGACGCTCGCTGATGGTTGCAAGCCGAGGGGACGAACTGCTGCTGAGAATCTCAGGTGAAACCGAAGAGTTCCTCCGCTTGCCGCTCAGCGAGACTCAAACGGCTCAGCAGGCGGTGGAACAACTCAAAGCCTTGCCAGGCCAGGGGATTGCACTCAGAACTCGGGCCCTGACCACCACGCTCTTCTCTCGGCTGATCCTCAGTGACCTGTTCATTCACGGCATTGGAGGGGCCAAGTATGACCAACTTGGCGACACCATTCTCGAACGCTTCTTTGGTATGGAACCACCGGGGTTCCTGACCCTGTCGCTCACGCTCTGGCTGGGCCTTCCCCAGCACCAAGTCACGGCCGAATCCAGACGGGCCCTCAAGCAGAAGATTCGCGATCTGATTTTCAACCCAGATCGCCACGTGCCACCGTTGAGCTTGGATCAGGCGACCCCGTTGATCGAACGCAAGCATGCGGCCATTCAGGGGCCGGTTGAAACTCACTTCCAGCGCGCCCATCGGTGCCGAACCATCAACGAGTGCAACCGATTACTGGCCCCGTTTGTGCGGGAAGAACTTCTGAAACTTCGCCAGGAAGAGATCAAGATTGATCGAGAACTGCATGAAGACCGCTGGGCCCGGTATCGCGAATATCCATCGATTCTGTTTTCAGAAGCCAGGCTCGCCCAAGCCTTTTCGGCCTTTGCACTTACCCCCTGAAGGAACCAAGCCCAGAAACGCCAGAATCATCGCCCACGTCAACTTCAGGCTCACCAAAACGTGAACACTACCGGCGTTGAAAGATTTGGCCTTGTTTGGCCCATGATCCTGAGACCACCCGTCACATGTTCAGTATCCAGCAAGTCGGCATCATTCATTTTCGGATGTTCCATCCAACGTAACACCATTCAGCCAGAAGCTTTAGAACACGCGGCAACCTCTGAAGCGAATGAATTTTCCACCCCACCGGCGATTTCGATCCGCTTCCCCACTAGAATAGTGTATTGAACGGTTCGTAAGCGTCCGAGGCAAAAAAGTTTCCCATGGGAATTCAGGTGTCTGACAGACCAGGTACGAACGCGGTCCCATCCGATGTGCGTCTTCCATTTCGCCGGGGCCCGGTCGAATTTACGGCTGCCACCGAGGCAGACCATGAATCGATTTACCAGACGCTGCTGCACGTTTTTCACGGCCCAGAGCGCGAGGTTTTCCTCGGAACCCTGAGCGAACCGGGGTATCGACCTGACCAGCGTTTACTGGTGAAGGTGGAAGGCCGAGTGGCCAGCCATGTTCACCTGACTGAGCGGGCCATGCGGTTTGGCCAGCATGTGCTTCCCCTGCAGGGCGTGATGTGGGTGGGTACGTTGCCCGAGTATCGTCGGCACGGGTTTGCCCAAAACCTGTTGCGGCTGGCCGGGGGCCGAGCCCGCCAGACCGGCGCCATGGTACAAACCGCCACGACGAATCTTCCCGCGTTTTACCAGTCGCTGGGCTGGGCCATTTGCGGACGTCATTCGCTGGGCAAACTGCCAAGTCGAAGTTTGCCCACGGGAGGCGAGGGGTCGCCTGATCCACGTGCCGGCTCCTGGCATGTTCGGCCCTGGCGCCAGGTTGAACTGCAAGACCTGATGACTCTTTACGACCGGCAATTTGCCTCGGTGCATGGCTCGGTTGTGCGCAGTGAAGAGTACTGGCGCTGGCTCATTGGCCGCAAACTGGCCCACGTTATTTGGGTGGCGTGCGTGGGTGAAAAGGTCCACGGGTACGCGTTTGTCAAAGACCACCGGGTTCTGGAAATTGCCACCGACCCTGCGTACCCGTTTGCACTTCAGGCCTTGCTTGGGCGAGTTCGTTCCGAGGCGTTGGAGCGGGCTTACCCGCACGTCACCATTCATGCGCCACCAGGGCACCCCGCTCTGGAAGTTGTGCGTGACGTTGGCGGCAAGGCCCTGGACGAAGAAGAGTCCGAGGGCGAGGTCTCGCTGTACCATATTCCGAGCGCCCAGGCCCTGCTCACGGCGCTGATGCCAGATTTTCTGGAGCGGCTCCGCCAGACCAAGCAGAGCTATCCCCTGAATCTCGGTCTGACCGTAGGGGACCAGAAACTGCTGATTGAGTTTGCCAGTGCGGAATCTGGAACCGTTGAGCTTGAACGTGTCGGTCGGCGACACTTGACGATGAGCCAGTCCGCATTCACCCGGCTCGTCCTTGGCCATACCGGCCTGGACGCGGCGATGACGGTGGACGGCGTGACGGCCTCCACCACCACCGCCGTCGATCTGGCCCGCATCCTGTTCCCCCGCTTCGCCCTTTGGAGAAGCCCACTGGATAGCGTCACAGCCTGAAAAGCTGGGGGTTATGTTCGAATCTTGGTTGTCCGGGCCCTCACGCAAAACGGGCCCGGACAGCTTCGTGTCGGTAGCTGAAGGTTTTTTCGAGCTTTCGTCTCAAAAACCAGCCCCCCAGTACGCGCCCGATGGCCCCGAGTGGTGGTTGGAAGGTTATTTCGTCGCGCATCAAGGTTCCCCCTTGGCCATCATCTAAAAAGCGATGGCGGTGGTACCAGCTTGTAAACGGTCCCTGCACCTGGCGATCTGCAAACAGGTGGGGCGGTTCATATTCGGTATGTTCAGCAATCCAAACGACTGGAAATGGCCCCATAGACATCCGAATTGAGACCCGCGAGCCAGGTTTGATGGAGTCTCCGCCGGCAATGACCTGGAACGCCTCCCAGGGTGGGGTGAGTTTTTCCAGTGCGCCTGGGCTTTCATGAAATGCAAAAACCTGAGCGGGTGTTGCCAGGATCCGACTTTCCTTGACGAATAGCATGAGTTCTTTCAGGCGGGGATCGGGATTGGCTTGGCTATTCTGGTTATAAGCAAATGGTGCAGGGGTCGGAAAGTAGCGGTGCGAGTAGGTACTTGAAAAAGGAAGCAGGGTGGGCGGTTGATCTTCCACGGCGAATGCGCGACCATGGGTCAACGAAGGGTGTGCGCTGAGTTGTGGCACGCCCGTTCGCCCAACAGAATTGTCTTGGAGCATCGACCATGACAGGCAAGCACGCGATGAATCGCCGTGGATTTCTCGGGACCACCGGGGCCACAGCCGGGGCGGTGGTGGCGGCGGGTAGCTTTCCGCACCCAGCAATCGCCAATGTTCGGGACCCGAACGAGAAGCTGAACTTTGCCATCCTGGGCGCGGGTGGCCGCATGCAAGCGCACATTAACGCGCTGCTTGCCATGAAGCAGGAAGGCCTGCCCGTCGACATCGTTGGCATGAACGACGTTTGGGACGGCGGAGCGACCAAGCCCAACAACGGCGATGTCCGCGGCCTTTATCCTTCGGCCAAGAAGGTTGGGCTCAATCCCGAAGATAAAGCGAGCGTGACCAAGGATTACCGCCGGTTGCTGGATCGCAAAGACATTCACGCCGTGGTGGTGGCAACCCCCGACCACTGGCACGCCAAGATGTGCATCGACGCCATGGACGCTGGCAAGCACGTCTATTGCGAAAAGCCGATGACGCACACCATTGACGAGGCTCGTCGGGTGGCGGAAACCCAGGCTCGCACCGGCAAGATCTTTACCGTGGGCGTGCAGTCCACCGCAGATCCTCGCTGGGCTGCGGCCAACTCCCTGATCCGCTCCGGTAAAATCGGTCACGTCCTGCAGGGCCAGACCAGCTACTACCGCAATAGCAACATGGGCCAGTGGCGATACTACGGCCTGACCGAAGATATGAATCCCAAGACGGTTGACTGGAAAATGTTCCTGGGTACCGAGTTCGGTCTGGCCCCAGACATGCCATTCAACCGCGCCAAGTATGCTCAGTGGCGTTGTTACTGGGACTTCGGCGGCGGCATGTACACCGACCTGTTCGTCCACCAGCTCACCCACCTGATCCAGGCGATGGGTGTGCGGTTCCCACGTCGCGTGGTGGGTGGCGGCGGTTTGTACATGGAGTACGACGGCCGAGATTGCCCAGACGTTGCCACGGTGGTTGCCGACTACGATGAGGGCTGCCAGGTCATCATCTCGGCCACCATGTGTAATGACGTCCAGCTTGGTGAGGTCATCCGTGGCCATACTGGCTCGATCATGTTCGGTGGGTCGCCTGCCGACGGCTTCCGAGTTGTCGCCCAGAAGCTGGAAGGGCGCCCAGCCCCTCCAGGAGCCAACTCCGGCGAGGGTGGCGAGATCACCAAGCCCGAGCAGCCCAAAGACGACACCCGCGCCCTGTGGAACCACTACATCGGGTGTATCCGCAGCAACAACCAGGAAACCCTCTGCCCAGCGTCGCTCGGCTACGCGGCCATTGCCACCGTGAACATGGGCGTACAGTCCTATCGCGAAGGCAAAGCCCTGTTCTTCAACAAAGAGAACGGCGCAATTACCGAAGCCGATCGTTCATGGGCCGCTCGCTGGGAAGAACGGTCTGACCTTCGCGGTACCCCAAACCAGATCATGGGCTGGAATGCCGACCCACTCGAAGGCTCGACCCTGACCCTGCCCGATTACCAGAAGCTGGAAGGCGACTGGGTGAACGGCGTCGATCCCGCCAAGAAGGCCTGATTGTGGCGTTCTGGTTCACGTGATTTAAAAGGCCGTGCTGGTGATTTTTCACCGGCACGGCCTTTTTTTGTTTTGAATCAACCAGCCTCGTACCAGCGTCCATCCACACAGGTCCGAACGATGTCAATTTGGGTTCGAGCCGTGGAATGGTCGGGCAACTCGGACAAGCGAAAAAGCACCATATTGGCTGGCGATCCGACGGTCAGAGCAGGGGGTTGGTGCCTAAGCAGCCGCGCAGGGTTGGCGGTAACGGTAGACCACGCGGTTTCTAGCGGCAGACCGGCCCAGTCAATCAGGGTGGCAACGCCTTGGGCCAGGCTCTGGTTGGCACCGGCCAGATACGAAGTCCCGGTTACGACAATCTTTCCTTCGTGATCCACGGACCAAGGGCCGTAGGTGCCGGTTGGCAGCCCGGCCAGCGGGCTAAAATCGCTCACCAAAAGAATCTTTTCGACCCCCTTGGCACGAACCAGAACCTGCAAAATCGACGAACCCAGGTGGTACCGGTCGGCAATGAGCGAGGCGAACAACTGCGGCTCGGCCGCCTGATCCCAGATTGGGTTGGGGTGGCGAGGCAACTGGTTTAAAATCCCGTTCCCCAGGTGCGTGCTCAGAGAAGCCCCCGCCCGGCAGGCTGCGGCAATGGTGGCACTGCTGGCAGCGGTATGCCCAAGCGCCACGGTTACCCCCTGGCGACACAACCACTCGATCGCCTCGATTGCGCCCGAACGCTCAGGCGCCAGGGTGACCAGAATGATCCTCCGGCCGCTGGCCTCTTGCCACTGGGCGAACTCGGCAAGATCTGAATCTCTGACATGCTCAAGTGGGTGCGCACCCCGGTAGCCATCGCACTCAGAGATCCAAGGCCCTTCCAGGTGGATCCCCAGCACCATCGCGGCAATTTCTGGCCAACGATCGCAGGCTTGCCGGATAGTTCGCAGGCCATGGGTTGTGGCAGATTGAGAAGCTGTGATCAGGGTTGGACAAAGCCGAGCCGTACCAAACGCAGCATGCGCCCGGACAATTTCGGCCACCTGTTCGATGGTCAGCGTTTCGTCGGAAAATGAGATACCCCATCGGCCGTTGGTCTGGAGGTCCCAGAAGGCAGGGGCAACAAACAGATCCGTACCGGTTCGAGAGGGGTTGGCATCTGGAATAAACACGCGACCAATGCGTGATTCATCCAACTCCAGGTGAACGGGGGCTAGGCCAAACCCAACACCCCGGCCTTGAACCTGATCATTCAACATGGCTGTTCCCTGGCACCACGCATCCAAAGCGCATCGTCAATGAGCAGCGGGATGTTTGCGACGGATTGCGGCACCTACAAAGTCTCTGAAGAGCGGATGGGCCTTGATCGGCTTGCTCTTGAACTCTGGGTGGAATTGAACCGCAAGGAACCAGGGGTGGGCCGGAATTTCGATGATTTCCACCAGAGCGCCGTCTGGACTGGTGCCGCTGATCTGGAACCCGTGGCTCTCAAACGCCTCTCGATAGTCGTTGTTGAACTCGTAGCGATGCCGGTGCCGCTCGTTGATGCTGGAGTGGCCATAGGCTTTAACTGCATGGCTGCCTGGCAGAAGTTCGCAAGGGCAAGAGCCCAACCGCATGCTGGCACCACGCTGACGCACACCGCGCTGCTCGTCGAGCAACGAGATGACAGGGTGCTGGGTGCCAGAGTCAAACTCGGTACTGTTTGCGTCGGTATAACCCAGCACACTGCGTGCAAACTCGATGGTGGCACATTGCATTCCGAGACAGATTCCGAAGAACGGAATACCGCGGGTCCGAGCGAATCGGATGGCCTCGATCTTGCCTTCAATACCACGCATACCAAAACCGCCAGGCACCAAGATGCCATCAACGCCATTCAAAAAGCTATCGGCCCCTTCATGGCCCAGTTCTTCAGCTTCCACGCGTTTGATGATCACACGCGAATGATGAGCGATTCCCGCATGGTCGAGCGCTTCATACACCGACTTGTAGGCGTCTCGATGCTTGATATACTTGCCGACCACGGCAATGGTCACTTCCCGCTCTGGGTGCAGAACCCGATCAAGCAAGTCACGCCAATCATCCATCTGGAGCGGACCAACCTTCAGGTTGAGTCGCTTCACCAGAATCTCGTCCAGGCCGTTGTTCATCAGGCTGAGCGGGACTTCATAGATACTGAACTGCTTGTCTCGCTCCTCGATGACCGCTTTCCGCTCGATATTGCAGAAGAGCGCGATCTTGTCTTTATCTTCCGGTGAGATCGGGTGCTCGGTTCGACAGATCAGGACGTCTGGCTGGATGCCAATCTGACGCAAGGCCCCCACGCTGTGCTGGGTGGGCTTGGTTTTGAGTTCGGCGGCCGCCTTCAGGTAGGGCACCAAGGTCAGGTGAATGTAGACGCAATTCTCACGACCAGCGTCGAGCGCGAATTGCCGGATCGCTTCCAGGAATGGAAGACCCTCAATATCACCAACCGTTCCGCCAATCTCGGTGATCACCACATCCACATCGTCGGTCGCCAGGCTTCGGACGGCGGCCTTGATCTCGTCGGTGATGTGGGGAATAACCTGGACCGTTTTCCCCTCGTAGTAGGTGCCCGCCCGTTCCTTGTTGATAACCGAAAGGTAGATCTGGCCCGTGGTGAAATTACAGGCCCGGGTCAGCGGGGCATTGGTGTACCGCTCATAGTGACCCAGGTCGAGATCGGTCTCTGCACCATCGTCTAGCACATACACTTCACCATGCTGGTAGGGGCTCATGGTCCCCGGGTCAACGTTCAGGTACGGGTCAAATTTTTGCAGCCGAACGCGAAGCCCTCGCCGCTCCAAAAGCATTCCAACCGAGGCGCAGGTCAAACCTTTGCCCAGCGAACTCACCACACCACCGGTCACGAATATGTGCTTGGCCATCACGAGATCCCATGTACGCAATCGAGGGCGAGACATCCGGCCTCACCCGAAACCGTAGTATAGCACGACTGGGCCAAAGCCTCCCATTGCCAATTGGCCTGAAGCACGTGAACGCCTGAAACTCAGGCACGCCTTACTTCTTGAGACAGGGAGATCACGATGGGGTGAAATACATGATGGTCGTTTTTATCGTCGGCATCTGACGAGGAGACACGAAGGTGAGTACCGTTACACTCCAGGAAGCGCAAAGTCATTTGTCTGAACTGATCGAGCGGTTGGAACCCGTTGAAGGTTTGACAATCACCAAGGATGACCGGCCTGTCGCGCGGTTATTGCTGATTCCGTACACCGAATTGCCGCGTCCAGTTCTTGGCCGTTGCCAGGGGATGCTGACCATCCAGTCGGAAGATGATAGCACCTCGTTGACTTTTCTGAGTACATGCTCTGAAGCTTTAGCTAGATAGCCACGACTTGCCCTGGTTTGCCCAGAACGACACTCGGCTCTGTTCCAAGGCCACAAGCCTGATTTTTGGCCCAGCCTCTGAAAAGCTTGTCAGCCCTGCAAGCCTCTGTCGAATTTCCGATACTCGTTGCTAATCGCGGCCTGGACAAACGCAGCACAATCTCAAGAGCCCGCGGCCAGTCGCTCCAAGATGAGCTGGGCCTGAATCCAGGGCTGAGATTCTGGTGCAGAATAACGCAGACCTTGTTCGAACAATCGTATCACCTCTGCATGGTTGCCCAGGCTGGAATAAATCCCTGCCTCACGAAGAATCGCATCCGCAAAATTCGCTCGAACCTCGTAAATATACCCCTCAATCGCTAACCATGCGCGGGCACACTCCAGCAACCGCTCGTTATCAATCAAGGCTTCGGCCAGTCGGTCGGTCGTCTGATACAGATCAGCCGTTTGTTCCAGCAGGTAGATCAGGGCACGACTGCGGTCGAAAATGGCAGGCTCGGCTTTCTGGGCCGCTTCCGCCCGCTCCAAAGCCTCCAGAAGGCCAGCCTCCGCCTCTCGCGGTTTTTCCAGCGACTTATATATCCTGTAGTATTTGACGCTGGCCTCTCCCAACGCTTCTCGGAACACATGATTCTCAGGTTCCGCCCGGTACGCATCGCGCCTAACCTTCAATACTTGCCGTACCATGTCCTCGGCTTCGGTAAGCTGATTCTGCCCCATATAAATCAAGTTCGGTGCCGCTAAAGCCATACATTGACAATGGACAAATAGAGCCGTTTTGCCTGGTAACTTTTGGATCGGTTCCCCAACCAGGTTCAGCAACGTACGAAAGCGGACTTCGGCTTCCTCAGGCCCGCCCGCGTTCAAAGATGAGAGTGCAGCGTTCACAAGCGATTGGATTTGCGCCTGCCAGAATCAATACTCGTCACGAAAATCTTGGCGGATCTCATCCAAAATTGTGAGAGCCTCGGAGATCGGTTGCCGACTTTCCTGAAGCCGGTTTTGACCGTCCAGGGTGACTCCCAAATTGATCAGCGAACACGCTAAATCAATCCGCATGATCGGTTCTTGCCGGGCAAGCGCCTGATACTGGTCGACCATCATGCGTGCCAAGGGTTCCGCGTCCACGAATCGGTTCAAACGCACCAAGACGTTCCCGACAGAATTCGAAGGTCTGTGTTTTCCGACGTAAATCCATATCTTTAAATGGTAACCGTTCAGCCCCGGACTGGCACCCGTTTTGCCAACCTCGTCTAGTCAGTCGAGGCAAAATCCGTATCTTGCCGGACCATGAGCCCTCAAGATGCACCTGAACCAGCCCCAGTTCTCCTCGAATGTCTTCGGCTTCGCCGTGAACTCGATATCACGTTGGCACGCATCGCCGCACTCGAGGCCCAAGTTAAAGAACTCCTTGAGCAACTCCGACGGAACTCCTCCAACATTGGTGCGACGGGAGTGATCCGGTCGGGTTCTTGTGCCTTGATACAGGCGAGCAGATAGGAGATCAGTTGTTACCGAGGTAATTCAGAGATATTGCAGGCGAGATGTGCGGAAAGGAAGGTACAACAACCCAGCCACCGGCATTAACACGATTCAGGTGGGTGGGTTCAGCACCGAGGTCCAGGTGGTGTCAAATGCTGGTATTACCTTTACCAGCGTGAGTCAGAATACGGCCGCTGCGTACATCTTCGGAAATAATCCAGTTGCGCCCACGCTGGTGATAGCTAATTTTACCAGCACCGATATCAGTATGACCGATCTCTCGCTGGTAAGCCCAGATTTTCACATGGAACTTGCGTCTGGGCAGTCGGTGGGGCTGGCGCATATTGAGTACACCCTGGCTTCCAGCGTTCCGCTGAGTGGCCCTGGTTCGCAGATTGCAGTGATGTTTGTGAGTGGAGGGACGACGATCAGCGGTGCCGACGGCGTGACCGCCTTGACCATCAGCGGACCCAATGATGGCACGATCACCGCCGTGCCCGAACCCGGCACGCTGGTTTTGGCGGGCCTGCTGAGCGGCGTGGGTGGAGTTTTGGTGGTACGGCGGCGAACACGATCGTGAATTGCAGCCATGGGAGAGGGCTTGCTCTGGTGGTACTGCGCCAGAGCAGGCCCTTGTCGACTGCCGCACTTCACGGATGACCCGAAGACGGCGTCATCCATGCCACCAGAGCAGGCCCTCTCCCATGGCGGCACTGCTCCAGAGCAAGCACGACTCGTTTGCCGCACCTGCACGGATGACCCGGAGACGGAGTCATCCATGCCGCCAGAGCACGCCGTAGTCGAACGCAAAGAGGAGTCCGGCTCGGATGAAACCTCGCCCTCCCGCAAGCACTCTCCCAACGCTTCACTTCACGGATGACTCTTGGAAGAGTTATCCGGGCCACCTGGCACGATTTGCGAAAGCATTCAACCTGGTGTTGAAGGCCCCGCTCAATCATTAAAACTGGTCAGTCGCTTGCGCTCCCGGCTCAGACAAACTCCAATCGCCAAGGCATACGTCGGTCTGGTCCTATCGAGCCGCGACCGCTCACAAGATCGTTCCACCCACAGCGGTCAAGGTGGCGGGAACGGCCGACTGAGATGAAAGTGGGTCGGGATCTGAATGGCCCAAGGGCAAGACCTACTCTCACAGGCCTTTGGGCCTGTCTCGGTTCAATTTCCACCCAAGCCCTGCAGCCATACTTTTTCAAAGACCAGCCATATCGTATAATATTATGAATTCGTATCGCTTCGCGACTCAGTCTGCAACCACCCAGGCTCAGGACTTCTCCATGGCCTCCAATCGCCTCAATCGCCGGCATTTTCTGGGCTGCTCTGCGGCTGCCGGAGTGGCGCTGGCCCAGGGTCAGGTGGTGGAAGCCCTGGGATCCGATCAACCGGTCCGGCTGGGCCTGATCGGGCTAGGGAACCGTGGCACCACGCTGCTCAGAGGTTTTCTAAGCCTTCCGGGCGTGAATGTGGTTGCCGTCAGTGATCCGGAACTGAAGCACAGGACCCGGGCCCAGGGCATTGCCGAGAAAGCTTCTGGACACAGACCAGAGGCCTTGGGAACGGCTGATGAGCTACTGGCCAGGGCCGATGTTGATGCCGTGGCTGTGGCGGTACCTTGTGACTTGCACGCCTCGCTGTACCAGGCCACGTTGCGGGCCGGTAAGCATCTGTACGCGGAAAAACCGCTCGGCCTCTCAGTCGCTGAATGCGATGAAATTGTGCAAGTTCACGCCGAGCACCCCGATCAGGTGCTTCACGTGGGGTTCCAGCGGCGCTGTCATCCTCGGTTCCAAGAGGCTGTGAGTCGGGCCCAGGGGGGCGATCTCGGCCGGCTGCTTGAGTGTCGCGCCCAGTGGTCAAGCAGCAACGGACCCATTGAAGGGCATAACGGCTGGATGGCCCGGCGTGAGCGTTCGGGAGACTGGATGCTGGAACAGGCGATCCATGTTTGGGATTTCCTTTGCTGGCTACAAAACGGCCCACCTGAACTGGCCTTTGGCACCGGCCATCGAGACTTGTTCCGGGCCGTTGATCGCCAGCGAGATGTGACCGACTGGTACACGGCCACCCTTTTCTGGCGCGATGGCTTCTCGGCCTCGTTCTCGCAGTCGTGGATCGCACCCGCCGACGAACGGTTCACCGGGCTCAACATGTCGGTGCTCGGTACCGAAGGGGGGCTAGACCTCACCAGCGGAGTTTTGACCTACCGAGATCGATCGCGGCCACGAACGGTGCTGGCTCCTTCTTCCACACAAGATACCGAACTGGCCCTGGCCGAGTTCGTGAAGTCGGTTCGGTCTCCAGGCCGCGTAGAGGCCCCTATCGAACTGTCCGAGGCACGGCAAGCGACGCAGGTTGGCCTGCTCGTACGTGCAGCCGTTGATTCTGGCGGAGTTGTGCGGTGGGAAGACCTCTTCCCCGCCGTCTGAGCAGACTCCGATTTGAATCCCCCGCGATAGCCCCAAGCTGCTGAGGTTACGGCATCAGCCTCCGGTAATCGGATGAACCTGCGCATGGTAGCTTCGATCTCCGCCCAGGATTTCGACCTCTGCACCTACCGGAGCCAGATTCACTTTCAGCATGGCCAGCGCCACCACGCGGCCACCGGGCAGTTGTCCAACCGAACTCACGGTTCCTGCTTCCTTCTCACCAGCACGAACCGTGACTCCTAGGGTCGGTAAGTCTGAACCATCCACGGTCAGAATTCTGAGGATCTTGTTCACATGCCCCAGCGCATCCAGCCGGGCCACCGTCTCTTGTCCCAGGTAGCAACCCTTCTTGAAGCTGATTGACTGGTCGTTTCGATCCAGTTCCTGGGGTAGGTTGGCAGGCGTGACGTCCTGGCCGTTTCTGGGAATTCCCGTGAGGATTCGGAACCCTTCAAGAACCTCCAACGTAACCACCGGGGTAGACGCTGTCTGGCAGGCCTGGTCGAGTTGCTGAGCCCAAGATTCCCCGGTTCCTGGAGTGCCAATCACGGTCCAGCCCGGGATACCGAACGGGGCCTCTGGAATGAGCAATACCTGCTCACCGGATGCAACCGGTACACGCACAGACTCCATGTCTGCAACCGGGTGAATCCCAATCGAGTTCAAGATTTCGACTGCCTGGCTACCGGCCAGATGCCACTCGCGGCTGGAAGCGCTTCGGTCTTCCAGAACGACCTCATCGAAGATCCCGTATTTCTGCAAATGCGGCATGATCACCGGCAAAACATCGGCATCGGTCCGAACCACCAGCGCATCGGGCAGGGCATGCACCAAAACATACGCCAGAGTTTTGCCTTGCAACGAGGTAATAAATGCCTCTTTGCCCTTACCCAGAGACATGCTCAAGACGTCTTGGGTGCAAACATTATTCAGGAACTTGGCTCGATCGGGCCCCGTGAGCCAAAGCCTTCCTCGGTCGGTTCGATCGACAAAGATACTCTGGCCTGAAAACTCGGCAATCTTGGGCAAGGCACTCATGGTCTGGCCGTTCGGTTGGCACACAACTAGCGTGTGGTTTCAAGGCTGATTCGCGTCAATTCCGCCCGATTCACAATGCAACTTGCGTTTGCCTTTTGAAGCATTTTCTCAAGTTCGTCGGCATCGCGAATGGGAACGAAACCCAGGTTTTCAACAACGTCGTCTGGCAGTTGAGAAAGCAGGCCAATAGGCCCTGTACGATCAAACCGGGCAAGCCGTACGGCCGCCCGATAATCTGGCTGATCCTTGAACTCCTTCAACGCCTTGGCCGCGATGGACGGATCATCCATTTCGGCCAGAAACCTGAGTGCGGCTCCGGGTGGCTCCAAGGTCGGACAGGCCAGCACCATGCGCCCTCCAGGCTCCACCAGTGATCGTGCAAGCACCATGGTTCTGGTCAATTCTTCCCAGCTTACCGGCAAGCCAGCGCTGGCGTCTCCCAGTCCCAGAACCAGCAGTTCGGTGGTCTCTTTTGCGGTAAACCGCCAACCTTTTTCAAACCGCTCCTTGGCAGCCTGAACCAGTTTCTCAACATCGCCCGCCAGAACGTCGGCTGTTCCAGAAGCACCCGGCAAGACCGCCACTTGAAAGCGAGCACCAAGGTGCCAGTTCACCTCGACCGCTTCTTTCACCGGGCTTGGCTCAGAATCCTGACGGGCCGGGCGGACCCGATGAAACTCGGTCCGGGTCGGCTCATCGCTGGTCTCTGGGAAAATGGTGAACCAAGGACCAAAGAGGCCGAACCCCTGGCGATCTCGCAGCCAGCCGATCGGAATGACCACATCGGCCTCGGCCAGATGGCGATTCAAATAAACCCTGCGCCCCGAGGTGGTATTACTCAAATAGGCAAGCTCGGCACGATCTTCCGGCGTATGTGCCAGCCAGGCCACCTCGGGGGGTAGCAACGGAGACTGGGGCCGATCTTGGCCGGGCGAACCGAGCAGTGAAATGGCCTGGAGTTCCACCCCCGCGGCCGTCAGCCGCTCAATCACGGCCGAGACAATCCGGGGCCAGTCGGGTGTACCAGGTTCCAGCACCAGAACCACATGATCTCCTGGCACCACAATTCGCCCCAGAGGCGGATAGTCCAGAGGTTCATCCAGCGCCTGGCGAATTCGTGCTGTCAGAGTTTGGGGATCGAGAGCGGCCGGCCCCGACCATTCTGCGGCCAGAGTTTCCGCGGGAACCGTGAGCGGCCCTTCAATTGCCGATAACATGATCTTGGCCCGGCTCTCGGTCATTCGTCACTCACATTCCAGGGAACGGTTATCATGGACACGGTCGATCGTGTGTTGGTGCAATCGTAGACGCGAGCGGCCCTACCAGACAAGGTGAAGCGACGGTTGTGGCTCACATTCGGCTCGCCTGGCTTGAAATCGCAGCAACAGCCGCTGTTTCATGACCTTACAGTTTTTTGGAACAAATCCCCGACCTCGTGCGTCTAAGTAGGAAGATGGCAGCCAAAGACGATCAGAGCTTGGTTCGATCTAGCCTGAATGGCGATACCGAGGCCTTTGGCCAGCTGGTGCGCCGTTATCAGGACCGACTTTATCCCACCCTGCTCAGGCTGACCGGTTCTCCCGATGACGCCCTTGACCTACTTCAGGAAGCGTTCCTCCGCGCGTTTCAGAACCTGGGACGATATCGGGGCCAGAGTTCATTTTTCACCTGGGTTTACCGGATTGCCGTGAACCTGGCGATCAGTGAACGAAGGCATCGAAAAACATCACCCAGTCATGCGGCCAAACAGGGGCTGGACCAGCTTGAGAATTTGCCTGCGTCCACTCAAGAAGATCCATCTCTCCGGCTGGAACGGGCTGAAGAAGAACAGCGAATCCAGAATGCGTTGATGCGGTTGCCAGACGAGGGGCGTGTGATTGTCGTTTTACGTGACCTTGATGGCCTGAGTTATGAAGAGATTGCCGAAGCGCTTCAAATTCCAATCGGCACCGTGCGGAGCCGGCTCCACCGGGCACGCACAGAACTGAAACAGATCTTGGAGCGAGCGGAACTTTTGCCACCCAAGCCGTCTTGGCAGGCCAAAGCCTCAAATTCGCTCGCCGACTAGCTCCAGAACTCCTCATTTTTGAATTTTGAAATTCGTTCCGGCCTTTCTGGTGAACTCATGGCTATGGATGATCATTCCGTGCTCTCTGCGTATCTCGATGGAGTTCTCGATGAATTCCAGAGGAAGCAGGTTGAAGCCGCGATCCTTGCAGATCAGAAGTTGCGCCAGGAGCTGGAGGGCCTGACCGAGCTCAGAAATTGCCTGGGTCAGCTTTCCAGGCCGGGGGTTCCGTTAGATCTCAGTGATCTGGTCGCTGGTCAAGCCGGCGACTGGCTGAAGCAACGCAGGCCGGCCGCTCGGGCACCACTCAGCTTGCGGCCATGGCTGGTACTCGGCCCTCTCAGTGCAGCCGCCGCAGCGCTGCTGATCTTCTGGCTGGCTGTCACCTATGATCGGACCCCGGGTGAACCCGGTCCACCGCTCGCCGTGAAGAGTACGGTCAGAGCCCCTGGACCCGATCAAAATCTGACGCAAAGTTCTGAGATTTTAGAGTCTGGCCCGATTCCACTCACGCCGCTGTTGCCGGGGGTTGCGGGCATCTCTCCACTTTTCCATGATCTGGATCCGCTTCAGGAAGCGCAGGTTCACGACTTGACCGACTTGCCGGCCGGCGGAACCCTTAAAATTACAGCCCGGCCGCTGACGGTCGACCTGATGGAACGCCTGGATGGTGCCATCCAGCATGCACCCCGAGTTTCCAGGCATCACGCTGTGTTCACGGCGTTCCCCAAGGCCACCTCGGCTGAGCAAGCTCAACACCCCCAGATCGTGTATGCGGTCTCTTTTGACCAGGTGGAGTACGAGCGTTTTCGAGAGATTCTGAAAACGGCGCTGGAAGGAACTGGCGCAAAACTCTCTGAGCAACTTGGCGATGCATCGCGTCCGGCTGGCCTGGCACAAGCCAAGGTTCGAATGGGAGAGGTTGAGCCGAGCGGTTCCATCGTGCCGTTTGCGGCCACCGAACTGCTTGGAGATCGAACCAGCGGTGGAAATTCAGCCGCTGCAATCGCACCGCATTACCCAGAAACCCTTGGACTCATCCTTCAAGACATGATGGCCAGCCCAGCGAGTAATGACCATCAGCTCAACCGCCAGCTCCTTCGCGAGATTCTGGGCATGGGGGCAGGTAAATTTCACGATGGCCGGACCGGCTCAGCCGGGGTTTATTTTATTGAAGTGGTCGAGCCCTGACACGGCCTGGAGCGGTTCAGTGTCTAATGGTCCATGGCCGGACCGTAGCCCTCGGCCGTCGGCTGGTTCAATGTTATCTTGTCTGGTGGAGAGCAGCCGCCCCCGGCTGTCTCTGGTTTGACATTTGTACGATAACTCCCGAAATAAACAGACGGGGGCGGCTGTCCCACATCCGATGCGTGGGTCCAGCACGACTTCTCAATTGCTCCGGTGTGTGATCCAAACGCGAACCGCTATCAAACCGGTTTCAGTGGGCCAGCAGCAAGAGTTGCGGGCCGACCTGAAGCAACGATGAAAACTCCGTCCAGGGGGAATCCAGCCTGGCCTGCGTGCTGAAGAGCGTCTCGACCAGGCTTCGTGGCTCGGCATACCGGACGATTTTTGCTTCTGGCAACGAGGCTCGCTTCTGGGCCTCTAGCACAGCATCATCGAGGTAACCCAGCCGATCGACCAGGCGAAACTGGATCGCTTCATCGGCCGTGAACACTCGTCCGTCGGCCAGGGTCCTGACCGAACCCTCGTCCAGCTTACGACCCTGAGCGATCACACTCACAAACCGATCGAGCCCCTTGCCAATCATCCCCTTCCAGCGCTCTCGTTCCTCATCGTTCAAAGGCCTGAACAACGACGGGGCATCTTTCCAGGATCCTGTTGCCAGCGTTTCCATTCTCACGCCAACTTTTTCAAGCAATCCCCCCACTTCAGGCACTTCCATCAAAACCCCAATCGATCCCGTAAGCGTGGTGGGTTCCGCCAGAATCACGTCGCTTGAGGTCGCCACATAATAGCCACCAGAGGCTGCGATTCCGGCAAGCGAGGCAACAACCGGCTTTCCCTTGGATTGCAGGGCTTTCACTTCTCGCCAGATCTGGTCAGAACCTGAGAGCGAACCTCCAGGCGAATCGACCCGAAGCACGACCGCATGAACCCTGTCGTCGGACCTGGCCTGACGAAGTTGCCGGATCACGTGATCAACGGAATGACCGGCAATTGTGCCAGTGACGGTGACAATGGCAACCTTGGGGCCAAGCAGCGGACCTGCCTCATAAGTCTCTTGAAGCCTGGAAGGGAGCCCCCCCGCACTCATGAATGCACCCACAAGCAACAGTCCCAGCAACAGGCTGAGAAGCAGGCCCATCCCTCTCCAGAGGAAGGAGCGACCTCTTCGGCGATCAACGAAGACAGTCTGTGAAGCTGGAGAGGAAGGCTCTGAGGGGCTCGAACTCATGGTGGTTCCTGGGGGCGAAGGTGCAGGGGCCGTTGGGCCAGGGTCCTCGCCAAGACAAAGGTGAGGCCTCTATAATCTTAGCAATTCCTGTCCCTGAGCATGCGAGCCGTTTCACAAGGCCCAGCGACTGGAATTCCAGGCCGGATCCGCAACCACGCGCCACGTCGATTGATTTCACGATTTTTAGCTTGTTCTTAAGGAATTATCCGTGCTCAGGATTGTGCCCTACTCACACCCCGCTCTGCGTTATGAATCTGTGCCGGTTCAACGCATTGATGAGAAGCTCCGCACTCAGGTCCGTTCCATGTTTGATCTGATGTACGAGGCACGAGGCATAGGTCTGGCCGCCAATCAGGTGGGGCTTCCCTTCCGATTTTTCATTCTGAACCTCACGTGCGACCCAGACCAGACCCAGCAAGAGCAGGTCTTCATCAATCCCGAGATTGTCAAACGCCATTCCTTTGTGATCGAGGAAGAAGGCTGCCTGAGCTTCCCCGGCATTTACTACAATGTTCAGCGAGCTCGAAAAATCCGAGCCCGAGCCTTTGACCTCGCCGGCAATCTGGTCGAGATCGAGGCCGAAGATTTACTGAGCCGGGCCATCCAGCACGAAACCGACCACCTTGCCGGCCGCCTGTTCATTGACCTGCTGTCGGCCGAGGATAAACGCGCCGCGGCGGATAAGATCCAAGAGGTCGAGGCGGGGTACCGCCGGGCCCAGGCGGAAGGGATTTACCCACCGGACGACGAGATCAAACGGCAACTGAATGCTCTGGCCAAGGGCGAGTCTGCCTCCACGGCGGTCTGACGGAATGGTTAAAACCGGCCCGCGTCCAAAGCCGACAGATGCCTGGTTCGAACGGCGTCTGTCGGCCTGTTGTTCAGAAGAGATTCACTCCCATGCAGCTAGGGTTTGTCTCAGCCGTACTCAAAGATCAGTCGCTTGAAGAGATTCTTCGCTTTGCTGCGGAGACTGGTTATGGCTGCGTGGAGGTTATGTGCTGGCCGAGTGCTTCAGCCCAGATGCAAAACGCAGGGCCCTGCCACCTGGACGTGACACGGCTTGGCCCTGAAGATCAACGCCAGATCCGCGCTTTATGTAAACATTTCGGGGTCAACATCTCCGCGCTCGGTTACTACCCGAACCCTCTTTCGGCGGACGCGGAAGAGGCCAAGGTGGCCTGTTCCCACCTGCACCAGGTGATAGAGGCCGCCGCGGTACTGGGGATTGGCCTGGTCACCACATTCGTGGGACGAGACCACCGCAAGTCGGTTGACGAAAACTGGCCCAGGTTCCTGGAAACCTGGCACCCGCTCATTCAACACGCCGAGCAACTGGGAGTTCGGGTTGCCATTGAAAACTGTCCCATGCTATTTGCAGACGATCAGTGGCCAGGCGGCAAGAACCTTGCCACCACGCCCGCAATCTGGCGCAAAATGTTTGACGCAATTCCCAGCGCGAATTTTGGACTCAACCTGGACCCCTCGCACCTGATCTGGCAGCAGATCCACCCGGCCCACGCCATTCACGGCTTCCGTGACCGCCTGTTTCACGTTCACGCCAAAGACGCTCGAATCGACGCCCTGGCCTTGAACGAACATGGCGTTCTCTCCAATCCACGGCTCTGGCATACGCCCAAGCTACCAGGCCTGGGCGACCTGAACTGGGGAGCCTTCTTTGGCTCACTGGGCGATGTCGGTTACTCTGGTCCGGTGACCGTTGAGGTCGAGGATCGGAGCTTTCAGGGTTCGCTTGAGCGTCGCCATGCGTCACTGGTCCAGAGCTACCGTTATCTCCAGCAATTCGTGAGTTGAAATGGTAACCCCAGACCTTCACACCGACCGCACACTCAACGCATCTAGCGCCGTGGACCTTTCGGTCCTGATCCCAATTTACAACGAGATCGACAACCTCGACCCGCTTTATGAGGAGCTGAACCAGGTTCTAAGCCCCACCGGGCTGCGCTATGAACTGGTGTTTGTGGATGACGGCTCACGTGATGGATCTCGCAACCGCCTGAAGGCCATTCAAGCTGCCGACCCGGCACACGTGCGAGTGGCCCTGCTCAGACGCAACTGCGGCCAAACCGCAGCCCTTTCGGCCGCGCTCGATCTGGCCCGTGGCGCCATTCTGGTTCCCATGGACGGTGACCGCCAGAACGATCCGGCAGACATCCCCCGGCTACTCGCCAAGCTCGACGAGGGATATGACGTGGTCTCTGGCTGGCGCAAAGATCGCAAAGATCGCTGGCTCACCCGCAAACTCCCTTCACTGCTGGCAAATCGACTTGTCGCCAGAATCTCTGGTGTGGAACTGCACGACTTTGGCTGCACCATGAAGGCGTACCGCCGCGAGGTCCTGGAAGGGGTGAGACTGTACGGCGAGATGCACCGATTCATTCCTATCTTTGCAAGCTGGCAAGGCGGCCGAGTGGCCGAACTGGTGGTGAATCATCGGCCCCGTACGGCCGGAAAATCCAAATACGGACTGGGCCGCACCTTCAACGTGGTGCTGGACCTGGTTCTCATCCGATTCTTTCAGCGCTACGCTCAAAGACCGATTCACCTCTTCGGTCGTATTGGACTCTCATCTCTTCTGCTCAGCGTGATCAGCTTCATTCTTATGCTCTTCTTTAAATACATTTATAGCCCACCCAAGACGTTTGTGGAAACTCCGCTGCCGATGCTGGTTGTGATGTTCTTCTTGGCGGGGCTACAGAGCATTCTGATGGGACTACTAGCCGAAATGATCATGCGAACGTATTACGAATCTCAGTCCAAAGCCACGTACCTGCTTGGCGAGCTTCATGAGGGAACGTCGAAGGAAGTCAAAGCCGTGGGCTCGGCCGCTACACCTACGGAAGGTGCTCCGCGGAGTGGAGGCCCCTCGGTGTAATCGACTGGGCCGTCCAGTTCGAGCTTCAGGGGCCTGCGAGATCGCGATGTCAGATACACCGTGGCACCAATGATGGCGGCCACCAACTGAAAGAGTCGGAAGCCGATCATCGCCACGGCACCCCCGCTGTATCCCAGTGTCTGGAAGAGCAGGGCACTGACGTTTTCTGAAGCACCCAGGCCAGAGAATGGCAGCGGGATCGCGGTGCTGAACAAGATCAGGGGAACAATCGAGAATGTTTCCAGCAGTGTAGGGCGAGCGGCCCCTGGACCGATTGCCTGAATCACTCCATAAAAGGCGGTCGCGTTCAGCAGGTGGGTGGCAAACGCCATGAGAATCCCTAGCCCCACTTGCGGCAAACTGCGCCGATAGGCTATGCCCATGGCGTGGAGTTCCTCAATGCGACGGATCCAGCCAGGGTGCCCGGCGAGTCGACGGGACAACGGCCCGTGCGGCCGAATGGAAAACGCCAGCACCAGTCCGCAGACACACAGGCCCATGGCCACAATGGAGGCGATAACAATTGGTCTAGCCCGACTGTCTAGCCGGGCCCAGCCGATCAGGCCAAAGGTCGAGGCCAGGAAGAACAAACCCAGAAGCGCGACCAAGCGATCAACAACGATCGAGGCAATGGCACGCCCCTTGTGCTGGTGCTCTTTGGCCAGATACGCCCCCTTGATCACGTCTCCACCAACCGCGCCCGGAATCACAAGATTGAAGAACATTCCAATCCAGCCCAGCCGGAACGCATCTTTCAGGGGAAACGGAAGCGATTGACTTCGAACCAGCAACCACCATCGGACCAGCGCCAGCATGACGCCCGTGAGGTACGCAACCAGCGCAAGAAACCAGACCGAGTAGCGAGGCTTCTGGGCCAGGGTCCTGGCAAGTGCGTCTCGGTTCATACCAAGCACAATGGCCAGTAGTGTCAGGGAGACCAGGATTTTCAGGGAAAGGACGATCCATTGCCTCTCTCGCCGGCTCGCACCTGGCCTCATCGGGCCTTCCCCGGCTTGGAGCCCGATTCGACAAGAGCCGCAAGGGGGTGAGCCGCCTGGCCCAAAATCTCGTCGAATAGCCCCCGAACCCGCTGACCGTGGGTTTGAATGGCCGCAAGCAAGTCGTCAACCGAGAAGCTCGGCGCTTCTTCAGAACCAGCGCGGCGAGCCAAACGCTGCAACTGTTCCGTGGTATCCGGAACCACCATGCTGGTCTGGTTATGAATGATTCGCATCCGTGCCTCAAGGGATCTCAGAAAGCTGTACGCTTCACGCAGATCATGGGCAACATCGGCCGTAAGCAAATTGCGCTGCCGTAGAAGGCGGATGGCGTGCCAGATATTTGGCACCAGCACTTCTGGATGATCAGAGCCATGAACCAGCATCAGGTATTGCACCACGAATTCGATATCTACCAGACCGCCACGGCCACGTTTCAGGTCGGTGGCAGGCACCCCCTCCGTCATCTTGCGACGAACCTCAAACACCTCGGTTGCGAAAGCTTCCGGGTCAATCGGTTGTTGAAGGGCGGATTTCACGACCGACATCACGTCTGCGCCAAAGCCGGGCGTGCAAACCACAACTCGGGCACGGGTCAGGGCCAGACGTTCCCAGCTCCGAGCGGTACTCTGAAAATAGTCACGAAATTGCTCCAGAGAGAGTGCCAGCGGCCCAGAGGAGCCATGCGGCCTGAGCCTCGTATCCACGCGGTAAAGAGGCTCACCGCAATCCCCGCCGCCACCCAGTGCCTTGATTACACGCTGCGCGAACTGAGTGAATCGATGGGCCCGCAATTCTCCAGCGCACCCTTGCTCGGCCTGTCTCTGCCCCTCGTACACAAACACGAGATCGAGGTCACTGTGATAGGTCATCTCTCGACCACCCAGTTTACCCATCGCCAGAATGGCCCAGCGTTCCTGGCAGGTTGAGGCGGAGCCGGCAGAAGCCAGAGTCCGGCGCTCGGTTTCAACCCACTGGTGATGCGCCACCTGGCCCAGAATCGCTTCGGCCACATCGGCCAGTTCTCGGGTCACCAGGCGGATCGATTCTCGACCCAGAATGTCTCGCGTCCCAATTCTGAGCCACTCTTTGTTCCGGAAGCTCGAAAGGATCGGGTTGAGTTCGGTGGCACCTCGGCAAAGCTCGGCAAGTTCGGCACGAATCGCGGATGCCGGCTGAGGACGATCCACGACCAGCGAATCGAGCAGATCGTCAATCATCCCTGGCGTCTTGATCAGGATCGAGGACAGCAGCCGACTGGATGCGCAGATTTCAACGTAGAGCCTGAGACTTGGCGGGTTGATGCTGAACAGTTCCCAGAGGGTAGCCTTGGCCCCCAGCGAAGCCGAGACCCGCTCAAGATGGGTCAGGGTCAGGTCTGGATCTGGGGTCGAGGCAACCTCTCGTAGCAGGGCAGGCGCAATGGCCGCCAGGAAGTGGCGACAGCGCGGCTGAGAGAGAAACTCGAAGTCCTCTCGCGCCAGCGCCATCAAATTGCGATACGCCGTTGTACGATCTTGAAAGGGATAATTCGCCAGCGATTCCGCAATCAATTCTGGGGATGGATCTGGATCAAGCACCAGGTCTACCACCGCTTCGGCCTCGGCCTGACGCTCTTCCAGAAAGGCATCATGCAAGAGATGATTCAGAATTCGGCGGTTCAGATCGGTATGTGCGCGATAATCGGCCAGAAAGCGATCGGTTGGCCCTTCCGGGTGCTCCCAGCTTGAGAGCCGCTGGTAGCCGTTGCGGTGCGCCAGCGCGTTCAGTTCATGCGCATCGCGGGGCAGGCTGTGGGTCTGCTGATTATGAACGACCTGCAGGCGGTGCTCAATCTTGCGCAAGAAGCGATACGTTGTCTCCATGCAATCCCGTTCCGCACGAGACAGGCAGCCATGATCTTCAAGCCGGCCAAGCGCCACCAGCGTGTTGGGATGCCGGACCTCATGGTCCGATCCGCCATGCAATAACTGAAGAAACTGAACCACAAACTCCACGTCGCGGATGCCGCCCCGGCCAGTCTTCACCTCATGAAAGTCATCGCCGGCAGAACTCGTTCGAGACTCGATCCGGCGCTTGATGGCCTTGATCTCAAAGATTTCTGAAGACGAGAGGTAGCGACGGTAAACAAAGGGCTCGATCGCGGCCAGGAAATCTCGACCAAGATCCAGGTCGCCCGCAATCGGCCGGCATTTGATGAGTGCCTGCCGCTCCCAGGTCCGGCCCACGGTTTCATAATACCCAAGCGCAGAACTCAAAGAGCGGGCCAGCGGGCCCTGCTGCCCTTCAGGGCGAAGCCGCATATCCACACGGTACGCTTGGCCTAAAGCCGTATGATCGGCAAGCAACCGGATCAACTCACTACCCAGCTTTGCAAAGAACTCGGCGTGGGTCAGCGAGCGTGCGCCTGTGGTTTTCCCATCGGCGTCGTAGAGGAAAATCAGGTCGATGTCGGAACTGTAGTTCAGTTCAGCACCACCAAGCTTTCCCAGCGCCATCACCACAAAACGAGCAGGCCGACCATCCGCCCCTCGGGCTTCGCCATGGCGTTCCGCAACCCGACTGCGTGCAATGCGGCACGCCACCTCCACACACGCCTCGGCCAGACTTGAGATATCTGCGATGGTCGTATCCAGGGGCGCATCACGCACAAGATCATCAAAACCAATCCGCAGCATCTGACGGTGCCGAAACCGACGAATCACAAGCCGTTGATGCTGTTCATCTCCCGCTTGAGACAGCACTTGTGACCAGAGGAGGTCGATCAGGCGCTCACGATCCAGTCGTTCGGGTCCCGAGCAGAGCCAGGGAAAAAGATCTGGCTCACGAATCAGAATATCCGAGAAATATTGGCTCGAACTCAGGATTTTCAATAACGCATCGAAGGACTTTGGGCTCCGTTCCCACGTTGAGAGCGTGGTATCCGGATCCTTCAGGGCCGCCATCAGGCTACCGAAGTTGGCCAGTGCCATTCCGCAGTCTGCCGACTGAACCGCACCCGTGACCAGCCTCGGCAGCAAATGCTCAAGCAGGCGGGAGTTCGCGGAAGATTGGAGCAGCGGCTCAAGGTGGCGTAGCGCCCGGGCGGGCTCACGCACACCCAGAGACTCTAACCACTGGCTGGCCTCGATTTTTGTATCGAACTGGCTAAGTATCATCGCTGCCTCGCGAGCCAACAGATCGAATTCGCAGGGTCGCCAGGTGAAACCCAAACTCGACCGCTCAGACCGTGATGATAGGAAGCCCTGGAAGTTTCACGCGCCCGTGCTGGTCCAGCGCCTGCGGCTCTTCAAATATTACGGGCTCGGCAAACAGTGTGACCTGAGTTGCATCGACCACACGAACTTTGACGAGTTTGCCAATGAGCCGTTCAGCCCCCTGGAAAACGGCAATCCGATCACACTGGGTACGACCGACCAGGAGCGGAATCGGCCCTCGCTCAGGAAGCCCACGTGTTGCACGTTCGCTTGGTCCTTCAACAAGGACCTCAACTTCTTGGCCGATGAACTCTCGGTTCAGTTCCTGAGAGATGATCGTCTGGACCGCGAGCAGGTCATTATTGCGCCGTTTCTTGACTTCCTCGGGGATATCGTCGGGATACAGTGAATCGGCCTTGGTGCCCGGCCGGGTGCTGTACTTGAAGATGAAGCTGTTCTTGAATCGGCTTCGCTCTAGCAACCGGAGACTCTTCTGAAAGGATTCTTCGGTCTCGCCGCAGAAACCTACAATAAAGTCACTGGAGATAGAATGACCAGGAATGGTCTCACGAATCCGGGCCATCATTTCATCATAAAGCGCCACGGAATAATTCCGCTTCATGCGGCGGAGCACATCGTCGCAGCCACTCTGCACCGGTACGTGCAGATAACGGCTAACCTTGGGTAGATCCCGCACGGCCTGCAAAAGGTCGTCGGTCATATCGTTGGGGTAGTTGGTCAAGAACTTGAGCCGATCGACCCCTTCGATCTCATGGGCGGCGGAAAGCAGGTCGGAAAGGCGTGTATTCCGTCCATCGCCAGAACGATATTTGTAGCTATTGACCGTCTGGCCAATGAAGGTGATTTCACGCACCCCCTGGCTGGCCAGCATCCGGCACTCGGCAAGAATTGATTCCGGCGACCGGCTTTGCTCAGGCCCGCGTACCGAGGGAACGATACAGAACGTGCAAAACTTGTCGCACCCCATCATCACACGAACGAACGCCTGGAACGGAGAAGGGCGCATGCTCGGTTCGCGCAGTGGGTCATAGCTCTCAAAACTATCAACCACGGTCAAACGGGAGCCTGCGTTCCGCGCCAGGCTTACGGCAACCTGGGGAGTTCGTTCTTCTCGCGCCTGCTTCAGCAATTCCGCCACGCGAGCAATCTGGCCGGGGCCAATCACCACGTCTACGTGGGGAGCCCGCTTGAGTATTTCGGCTTGGTCCTTCTGAGCCATACAACCCAGCACGCCAATCTGGGCATCGGGCTTGGTCTGCTTCAGATGCTTGATACGCCCCAGGGCGCTGTAAACCTTGTCTTCCGGAAGCTGTCGTACCGAGCAGGTGTTGAAAAGCACCGTGTCGGCCTCAGAGATCCGGTCGGTCAACTCGTAGCCATCTTCTCGCAGGCGTGCCACAACGAGCTCGGAGTCGAGCACGTTCATCTGGCAGCCCACGGTCTCGATGTACAGCTTCTTCCGGGGAGAGGGAGCCGCTTGGCTCTCATCCATCTCCAGTCTCCTCAGAAAATCAGGCGTTGGCTTCAACAGAAAACGGTCGCACAAGCCGGGCGCCAATGCAGAATCTCAACCTAGCTCGCGACCATTGATTCTATCGGCCGGCGCACGCCCTGGATATGTCAAGCATTCGCTTTGCTCTGGCCAAAGTGACCTGCTGGGTCCAGACGATTGCCACGCAGGAAGTCTGGAATGGTGATAGATTTTCTTCCAGGGAGCTGCACCACCAAGGGCTCAATCAGCCCTGAGCCAGTTGTAATCAGCAGACGTTTCGGTTCACTGGTATGAATCTGGCCAGGAGAACCGTCTGAGGCACCACCCACAACCTGTGTTTTGTGAATGATGATCCTTGGCGGCGGCTCGGTCGAACTGGGGTCGATCCAGTAAGTGGATGCGGTTGGCCAGGGCTGCATGGCCCTGACCAGATCATGAATGGCCTGCGCGGGCAGGTTCCAGTCGATCTCCCCTTCCGCTTTCCGAAGCTTGGGGGCCCGGCTAACTTTGGTGGCGTCTTGGGGAATTGGCGAGCAGGTGCCGTCAGCCAGACGCAGAACCAGATCGGGGAGCAGATCTGGACCCAGGTCCGCAAGTCTTTCCTCCAGCTCGCCGGCCGTCTCGTCTGGGCCAATCGGAGTTTTTGCCACTCCCAGAATCCCGCCCGCATCCACTCGGGGATTCATCAGAATTACAGTTACGCCCGACTCTTTTTCGCCATGCTGAATGGCCCTGGCAACAGGGGCGGCCCCTCGATAGGCCGGCAGCACAGAGCCGTGCAGGTTGATGGCGCCAAGCCTTGGTATGGCAAGGACCTCTGGCGAAAGAATTTGCCCATAGGCCACCGTCACGATCAGGTCGGGCGCCAGTTGCTGGATCAGCGCCACGGCTTCCGGCGAGTTGATCGATTCAGGCTGGAGGACCGGCACATGGCGTTGGAGTGCCTCGGTCTTGATCAGGGCTGGAACCAGTTCTTGCTTGCGACCCTGGGGCCGTTCCGGCTGGGTGATGAGCGCCTCGACCCTGAAACCCCGGGCAAGCAGGCTCAGAAACGTGGGGACCGCAAAGTCTTTGGTCCCGACAAAAACGAGCCGCAAGGAGTCAGGTGAGACCATGTTTAAAGGTCCATTTTCGGTGAAACTGAGCCTGCGCTCGCAGAAACCGCGAGCGCAGGCAAAAAAGCGAAATCCAGCGATCAATCAGGCGTGGGACACTTCGGTCCAGGCACCCTTTTTGGCACTGGCCGCAATGGCCTCACAGATCCGAACTTCGTAGGCACCGTCGGCAAAGGTCGGGAAGTCGGGCTTCGATTTCCGGTCGGAGGCAATCCAACCATAGAACGAAGCGAACAGTTGCTTGAAGGCATCTGGGAAGCCCTCTGCATGTCCGCCTGGATAGTGGCTCATCGCGGCGGCTGCGGGAGAGAGGTTGGAAGGATCGCGCTGGAGGAACTCGTTCAGACGGCCTCGGCGACCGATCGTGAGCTCATCGGGAGCCTGGCTGTCCCAGGTCATTGACCCTTCGGTACCGCAAACCTCAAGGAAGAGCCGATTCTTGCGCCCGGCGAACGCCTGGCTAACGTAATAGACGCCCCGAATCCCACCCTCAAGCCGCATCATGACCGCGCCATAGTCTTCGGTTGAGATAGGCACATCCACGTGGGCACCCTTGCCAGCCGAGCCGCCGAACGTATCGGTGGGGCCAACGGGCCGCTTCCGGACCGGGTGGAAGGTTGCAAGGTCCGAGAGAACGGACGTGATATGACGGCCCGTGATCGACTGCGCCAGGTCCATCCAGTGGGTACCAATGTCCGCCACGGCGCGCAGGTTGGTGGCCCCATCGGGTTCCACCCGCCAGTTGTAATCGGTATCGAGCAACAGCCAATCCTGGGTGTAAGAGCCCTGAATCGAAAGGATCTGGCCCAGATCCCCCTTACTCACTCGCTCGCGCATTTCTCGGGCAACCGAGTAAAAGCGCACGTTGTAATTGACGCCGGCGGCGAGTTCCGGCTTGGATGCGGCCAGCTTGACCAGTTCGGCCGTCTCGGCCGAGGTGATGGCCAGCGGCTTCTCACACAGCACATGCTTGCCGGCCTGAAGACAACGTTTTGCCTGTTCAAAGTGGGCGGGATTCGGGGAGGCGATATGTACGGACTGAACATTGGGATCTGCAAGCAGATCTTCAATCTTGCCGTAAGGCTTTACGCCGCCAAGTTGCTCGGCAACAACCGTGGCCCTGGCCAGGTCCAGATCCAGCACCCCGACAACCGGAATGCCCAGCCGGCGCAGGGCTTCGGCATGCACTGGACCAATGAATCCGCCGCCAATTAACGCAACACCTGGCGGCTTCGACAGAACGTATGGAGCACCCATGGAATCGCTTTCCTGGTATATGGCAGAGCCGACCCCCGGCCCACGCGCATGTCCCGAACCTACCGCCTGACACACAAAGCCGCAACCCGGCGGCACCCTCCAATTCGTGGAGTGACACGGCTTGAGCCGCCACTAAGCATGCAAACGACATCGTTTACAGGTGCCAGAACCAGCGAACGAACACCCGACCGGTCACCAAACGGGGCAGCAAACACGGTTCACTCAGGCGGTTTCCAGCTTGCGAGGGACGGCCCGTCCCTTGAACTCTTGATCGGACTCGGAACCGCCTTCGTGATACTCGGCGTCGGTATTGACCTTCCAGGTATCAAAATCACCAGTTCCCATGATGTTTCTGGCAGCCAGGAACGCGGTCATCATCGAGTGGTCTTGGTTGTTGTATTTGTGCATCCCGTTTCGGCCGGCCAGCTGCAGATTGTCGAAATTCTGAAGCCAGGCCCGGATCACGGCCAGATGATCCTGGTACGAATCATCATAAACCGGATACGCCTTGGGCATACGCACCACACAACCGTCAATAACCTTCTCACCCTTCACCAGACCGATCGCCGCTATCTCTTTGCGTCCCAGTTCAACCAGATCCTTGTCCGACATCGACCAGAGAGAATCTCCCTCAAAGCAGAAGTACTCAAGCCCTAGACTGGTCTTGGACTGATCAGGAACCAGGTCGGGCGACCAGTTCTTGAAATTCTGCACCCGGCCCAGTTTCACGTCTGGCTCATGGATGTAAATCCAGTTATCCGGGAAGGTCTCGGGCTCATCGATGATCAGGACCACAGTGATAAAGTCTCGATACTTCAAACTCTCAGCGGCCTGACGCACCTCGGGCGGAGCAGCCGGCGACATCGCCTGAATCAGATGGCGGATCGGAAGCGTGGAGAGAAAATTGCGTCCTTCGTACCGATACACTTCACCCGCGGCATCCTTTGAGGTAACGGCTGTAACCTGTTGACCAGCATGCTCAATCCCAACCACTCGCCGATCCATATGCACGCCCGAGCCAAAGCCACGTACCTTGTCTCTTGCGGCTTCCCACATCTGGCCAGGACCCAGACGGGGGTACTGAAACTCATCAATAAGGGTCTTAACAACCTCGCCACCCTTGGAAGACTTGCCCCCAAACAGTGCTGAAGCCACGGCCTTGAACAGACTCAGGCCCTTGATTCTCTGCGCGGCCCAGTCGGCCGAAATCTCGGAGGTGGGCATCCCCCACACCTTCTCGGTGTAGGTCTTGAAAAAGATATCGAAAAGCTGCCGGCCGAAACGATTCACAACCCAGTCTTCAAAACTTCGCTCAGGCCGAATCGGGCTTAACTGGGCCTTGAGGTAACTGGAAAGAATCAACGCCGATCGACCAATCCCCAGCTTGCTTAAAGCATCGAACGGCTTGAGCGGGTAGTAAAAAAACTTGCGGTTGTAATAAATCCGACTAAGCCGAGGCCGAGTCAAAAACTCTTCCCCAAGAATCTCTTCCCACAAACGGTTCACTTCTTCACTCTTGGAGAAGAAGCGATGTCCACCAATATCAAAACGATATCCCTTGTACTGGTCTGTTCGACTGATACCACCAACCAGTTCTTTCTCAGACTCCAGCGCAACGCAAGAGAAACCGTTCTTGGAAAGTTCATAGGCAGCCGTGAGCCCAGCAGGACCCGCTCCGGCAATCACGGTGTCAAAAGACGAATTTACACGCACCTGAAATCACTCAAGTATTTATGGAATGAAAGCTGTACAAGGAAGATGGGCAAAAACGACCAACAACCTAAAGCCCCCAGGTTTCCTATTTTTCCTGAACGAGGAATGACATACTTTGCCACAGAAACGGATCGGAGACAACCGAATCTATTTCTTTATGTGGAAATTTACACTTAAGGTCAAGTGCCAAGAAATCTGTCGACGACCCAAGAAAGGCTTACTTAAGCCACCTTATCGTCCGACAAGTTGCAGCGTACGTTCCGAAAGTGCCGTGGCTGCGTTCAAACACTCGGCGGGTGACGATTTGTGTCCTTGCGCTCGCTCCAACGCAATCAGAAGCGCAGGGTCCAGCAAACCTGCTTGCACATACAAATGTTCACAAGCAAGCAAGAGGCAGCGGAGCCCCCGTTCACGATAACCACGCTGGTAGACCAGGGCGCGAATGCAGGCAAACATAGCTTCATAGCTGAAGAAGGTCACATCTGCCTGATCTCCATGGCCACTCTCAAAAAGGTGACCAGCGGCATCCAGACGATCGGCGGCCAGAGCCAGAAGTTCGCCGATCTTGGCTGGCGCTTCAGGATCTTGCACAAGGTAGGGGCTCTGGAGACAGCGGGGAAAGCTATTCACGATTGCCATGGCAAGATTCTTTCCAGAAAAGTGTTGGCCCAGCGAAACTCAACGAGCTGAGGCAGATGGCGCTGGGGCGACTGGAACTTGAGTCTGGGCCGGATTCTCTGGAACTGTGGCCGACTGAGTGATGCCATTGCTATCGACAGGTCGGCCGCTGGAGGCAGGCTCGGGGCTGGTCAGCAATGAGATCCCCGCACCTCCCAGAGGATCCAGGAGAGCGGTGGGATTCAGACCAAAACCGACCGTGGCAACAGCCGCAATCACCAGGGTCCAAATAACTCCAGAGGGGAAACTCTTTCCAATTGCAGGACCAGGTTGACGTAAATACAGCGCCTTCAGCACACGAACGTAATAGAAAGCAGAAACCACGCTGTTCAGCAAAGCCACAACGACCAGCCAAGTGAGTGCGATTCCGCCATTTCCACCGGCATTGAGAGCCTCCATGAACATCAGCATTTTGCCGAAAAATCCGGCAAGCGGCGGAACTCCAATCAGGGAAAGCAACAAGATCGCCAGGCAAAACGCCGGAACAGGACGGCGAAAACCGAGTCCGTTCAAGTCATCAATCTGATCTGATCCCACGTCATGAGCCAACCAGGCGGCCACCGCAAAGGTTCCCAGGGTTGCGAGCCCATACGTACAGAGGTAATAGAGCACGGCACCGGTGGCTTCCGTGCGTTGAGAGGAGACCCCGATCGCCACTACCCCCACCAGCAGATAGCCCGAATGAGCAATCGATGAGTAGGCCAGCATCCGTTTGAAGTTTTGCTGTCCCAGGGCCGCCAGGTTCCCATAAGTCATCGAGACCGCGGCCAGAATGGAAAGGATCACAACCCAACCGGGCGATTGCAGATGACCGGTATCAACCGACCAGGTTCCCAGCGCGAGCATGAGCACCTTGATCATCGCAATGAAACTGGCGAACTTCGAGCCCGAAGCAATCCAGGCCGTGACCGGCGCGGGGGCTCCTTCGTAAACGTCTGGCGTCCACTGGTGAAACGGCACCGAAGCCACCTTGAAGCCAAAACCTGCAAGGACCAGCAGAAGCGCCAGCCCCGACGTCCACTGGCCCCCAATCCCTTCAACGGTCCTTGACTCAACCAGAGCCCGCCCCACGGCCGCCAGACGCGTGGTTCCGGTCAGCCCGTAAACCCAGCTCAGGCCGAACAGGAACAGAGCCGAGGCCGCCGAGCCGTAAATCAAGTACTTGAGAGCCGCCTCGGACGATCGTTTTGAGCCCGTTTCCAGTCCGGTCAAGATGTAGATAGATATGGTCATGGTCTCAAGAGCCACGAAGAGGGTCATGAACTCCTCGGCCTCGATCATCAGGATCATTCCCACGGCCGACCAGAAAAGCAGGGCATAGTACTCGCCCTGCTCGTTGGTGAAGACCCAGGTCATCGAAAGACCAATCACCAGGACCAGGAATCCGATGCCAACCACCTGTAGCAAGGCGCTGGCGGCATCAAACGCAATGGTGCCGTTAAAAAACTCCTCATTGGCCGACAAAACATCGGTCGCCAGCACGCCTGGCCAAAGCAAACCCACAGCCAGCCCCAGAGCCGCCAAGGCTCCCACCAGCGATGTCAGGCCCAGCCACTTGGCGCGTGTGGAAAGGAGCGTGCGGTTCCTCAGAACCAAGACGTCCAGCATCAACACCAGAACTCCCCAGAATGCCATGAGCAACACGGGCGAGAGAAAGAACCACTCGCTTGAGGATGGCCAGACGGAGGGAATAACAGGCACGGTCGGCATCGGAACTCAACCTCGGGAACGTTCGGTCTCTCAAGGACCTGAGCGGGCGGCCCTGAAAAAAGTGTCGCCAGACTCAGCCCAGCATGCTGTCGTACCGATCCACGTCGGCCGATTTCCAGACCCGGTAGCAAACCAGAATCAGCGCAATTCCCACGGCAACCTCGGCGGCAGCCACGGCAATAACCAGCGCGGTGAAAACCACTCCGGTCAGCGGCGCCTCTCCAGGGTTGGGTGTACCCAACCGCCAGAACGCAAGAATGTTCAAATTCGAGGCGTTGAGCATCAACTCAATCGACATCAGAACGGCAATCGGGTTGCGGCGAGTCATGACCCCAAAGAGCCCAATCACGAAGACACAGGCGGCCACAATCAGATACCAGTTCAGAGGCACATCCTGACTCATGGGCTCACCAAATCCGGCCTGGAGGAGGAATGAGTGCCGCCGGCAACTTCGCGACTCAAGTGCTCGGGAGTCTCGGTCAGACTGCCCGGCGAGGGCGTTCCATCCGAACCCGCCGACAAAGACCCGACAGGCTGGGCAAGCGCAACAGCGCCCACAAGGCTTGCAGTCAAAAGCAGGCCCACCAGCTCAAAGGGTAAGCACCAGCGCTGCATCAGATCGAGCCCAAGTTCCTGGGGCATCTGGTTGAGCACCCGTTCTCGAGCAGCCACTGAGGGCGCAGCCCGCTCGGTCCGGGCTTTGGAGAAATCGGGACGCTGCTGCACCGCAACCGCCAGCATCACAAATAACCCGATGGCAACAATCGCCGCAGGTAGCCGACGCAAAACAGAATGTGCCTCGACTTGGTCTCCTTGCACGTCCTGAGTCAGCATGATCCCGAACATCAGCAAGATCGCCACCGCCCCGATGAAAACCAGGACCTGCATCACCGCCAGAAACTCCGCCTCGAGCATGATGAAGAGGCAAGCCACCAGAAAGAAGAACGCAACCAGGTAAAGTGCGGAATGAATGAGGTTACGAGCCAGCACCGTTCCAACCGCACAAAGCACAGCCGCGCCGGCAATCTGCACGAACACGCCGCGCATCGGTCCAAATTCTCGGAAGATCAAGATCTCCCAGAGTCCGGCAACCAGCATGCCAGCCGAAACTAGCATGAGCAGTAACACACGCGCCTTCAAAACCAAACCCCTTTTTCCCGAGCACTTTCGTCTAGATCAGACCTTCGTTGGAACACTTCGCCAGGCGATGATACTCGGTTTTGAGCCCGTGGAAGACCGCCAGGTCTTCAGCGAATGTTCAGAATCTTGACGGTACAGCCAGACCGCTCCAAAAAACGCGAGCACTTCCAGCAATGCCGTGACCCCGAACCCAATCCACCACTGCAGAAACCCAGGACCATCGGGCCGACCTGCAACCGGCCGGATCACGATCTCGAACCAGATCGCGGCAATCAGCAAATTCACCAGACAGAGTGGAATCAGCAACTTCCAGGCAAACGCCATCAGCCGGTCCACTCTCATTCTGGGCAATGTGGCTCGGACCCAGAAAAACAGAAAAATGAGTAGCCCAACCTTGAGGCTGAAAACCAGGATCGTGATCAAGTTGAGGAACAGATCCACCACCACGTATCCGCCTAGCAACCCGCGCGGGAACGCCAGAAACGGAATGGCACCACCGCCTAGAAACAAGGTGGTACAGATACAGCAAACCGCGAACATACTCATATACTCGGCCAGAAAGAACAGGCCGAAACGCATGCTCGAATATTCCAGGTGGAAACCGGCGATCAGTTCAGACTCGGCTTCCGGTAGGTCAAACGGAGCCCGGTTAACTTCCGCAAAACTGGAAATCATGAAGATGACAAACGCCATGAATCCTGGTGGTGTCAACACGTACCAACCGGTTTCAACTTGCCGATCCAGAATGCCCGTCAGGCTCAAGGTCCCTGACCAGAGCACAATGGGAACCGTGGCCAGCACCTGGGGAATCTCATAAGAAACCATCTGGGCCACGGAACGCATGGAGCCAAGCAATGCGTATTTATTGCGGCTAGACCAACCCGCCAGAAACAATCCCAAAGAGGCAATGCTTGAGACCGCAATCAAATAAGGAACGCCCGAGGGAAGATCTACGGCCGAGAAGCCTGTCAGAGTTGGTCTCAGAACGCCAGTCACCGGATCGTTCCGCATCGAAACCGAGCCAAAGCCAAAGGGAATGACCGCCAGCGACAGCATGGCCGAGATCAGCATGAGCACCGGCGCAAGGGCATGGATCAGAAAATCAGCGCGGGCAGGTGTGAAGTCTTCCTTGAAAAGCAACTTCACCAGGTCGGCAATGGATTGAAGCAGGCCGAAGGGCCCAACCCGGTTCGGACCAATCCGGTCCTGAAAACGGGCCGCAACCTTTCGTTCCCCCCACACGATATAGGCCACAAGCAACGGAAAAAGCCCCGCAAAGCCGACGAAGAGCCAGAGGAACCAGGCCACCCAGGGCACAGGTTCCGACAGGGCGGCCATCTTCATCGCCACAATGGAGACCCACAGACCGTTCACACAAGGCTCGCTTTCCACTCAAGAGACACGGACCAGAGCGCTTCGGTTACTGCCACTTCAAGGCACCAATCGCCCAGGCGTATACCAGGCCAACCGTGAGCATGGCCAGGAAGACCATCATCTCCACAAAGGCGTACCAACCCAGGCTCACGTAGCTCGCCGCCCAGGGGTAGAGAAACACGGTTTCAACATCAAAAACCACGAACAGCAGCGCAAAAATGTAGTACTGCAAGCGAAACCGGATCCAGGTCTCCCCCTGGGTCTCCAAACCGCATTCCACGGTTTGCCCCTTGTGGGGCGTAGGACGCCGGGGCGCAATAATCCGGATCAATACCAGCGGTGCCACCGCAAAACCAATGGCGAATAGCAACAGCATCCCGATGAAAAGATAGCGAGACAGAATCATGACGATCGGCTCTGGGGGACCGTATCCAGTGTCTCGATCTGAGTCTGTTCATCAATGACGATCGAGGTGATTTCCCCGTCATCCAGACGCAAACGAAGCGTAGGCTGGTAAGAATACGCCGCCTTTGAGCCCATTTCCATTCCACCCAGGGGACGAATGGAGCCCGCTTCCACGGTTCCAGTGACGTAGGTAACCCAATGCTTATCCGCCACGCGAACCTGCTGCGCAACTCGAACACGGGTACCGACAGGGAAGGGGAGGGAAGGCTGGGATCGATTCATGGGTATCCTCGAAATTTGATGAATTTGAAACGTGTGAACGAACGCTCCCTGATAACGGCCAGCCCCTGAATCTTCTTCAGGGCAGGCCCGGCACTCAATCCAACCTGGGAACGTCTCCCGAAGAACTGAGAGCTTTCTGAAGTCTCTGATTCTTCTTCTTGCTGGCCTTGGCTCGCTCAGACTGCTCGTCGGCACTCATCCAGGCCTCGGGGTGCGTTTCTGCATAGTAACCGCTGGATACCAGAAGGTCTTGCATGCTGAAGATATGGCTCTGGTGTCGCTCATAGTTCGCAAGTTCGAAATTCTGGTCCATCTTGATCGCATCAAACGGGCAGTACTCCGCGCACAGGCCACAGTTCATGCAAACGTCCATATCAATAAAAAAGTCTTCAGGAACCGGTACGGGATTCCCATCCGGCCCCTGGGCATGCGTCATCCAGATACACTGGGGCGGGCAAACCTTTGCACAAATGTTGCAGGAGGTACATCGAATACCGCCATCGGCATCATCATAAACCAGCACCGGCAATACCCGGAACCGCTCATGAACCTTCAATCGCTCGTCCGGGTATTCAACCGTGAAGATCCCCTCGGTCTCGTCCGTCTGCTCAATCACAGGCTCCAAGCCACGCTCTGGCGACTGGAAGAAATCAACCCTCTGAGGTCCGCCCCCGCGACGCTGCCACGTGCGGCCCGCCCCCACCATAAAGGTGCGCACGAAGCGGCGAAGCGTGACAAGATGACCAACCACAAGCCCACGTCCAAAAGCCATGAAGTCTAACCTTGAGCAAACGAGAACCAACCAGACCCTCAGCGTCGTGCCAATGCCAGATGTCAGCGATCAACCTCGCCCAGAACAATATCCAGGCTTCCGAGTATTCCGACAACATCGGCGATGGTATGCCCCAGACACATTCGCTCCAGTGCCGTCAAATTGATGAAGCTCGGACTGCGAATGTGGTACCGGTACGCGGCTCCAATGACACCATCGGAAACCAGATAAAAACCCAACTCTCCCTTGGGAGACTCGGTCCGCGAAAGGGCCTCGCCCGCGGGAACCTTGACCTGGTAAGACTTCTTACCCGGTAAAATCGGGCCGCCCGGCAAGTCTCGCAACGCCTGCTTCAGAATCTGCACACTTTCTCGCATTTCCAGCAACCGAACCCGAAATCTTGCGTAGATATCCCCACCGGCATGGGTGATCACGTTGAACTGGAACCGATCGTAAATGCTGTAGGGAATCGCGCGTCGGAGATCATGAGCGACGCCCGACCCACGCAGCACCGGTCCGGAAGTGGAAAACGCGATCGCCTCCTCAGCGCTCAGCACGCCCACTCCCCGGGATCGCTCAATCAGGATCTCGTTGGTGCTTAGCAGCCGGTCCAGTTCGTCAATTTTGGCCTCAAGCCGATTCTCAACAATTCGCCGACAGCGCTCAAGCCATCCGGGCGGCAAGTCAAACCCCACGCCCCCGAACCGAAAATAGTTGCACATCATCCGACTTCCAGACACCCACTCAAAGAGGTCCAGAATCAGCTCGCGTTCCTCAATGGCATAAAGCGCGGGGGTGAAGAACGCCCCCAGGTCATTCAACTGGAAGCCAATCGACCACAGATGACTCACAATTCGTGTGAGTTCCGCCATGATCACTCGCAGATACTCGGCTCGCTCAGGAACTTTGAGATCGTCTCCCATCAACTGCTCAACCGCCAGGGCATAGCTGAAATTGTTCGCCATGCTGGTCAGGTAATCGAGCCGATCCGTGAACGGGAAGTTCATCAGGAACGTGTTCCGCTCTCCGATCTTCTCGTGATTGCGGTGCATGTACCCCATGACCGGCTTCAGACCAATGATCGATTCTCCATCGACCCGCAGGTTCATGCGGAACACACCATGCGTGCTGGGATGCTGCGGCCCCATGCTGAGCACAAAAGACTCACTGTCGATGGCCGATACACTCACCCCTTCAGCAGCCAGGGGCAATACCTGATTCTTGGGATCCGATGCCGAATCCAGCGAATCCCAACCCTTGAAATCCTTGGGGATCTTGAGGTTGGTGCCATACGGATTCAGTTCCTCGGAACGCACATGCTGGCCATCGGCAATCCGACTCTCCAGCACCTTGGTCGGCCCTTCGTAATAGGGCTCCAGGTAATCTTTTCGAAGTGGATAGCCGGCAAACCCCTCCCACATCAGAATCCGGGTGAGGTTGGGGTGCCCTGTGAACTGGACCCCCATCATGTCGTAGACTTCTCGCTCTTGGAGATCCGCGCCCGGCCAGACCTCGATGACCGACGGCACAACCCCCAGCCCCTCATCCTCCGAGCAACGAACCCGGATCTGGATCAGGCTTCCGGGCTCCAGCGTGCTATCCAGATGGTAGTTGACCTCGATGCAGTCTGAATAATGGACCGATTGGAGACTGCTCAGGTAGTTGTACCGGACCACATTCTCGTCTTTGAGATACCGGGCAACCTTCAACCAGGCCTCTGCAGGCACCAGCAGGCCGGCCTTGACGATCTCAGAAGTTCCAGCACCAAACCGGTCATTCAGCCGGGCGTTCAGACCTGCCAGACCCTCATTCCCTAGCCAGCGAAGGCTGGGCCTTGGCTCGGCCACCTTCACTTTTCGAGTGACCTTGGGCCGAGCGGGGCCCTCAGTTGCCTGAGCAACGGTGGTTGGGGCAGCCGCAGCGGGCGTGGCCGTTACGGGGGCGGCCGACAGCTCGGCAGCGGTGCCAGCCTGCATCCTGGCCCTGATCTGCTCCGCCTTGCTCATGGCTGGAGTTTCTGGCTTCGGCTGTTCGGAAACCGGCGGCAGATCAAGTTGTGGGGCCGGGTGGAGAACCGGCTTGGTTAGCCCAGCTTCTCGTTTTTCGATCAGTCCCATGGCCGTTCGTTCGGCCGCCAGTTCCACCGTGCGCAGGTCGATCAGGTCGGGTCCCAGAACCGGTATCGGGATTTCACGCTCAACCGACTCTTTGTACCAGGGGAGATCCGATAACGTCTCTCCATCAATCCGCTTCTGAAGTGTAATCAACCCCTGCAAGAGCGCGTTCGGTGTGGGGGGGCATCCTGCCACGTAGACATCGACGGGCAGAAACTTATCAACGCCCGACACCACGTTATAACCCTCTTTGAAGGGGCCTCCTCCGGATGCGCAGGCCCCCATGCTGATCACGTATTTCGGCTCAGTCATCTGGTCATACAGTCGAACGATCACCGGAATCATGGTCTTGGTGACCGTGCCCGAGACAATCATGACGTCTGCCTGACGTGGTGATGCCCGAAAAACCTCGGCCCCGAACCGCGAAATGTCAAAGCGACTGGAAGCGGTGCAGATCATCTCAATGGCGCAACAGGCCAGGCCGAAGCCCAGCGGCCACAAGCTGGACCGTCGGCCCCAGTTATAAAGGGTGTCGGCAAGCTCGGTCAGCTGATTCCAGCTCGTGACCAGAACCTGACGCTCAAGCTCTTTCTGCAAAACCGGATCAATCGGGATCGACCACTCGGGCCGGCTCACGTTGACTGGCGGTACCACAGTTTTTTTAGAATGTTCAGACATGGTCCAACGTCAACGGGGAGGAGGTTCCGGCCGTTCCACCCCCCAGTTCCTCTCCGGGCAAGATCGTATCCAGAGCCTTGATTCTTGAAGGTGAAGACCAGCAGGTTGCCGCAAAACTGGTCTCACAAAGACAACAGTATCCTACTTTGCCGGAGGCACTTCTGACTACGCGACTGCGACTGCGGCAGCCCCCCAGAAAATCAGCATCGGCACAGACAAGCCACTCACAACCCTTTCGGTCGACTGACCTGGTCGTCCATAATCTACGTATGGGTAGAACTTCAATGCAGTTCCGACTGGTGGGAATGATCGGGCTTGTGGCGGCCCTGGCCGTCAACTTCTGGCTGTTCCGGATCGGCATTCTGTGGGGAATCCTGGGACTGAACGTGCTGAAACACGTAGCAACCGCATTCCTTTGCCACCAAATGGGGGTCGATCGCCAGCGAAGTTAAACCCGAACCGTCCGAGGGAAGAACCTTAGAACCCAAGGTTGGCCAGAAGCCGGTCCAACTCACTTCAATGTTTTGATCTGGATATTCCGAAATTCCACCGGTTCACTGTGAGACTGCAGGCCAATGTAGCCATCCGTCCGCAGAATTCCGGGATGGGTGGGTACCGACTCTGGATGCTCGGCCAGGTCAGTATCCACGACCTTCACGCCATTGAGTACGACCTGAACCTTGGAACCTTGGGCAGTGACTTCCATGCTGTTCCACTGACCGGCGGGTTTGACGTGGCCACGAGGAGCAGCCACAACGCCATAAACCGAGCCGCAGTACTGGAACGGCTTGAGTTGGGCGTAACGGGGATCCTCATTGTCCAGAATCTGGATTTCGATCCCTTGATAGGCCGTGGCACCAACGTGGGGTGTTCGGATCAGGAGCCCGGAGTTCCCACCGGCCTGGAGCTTGTATTCCAGGGAAACCTGGAAGTCTGAATAGATTTCCTTGGTGCTGAGCCATCCACCCCCGTTGCCAAGGGTGACCAGCAGGCCGTTCTCAGCGACCCAGTTCCCCTCCTTGCCATTAACTCCGATCCAGCCATCGAGCGACTTTCCGTTGAAGAGGGGCTTCATGCCGTCGTCTTGTGCGCCTGATCCCAAGCACAACAAGCTTCCCACCATGATGAGCGATGCCAGGGTCATCTCGTTTTCTCCAGGGAATCCGCGATGCTCAATCGGCCAAACGCGAACTTCTCTCCCAAGTCTGCATCATTCCTGAGCCTCGATCCAGTGCTGGCCGCCTGGGTTCGTGTTCCTTGGTTCCGAGACGCCCAAACAAGTACGCTGGCCCGGTCGTTAAAGATCGAGTACCATGATCGGGAAGGGTTTACGGCTCAGGAAACACAGAAAGTGATCCGACGGTTCCCCCCGTTGGGCTCGTGTTCGTCTTGCTATGGGAGGAAGGTGACCGAATGGCTGGGAAACCTCGCAATCGAATGGAACTGAGACGGCAGTACGACGCAGCCGAACCACTCGATCCTATGGAGGACGAGAACGAAGAAGTTGTGGGCGATGCCGAAGACGGCGAAGATGAGCCGAAACCTCGGAAAAAGGCCAAGGCTGCACCCAAGAAGCCCAAGGCGACCAAGGCTGTCAAGCCGGCCGCCCGCATGCGAATCGTCTGGCAGGTTGTGAACGACGCCTTCAAAACGGTGGGAACCTTTGAGTTCACGCAAAAAGAGGCGGCTGAGGCCCGGGCGGCAGAACTGACCGCACGCGGTAAAGGCACGCACTTCGTTCAGAAGGTCAAAGAAGCGATGGCGGACGATGCGCCTGGACTGGGCGCTGTGATTCCACGAACAGCCGAAACGGCTGCCGTGGCCACTGCCAAGCCGGCCAAACGCTCGACCAAGGCATCTGCGGTTGTCGAAGATGAGATCGTCGAGGACGAGGAATTTGAGGACGAGGAAGACGAAGAGGAAGAAGAAGAGGAAGAAGAAGACGACGAGTGATTTTCGTTCATCCGATCTCCTTCCCGCTCTGCTGCACTCAACCCCGGCCACCTGGCTGGGGTTTTTTTATCGATGAGCCTGGGCAGAGCCCTTCTCAAACCAATACGGGCTCTGAACCGCGACGGCACCTGTCCCAGGGTCTGGCAGGGCTTGAGTACCACCGTCGCGACTGGGTGGAGTGTGAAGCAATTCCTTCAGGACAATAAAAAAACCCGGCACAAAGGCCGGGTTTTTTAATGGGCACACGAAGATTCGAACTTCGGACCTCACCCTTATCAGGGGTGCGCTCTAGCCAACTGAGCTATGCGCCCTGCTCGTTGCTTGATAGGTCATATAGTAACGTCTTGGCCGACAACGTCAACTACCTGCCGGCGTGAGTTTCCAGGAAACATGACAACGCGGAACGTCTTTGATGTCAGGCTTGACGCGGCGGTACACTTAAAGATATACTTTGAGCACTGGGTAGGTAGCTCAGCTGGTAGAGCACGCGACTGAAAATCGCGCGGTCACCGGTTCGATTCCGGTCCTGCCCACTACGAAGAAAGCCACAGGTTTAACCTGTGGCTTTTTTTGTTTGCCTGGCGATCTAGCTCAAAGGCAGTTCCAGACTCTGGATCGCCTCAAGGCTCTTCATTTCAGGACGTTGGATCTTGTGGCTTAATCTTGAAAACTGAAAGCCTGGTGAAATCACCAGGCTTTCAGTGATGGCTCAGGCCCGGCCAATTTTCTGAAAAATACGTTCGAGGGCGCGAACAGCTTCCTCCAACCGGTGCCGATCTTCGTGGTAAAGGCCGCCCACTTCGCCTGGTAACCGGCGAACGGCTTCCGCAATTTGATCTTTTGCGCCCTGAATCTGGGCGGTTGTGCGTGGGTCCAGCGAAGTGCCGGCACTTTCGAGAGCGGAAATTTTTTCGCTCCAGGTCTTCAGTAACAATTCCCAGTGAGCACGTTCACCCACGTGAACCCGCTGGGGATAGCTCGGATTGAAACGCGGGTCCTGAGCCAGACGGTCCGAATTCTCCACATGCTCCACGACGGCAACTCCCCACAAACAAGTCAATTCACGCAGGCGGTTCGCTGGACTTTCCCGCTAGAAATGGTAGCGGGGCCAGAGATCATGAGTCTAGATCGGACACAGGGGATTCTGCCGGTTCAGGATTTTTCAAGACTTGGCAGTTCGTTGTGGAGCCCCGCCAGAACCTTTCCGGTGATATTCCCCAATGGATCACGTTCGACCAGGGCCCAGCCTGGTAATTCACCATCTCGGTCGGAATCAAACCCCTCGTCCAGCGTATGAACGGCGCTGAAGACAGACTGGTAGGCGATGAATCGAGCGAGTTGGGCAATGTCGCTGGGGTCGGCTCCAGAGTCGAGAATTCGGGCCAGAGCCACACCCGCGCTGGAAAAGGGGCCTTCGGGATTATCTTCCGAATCCTCAACCAGGTTCGTGATCCACAACTCAGAATCACGCCAACTGTTGATCGAATCAGACCACAGGTGCCGCATCAGCAGCAACCGACTGACCTGCGGCAGGTGATCGCGCAACTGACGGCGAGCCCACGCTTCGGGGTCTGGACAATCGAGTTCTGCCAGGGTCGCTATCAGTTTTTCGGCCTCGGCTCGGTGCGTTTCATCGAGTGCTACTAACCACTTCGCGGACATGAGAATCCTCTGGACCAGAGTCACTACCGGGTTGTTGTGGGGCGGGGTATTGCTGAGCGGTGGAACGGGCTGGCAAGCCTGCGGTGGAGATAACTCTGACACGAGCAGGTCGCCCCTCATGGCCAGGCACCCAGTACACGCGTTCGTGCAGGGGTCCTAGTAACAATTGCTGCTGGGCCAGCCAGGTGCCGAGATCGGTCTCGGGAACCGCGGGTGAGTCAAAAATCACAAAAGAGTTCAGTTGATGATCTGGCCCAGAGGCTTTGTTGGGCAATGGGGTCCGCTGCCGACCAGAAGAATAGATCGCCTGATTGCAAAGGTAGAGCGCAACGTCCGGATTCAAAGAATCCCAGGGCTGTATTCCAAGATCCCATCTGAGGCAAATGATCGGCTCTTGGCCCAAAGACGGCCAGAAAGCTTGGGCGAACTCTCTGGCCCCCAGTTCTCGTGCGGTTCGTGCCGGTCGGAGATAGTCGGGAATGAGCGGAAGTACCCCAACCAGGACCAGGGCAACAGATAGAACTCCAGCCAAACGATGTCTGCGGTTCCTGTTCTGACTTAACCTTATCAGAATTTGGTTTCCGCCGAGCACCATCAGTACACAAACACAGGGAACGAGGTGCTGAACCACACGCGCCCGGGCGCCATACGGGTATCGACCCGCCAGCGCGGCGATGAGGGTGAACGCAAAAGGGGCCAGGAATAAACCGAGTAGAGCCCAGCGACGACGCCTGTATAGCGCCCAAGCCCCGACGCCGGCCAGCACCAGGGCCGGCAGACTCACTTCCGGCCCGTCGCCGGCAGGGAACGCGAATAACGGGCCGGTATGCGCTTTCCACAACCACGCAAGAAACGAACCCGCCCCCTGCCAGCGTGGCAATCCCTCGGCCCAGAATTCGGTCATACCAGAAGACCCGGCCGACTCGGTCTGGGCGGAAGCGGCCAGCATTTGTAACCCGCAGAAGCTCAACCCCACACTCAGACCCAGCCCGACCAGTTTCAAGCGAGTGCCAGACTCAGCCTGGGGCCATTTCTTCAGAAAGACCACCACGGCCGAACCCGCCAGGACGAAGATCGAGGGATAAGAAACCGAAAGAAACAGGGGCGCAAGTACAATCAGCAGGCCTAGCGACCTCGGTTGGGACCGACCCGAACGAATGGCCAGCGCCGACAGACCCAGGGTCCAGGTTGCCACGGCCAGGTCCGTGGCATACGGCTTCACCTCGGAAGCAAGCCGAATGGGGTGATAGGACACCGCAAGCATCAGCACGGCAAACCAGGCCAGTCGTCTGGGCATGGTCGCCCGCGCCAGCAGGCTCATGCCCAGCAAACTCCCGATCCCGGAGAGCAGGGGGGCCAACCGTAGGCTCCACTCATGGAAGCCGGCCAGCGAAACCACGGCCTTTTCCACCCAGAGAAAACCAATCGGGCAGACCTGGTGATAATCAAGCGCGTTCAGTAACTCAAGCCAGCCTCGCCTGGGCAAGTTAATGGCGAGAAACGCCTCGTTCCACCAAAGCGGGGAATTGAGCGCGTATCGAAAAACACGCAGCAAAATTCCCAGGCCCACGCACAATATGAGCGGCGTGGCCCATCGGTTACTTCTGGAAACGTTGCAGATGTTCACAAGGGATGCCGCCGTTGCCAACGTTCCACAAACCGCCGGTAATCTTCGGGCGTATCCACTCCCACGCTGGGCTCATCCACCACGCCGATGGCAATGGGGTATCCCGCCTCCAGCACTCGCAACTGCTCAAGCTTCTCGGTTCCCTCAAGTGGAGAGGGGGCCAGGGTTGTGAGCTTGAGTAGAAACTCGCGTCGGTACACGTACAGGCCAAGGTGCAAGTAGCCAAGCGGACCGCTCACTGGCGGCCCATCACGATGAAACGGGATTGGGCTGCGTGAGAAATAAAGAGCCCGGCCGTTCTGGCCGATGACCGCTTTCACGCAACCAGGGTTTTCGAAAATCGAGGCATCTTGGATGGGGGTGGCCAGAGTGGCCATGGGAGCGTCCGGGTCTCTGAGCAAAACCTCAACCGCTCGATCAATGATCCCGCCGGGCAGTTCCGGCTCGTCCCCTTGGACATTAACGATGATGTCTGCGTTCTCGAACCGTGCGGCGACCTCGGCCACGCGATCGGTACCGCTGGGATGATCGGCCCTGGTTAGCATGGCCTCACCGCCAAAGGCTTCAACCGCCTCAACGATTCTGTGATCGTCTGTGGCCACCACGATACGGGTGGGACGCAGGGCGGTTCGCACCTGTTCCACGACGTGCTGGATCAGGGGCCGACCTGTCTCAGACAGGAGGGGTTTACCGGGCAGCCGAGTAGAGCCAAGCCGCGCTGGGATCACAGCCAAGATTTCCATGGTCTGAGCAGACCTCCCTGGCTTCAGTCGAGTGTTTCAGTCACGCCGGATTTCCAGAAAGAGACCGGACGGGCGGTTATCATACGAGTTTCAGAGGTCTCGACAAGGCGACGACCAAAGTCAGGCGGCTCGATAGATTCAGGAAACGACTCAGACGCCGGTGGAAAGTTGGCCCGTTCCGGCAGAGTCGACCAGGCAAACTCTGGCCTGGGCTGGGCCCGGCCCAGTAGGATGCTTTTCCGTTCTCGAGCCAGAGGCATAGGGACCAATCCACCCCGTGACTGGTCATTCGAGCTGAAAATTGCCGCTTTAACAAAATCCTGACGGAAACCCATCATGTCCAAGACTCCCTGGCACACAGCCCTTGTCACCGGCGCGGGTAGCGGTGTCGGCCAAGCTGTGGCCCAGACCTTACACTGCCGTGGACTTCAGGTTGCGCTGGTGGGCCGCCAGCTTGAGAAGCTTCAGGAGACTGCTAAACTCCTGGGCGGCCCTTCCGAGCGCGTACTGATTGAGGCCTGCGATGTATCTGACCGCAAGGCTCTGGGTGAGTCGATTGCTCGAATCGAGAAAGCGTTTGGCTCGATTGATGTCCTGGTTTCAAACGCTGGAATCAATGTTCCAAAACGAACCCTTGAGCAGCTCGATCCCGCCGACTGGGACCGCATGATTGCCACGAACCTCACCGGTTCGTTCAATCTGGCCCACTTCGTTTTGCCTGGAATGCGATCCCGAGGGCGTGGCCTGGTGGTGCAGATCTGCTCGGTCTCTGGCCTGCGGTCCAGCCCGCTGGGTGGAGCTGGTTACTCGGCCTCCAAGTTCGGTCAGGCCGCACTCGGGATTTGCCTGGGCCGCGAAGAGCGATCTCGCGGAATCAAATCCACCGTAATCTACCCAGGCGAGATCAATACCCCAATTCTTGAGCACCGGCCAGTACCGGTTTCCGCGGAACGCAAGGCGCTGATCTTGCAACCAGAAGACGTTGCCTCGGCCGTGGGCTTTGCCGTCGATCTGCCACAACACGCCTCGGTTCCCGAACTCGTCCTGATGCCGGCCGGCGACGACTGGGTCTGAGCCGTTCGTACTTCTTGGGAATTTGCCGACCCAAAGCCTCAGGCAAGCTCGATGTACGGGCAAGTAGACATCAGTTCAAAAACTGAGGGTCCTCTCGCCAATGCTCGAGCTTGTTTATCCGAACCTGACAAACGGCAGGTTCGCCGCTTTAGCTCAGGGTGCCCAGTTCGGCTTCATTGGCAGCGTACGGGTTAAATTCCAGATACTGGATATGCCGGTAGAGCTTGCTCTGCGTTTGCAAGTCACGGGGATGGCCCAGCGTTTCCAGCTTGCCATTGTGAATCACCAAAACCAGGTCGCACTTGCGAATGGTGGAAAGCCGGTGTGGCAGGAAGATCAGGGTTCGCCCCTTGGAGATCCGTTCGATCGTATCATCCATCAGGTGCCTGACCGCCTCGTCCACCGGCGTATGAGGCTCTTCGATAATCAAGATTGATGGGTCATGCAGCAAAGCGCGGGCGAGCGCGATCCGGAACTGCTGATCCAGCGGTAATGGATGCCCAAGGGGACCAATCAGCGTGTCATACCCCTGAGGAAGCTGCTGGATGAAATGGTGCGCATGGGCCAGTTTTGCGGCTTCGATCACCTTGGGAGCCGTGAAGCTCGGGTTCCCAAGCCCGACGTTATTCATTACCGAGTCGCTAAAGACATAGTCTGCCTGGAAGATCAGCCCCACCTGGGCTCGCAAAGATTCCAAGGTCACGTCACGCAGGTTGATCGAGTCGATCAGAACGTTACCGCGAGTCGGGTCAAGCAGGCGGGGTATCAAACAGGCGAGCGCCTGCTTGGCGTCTTCGTCCAGGCTAAGCAAGGCAACCCGCGTTCCGGCCGGTATTTTTGCAGTGAGTCCCTCCAGCAGGGCTCGGCCCGAGTGATCTTCCACGGCCACATCCACAAACTGGATCTCATGCTTCAAGGGCGGCAAGAAGCGGGCACCCACGGGCATCTGCAGGTCAGGCTTTCGCTCCATAAATGCCAGAATGGCTTGCGCAGCTCGGTCGGCAGTGGCCAACGTGCGAGTTCGGTAGAACCAGATTCGGATCGGCCAGATTAGCATGGCAAGCAAACCGATCAAAACCAGGGCACTCGCCATCTCAATACGGCCCGTTAAAACCGAGTGGCAAAGCAACCCAAGCGCCAGAAAAGATGCGGCCGCAATCGCCAGGAAGACCCCAGGATGTTGACCCCGACTGCAGAGCAAGCGCCGCTCCTCAGTTGCCTGATATTCACCGAGATGCTGTTCAATACGCTCGTGATCCACCTTTTCCATGCCGAAAACACGCACCGTGCGAAGCATCGAAAGGTCTTCGTGCAGTTGAAGCAGCCCCACGGCCGCATCGCGGGTGACCTCATCTCCCTCACGCCTGCGAGAATGCAGCAGGGGAACCGCGGCAATCCAGACCAGGCCGCCGAGCGCCAGCAAGAAGATGGTCAGTGAAGGAGAAAGCACCAGCGCCATGGCAATTAACCCCACCACCAGTACAGGTGCCAGACCTCCATGAAGCAGGTCCGCCAGCAATCCGTCGCGAACCTCGTTCACATCTCGTGTGAACAGATTGATTACCGGCCCCAACCCTTCACCTGGCAGCGAGGTCTGGCCCAGGCGATACATCTGGCGATGCAGTTGATTCCTCAAGGCACTGGCCGACTGAAGTGAAGCCTGTATCGCCAACCGGTTGCGAAGGCGGCCCACCAGGCCGATTAGCAACAGCAAGACCAGACCGGCAATCATCAGGCTGACCAGCGCCCCCTGATTCTCTCGAAGCGACCGGAATCGCATCACAAAGCCGTTCAGAATCCCACCCGCAATCCGGTGGAACGGATTCGGGTCAAACGTGGTGTCTGCCACAACCGGATACAGACCGGTCTCTGGAACGGTGAGCGAGAGTTTCTTGCCGCCGGTATCCACGGCGGCAAGCTCATCAACCAAGGGAAGCCGAATTCGCAACCAGCTCGGCAATTGATCAAACTGAGCCGGCTGAAGATGAGCCGGCATCAGGCGGGTGACCCCTCTGTGATCGGCCAGATTCAAAATCAGGCCGATTAGAGCCACCAGAATCAGCACAAGAACGGCCTGGAGCACCGCCAGTGCGCGAATCGTGACAAGCGAGCGTGACTGCGAGCCCATCAACTTGTAGGCACGATTCAGGGCTACGGAATACATGGCGGAAAACCCCGTAAGCTGAGCCCTGGCCAGGACCGTCAATCATGATTTGCCTGGCCTGATCTGCCCTCCTGTTTCCACCATCATCAAACCGAGACGTCAGGCAACGTCCCGATTCTCGAACAGCAAGAACGCAAAGAGGATCGCTGCCATACTATACATCACGCTGTAGCCAAGCGCAGGCAAGACGTACGCCACCCACGGAATTACCGCACCCGTGGAGATGGCCGGCCCGGCATTGAAAAACTCAAGCGAGGGGAAGGCCCACGAGAAAAGCCGGGCCATGAAGGCCACCAGCTCATTGCGACCCTTGCCCGCCTGATTGGTTGCCTCAACAAGAACCGGAGTCAGGTGGCCCAGCAGAAAAATGCTGAAACAAACCACAAAGTTGGCCAGCAAGGGCAACCGGGTCGAAATCGCCACGCTAATTGCCGTCATCACCGACACTTCAAAGAAGCCAAGCACAAGACCAGGCAGCACCTGCATCACGTGCGCACCTGATCGCTTCAATTCATCCGCCGTACCCGCCGTTTCTCGGAGGTCATAATCTGCTTTGTAATAAACACAAAGCATGAAAACCACACCGAGCGAGGCAAACATGGCAAGCACGCCAAGTTCGATCCCGAAATATTTCCCCAGGATGAACTGACGACGGTTGATCGGCTTCGAAAGCATGGTAACCGCAGTCTTCCCCTCAATCTCTTCCGCCACGCTGCTGCTAGAAGTCAACAGCGCCAGGATCAAGCTGAACAACAGAACTGTCGCCAGCCCTGTGTCCTTGTACATCTTGATATCTTCGTTGAAGGTGAAATACGGCACGAAAACCGAGATAATCAAGAAGAGCGAGGCAATGAACAGCAGCGCCCAGAAGGCTGGCTGCCGGACAGCTTCACGCGCGGTGGCTAACGCAATCGTCAGAGTCTTCATGTGCGATCCTGGAAGAGTCTTGAACGGAACGCCTGGCAAGAACCACCAGGGCAACTCTGGAGAAGCGAATTCAAAACCACGACCAGACCCAAGTCTAAGAGCTGACTGTCCCTGGTTTTGAAGCGACTTCTCAGTACTGAATGGTGAATGAATCAGGAATCGGCCCCGTGTTCTGCAGGACCGTTGTTGAATGATAGCGGATTCGCGAACCATGTTCACGCAGAATTGCGGCTTCGAAAGCATCCAAGGTTGTCGGATCGCCCCAGCAGACCACCTCAACCGTGCCGTCATCCTGGTTTCGCACGTATCCCCGAACCGGAAACGCCGTGGCCAGCCTACAGGTAGTCACCCGGAAGCCAACCCCCTGTACGTGGCCATGAAAGACCCAGCGCCGGCCGTCCAGCACACTCAATTCACACCCCAGTTTGAAAGATTTCCTGAAACTTTTCCAGAAGTTTACGTCACCGGGCAACACCCGGACAAGATCCGGAACAACAGCAACCCTCCTCGGACAATTCCTGGCTCGTCAGAACCCGTCAACCTGATCAGGCCGGCAATCCACTGAAATTGCGTTATCAGGAAGAATGCCGACCCCAGGAAGATGCTGTGGCCCGCTTTACGAATGAATCCACCCTGGTCTGAGATGGAGTGGACAGCAGGGTCACAGCAACCTACACCTGGACCGAAGCGTGTGGGATACGTTTACCAGCCTGGTTGAAATTGCTCGGCCTGAAATAACCAGAGGCCGGTTTTCCACCTGTTTGATGGAAAACCGGCCTCGGATTGTGGTTTTATCATTCTCAGGCCCAACAGCCTCAAAGTCCATTCAGCTCAATCCGCTCCAGAATACCGGTGGCGGTTGGGATGCTGGTACCACCCGAGCGGTTAGGACCGATCGCCAGGCCGTCGAGGGTGACCTCGGGAGCATCGGCCGCCTTGCTGGTGCGCAGAACCAGAGTATCAACAGAGAACGGCAGCTTGTTGACGACCTGGAAGCTGGAAACGCCCCGCTTCTTACCGGCGGGATGAACTTTCACGAAGGCGGTGGCTACGCCACTATCAATCGCTCGGACAAAGTCATCGGCGGTCACTTTTTCGACGGCCGAGTTGAGAGCGATGCTGGCGTTTCCGAGTTTGTTCCAGCCGCCCTGGGCCGAATGATGCTTGACCGTGGTAAGGGCGCGGGTGTTACCTGGCCGGGCTGCGTCTGGAACCAGCATGATGTCGACCCACAGGGTCGAAGGCCGGGCGGTCTGAGCGTCGGCTTCTTCAACCACTTGCACAGGCAAACCGAACAGGCGACGGCCTTCAAACTCTTTCTGGAGGCGGCTAGCATCGGAATCGAGCCCCGATTCACCACGTACCCGAACCAGAACGCGGCCATTCTGGAAGTAGGCGGGATCGACCAGTTCCTGGGTACCTGATGCATCCAACGCCTCAACAAACCGAGCAGCCACGCTGATCTCGTCGGTGTTCAAGTAGCGTCGGGCTTCTTTGGCCATCTGGGCAAAGGTCATGTGGTTGAACACGTTCCAGGCCACCGCCTGAGCAACGCCGTAACCTGCGCCAAGAACCGCCACGTTTCGGAGTGCCTTCTGGGCGCGGGTGTCGGGGGTGAAATCGGCCACGTCAACCAGCTTGAACTGAACGTCAGAGGTTGGGGTCGGCAGCCCGAAATTCAGGCAGATCGCGGCTACATCCAGGTCCAGAATCTGGCCGGCTGCCAGTGGAATAATCGCGCCAACTTCAGGATTCTCAGGACGAACCCCGATAGAGCGGAAACCCATGTTCTGCCCCTGACCCACGCTGGTGGCGGCAACCAGACCGGGCGGCAAAACAACCTTGAGCCGCTGGTCGGTGCGGTTGGCCATGACAAGCTTCACGCTTTGGGCCCCATTACCGCTTAACATCAAGTCCACCTGGCCAGCACGCTCAGCCTCAAGAATTGAGATCGAGTCGGCGGGGGCGGTCGCGGTCCGGCTCTTGGCACGCGCATCTTCGGCGGTTGCCAGTGCGGCTCCGTACACCATGCTCAACAGGGCCAGGGCATACCCGGCCGGTCGGCTGAATCGCATCCTCATCGTTCGCACCTTTCCGGTAGGGTCATCACCGGGTCCAATCCGCCGGGTCAAACGGCCGAGCCAGATCCATTTTCCAGGGGGACGCAACCTCTCCGGGAAGCGGTCCCAATGTACCAGCCAGTACGAGAACGCACCGGCGGTCGAAAATATTCGGCTAAGTATCACCCTTATCATCGGCCGAAGCAGCCCGAAAGATCAGTGAATGGCCCGCGAATGCCAGGGTTAAACTTGAAACGGGTGACTGACGGCCTGGCCCTTAACGATGTTGCTTGTGTGTTCCAGGCGAAGCACCGGGGCACGGGGCCTTGGATTCAGGGGGATCGGTTTTTCTGGTTCAGGCAGGGGGTTGCCATCGAGCCTTCCTTCCTGGCCGATCTGCCATGCGCGGAGTAAGATCCATTCCAAGCCGATTCTCAAATCTCAAGGTCGTTGCAAAGGTACGAGTGCATGTCTGGATTGCGTCGGGTGGCTTTGATCACAGGTGGATCACGTGGGCTGGGGGCGGCGATTGCCGGCCAGTTGGTCCAGCAGGGATGGCTCGTAGGCTTGCTGGCACGCGCCGGATCCGAACTGGAAATGACCGCTTCGGCAGTCAGATCCGAAGGGGGAACCGCCTGGACCATTGAGGCCGACGTACTGGATGCGGAACAGATGCGGCAAGGATGTACTACGCTCGCGGAACAAGCGGGTGGGATTGACGCCCTGATCCACTCCGCCGGCATCTTGGAAGCCGTGGGGCCGGCCCAGACCCTCGATCCGGTCACCTGGCGAAGGGATTTCGAGACCTCTCCCCTTGGCTTCTTTCATGCTTTTCGGGCGGCCTACCCGTACCTGAAGCAATCCCGGGTGGCTTCCGCCATTGCCCTGGTTGGGCCGGGTTATCATGCTGAGGTTGCCCACGCCAGCGCCTATGCCGCCGGCCAGGCAGCCTTGGTTCGCCTGATCGAGACGCTGGACGCTGAAGAACTGGGCAACCAATTGCCGCTGTACGCCGTTTATCCAGGCCTGGTTCCGACCCACCTGATCCTGAATTTGCTGGACCGTCCCGAAGGACGTCGCTGGTTACCCAGATTCACGGAAGCCTTTGCCGAAGGGAAAGAGACCACTCCAGACGCAGCCAGCGAGATGGTTGCCTGGTTGCTGGAGCATCGACCGCCGGAATTGAGCGGGCGATTGGTCCAGGCTTTGCAAACTCCTGAGATCCTCGAATTGCGGCTCGCACGCATTGCGGAAGAGAACCTCGGGAGGCTTCGGAGCCGCTGATACCGCTATGCCATCCACTGACGAACATTGAATCGGCCTGGTTCGCCCGCTAAACTTGAACGCTGGATGTCGATACCTGACAGCCTTATGAGACTGAGGGAATTCCATGAGTTTGGGAGAAGGCAGCGGAAGTGAGCTGGACTTCGCCACCCTCGAGGGGCGTGATTATCCTTCGATCACTCAGTTCTCGGTATTCCTTGAAAACCGTGTCGGCAAGTTGCTTGAGCTGACCAGGGTTTTTCGAGGGTCCAAGGTCAAGATTGTCGGCCTGTCGATCGTAGACTCAGCCGACTGCTGCATCGTGCGCCTGATACTCAGCCATCCCGAGCAGGGACGAGAACTGATCGAGCGGGCGGAGTTGGCGGTCGCCGAGAATGATCTGGTGGTTGTCGAACTCAAAAACGGGCCGGAATCACTGGTTGAGATTTGCGCAGCTTTGATCCAGGCGGAACTGAACATCCATTACGCTTACCCGTTAATTGTTCATCCACACGGTCGGTCTGCGCTCGCTCTGCACGTGGATAACGTCTCCGCAGCGTGCCAGAACCTGCGACACAAGGGATTTGAACTGCTGTGCGAAGCCGACCTCACCGCTTCTTAGCGTGGGTTGAGCAAAGAGTCTAACGGCTCATCAAGCTGAACCACGTTTAGCCAGTGGCTTGCGGCCTCCCAGATTGCCTGGTGGTCAAAAGCCAGGGGTGGAAGCTCATGCACGGGAAACCAGGTCGCCTCGCTGGCATCATCTGACCCTTTGGCTGGTGCTGGCCATTTCACCAGCCCAATATGAGCCAGGCTGATCACGCGCCCGCGGGGGTCGCGGTTCACCTCTCCGAACACGGCAAGCGGGGTCAGAAACGCAAGTTGTGAGATCCCGGTCTCTTCCAGCAACTCGCGTCTAGCCGCCGCGTCCACAGATTCATCCATCTCCAGGAATCCGCCCGGAAAGGCCCAGGCACCGGCAAACGGCTCATGAGCGCGTTGGATCAGGAGGGTACGAAGGGTTTTGCCATCGTGCCCTAGCAAGACGATATCCACGGTCACCGCGGGACGGGGATAGTCATAACAGTAGCGACCCATGAGCGAGAACTCCCAGCGAAGGGGGGCAGACTCAACGCCTCGATCAAACTATCCTACTCATTGTGGGGGCCACAATTCCTCATCAAGTGCGAATCGTTCTCAAGCGACTGGCGACTGCATGTTGATCCCAGATTGGAACCATTGGAACCCGGACAAGCCAGGGATTGCTTTGCTGGAGTCTCGGTTGAGCGAACTGGCCGGGCTCGATGCCAAGGCCGATGAACATGGGACCTGGAACGAGCCGCTGTGGCAGGCAATTGTCGCGGCAGGCGCACATCGCTGGATTCCTGGGAAAGAGCAGGGTGGACTGGGCCTGGACACGGCATCGGTCTTGAGTCTGTATGGCAAGCTCGCCGAGGCCAGCCTGACAGCGGCCTTTCTGCTCAGCCAGCAAGATGCTGCGGTGCGCCGCTTGCTTCCCTCCAGCGATAGGGCCCATGTTGCCTCGCTCTTGCAAGACGTGGTGGCTGGAAAAACATTTGTGACGGTTGGAATTTCTCAGCTCACCACCTCGACGCGGCTGGGCGAGGCCGCCATGCGGGTACGGCAGGAAACGGACGGCGGCCTGATTCTGGACGGGGCGATGCCCTGGGTCACAGGAGCGACCCGTGCCGAGGCGTTTGTGACGGGCGGAGTTCTGGAGGATGGCCAGCAGGTGCTGGTGGTTGTGCCACGCAGTCGACCGGGAATCACGGTGGGAGACCCATTGCCGCTGGCCGCGCTCCAGGCGTCTTGCACATGTGAGGTGCAGTGCGTCCAGGTCCGGATTGAGCCCAAAGAGGTCTTGGCGGGCCCCTCGTTGGAGGTCATGAAGATTCCCGGTCTGGCCGGAACCGGTGGGCTGGAAACCTCGGCCCTGGCACTGGGCCAGGCACGCGCCGCACTGGCCGCGTTGGCAAACCTGACGACCAGGAATGGCCAGGAACATGAACCAACCACAGCCCTGGCCACGCTTTGGGAAACGCTGGCGGCTGACTTGCTGCTGGCGGCCAGGCAAGCTCCCAACGCTCCACCACCCGCTGAGATCCGCCAGCGTGCCAATGCGCTGGTCAATCGCACGGCTCAGGCGTTTTTGACCGCCCGCAAGGGTTCTGGCTTTCTGCGTACTGATCCTGCTCAACGCTGGGCGCGGCAGGCCATGTTCTTTCTTGTTTGGTCATGCCCCACGCCCGTGGCCCAGGCATCAATTCGTGACCTTGCGGGGCTCTGTCCGCTCTGAGCCTGGGGAGTTCTGCTGTTAGAACGAACAGCAGAACCCCAAGGTCATAAAATCCATAATCCAGCAGACCTGATGGTCTCGAATGACTCAGCTCACCTGGAGAACTTGCAGAGTGAGTTGATGGCGTCTCGGCTACCGTCCGTCGCCCAACCATCGAGTTGAGCAGCATCTTTGAGCTGCTGTCCTCGCAGGCGATCGACCACGATATAACCGCAGTCCAGGTCGGGCAGGGCGGTGAGGTCGCCCCAGAGTTTTTCAAACTGGGCGACTGGGAAAATATCTTCCTGACCGTGTCCCCAACGGCGTTTTACGTCTTTGATGGTGACATAGGTCGGAACACGGGCCGCCATGGCGCGAACTGCCTCGGAAACAGCTTCGGGCTTATTTTCCAGGTCGGTTCTGGTCAGCCCAAACGTTTTAAGCAGGCCGTCAATTTGCACCCAGGTCGTCAGGGTGTTGTAGTAACTCAGGCGGAATTCCGCCTCTTCGCGCGGCATCGCCAGCCCTTCGAGCAGCCTCAGCCGACCGTTGACCCGAGCCAGGCCGCCACCGCGGTCTTCGAGTCGGCGTGCCACCACTTCAAACGATAGCGGACGAGCCTGCTCTCGCACCATACCGAGCAGCCCGGCGTCCACATCCGCGCCCAGGGTGTCTACGTTATGAACCATCAACCATTGCAGGTTGGGATGATTTCTCAGCATGCTGGCCAGTACGCCATTTCGGAGCATGTTGGGCAGTTCATAGAAGTGCCCTGGAGGATTGAATCTTTGAAGCGGAAGATTATCGGTGTAATCCGAACCCTCGCCAACCGAGCGGGCCCAGTCGAGAATTGCCCGCCGACCCGCTTCCCGCACTTTCTCCTTGTTTTCATCAAGCCGCTCATGGGAAAGCTCTTCCCAGAGGAACACCAGGCTTCGCACCGTGGGCACCAACCGCTGGCCAATCGACTGCCCGGGCGATAAGTAAACCGAGCCCTGATGTCCGTAATTCTGAGTTCCATTCAGATGTCGGGCAATGGCTTTGTGCGTAAGAAAGCTGGTGGTGACCACATGGGGCACCTCGGCCTGGAACTGGCGGGCCACCCGGCTGGTTTTCGCCAGATGAATCTCAAGGAACGAGCGATGCCGATCATTGAGGATCACGAACGGATTGATCGCTTTGACAACACCTGCTCCGCTGGTCCAGCGGCTACCGACCCCGGCCGCCAACGTGACCACCGCAACCTCGCCCCGCTTGATCGCGTCTTCGCCGGCTGCGCGAAACTTGGGACTAATGCCTTCGGTTGAGAGCAAATCACGAGGGTCTGCGTCTCGAATTTCGGTATCAATGGGCAACCGGTTGCGAGAGAGGTCAATTCGTCCGCGTTGATAGTCTTCACGAAGCTGGGCATGCTGAACGGGGTCGAAGCCGTTCTCCTGCTTGATCAACTCGGCCTGGCGTTCTCGGTCCGAGGATGAATCGGTGGTGGCTCTGGAGAGTGGGAAAAGGTTGTGAATGGTGGCCCGAAAGACCTGCAACTGCTCGGCCAGGTCGTCGGGTCTGGCCACAAACTGGTGCAGGTCTCGTTTGCGGAGTTCGTCTACGTTGGTTGCCGCCACCAAGCGTGGCATTTGCAAGGTGTAATAGCGACCCGGCAGACTGGCTTCCCGGCCGTGGTAGAGCTCGGCCCAGGTTCCTCGCGGGTTGATAGTGAAGTCATAGACCACGGGATTCATGGCGAAGGGTAGGGCATCTTCGAGTTCGGTCTTGGCCCGCGCCATGACCTCATGGATTCGCGTCACGAACTCGGCACGCCGTTCGGGGGCAACAAAGAACCCCATACCACCGCCCGACATGCCCCCGAGCATCAGGAAGCCCCAGAAATCGTCACCGAATTCCCGCTCGGCATCGGCAATCAGGCGTTCCGTGAAGGCGTTACTCACCCAGGGAATAATCGTTTTGAGCGGGCTCCGCCAGTTCGCCATCGTGGCACGACCGATACGGCGAATGTCGGCATCATGAACTGCGGAAACCAGCTCCTCAAAAATCCGCAACGCCTCTTGCCTGGCCTCCCAGGCCGACGAGCGGCGCAGCAGGTACTTTTCCGTGACCATATTCAGAATGGGGCCCACATTTTGCGCCATTCCGCCATGCACCAGAACCAGGCTGGCGGCAAGAGCCGCCGAGAGCCGATCTTGAGGGACCGCAGCTCCCCCTTCATCGGTGGAGCCTGTCTCCGCACCAGCACCCGCCACAATGGTATGCTCCGGCAGCAATCGCCCCCGGCTGACCTCCCACTCGGGATCGGTTGGACCGGCTGTCTTGCCGCCGATGATCTTGACCCCTGGAAAAATCCCTCCAGAGTCTTGCCAACCGCCACCCGACCCACCTAACCATTCCCCCAGAATGGCACGCGCCACAACCACGCGAGCTTCGTCATGGTTGAGGGGCCCAACCAAATTTTGCGCCTGACCGGTGGCCCGCATAAGCAGGCCGATCAGAGAAGCCAGCAGATTGGTGGAAACCGCCAGTCTGGAGCCCTTGGGAATATCGTTGACCTTGCTCACCACCTCGAGCCCGAATCCAGGGCGAATCACCTGGCCGAGAATATCAGCAAGCTGCGTTCCCGTACCCTCATAAGATGGCGGGATGAGGCCTGATGCGATCACGCCGGCCTTCACCAGGCCCAGATAGTCATTGCCAAAGTTGAAAAGTTCATCCAGCGAGGTGATGTCTTTGGCGTCGCCCAGATCCACACTGGTCATGCGGAGCAGGGGCTCCGTGATCACTCGCAGGTAGGTTTCAATGGGAGGACGCGGCTGGGCATCACGGCCATGCACACCCAGGTTCACGGAGATGTTAAGAACTCGCGCACCTTCTGGATAATCCATGCCCAGGAAGAAGATGTCTGACCAGGCGGAGTGCGAGAGGTCTAGCCGTACCGGTGTCCGTTCCACCAGCAGCGGGAACAAGCCGGTCGTGGGATCACGCTCCAGCAGACCCGGGTGAAGACGGATCGGATGCTCTTGCGCTGAACCCACCCGAAACATCCAACGATTGCCCGCACAACTGCGCACCGAGCGCCGAACCTGGTCGGCCAGGGTCTGGTAGGTCAATTGGCCATAGGCCTGGGCCAGGGCGCTGGCCAGTGTGCTACTGGCTCCATCTTTTCGCTGAGCCGCCAGAAAACGAGCCACGGCCGGCTCAAAACGACGCTCCATCAGATCTTGAAAACCGTCGAACGGAATTGATCCAGTGGCTGGTATCCCGGGCGATTCCTGCACGTGATACCGGTACAGCGCATGCAGAAACATCGTGGCCCGAACCTGCTCATACAGGCTACCGGTGGTTCGCCGAAATGCCTCAAGCTTCGCGCATTCAGAAAGCAGGTCGGGAAGCGACATCCCCGCGACCAAAGATTCAATCGATCGATCGCGCAGGTCTGAATTGCTGGCGATGATGGTGTCGATCAGAGTCGATCCCATCCGTCATTCCCCTCATGCAAAGTGTGACGGTTCAACCACGCACGGTGGATCACCGCTGTTCCAGACGCACCACCGACTCAAGCAAGCCGGCCAGCATACGATCACGATCGGCTCCGGCCAGGGCCAGAGCGATCTGAGCATCCACGAATCCGAATTTGACACCCAGGTTATGGCGGGTCCCTTGGGTTTCCACAGCAAGATAAGACTCTTCACGGGCCAGCGTATCAAGCGCGGAGGTGAGGGCCAGCGGGGTCCGTTCAGGCCCGGTTTCACGCCGTTGAGCCTGAAGTTGTTCCTCAAGAATCTCAAAAACACGCGGCGTTAGTACGTGTATGCCAAAGAAGCAAAGGTAATAGCCCGCACGTAGGCCAGGAACGTGTAACTGAAGTTCAGCCGCGGTGGGCGTTGGCTTCTCGATGATTTTTTCGATTTGATAGATGTTCGGATCATGGCCAATCTTCTTGCCGGCCACGGTTCCGTACTGGTGAATCAGGTGCTCACGGGTGGCCTGCACAGCCGAAACCGAACAGCCCCTGGATTCCGCCAGGTCCAGCACCTGGCGTGCACACCTACGATGCTGATCGGAGGAATCTCGAGAGACATAAATATGGTCACCCAGCAGCAACAGAAACGGCTGGTTGCCCACAAACGGACGGGCACACCAAACGGCGTGGCCGTAACCTTCGGCCTCTGGCTGAACCGCGAACTGGATTCGAGCCTCAAGGTCGACGAGCCGCTTGGCCTGCTCTTCGGCCCAGGAAATCCCCACAAAGGCTGATCGAAGCATCTCAGCATAGGATCGAAAGTGACGACGATAGATCTCTTCGTCGCCCGGAGCAGAAACCACGCAGATCTCTTCAATTCCGCTTTCAAACGCCTCTTCCGCAATAATCTGCAACACGGGCTTGGTCAAGCCATCTCGATCCACCAGCGGAAGCATGGCCTTTTGCACGGTATCCGAGGCCGGATACTGACGCAGGCCTCGACCAGCCGCCGTGATAACCGCCTTTGTGATGCCCAATGGCCTCTCCAGACTCTTCTCAACACCAAAGTGAATTGCACAGTTGATTCAAGAAACGGTACCGCATCATTGTAGCGATCTTGACGCGAAATTGAGTGCATACTCTACCGTTCTCAGCAAAAACAGTTCAAGTTTCACTTTTGGAGATATGCTGGGGGCAGATTTCGAAGCGGCCTGCCCCTCCAAATGCCTGCGGAAGTCCTTTCTCAAAGAGATCCCATTGTTCGACAACGAAAAAAAGAATCTGTTTTTGCCAAGAATCTTAGGCGTTCTCGCCATTTTACACAGAAGCAAAAACTCCAACTTCTTGACAAATGCGACCCACAGGATAGGATTGTCTCCGTCAAGAGGATGTAGCTCAATTGGTTAGAGCACCGGCCTGTCACGCCGGAGGTTGCGGGTTCGAGCCCCGTCATCCTCGTTACAGCATAGCAAGCACAAGATTCTCACTTAGAGTCTTGTGCTTTTTTTTTGACCTCGCTCATCGCGGTCACATCATCCAGCTTTCCCTAAGCAGGGGTGTTTCCATTTGATCCTGTCAGGCTTGCAACCCAGGGTGGGAGCAAGAACAGTTCCAGCTCTGGTGCCAGTTACAGATCAGATCTCTTGATTCATCACCCTTGATCTCGTAACGTGCTGGAGTTGCGGTCTAGCCTTTGTCATACGCCCACAAGTCTCGCGTTCCGGAATTCCGGACGCTTCTGTATTGAGCGGGAACCCCATGTACGTACCAAAGAAGCTGTTCTTCACCAAGGGTGTCGGTGTTCACCGCGAAAAGCTTTCCAGTTTTGAACTGGCACTGCGAGACGCCAAGATTGCCTTCTATAATCTCGTGCGGGTTTCCAGTATCTTCCCGCCCAACTGCGAGGAAGTCTCGATCGAGGAAGGCCTGAAAGAACTCAGCCCTGGCCAGATCGTGCACGTGGTGATCAGCGAATCTGCCACGGCCGAACCCAATCGGCTGATCGCAGCAAGCGTTGGTGTGGCGATCCCACGAGATCGTTCCACCTTCGGCTATCTTTCAGAGCACCATTCGTATGGTCAGACCGCCAAGGTTTCCGCGGATTATGCCGAGGATCTGGCAGCCGAAATGCTTGCAACCGTGCTTGGGGTTGAATTCAATCCTGATAGCTCGTGGGATGAGAAGCGCGAAGTTTGGAAGATTGCAGACGTGATCTACAAGACCAAGGAAGTCACGCAATCGGCCGTTGGCAACAAAGACGGCCACTGGACCACCGTGGTGGCCGCTGCCGTTCTACTTGCCTGATTCGCAAGCCGCTCACCCTCTGTTTTCTGTTAATTATCACCTGGTGCACCTGAGGTGCTGGCATGGCCAAGCGCTCCGCGTCTACATTTCTTCATCAAATTGGTCGGCACCGAATTCTGCCTCCTTCTGTTACAGGAGACATGAACATTGCAGACCTGATTGATCAGGATTTTCTCAGTTACAACGCGGGACGTTTGCGCGAACTTTGTCAGGTCTTCGTCCGCAAGATGCTCGACCCGACATGTACCGTGGGCCTGACCCTCTCAGGTGCGCTAACTCCGGCCGGACTCGGGATGAGTTGCATCATCCCGTTGATCCGTGCGGGTTTTGTAGACTGGATCGTATCCACGGGTGCGAACCTCTACCACGATACGCACTACGCGTTAGACCTTCCTTTGCATCAGAGTCATCCCGGACTGAATGATTTTCAGCTCCGAGAGAATGATGTGATTCGCATATTTGACATTGTGTTCGATTATTCGACCTTGCTGGACACAGATGCCTTTTACAGGAAATTGATCAAGGATCCGGTCTTCGATCGCTCGATGAGTACGGCCGAGTTTCATTATGAGGTAGGCAAGTACCTCCACGCTCGTTCGAAGACACTGGGCGGAACACCTCAGAACAGCTTGCTGGCCGCGGCTTATGAGTGTGGCGTACCGATTTACACATCAAGCCCCGGCGATAGTTCCATCGGTATGAATCTCGCCGCCCTGAGCCTGGCCGGCGGTACGCTTCAAATTGATACCCTGCGTGACGTGAACGAGACTGCGGCCATTGTTTATGACGCCAAGCGCAAGGGCGGCTCTGGAGTTTTGATCTTGGGCGGCGGCAGCCCCAAAAACTTCATTCTTCAAACCGAACCCCAGATTCAGGAAGTGCTCGGCCTTGATGAGAGCGGCCATGACTACTTCCTGCAGGTCACAGACGCCAGGCCAGATACGGGCGGCCTCTCCGGCGCCACCGCACATGAAGCCATGACCTGGGGCAAGGTTGATCCTGAGAAATTGCCAGATTCTGTGACCTGCTACACAGACACGACCATCGCTTTGCCGCTCCTCACAGCCTACGCTCTGGCACGCAGCAAACCACGGCCGTTACGTCGGCTTTATGACCACCGAGAAGCGCAGTACGAAGCCTTGCAAAAGGCTTACCACGCCCGCGAAAAGAGTGGCGTGGCGGCTGGCGTCCTCTCCAGACAGAAGACGTCTGCTACGGTGAGCAAAGCCAAGGCTCCCGCGGAAACCAAGGCCAGACGCACGAGGGTTCAGGTTGGTGCCACCAAAACCAAGAGTGCTGGCGGTAAATCCAAGAAATCCTGATCGTACCGTCATCGAAGAGGCGGCGAACGTGCTCCGAGTAGGAGGACTCGTCGCCTTCCCGACCGAAACAGTTTACGGCCTTGGGGCTGATGGGACCAACCCAGCGGCCCTCAAAAAGATCTTTGAGGCCAAAGGGCGGCCGTCGACCAATCCCCTCATCCTGCATGTCTCCTCACCAGAGATGGCACGACTCTTGGTCACGCACTGGCCAGTGAATGCCCAGAAACTGGCAGACGCCTTCTGGCCAGGCCCGCTCAGTCTGGTGCTTCCCAGATCGAATCTCGTTCCTGACCTGATCACGGCCGGTGAATCGACCGTGGCGATCCGGATGCCTCAGCATCCCGTGGCACTGCAGCTGATTTCCAGGCTAGAACGTCCGATTGCCGCCCCGAGCGCAAACCGCTCGATGTCGCTCTCTCCAACCCAGGCGCACCATGTGGTGGAGAGCCTGGGAGCAGCGGTCGACCTCGTCCTGGACGCAGGCCCGGCCACGGTCGGAATTGAATCCAGCGTGGTGGACCTCACCACCCCGGTGCCCACCTTGTTGCGCCCCGGGTGGCTGACCCCCGCCATGATCCAGCAAGCCACCGGGATTATCATTCAGGCCAAGGACGAAGCTCAGGCTGGCCAAATTGCAAGAAGTCCGGGCCAGATGCTTCGCCATTATGCGCCCGCAACACCAGTAAGCCTCATCGAGCCGTTCGAATTGCCCCCGACCCCGGAAAATACAGCCCTGCTGATCATTGGTCACCCGAATGCACAGCAGATGCCCGGCCCCACGCTTCGCAGGCTCATGACCAGCCCCACAGAAACAGCCCGCGACCTCTACGCCCAGTTGCATGAGTGGGATCGGCTCGGGCTTCGGCAAATCTACATCGTGCCACCGCCAGTGCGGCCCGAGTGGGATGCCATCCTCGATCGCCTCAACCGGGCAGCAACCCCCTTGGGCCAAGCCGACTAGAATCGTCTCCGCGACGGGTCGAAGATCGGCAGATCCAGCGGCGATTCCAGTACAGGTGGGGCAACGCCCATGTGGCGATATCCCGCCTCAATCACCTTGCGGCCACGTGGAGTCCGAATGATCATCTCACGCCGCAACAGGAACGGCTCAACTTCTTCCTCCAGCGTATCCACGGCCACATGCATGGTTGCCGCCATTGCTTCCACACCCGTTGGACCGCCCTGAAACACGCGAATCAACGTATCCAGGTATCGTCTGTCCTGCTTATCCAACCCCTCTGGGTCAATCTCCTGCATATCCAGCGCATCTCGCGCAATTGAGAGCGTAACATCTCCATTTGCACGAGCCAGAGCATAGTCACGCACCCAGCGCAACCGGGCATTGGCCAGCCGAGGAGTTCCCCGGCTCCTGCGTGCCAGTTCCCAGGCGGCGTCATCGTCAATGGTGGTTTTGAGCTTGCCAGCGTTGATCAAGACAATCCGTGCAAGATCATCAACATCATAAAACTCCAGATGCTCATGCATGTGGAACCGGTCACGTAAAGGAGCCGAAAGCATTCCGCTTCTGGTGGTCGCCCCAATAATGGTGAACCGCTTCACCGGCAAGTTGATCGTTCGCGCGGCCATCCCTTCGCCAATCACGATATCGACCCGGAAATCCTCCATTACCGGATAGATGAATTCCTCAACCGTGCGAGGCATCCGGTGAATCTCATCGATGAACAGGATCGAGCCTTCCACGGCATTGGTGAGGTAGGGGAGCAGGTCCCCTTTCTTGTCCAAGGCTGCGCCACTGGTGATGGCCAATTCCACACCAAGTTCATTATGAAGAACCGTGGCAAACGTGGTTTTACCAAGCCCCGGAGGCCCATCGAACAGAATGTGCGGCAGCGGTTCATTCCGCAATCGGGCGGCCTGCAAGGCAATTGAAAGACGGTCGGCCACGGTCCGCTGGCCAATGACCTCAGAGAGCTTCTGGGGCCGCAACCGCTCCTCTAGCTGGTCACGCACGGGCATCGGCAGAGGTGCTGCTGGACGATTCTCCTCGGGAGCGGTTCGTCCGTGATCGGTGATGATGGGCTCGCGTGACATGCTCGAAGGCCTCCCGTCCTCTGCTGCGTATGATCCGAATCCTGAACTGAACTCAGCGTTCGAGCTGATAGATCGCGTCGATCATGTCGACCACGGTCTTGTACTTCCGTTTTGAACCGGCCAAAACCCGGTCGATCATCTGACGGGCCTGGCTCTCTGAGTTCCCCACCGAGAGCAGAGCCGCAAACGTATCTCGCAAAACGTCAGGCTCGGCATGATCCACCTGACCATTAGCCTGACCACCTGCCGCGGCCACCTCTCGGCCATCCACGATGAGCGCGAATTTTCCAACCTTGCGCCTGAGTTTGGCCACAATTCGCTCGGCTGTCGCCTCACCAATACCCGGGAACGTGGCCAGCGTGGTTAGATCTTGGTCCTGAATGGCACGGGCAAGGTCTCGGACCGGCCGGACCATCGCCCGAAGCGCCTTACGCACCCCCACGCCATCGACCGAACAAAAGATCTCAAAGAATTCAAGCTCGATCGGATTGAGGAACCCAATCAGTCGAGGCCGCATCCGGCTCGACATCTGGTTCCCCTCAATATCAAAGACCGTATGGAGCGAAACCATCTCGCCCAGCCGTCCCTGAAGTTGACGGCGGGCCGACTCCGGAATCAACACCTCGATCTCAAAAGGTTCGACAGAGAGAATCAGGGCCTCTTCGCCAACCTCTCGCAAAACCCCTCGTATCTGTGTGATCACCCGGATCAGACTCCTTTGAAGAATGGCCGAGAACACTCAACCCAGCCAGGCAAGACTCAGGTTACAACCAGTGTCCCTACTGTTGCTTTGTTCACAATAGTAATCAGCCAGACCACTGCTGAACAAGACACCACTGCATCGATCCTTGCCAGCAGCGTTTGAAGCACTGGCAATTTGTCCATTGTATCGGCGATTGAAAGTTCAATCGTGCAGGGAAATCGAAATCTCAAGGCCCAGAAGCTTCCCGGGCCTTGAGAACTGGCTGGTTGAAATCAGGCCCCTTCTGGAGGCTGCTCGTTGAACAGGGAAGCGATCGGCACCAAGCGGGCGGAGTCTCCATCATGGACGACCATCTCGGCCCCGGCCCACAGGCTGGCCCCGCCGAATTTCCCATCTTTGGTCACGCAGTAGAACTTCACGTTGAAGTCTGGGCGTCCCTTGGCATCCTGAAGCCGCTTGACCTTGTTGCGCTCGAAGACCCGTTTGCACGCTTCCAGGCAGGCGTCTTGAGGGCTCTTGCCTCCCCGCAACCCTTCCACAATGGTATGGCTGGAAAGATTGAGCAGGTTGGCTTCGCCCCGACCGGTGGAACCGGCCGAACCGAGTTCATTATCCAGCCAGAGCCCCGCACCCAGAATGGGAGAGTCACCCACCCGACCGGGCATCTTGTAATAGAGCCCAGAGGTGGTGGTGGTGCAGCCCAGGTTGCCATGAGTATCCAAGGCCGAGCAATGGATAGTGCCATGCTCCCGCACGTAACTCTCGCCGAAGAACTTACGAACCTCGGGGTCCAGTTCCTCTGGCGGCGGAGGAATCCGGTCATCGAGCTTGCTGTTGGTCTCTTTCCAGTACAGCCAGATCTTCCGGGCAACATCGGTCAGAAGTTCGGTGTCTGGAAAGCCATGCATCTTGGCGAAGCGATAGGCACCATCCCCCACCAGCAGGCAGTGGTCCGTGCGCTTCATCACCAGCCGAGCGACGGCGGCCGGATGCAGGATGTTGCGGATTGACGCCACTGCGCCGCCGCCATGGCTGGGACCGTGCATCACCGCGGCATCAAGTTCTACGATCCCTTCTTCGTTCGGAATCCCGCCCAGGCCCACAGTGTGGTCGGTCGGGTCTTCTTCAACGATAGCCACGCCCGCAATGGCCGCGTCAAGCGGGTCCGCCCCGGCCTTGATCAGTTCCATGGCCTTTTCAACCGTTCGAAGACCGTTGGCGCTGGAGATCACCACCGGACGCCGGTCGCCTGGCGGCTGCATTGGCGCAGCTCCAAGCAACACGCTTGCACTCAGACCGGCGAGACCGTTCTTGAAAAAGTCACGGCGATGAACGCTGGGAACCATGATTCTTATCTCACCAGTGTAGTATTTAAGAAGACGTTTCAAAACCGGGACTGCCTCCGAGTCCGCGAGGTGCCTGTCCCAGGTTTTGAAATTGCCTCCAAGACCGGCTGCAAATTCCGTTGAACACGTATTGAGGATACAAACGGACGACCGCCCGGGCTACCATGCGGCCATTCCTGGAAATTGCGAAAGACCAGACGAGACCGGCCAGAGCTGCGGTCTGCACAAAGTTTGGCCTTGGCCATCCGGCCAGACCGTGCTACCTTTCGCCCGCTTGCGCAAGCGGATCCGTGTGCCTGTACCATGGCACCAGACGACTTGCCTCCAAGGAGGGACGCCGCAGTTGCCGGCGTTGGTGTTCATGCCGATCGTCAGACGATGGATAACTAGACGTTTCGCATGGGCCGTACTGGCAGTCCCCCTGGTATCAGGACTGGGCGGCTGTTCCCAGTTTCTTGGCACCACCGCAACCAGTTTCATGCGGCACGCCACGCAAGACCAAGACCCCAATACACGACACCTGGCCTACGCTCGGCTGGCGGATCCTCGCTGCTATGATAATGATCTCCAGAAGGCCGAGGCGATCTCGCTGCTTTCGATCCGGCTTGAGGAACGCAAAGAGCCTGTCATCACCCGCGCTGTGATCTGTCGAACCTTGGGCGAACTCCAGAATCCAGAGGGGCGAGGCGCACTCTTGAAGGCGTGCGACGATGAGCATCCGATCATCAGAGCCGCCGCTTGCCGTGCCCTTGGAAAGATTGGCGACCCCGAAGACGTTCCGGTTCTGGCTCGGGTCATGGCCGCCGACACCGATAGCGACTGCCGAATTGCCGCGATCGAGGGGCTGGGCAGCATGCGTACGGCCGAAGCGCGAGTTCTGGAAACCCTGGCCGACGGCATGGAAAACCCAGACCCCGCCGTACGGTTGACTTCTTATATCGCCTTGCAGAAGTTGACCAATAAAGACATGGGACCCGACAGCGCCGGCTGGAAAAACCTGATTGCCGAGCGGGTGGGCACAAGAACGAACGATCCAATTATCGAAAAGGTGAGCGCCAAGGCAGTTTCACAGCCTACCGCTCCACTGACAGAGCTTGCCGTGGACGGACCAGTCACCCCACAGTAATCCGTCTCTGGCGGTCGAACCGATCAGGCTTGGAATACGACCCTGGCCGTTTAAAAACGACCCTCCGGTCTGCTGGTCGAAAGTGCCCGCTTCATGCGACAATCCCTGGAGTGAACCTGGGGATCGCTCTTGCTGTCTTTCCCAACAGACAAGTGTAGGGCAACGCCATCGACCGCGCGAACGAGTGACCGGTGACCATGGATACGCATACGCTGGAGTTGCTCGAATTCGATCGTGTCTGCACGCTCGTGGCAGGCTATGCGGCCTGCTCGCTGGGTAAGCGAGCCGCGCTTGCCATGACCCCAAGTCGCGACCCCGCTTGGATTTCTGAGCAACAATCCCTGACCACAGAGATGACCGAGGCCATCAACGCGGCGCTCACGCCTCCGTTTGGCGGCCTGAAAGATATCCGTGACGCCGTACGGCGGGCCAAGGTCGGGGCCACCCTGACGGCCGACGAACTGGCCGAAACCGTTGATGTGCTCCGGGCCGTGGGTAACCTCAGAGGCTGGCTGGAACGAATTGGAAGCCAGTTCCCAAGGCTCGGCGCTTTAAAGCTGACCGTATTCGAATTCGTGGCGGTTGCCAGTTCGATTGAAGTCTGCCTGGACTCGCGAGGCGTGGTTCTTGATACGGCCAGTCGCCGCCTCTCCGCAATCCGCCGTGAGATGGCCCAGGCCGATCACCGCATCCAGGAGATGCTCAAGAGCATGCTCCGCTCCCCCGAACTCAAGCGCATCTTGCGGTACCCCAATTTCACCATGGTCGGGCACCATTACGTACTCCCAATCGCCAGAGATCACCGGGGCGAACTTCAGGGGGCCGTTCATCGCACCAGTGCCAGCAACGAAACAGTTTACATCGAACCACTCGCCATCGCCGATCAATCGGCCCAACTCTCCTACCTCCGGGCCAAAGAGCAAAAAGAGATCAAGCGAATTCTGCGCTGGCTCAGCGCCCAGGTGGGCCAAATTGCAGACGACTTGCTGATCTCGCTCGAAACGCTCGGACAACTCGACCTCATCCACGCGCGCGGTCGGTTCAGCCACGATTTCCGGATGTCGGCCCCAGATTTCAACGACGAAGGCCGCATCGTCTTACGCTCAGCCCGCCATCCGCTGCTCGAACACATTATCCGCGAAGAAGCCAAGCCCAAACCGCCCGCACCAACCAGTGACCAAGACTCCGACGAATCACCGCCACCCGCTCCCATCGGTCCGCCTCGAAAACTTGTGCCAATTGATATTCACCTCGGCCTGACCGCACCAATCCTGGTCATTACCGGACCGAACACCGGCGGTAAGACCGTGGCCCTCAAAACGGTAGGTTTGCTGGCCCTCATGGCTCAGTCTGGCCTGCACATCACGGCCCAAGCGGGATCGCAACTGGCCTACCTGGATAATGTGCTGGCCGATATCGGCGACGAGCAAAGCCTGCAGCAATCCCTTTCAACATTTTCGTCCCACATCCGCCGAATCTCGGCGATTCTGAAAACGGCAACCCATCGTTCGCTGGTCCTGCTAGACGAGATTGGGGCCGGCACCGATCCGGTGGAAGGGGCCGCGCTCGGCCGCTCGATTCTGGACGAGATTGACTCCATTGGCTGCCGGGCGCTGGTGACCACCCACCTAGGCGATCTCAAAACCTACGCGTTTTCCAATCCGAGGGCCGAGAATGCGGCCGTGGAATTTGATATCGAAACGCTCCGCCCGCTCTACAAGATCCGGATTGGCGATACTGGACGCTCGAACGCCCTGCAGATTGCCAGGCGGCTTGGACTTGCCGACCACCTGATTGACCGAGCGGGCCAGTACCTGGAGCAAACTCAGGGCGATAATGTGGCAGAGTGGGAAGTGATCAGCCGGCTGAAGACGGAAGCCGAGGAAGCCCGTTCGGCGGCTCTTGAGGCTCAAGCCGAAGCCGAGCGCATGCGGGAAGCCCTGGCGCAGCGGGTCGCAGATCTCCAGACCCAGGCCGAGCAAGATACGCGGGTAACCGAGGCCCGCGCCCGGCTCCAGCCCGGTGACAGGGTGGTGGTGCCCAGATTTGGCTACGATCGGCCGGGCCGGATCGTGAAGATTGACGCCCGCAAGCAGTCTGCCAGGGTGGCCATTGGCAATATGCAATGGGACGTGGCCATTGATGAGTTGATTCCCCAGGTCTTGCGGGCGCAAGAAGCACCGGAAAAATCGGCACCACGTTCCCGGCCGGGGCGTTCTGGCACCACTCGCTCGATCGATGAATTTGACGAGCCTTGAAAATGTGCCAGAGTTTCGGATTGAACCGGATTTGCGCAACGCTCTCCACCTACGGTCCAACCGAACTGGCTATTCTTCTATGACCGCCTCTTCACCCACGAAGTCCTGGCCCGCTTGGTTGCTTTACGTGGCACCCATGGCAGCTTTCTCGCTGGTCTTTTCACTTCAGGACCAATTTGCAACCGAAGGTCAGCCCACGCGTCAGGCCATTTTTTACATGGCAGCAATCTCTGTCGTTGCCCTGGTTGCCTGGCTCTGTCGTGAGACCTGGGTCGATCTGCGTCCTTGGCCAACCTGGCCCCAGATAGCGCTCAGCATCTTGGTAGGCGTGCTGGTGATTGTGGCGTGGGTCGGTTTGGACCCCTACTACTGGCACCCCAGCTTTCTGGGCAAACGCACCTCGCTTGATCCGGGGACCATTACGAACCCGGGGGTTCGGCTTGCTTACCTGCTCTTCAGGGCGTTTGGGCTGGTGCTGGTGGTGCCCTTGATGGAGGAACTGTTCTGGCGGTCGTTCCTGATGCGCTGGATTATTGATTCCGAGTTCGAAAAAGTGCCGGTCGGGAAGGTGACCCTGCTTGCGGCCGGAATTACGTCGGCCATGTTCGCGCTGGCCCATCCTGAATGGCTGCCGGCCGTGCTGACGGGCTTGGCCTGGGCCGGCCTGCTGGCTTACACCGGAAAGCTGTCCACTTGCTGGATCAGTCACATGACAGCCAATGCAGTGCTGGGCGCGTACGTTTTGTGGAGCGGAAACTGGATCTACGTGTGAATAATCGGCTTTAAAAACCGAGACAGGCTCCAGGCTAAGACGGAGCCTGCCTCGCTTTGAGACTGATGCCGATCCTGCTCAGGATGGCTGGTGTTTGCCGTCGCCGGAGCGTGACAGGGGGCGAGCTGGCACTCCGACCACGGTTGCACCCGGCTCCACGTCATGATGCCTGGTGACAACAGCGCCGGCTCCCACATACCCATTGGCCCCGATTTCGACCGGGGCGATCAAGATGGCACCCGAGCCGATCATGGCACCTGCACCAATGACAGTGGAAGACTTCACCCGACCGTCAAAGTTGGCCGTAATTGCACCCGCGCCGATGTTCGCCTTGGCCCCAATGTGGGCATCTCCCAGGTAAGCCAGGTGCCTTGCGCAGGCTCCTTTTTCCAGATGCGTGCGGTTGACCTCAACAAAGGCGCCCACCTCAACGCCATCGGCCAGCACGCTGCCATCTCGCAAATGCGAGAACGGACCAACGCGGCAATGCTTACCAATGGTCACCGTGCCGCTGATCACCGTGTAGGGCAGGATGATCGTATCTCGCCCGATATCGACCCGGCCGTCGATGTAGGTATTTCTGGGGTCGACGATGGTGACCCCCTCCATCATCCAGTATTCCTGAATCCTGCGCTGCATGATGGCGTTAGCCTCGGCCAGTTGCACACGGGAGTTCACGCCCAGAATATCGTCGGGCTCAAGAACCGGCAGGGCCACCACTCGCCGGCCCATCGACTGGAGGAGCTGGGGGGCGTCGGTCAGGTAGTACTCCCCTTGCGCATTGCCGGTATCGAGTCGGTCGAGCGCATCCCAGAGGCCCGGCAGCTCAAAAACGTAACAACTGGGGTTCACTTCCCGGATCGCGGCCTCTTCGGGGCTGCAATCACGCTGCTCGACAATCCTCAGGAACCGGCCGGTGGAATCACGCAGAATCCGACCAAAACCGGTGGGATCGGAAACAATCGACGTTCCCAGCAGGCACGCGTGCTCTTTCTCTTTGTGCTTGGTCAGCAGGCTGGCCAGCGGCTCTGGACGGATCAAGGGCTCATCGCCCACCAGAACCAGGACCGGCCCGCTGTATCCTTCCAGCAGGGGCCGACAGGCCCTGACGGCATCACCGGTGCCAAGTTGCCGGGTCTGTTCGGCAAAAACAACGTCGGGCTCGTCGGCCAGGGCGGCTCGCACCTGGTCACTGGCATATCCCACAACCACGATGATGCTCTGGGCACCGGCCGCGCGGGCCGCATCCACGACGTATCGGATCATCGGGCGGCCGCAAACCTGATGCAAAACCTTGGCAAGGTCCGACTTCATCCGTTTTCCATGACCAGCGGCCAAGATGATTGCGACCGGACCCTTCATGCGTCGTACCCTTGAGTCTATTTGCGAACAATCCCACCGCGGCATGCCTTGTGGCTACGCCAGGGCCAGGGAATTCGAGTCTAGGAAAGAAAAACAGGCGGGCCTGTCCGGATAACCAAATGGGCCATGAATCCAGGTGTCACATGATACCCATCAGGATCTTCAGCGGTCAAAGCCGGGCTGCAAACCTTGAACGCTTCTGGGCGATCTGTCAGACTATTTCATCATTTAGCGCAAATCGCTCGCTCAGAGAGAAACCGGCATGTCGCTCACTCGAGATGATGTCACCAAGGTTGCCTTCCTGGCACGCCTCCAACTCGAGCCTCACGAACTCGACACATTCACAGGTCAGCTCAACTCGATCATGGACTTTGTGGCCCAGTTACAAGAACCGGACACCGCCGATATCGAGCCACTGGCCCACGGCGTCGAAATCCACAACGTATTCCGGGAAGATCGGGCCGTTCCCTCACTCACCCGAGAAGCCGCGCTCAGCAACGCACCTAAACGAAATCAGGAAAGCTTTCTGGTTCCCGTGGTCCTGGACTGACCCCTGCTTTCTGACTTGCTGACTTATTTATTCGCGTTCATCTCCTTGCTGGGCCCTTGGATCACAGGGCCACGGCCTCTAGACCGCACGAATCACCATGATCGAACCGACCCGAATGTCCGCCGTCGAACTGATCAACCAGATGTCCGCGGGACACCTTTCCGCGGAGGAAGTGACACGTGCCTACATCGATCGCATCGACCGGCTCGATCGTTCGGTGAAGTCATTTCTGCTGTTTGATCCCGAATCCGCCCTCACCGTGGCCCGAAGCATCGACCAAAAGCGGCGCAACGGTGAACACCTGGGCCCACTGGCCGGCGTGCCCATTGCCCTGAAAGACAATCTCTGCACCCCCGGCTTGCCCACAACCTGCGGCAGCCGGATGCTCCAGAATTTCCGCCCCCCCTACGAAGCCACGGTCATCCGCAAGCTAAGAGAGGCCGACGCCGTCTTCATCGGCAAGACGAACATGGACGAATTCGCCATGGGTTCGTCCACCGAAAATAGCGCCTATGGCGCAACATGCAACCCGTGGGATCTGGAACGAATTCCAGGCGGCTCCTCGGGCGGCTCGGCTGCTTCCGTGGCCGCCGACTTTGCACCCCTGTCGATCGGCTCAGACACCGGCGGTTCTATCCGTCAGCCGGCCGCACTGTGCGGAATTGTTGGTCTCAAGCCGACTTACGGACGCGTCAGTCGCTACGGCCTGATTGCATTCGCAAGCTCACTTGACCAGATCGGCCCGTTTGCCCATGACCTTGCAGACACCTCGCTTTTGCTCCAGGTGATCTCTGGACATGACCCGCACGACGCCACCAGCGTCGACTCGCCGGTCCCAGACTATCTGGCGACCCTGGAAAAGCCGCCCGAACGCTTGCGAATTGGTCTGGTTCGTGAGTTTTTTAGTGAAGGGCTCGATCCCGAAATTGAAGCCGCCGTGCGTGAGGCTGTGCGCTTATACGTGGGTGCGGGCGCAACCGTCAAAGATGTCTCGCTGCCACATTCCAAATATGGAACAGCCGCCTATTACATCGTGGCACCGGCTGAGTGCTCTAGCAACCTGGCCCGCTACGACGGCACGATTTTCGGGCACCGAGCGGCCGACTGGTCTCCCCGCACGCCTGAAGAAGCCGAAATTCCACCACTCATCCGCATGATGATGGCCAGCCGGGCCGAAGGCTTTGGCGCAGAGGTCAAACGCCGGATCATGCTCGGAACGTTCGCCCTTTCCGCCGGTTACGCCGACCAGTATTACAACCAGGCGCTCAAGGTCAGACGCCTGATTCGTAACGACTTCGATGCCGCGTTTGCGGATGTCGATGTGCTGATCGGTCCAACCACCCCCACCGCGGCGTTCAAGCTCGGCGAGAAAGCCGCAGACCCGCTGGCCATGTACCTCTCTGACATCTACACCATTACAACCAACCTCGCAGGAATTCCGGGACTCAGCATTCCTTGCGGTCTGACCAAATCTGGTCTGCCAATCGGACTTCAGTTGATGGCTCCCGCCTTTGCCGAGGAAAACCTTTTACGCACGGCACGCGTGTTCGAACGCCAGACAGACTGGCACACGCGGCGACCAAGCCTTGCCTGACCAGGATCAGGGCAGCCCCTGACCTGTCGGCCGATCGGAAGCGCCCTGGCTCTTTCGGTCGGCTGAACGATTCACCAAAAACATCAAGAGAATGCGATCCTCGGGAGAGCCGCTCGTTTTCTCCCTTACTCCATACGGTTATTCGTAGTTGAACTCGGCGGGTCCATCATGGATTACACGATCATTATCGGGCTTGAGATCCACGTACAGCTCCAGACCGAGAGCAAGATGTTTTCGGCTTCCGGGACCGCATTCGGGCTGCCCCCGAATACCCAGACCGATCCTGTCTCTCTGGGATTACCAGGCACCCTGCCGGTCATGAATCGCAAGGCGTTTGACCTTGCGCTGAAAACCGCGATGGCGCTTGGAGCCACAATCTCTCGGTTCACCAAGTGGGATCGAAAGAACTACTACTACCCAGACTTGCCCAAGAACTATCAGATCAGCCAGTATGATCTTCCGTTCAGCCTGGGTGGTAGCCTGGACATTCCTGCCCAGAAAGAAGGGTCGGGAGGCGGCCAGTGCCGGCTCACTCGCGTTCACCTGGAGGAAGACACGGGCAAGTTGACCCACGGTGTGGGCGGCTGGTCCGAAGTCGACCTGAACCGGGCCGGCATCCCGCTGCTGGAAATTGTGAGCGAACCCGACATTCGCAATGCCGCCGATGCGCGGGCCTGCCTGGAAGAACTGAGGCTCACCCTGATCTACCTGGGTGTTTCCGACTGTGAAATGCAGGAAGGCTCGCTCCGCTGTGACGCCAACGTGAACCTGCACATTCAGAAGGACGGCAAGACGATTGCCACACCGATTGTCGAGATCAAGAACCTGAACAGTTTCCGATCCGTTGAGCGAGCCCTGGAGTACGAGGCCGAGCGCCAGTACGCCAAGTGGCAGAAGGACGGCCTGACGATCAAGGACGCCTTCAAGGAAACACGTGGCTGGAGTGATCCGGAAGGGATCACCAAACCCCAGCGGCAAAAAGAGACCGCTGCCGACTACCGCTATTTCCCAGAACCCGACCTGGTTCCCGTGGTCGTGGATGACGCCTGGCTGGATCGGGTCCGCGCCACCATTGGCGAACTTCCTGGCCCACGTCGCAAGCGATTTGAAACCGAGTTCGGCCTGACCCCGTACGATGCCAATGTTCTGGTTGAGCAGGGGCAAGATGTGGCCGATTACTTCGAAACTCTGGCCAAAACGGCCGGCGACGCCAAGCTGGCCAGCAACTGGATCCAGCAAGATGTGATGCGCATCCTGAGCGAGCGCAAGCTCAAGCTCGCGGAGTTTCCGATCAAGATCGAGGTCCTGGGCGATCTCCTGCGTCGCGTGCACATCAAGGCACTTAGCACCCACCAGGGACGTGAAGTGCTGGCCAAACTGCTGGAATCTGATGAGAGCCTGGAACAAATCATCGAAGCTGGCGGCTACGGAGTGATCAGCGATCGAAACGCCCTCAGCAAAGTGATCGAAGAGATGATCGCAGCCAACCCCAAGGCGATGGAAGACCTGAAGGGGGGCAAGAAGAAGCCAGACGCCGTGAAGGGATTCCTTCGCGGGCAGGTGATGAAGGCCACCGGAGGCAAAGCCGACCCCAGCCTGGTTGGTGACCTGCTTGATGAACGCTTAGCCAACGTTCAGGACTGATCAGACTTCGCTCAAATTCACCTTACGCCAGTTACCAGTCTTTCCCGGGAGCACGTGAAACCGATGATCGATCGAAGAGATTTCCTCAAATCGACGACTGGCTCACTGGCCGGTCTCAGCCTTGTACGTGCCACCGGCTTGGCCGCCGAGAAAGCCCCTGCCTGGCGCAAGGCCTTCATGCTGGGGCAAACCGAAGGGCCAATTCTGCCCACGTTCCAGAAACTCAAGGAAGCCGGCTTTGATGGCGTTGAACTGATCAGCCCCAACAAGCTCGACATGGACGAGGTGCTCAAAGCCCGTGATACCACCGGACTGGTTATCCACGGGGTTTCCGGCGGCGTTCACTGGGGCAAGCCGCTCTCTCACCCAGATCCCAAGGTGGTTGAGGAAGGGCTGGCCGCCATTCGCCAGGAAATTGTGGATGTGAAAAAATATGGCGGCACCACGGTTCTGATCGTCCCCGGAATCGTGACCCCCGAAGTCTCTCATCGTCAGGTCTACGAGCGATCCCAAAACGCGATCAAGTCGCTGATTCCCGACGCTGAGAAGCACGGCATTACGCTGGCCATCGAAGAAGTCTGGAACAAGTTCCTGCTGACCGCCCCTGAGTTTTCCCGCTACATTGATGAGTTCCAGAGCCCGTTCGTGAAGGCGTACTTTGACGTTGGCAACGTGGTCGAGTACGGCTATCCCCAGGAATGGATTCACGACCTCGGGAAACGGATTGCCAAGATTCACATCAAGGAATATGCCAAGAGCAAGCGATTCAGCTACCCGCTTGGCGAAGGGGGCGAAATTGACTGGAAGAGTGTTCGCCAGGCTCTCATCGACGTAGGCTACAACGGCTGGATCACTGCCGAAGTGGACGGCAGCACCGTGGATGAGTGGAAAGATGTGGTCCGCCGGATGGATCAGGTTTTGGCACCGGCCTGAGGCCTTTCCGTCAGACCTGGCTGCACCCACAACTCTCAATCATTGAAAAAGACCACACTCGAAAGCGTGTGGTTTTTTCATGGAATCTGTGAATTCCAGCGGTTTACAGTCAGGAAACAAAGGGCGAACAGCCGCCCTCGGCTGTCTCTGGATGTTCTGAACCGACAAAAGAATTACAGCCTGAAGCAGCCGTTTGACATGCGGAATTTGGGCGAACCTGAATTCCTTGGCCGTTTTCAAAGGTGAGCACCCAGGAACGCATACTCAGTCAAGAACCGGCTGATCACGCCATGCCAGAATACAAGCCGGCATGATGAGCGAACTGAAGAACAGAACGGTGAGATAGGTTGTAAAGTCTTCAGAAGTGAATGGATGACTCAAAACGCGAGAGGCGACCTGAAGCGATAATAACCCGAAGAGAATCATGACAATCACGTATTGAAGTGCACGGAAATAGGCAGCATTTCGCTGAGTCAGCTCACGTTCGTCAATCCACCGGTCAGGAGCGTTTGCAACGTAGCTGTATGTACAAAGAAACATGATCACAGCCGCCAACATCCCAACAAGCGAGACGCAAGAGGCGATCAAGTTCCCCCAGGAAAACTCTTTGGACAGGACAAAGCTCAAGACCAGCCAAAGATGCAAGCACCCCAGCGCAACGACAGAGAGCACCTTTGCCGCCCCAGGCCGCAACAGGATGTAAGACCTACGCCTTACACCATCACCAGAGACTGACTGATTCAAACTCATCGAAGGTCTCCTTCTGAAGGGTCCGTCCGCGTACCAAGCTCATCGGCCAGCGGAGGAAACGGATCAAGGGAAAAGAGTGCTTCCACTTTTACGCCAAACTCCCTCGCAAATTTGAGGGCCAACTCTACGCTAGGGCTGTACGTGCCACGCTCCAGGAAACCAATGGTTTGCGGATTAACGTCCACCCGCTCCGCCAACTCCCGGCGACTCATGCCCTTTTCTGTTCTGTAGAGTGCAATCCGATTGTGAATCATGTTGCCAATTTATACAGATTGTTACGTATACGCAATAGTTTTCTCAAGGGATTGTTGTGTATTCACAATAATCCGCTCGTAGAAATGAATCCCAGGCGGGAACTGTCCGCCTGCTCCTGAGGAAGGAGACATGACCTACGCTCATGCGTTGCCTACCTCTGTTCAGGTCGATCTCCCTTGAAATTCTTAAGCCTCAGCGGAATTCTGTGACCAATCGGGCTATGGCAGTTTTCCGGGCGAAGGCCCAGTTCCAACAGACTAGCCCCAAGGGCCAGGTTGGGTGCACCCTATCCCTCTTGCCCTGGAGGGGGATTCTGACGAACTCGCTCGGCTGGGCGAGTCGAGCTCTTGCTCCTGAAAGGATTGGCTTTAGTGAACGCGGTTCATAGCTCGATGCGCCGCGCAATTTGAACAGGATTTCTTGGTCTCCGAGCAGACAGAACCGTTCTTACAGGACGAAAGCCGTCGGGTCTCTATGCTTCGAAATTGGGCGGACTGGTTAGGAAAATCCATGGTCCGTCCAAGCCAGAATCGTTGTAATGAGTGCACGCTCAATTGACTGGCCACACTCTTTAAAGCACGGCTCATTTTCCATCATGCCAAAATCACGGATCTGTGCCTGGGTACTGCCAGACCAGCTTGTTCCCCACCATCCGGCAATCGTGGCTGGAGAGAACGAGGTCGGTCGAGATCGGCTGCGCGTGGTGCTGATTGAAAGCCAGGCCTGGCTCAACCGGCTTCCTTACCACAAGAAGCGCACGGCACTCTACCTGAGCGCAGGCCGCCACTATGCTCAGGAACTCACCGAGCAGGGCTATACGGTTGACGTGGTGAAAGCGCCCACAACCAGGGATGGCCTGAGCACGGCGATAGACCGGCACAAGATCAGCCGGTTCATCACTATGACGGCGGCCGAGCATGGGATCAGGCATTGGCAAGTTTCAAAGGCCATGGCCGAACTCAAAACACCCGTGGATCTGCTTCCAAACTCCATGTTCCTGATCGCTGAACATGACCCAGCGCCCGATGCCAAGCCCGGCAAACGGGTCATCATGGAGAACTTCTATCGCTCGATGCGAAAGCATTTTGCCCTCTTGATGGAGCCCGACGGAACCCCTTCAGGTGGCGAGTGGAACTTCGATGCCGAGAACCGCAAGCCTCTCCCCAAGAAGATCAACCCGCCCACTCCCATCGCCTTCGAACCCGATGCGCTCACACGCGAAGTTTTGAAAGAAGTGGAAGCCTCGGGACATGGGGTGGGCTCGCTCGATGGCTTTGCGCTGGCCGTTAACCGAGAACAGGCAGAGGCTGCACTCACAGACTTTCTCAAGAACCGGCTCGCGGATTTTGGCCCCTACGAAGACGCCATGAGCCGCCGCTCGGACGTACTCTTTCACTCGGTTCTTTCGCCGCAAATGAACCTGGGACTGCTCGACCCCCTGGCCATGTGCCGCGCCGCCGAAGCGGAGTACCGGGCCAACCGGGCCCCAATCAACTCGGTTGAGGGATTCGTCCGGCAGATCATCGGCTGGCGTGAATTCATTTACTGGCAATACCACCGGCAAATGCCCGGGCTGCGCTCTGCCAATGCGTGGGAAGCGGACCGGCCCATGCCGGCGTTCTTCTGGGATGGTAACACCCAGATGCAATGCCTGAGTACCGTCGTCCAGAAACTGCTCCGCACCGGGTTTAGCCACCACATTGAACGACTGATGCTGGTCTGCAATTTCTGCCTGCTGGCGGGAGTAGACCCCGCCGCCGTGGCCGACTGGTTTCTGGCGTTCTACGTTGATTCTCACGATTGGGTGGTACTGCCGAACGTGATAGGTATGGGGCTGAACGCAGACGGAGGTGTGACCGCCACCAAACCGTACATAGCTTCAGCCGCCTACATTCGCAAGATGAGCGATTACTGCGAGGGATGCCGGTATCGCCCCGACCAGAGAACTGGGCCCGACGCCTGCCCATTCAACACGCTTTACTGGAACTTCCTCATTGAAAACGAGGCTGAACTGAGATCCAACCCCAGGCTGGGCCCCAATGTGCTGGGACTTCGCCACATCAATGCCGACGACCGAGCCACCATCGTGCGCGAGGCAGGGGTGTTCCTGAACTGCCTGGAACCCTACGCGGGGCACCCGAGTTCGGTCAACGATACAGCGGATTAGAATTCCTGAAGATTCAGACCGTGATTTCTAGTGGTCTCCGATTGGGTGGCACGAACAAAAACCGAAGCAGCCGAGGGCGGCAGTTCCACGTGTGCAACCCAATGGTGAGTTCCTGGAGGTCAATCAGCCAGATCCAGCGCCTCCAGCACCAAGGGAGCAACCCTGGTCATCGTGATCGTGCCTGCTGTTGCCGGCGCAGGCCCATCTCCGATCAGGATTGGCCGATCTTCTTCCTGGGCGGAGGCAAGCCCGTGGCTGCCCCGTACCAGGTCCGCATCCAGGGGAATCAGATCAAAGAGCGTCCGGAATCCGAGTTTCTTCCGGGCCAGCCTCAGGGCGGCACTCAGCTTGGGCGCACGCAACCGGGGATCAAAGAAAAGCTCGCAGGGGTCATAACCCGGCTTGCGATGAATATCCACCGTGCGGGCAAAATCTGGGGCCACCGAATCATCAAGCCAGTACGGATACGCAAACCATGCGTCAGGCTTTGAAAGAACCACCAGTTCTCCACTGCGGGGATGATCTAGCCCCACCTCGGCTCGCTCTTCACCCGCCAGAACACGCGCAACACCAGGCTCGGCAAGCAAGGCTTCCCGCACGAGTGCTACATCTTCTGGCTCACGAACATAAACATGCGCCAGTTGATGATCCACCACGGCAAATGCCCGGCTTGCAAACAGGTCCAGAATCTCGCCGAAGGGACCCAACCGCACCGTGAGTAAACCTGCCTTCCGCAGCAACCGGTTCAACGCCACCGGGCGTGTGACATCGCAGTGCCCGTACTCACTCACAACCCACACCCGCACTCCCGTGGCTCGGCAAGCCTCCAGTAGGGGTTCGCAAGCGTCATCCAGTTCACGCACCAAGCGTGGCATATCGCACCCAGACGGACCAAACCGCTGCGGGTCATAATCCAGGTGCGGCAAATAAACCAGGCTCAGGTCTGGAGGCGGCCCCTCTTGCTGAATCTGAGCCGCGCACCGGGCAATCCACTGCGTGCAGCGTAGGCCGGCCATCGGCCCCCAGAATGTTGGGAACGGAAAGCGGCCCAGGTTCTTTTCCAGGCGATCGCAAAGCCCGTCGGGACTGCCGGCAATACCAAAGGCCTTGTTGCCATCGGCCCCGTAATACGGCTTGGGAGTCACGCTCAGATCAACGGCCGCCCCCTGGTTGAACCACCAGAACAGCTTGGCCGACCGGAACGATCGACCGCGCTCACTCGCCCTTCGTCTGGCCGTTTTATAGAGGGGCTCTGCTTCCAGCAACGAATTCGCCTGCTGCCAGAACCGAACCTCCTGGGTGTCTCGAAACAGCCAGCCATTCCCCACAATTCCGTGCGAACTCGGCAACGCACCGGTGAGTAGGGTGGCCTGTGCGGTGCAGGTGACCGCGGGGACCACTTCCGAGAGCGAGCGAACCCACCCCTGCGCAGCGAGCGCAGAGAGTTTTGGTGCGTACTCCAGGAGTTTACGCGTCATCCCAACCGCATTGATCAGAACCAAAGGACGACACGAATCCGACACGTGTTCTGATCTCCATTGATGAAAATAAAAGAGCGGAACCCAGGGATTCCGCTCTTCATGACGATTCTAACCCGCTGAAAACTCAATCATCAGGCAACGGTTGAAACCTGCTTACTGCACACGCTGCGGCGCAGGCCTGCCCCCACAACCGCGGCCATGACAATGGTTGCAACACCGCACACCAGGTACTGGCCACCCCCCTCGGTGAAACCGTACGTGTGCAGGCCGACCCCCAGCACAAAATTCACGCCGTACCAGGCCATGAGCACAGACATGTAGCAGAACACAGAGGCGGCCACGAGCCCGAACGTGCTCACCCAGCCCGCAAATCGGCCGTGCAGCGGGACCAGATACAGAAGCAAGGTAATCAAGGCCCAAACTTCCTTGGCATCCCAGCCCCAGAACCGGCCCCAGGAGACGTCGGCCCAAACACCGCCCAGAATGGTGCCGGCCGCAACCAGCAGCACACCCACCTGCATCGCCCGATACAGGAAGTTCGAAAGCGGCTTCACCTGAGACACTGTCCACTGAATGGCCCGACCACGGCCATCGATCGGCGGACGATCCTCGCTGGCCAGTCGAGATCGGATCTGGGCCACCGTGGGTCGTTCCAATGTCGCCACGTTTGACCCACCAGCAGCGCCGCTCATCGCACGACCAGCGACAGCCTTCTCTTCGGGAAGATCAAACGCCTCGCGGCCAGACTTCGCCATCACCTGACCCCGATCGGCCTCCTCGGCGACCAGATAAGAGCGGCTCCGACCACCCAGCAAACTCATCATCGCCAGACTCATGCCCAGCATTCCAAACGCGCCGGGAAGGAAATAGGTCGGTAGTTCCTCAGGCCACCAGGTCGGCGGCACCATGCCACTAACCGCCACGGTTCCAATGGCCCCCAGAGACATCATGTCTAGCCCTGTGGTGCAGGCCAGCCGCCAGTTCCGGTTCGCAAACTCGCCCAGAAGCGCAAACAACGGCGCGATCCCAACGAGCGCCCCCAGGAACACCGCGATAGCGCCCACCCAGTAAGCCACCACGGCAAACGGTCCAAACATGCTGGCCGCAAGTAAGCAGGTAACGCCCAGCGCTGCCACAGCCAGACCAATGGGAAACGGTAGCAGCAACCGACCAATCTGCGCATCATGCCGGTAGGTTGCACCCAGGTAGTAATGCAGGCCCAGCAAACCCAGCCCCATCGCCAGCGAAAACGCGGCGTAGCTGGAGACAATGGTCAGCACATGCACGGTCAACCAGTAATTGTCTCGAAGCACAGGCTGCAGGCTGCTGATGTTGGAGTCCAGCAACGGTACATTCGCAGCCAACAGAGTTGCCAGGAAGGCCGTTCCCGCAGCGGCGGTGGCAGCATAACGGCGTCGGTAGACCAGTTCCAGCACCAGGCCAATCAGGGCCGCGCCAAACGCCACCCAGACCACCGTTTCGTACATGTTGGTAACGGGCGCCCAGCCAGAGATCCGCACCCGGAAGTAGAAACCGTAGACTTCCAGGGCAAGCCCCAGAATGAAGAGCCCCATCCCAAGCCGATACAGGTTCCGGCCCAGCCGATCGACCCACGAACCAGGCGCGGCCTGTACACCCAGGCTGATCACCAGCAGAACGAGCGCCAAGCCATAAGCCCAGGGGGCCAAGCTGAACGGCGCGAAGCGGTTGAAATGCGTTTCCCGAGACATCTCGGCTACCGTCGGATACTTGGTCGGGCTATTAGACTGACCAATTTCGCGAAGCGACGTCACCAAGGTGGAGGCCGCCTGCAAGTCCGACTGGCCTGGCTGAGCCCCCTCGGCGGCCTTGAACTTCTCAAAGGCAGACCGGAACGACTCAACCTGAGCCTGGTCAAAGCCGGCCCCAGCCAGTTCTTCAGGCTTGCTGGAAAGCAAGACCCGCAGCGGAACCCAGCTCGATAGCTCGCGTAACCACTTGGTGAACGCACGGTCAAACTGAACATCCTGGCCAGGCGGCTTGATCTTCCCAGAACGAAGATCCTCGGCATAACCAGAGACCGACTGGATATCTTGCAGGTAAGACCCCAGCGCAGCTCCCATGTCCAGATCCAGGTCCGAGATCTCATCATCCGCGCGACCCTTCTCTAGCATATTTCCAATCACCTTGGCCGTGTGATCCAGGTATGCCTGATTGAAGGGGCGTGGAACAATCGGAATGTCCAGGCTCCGAGCCTTGAACGGATTACCATCCCGGAAACCCTGGTAAAGCAAAAGCCTCTGGCCCACAGCCAGATACTTCTTCTCCTTGTCGTCCAAGGTCACTTCCTGTTCACTCTTGGATGCCATGTCCCGGCGCTCCATCAAGCGCCTGACCATATCCGGGAACGCCACCAACCGTTCCCCATCCATGACCCGTGCAGATTCGAGGTCGGCCGGTGAGACCCACTTCCGACCCTCGCTCAGCTTGATCGAATACCCATCAATGGCCGTCCGGTCTTTTTCCGAAAACTTGACCGTGGCCAGAAGCGACTTCAGGTCCTTCTCACCCACAATCTCCTTCACGATCGCAGCCTGAATCAGCGAGCGATCCGGGGCAGAGGTCTCTTCTCGACCGGCCGCCGCCCGAAGCGCATCTTTGATCGGTTCGTTGAGCAGGGTCTGCTTGAACCCCATGTAATCAAACATGTCGATCAGCAGAATCTCCTGGTCGTCCCAGAACTGGGGCCGAACCGACCAGTCTTGAAAGGCACCAAGGGCCGACCACCGCTCCTTGATCTTTCCATCAGCCGCCAGCAGTTTGACCTGCTCACGACCATAAACTTCCTTCAATTCCAGGCGGGCCATGGTTTCCAAGGGCTTGACCCGGCCGTTGTGCTGCACCGGTATTTCGGCAATAGCCTTGTAGGCTGGGCTGTTCCCTTCAAGCCGAGGCGACTCACGCACAGTTCGTGAAGCATTCCAACCCACGTAGGCAACGGCTCCCAAAAGCGCGGCCACGCAAAGGCGAAAATGCCAGGAACGTGATAGGTTTTCCGTTTGCATGAGAATCCTCTTAGGGAACAAGAGTGTGAACGAGCCCCAGACCCACGGCTGTCAAAATCAATGGTTGCGAATCCGAACAGGCTCAGATCTCGTCGTCGGCATCAACGGCCTCGGGAGTGTGGCTGCCATCAAGGGACTGAGCCGATTTCTCTGATGGCTTCTTGCCTGCGTGCGTGAATACCCCTGCTCGCATGTAAAATTGCAGGAAGATCCCAAGCACAATCAGCAAGCAACCACCATAAACTACGGGCCAGGCCGTATCATGACGCACGGCCAGGATGGAACGGAACGAACCACTCGGTTGCCCACGCTGGTCCATGACCGTATCAAACCGAGACTGATAAAAGGTCCAGCTATTGCGGACCATCGGGTTGTTCATTGTGATCTTGGTGGGCGGCGGAATCGGTTGAACCTCAGCGGCGGCGTTCTCAACCGTCAGGCGTTCCCCTCCGTCAAACGGCTGGTATCCATCGGAACCGACCTTCTTGAACGATTCACGCGGACGGTCCAGGAATGTGAAGAAACCCCCGTCCTTGAGTTCGGAGAAGGTGACCGGTTTTTCCGGGGTTGAGCCAAGCTCACGAACAATCACGTCGCTCCGGTAGGCAGAGCGAGAAATGGAGCCAGGGTCGTTGGTGGGGTCAAAGTCAATCAGACCCACGCGGAACGCTAGCTTGCCACGATCGTAGTCATACTCCACCCGCCAGGGCCCCTCAGGGGTTTCAAGAGTTTCTGCTGAGTTGCGCTGAATCCAGAACTGCTTGCTGGAGCCGCCCACCGTCAGTTCAAGCTGAACGGCCGGGGTGGCCTGCATGGAATCTTTGGGAATGGGTAAGGCTTCGCACACCTTCCGGGTTCGACCGGAGGCCAGAAACTCTTCGGCCCGGATTGAGAGCTTCATTGGGCCCTGGTCTCCGCCGGTGATCTGAACCACCTCATCCAGGGCAATCGCCATCGGGCCTCGCACCTTCTCGCGGCCAAATGAGCGATAAAACAGGCGATTATCCTCACTGGCCAGCAGGTCAATTCGCCCCATCCGCTCGGCCATGCGGGTAACGTCGCCTGTGATCTGCGGCGGGTCATAGAACGAAATCTGGATCAGTTCCCTCTGATTCTCATCCTCTGCGCCCATTGGAGCCACCGCTGGAGCCAGCGGAACCCCAGCCCATCCAAAATGGGTCACGCCCGGCCCACCCGCCTTGGTCACCTTGAACGCGGCGGTTGGCACAATTGACTGACCACTCGCCTCGCTGATCTCCGCAAGCAACCTGATGAACGAAGGGTTGAGGTCGCCCGGCCATTCCTTGCGGTTGGTGGGGAATGGAATCACGCCGATGAATGTCACGGCCAGATCACTTTCCGGCAGCGTGATCGTTTTGCCGTCGCGCACCGGCCTGGCTCCCTCTAGTGAAGCCTCCGAGTCTTCCAGAATCCAGTCATACACCCGGCGCTGACCAGCCTGGTCGGTGTAGTGCAACCGGGCCAACCGCTGGTGCAGGGGATCGGGCGGCAGATGCAGAAAGTCATCCAGAACCTCAGCACTACGGGGGCCCTTCAGGGCCTGAAAGTGAACGCTGAGCTGGCCAAGATCAATCACCCCGGCGCCAAGCTGCTTGCCGGCCACCAGCCAGCCTTTGCCCTTAAGCGCATCCATAGGCTCGGGCTGGTTAGGCCCCTGAGCCAAAATTGCCAGCTTCAGCATGGGCACGCCGTTCGGACCCGCCTCATGCCGCTCGGACGGAGGTGCGGAATTCGGCAAATAATCCTTCATCATCAGCCGGAACGGAGACTTAGCTTCGCTGAGCAACTCTTCCTTCGGCCCCACCGGCAGGTAGTACGCCTTGGCCGCCGTGGCAAGACCGCCACCCAGCAGCACCGTTAACACGAGCGCACCCAAGGGACGAGCCGCCCACTCTCGAAGCTTGACGGCAATCCACAAACCGGTCAAAAGCAACACCAAGGCTATCGCAATCCAGCCGGCCCGCTCCATGGTTTTGGACCGGACGTAAGACGGAGTTCGAAAAAGCTGGGCCAGCTTTTCAGACTCCCAGGCATGGGCACCAGGACGGAAGCCAATGATCGACTGATAGTCTGCCTGACCCGAGGCCGGATCCAACCGCTCTACCCTGAGCACGGGCCGCTCGGTCCGGTAATACTCTTCCGTGAACGAACCTTCAGGCAAAACCACTTGCCCTTCGTCCACCAGTTGAATGCTCAGAAACGCACCAATGAGCAGTGTGATCAGCCCCGCGTGGGTGACCACAAAACCGGTCTGCCGCTTTTTCCAGGGGAACCGGATCAGCGCAGCGCACAGAATGTTCACGCCCAGCATGGCCAGCAGAAGCGCAAAGCACGCGCTCTGGTAAATATCAACCTGAACCGCCTGGGTTCCGTTGGATGATTCGTAAAATGTTGCGTAAGCCAAAACCGCGGCCAGCGTGGCAATAAGCGTGACCGCTAGCCTAAGTGAGGCCAGGAACTTGAAAACCTCATCCACAGCACGAACGAACCAAGGGTCACGCCCGGCAGGTTCGGTCGATTTTGCTAAAGTGGTCGCTTGCGACGCACGTGGTCGAACGGTCGCCATGTTTCACTAGACTCAGCAGACGTCAGGGGAGGGCAAGGGGGGCGGGCGGACCGAGGACTGTTGGAACCTCGCTTGTCACATAATCATCATATACAGAAGGCGAGGCCCTGAACTACCCCGGCGAACCCCGCCCGAGGGTATTCCACCCTCAGCCATACCTGAACAAAAACATCGCACCCAGGTTCAGGAGTCTTCGGTTTCTGGTTCCTGCGGAGCGCGTTCAGAGTAATTGAAGTAATCATCCCACTGCTCATCCAGTGTCCGAAGCGCATCTGGCACCGTCAGTGGACAGTAACTGCCGTCCGCCAACCGCTGGGCCAACCCCAGCCGCTCTAGCTTGCTCAGGGCTTCTTCGGCATCAAAGTCGATCGGCAGCTTGGTGAGGTTCTGAAGAAACGCCTCGATCTCCAGGTCGATCGCCGCAAGACTGCACTTCTGGGGATCATCCCGATTCTGGTTCAAGAACCAGTAAACCAGCAAAACCTCTTTGAAGTCTTCTTCCTCGGCCGCGTTGCCAAGCCAGTGCAGCACCCCCACATTATTCGCCAGCGTCAGATAATAAAGACTGCGAATCATCCGGTGCAGATGCTTCTCCTTGGCCTGGCGGAACCCGAAAAACGACTTCACACCCGCCGACAAAGGCGCAAACAGCAACCCCCCAATCGCAATGGGCGAAAACGGAATGACCGTGAACAACTGAGACGCAATGGTTGGCAACCCAACAATCAGAGGGCTGGCAATCTGAGCCTTGTCGATCACCCGCATCCTGATTCTTGTCCCTTGTTCAGGCAAATGCATTTCCATATCGACGAACGGAACGTCTTTGAACAAGCGAACGTAAACCACGTCATCCCGAACAATCGAGTCTAGCTTGGGAGACGGCCGGAACTTTACCGCCACCACCAGTCGGCGGAACGCGTGCAACTCAACCGTTTTCAGGCGAAACCCGGTCTTGAAATTCCTGAAGCTCCGTTTGACCTTGGTCCGGCCCCGCGCAAACACTCGCAAGTGCTCAAAAAGCTCAAAGTTGGGCTCATAGTTCAGGCCACGCTCATTGGGAGCCCGCACCGCCTCCATGACCTCGGCGGCCTGAAGTTCTCGGAAATTGGCCCGCATCATCACCGTCTCAAAGGCCTTCAGAAACATCTCGTCGGCATGATCTGCGGAACGCAAAGAGGCATCCCGGATCGAGACCACCTCGCTGTCTGGATCGAGCGGGGAGTAAAGGTCCAGCAACGCCCCGATCCAGCTCAGAAATTCTCGATGCAGGATCTCTCGAAGGATCTCGCAAAACCTGGACAGGTTCTCACGGTCAGCCGGAGCCAAGCCCGGGCTTGCCAGCAGAAATCGTTGCAAGTCAAACGAGAGCAGGGGAATCTGACGTTCACGACCAGGCGACACGAACGGAATTCCAGTGCCATGAGGGGCTGTAAACGGACCAGGATTCGCGAGAGGAACCTGCTTCATACCGACTCCGACCCAAAAACAACCCGCGACAAGGCCAATAGCTCTGACACCCGTGATCCCGGAGCCCATTCACCATCATGGCACGCCGCCGGCCGGGTGAGAAGATCGGAAGCCTGGCAAGAGGTGCGCATCACGAATTCTGGAAATGACAGACTTCGGATCCTGGTTGAGGATGGATCACCCTGAAATGGACTCTCGCAATCTGGCTGGAGGACAAACCGACGGCCCGTTACGATATCCTTCTGACCGGCAAATCATACTACCCACAAATGGCTTGGATCCGGCCCCTGGAACCGCTCGATGCCCAAACGAATTCGGCTCGCCATTATCGGGCTCGGTCGGCTCTGGGAAACACGACACAAACCGGCCCTCAGCCAGCTTCGCGATCGGTTTGAGGTGGTTTGCGTTTACGACCAGGTCTTTCGACGCGCGGCCCTTGAGGCCCGCCAGATCGGCTGTCGCACCAGCGAAAGCCTGGTCGAGATGATTTCCAGCCCAGAGGTCGACGCCGTTGCCGTTCTGACCCCCCAGTGGTTCGGCTGGCATCCGGTCGATCTGGCACTGGAGCACCGGAAGCCTGTCTATTGCGCCCTTCATCCGGCCGCTCACGCCACCGACCTGCGCCGGACGGCCGAAGTTGTTCAGCGAACCGGCGTTGCGTTTGTCCCGGAATTGCCCAGGCGTGTGTATCCGGCCACCCTGCGTTTGCAAGAGCTTTTGAAAACGCACCTGGGACAACCCAGGCTGATCATGGGGCAATCTCGCCTCAACGGCTATGATCGCTATGGAGAGCCAGGACCAGCCACACAGCTTGCACAGACCGCGCTCGTGATTGACCCGGGTGGCAACCTGCTGGACTGGTGCCGGTTTATCTTCCAGGCCGAACCCACCCGGATCACTCGCACCGAGGCCACCGTTCTGCCTGGCATCGAATCGGCCTGGGGGCCAGACTACGAACTGCTTGCGCTCCGGTTCCCACAAGGGGGAGTCTCTCAGCTCTGTATCAGCCGGTACCACCAGGCCAACTGGGGCGAGGCACGGAAGTTTTTGCCGATTCCTGGTTACCAAGTATATGCAGAGCATGGAGCAGCCTGGCTGGAAATGCCCGACCGGATTGTCTGGACCGATAAAAATGGTGGCATCCATGACGAACGGCTGATCATTCAGCCCAGCGTGGGCGAACGCCTGCTCGATCAGTTCCGGTTGCAAGTGCTGGGCGAGGCCACAACCGCGCCAGGAATTGCTGACGCACTGTTTATTGCGGAAACCGTTGAGCAACTGCGGTCGAGATCACAAGAATCTTCATAGCCAGTCCCTCTGAATACTTTCGTGCGGATCAGTCGCAGGCAACGGATCAAGCCTGTGATTGCCACCATGTCAGATCAATCACCCGGCCGAACCGGTCGAGACCGGTGTAAATATCGCCCCCGTCGGTCAGGGTGTTCGCTTGCCCAGATTGCTGGATGTAGGTCAGGTTCACGTTCGCCTCGGGATACTCACGTTTAGGCCCAGGTAAAGCTTGACTCAAGAATACTATGCCTGACTTCTTGATTTGTTTGAAAATGTTTGGTTGGCAGACTCGACTCCAGAGGGCGATGCCTATATTTTCTCTTTTGTCGTAGTTCTTTCCTTCGTGTCCTTTACCTTTGTCATTGTGAATCAACCGTGGTCGACTGGAGGGGAATAGAATTAAAGACGTGTTTTTCACGAGAACACGCAACTAGCCTATCAAAAAACAATTGATTTGTAATTTGAAAACCCAACTCATACCCCTGCACTCCCAGGAGCAAAAAAAAGGGACCAGAAACCCTGAGAGATTGAGGGGGACGAGAGTGGCTAAACACCCATAGATCAAGAACCACTTGGTCCGCTGATTTCCACAATTCAGGTCCATGTATCGCACTACCTAGTGTAAGGGTGGTCGAGATCGAATCTAGAACACATTTGTCATCCAACACAGCTAATTGGACCGCCCCGTGACTATCCGAATACCTGACAATCAATAAACTGCATTCCCCTAATATTTCTTGTACATAAGCCTTGTATGTATCCTCGGTTTTATGGGAAGAGTTGCACCCTAGGATGCATAAAGAAAAAAACGTTGAAAAAGCTAAAACCCAATACTGAAGAACTCGGCGGAATCGGAATGATATTAATGGCATTTTGCCGTACCTGGAGCGGAGCGATCGGGATAAAACCTCTTCGTGGGCAATGAATGCCATGGAAATGGCTCAAACGTATACCATGGCAGACGACCGTAAAACGTTTCCCCAGGCGATGCGATTACACTACAGTTGGCAAGATTGGCTACTTTCTGGCAAAATTCCTCATCTTTACCAACGTCACAACCTTTGAGGTCTAAAGTTGCGCATGGTGCCATTAAAAGCCGAAGCCTCAGCCAAAAACTATCGGGCAGATTTATATCTCCTAACTCTTGAATACCTGCGGAACCGTGGTCATAGATTGTTAGAAACGAAATTCGTCTATTATTCTCAACCCATTTCTCTAAATCATTTAACAATGTGGTTACTGGATCATTAACGGATTCCCCGCTGCAAGTATTTCGTTGAATCGGAAACCGATAATCATGCTGCTTGGCGGCTTCAGTAAACTCTTTTCCTCCAGCTACAGATCTCTTATGGCCTGGGTCGTCTGCGTCATATAACGCAACATCGCACCGCGTACTCCCCATACAAGGCCAAACGACTCCGACATCTAGACCAAGAAGCTTAGCTATAGCTTTAAATGTTTTTTCATCATCAAGTCTTAAAGAATCCATTGCACTAATTGGATTATTATCAACGAACCGATAAATATTAAGATTCTTAGCAGCGTACCCCAGCGGATCCCTCTCAGCCCAGCGGCCTTCGCCCGGGATGTAGTCGCGGAACCGGAAGAGGTACCAGCCGGTCACTGCGTCTTGTCGGCCGCCCTGGTGCAGGTAGATCCAGCCATAGCTGCTGCTGGAACGCGCAGTATAGCTGGCATCGGTGATGATCACCGACCCGTATGGATCGTAAAGGTACCGCTCCTGAATCACGCCGCTGACGCTGACCAACGCCGTGACGTTGAAGTTCGCGTCTTGCTGCACGTAAAGCCGCAGCGTGCGGCTGCCGCCCGAGTAACTATCGCGCAACACCATCTGGTCAATGTAGGCCGCGTCCCAGACGTACTGGAAGCTGACGTTGCTTGTCGCAGTCCCGTTCTGACGCTCTTCAATCACCTGCCACTGTGGCGAGTAGTACAGGTGGTTCGTCGTGGCTGTGCCCGAATACGTCTCGCTAATCCGCCGCGTCAGGGCATCGTACGCGTACGCCGCCACCGTCACCGAACCGCTCTTCACACCCACCAGGCGGTTCCAGGCGTCATAAACCTGAGTCTGCCCGGCATCACTGGTGGTGTTGCCGTTGCTGTCATACCCGGGCACGATACCCGAGGAAACACTGGTCGTCTCATTCTGAGCGTTGCACCCGCGCGTGGTGGTGCTGCCGTTGGTCGTCTGCCCGGTCCAGTTCCCCAAAGCGTCCAGGCTCCACGATTGACTCCGTGACGAACTGGGCACCGTGTCCAGCACGCTACCATTGTTCCCCGAGGCCGACAG
>CAIYJE010000127.1 GCA_903926465.1 uncultured Planctomycetales bacterium
CCCGGATGCCTGGAAGCCGGACCCAGCCAAGTCGTAACGATTCTGAACTCGGAACCGCAGCCAGAGTGATCTTTGAATCAGAGGATGGTTCAAGGATCACTTTCGTGAATTAGAGCAAGATGCGGTCCACCGGACGCTTACGGTCCAAACGCAACAATAGAGCCAACTGGTTTGATCTTTTTGTCGTTTTTCTGATTCTTTTACGAAGCCATTGTTCTAATAAAACTCGGTCACGCTTCTTCACTTTGGCTTGTAAATTCCGAGTCGAGATTCGTGATATGACAGATTTCTAACCAGAATAAGCGACAAAGTCTCAGGTTTTCCGGGCTCACACGTTCACGTGATCAGAACCGGGGTAACGAACCTCCTGTCCATTACCAACCAAACCTGAATATACCTGATCAAATCAAACTTGCATTGCCATGGCATCAAAACCCCTGTTTTTCCCAAGGGCCTTATTTTGCCAGACTTAACCATGCACGCAATGATTTACGGGAACTCCCCTTTCCCGGTTGTCGAGCTTCGGTAAACTTCCTCGACACCAGGAATCGGAATCTTTGGGTGGTCCGGTCCCCGGCGATTGATGATCTCCACATCGCAGGATGCTCCCATGAAGAAGCGACCAAATCGTGCCGCGCTGGCGTTTTCTGTTCCCAATGAGACGCTGGAAAGCCGCCTGGTGCTAACCGCCAGCGCACTGCACCAGCAGGTTGCCCATGTCGTGCCGCTGGCCGTCCGCCAAACGGCCACCCTGACCACCATTGATATCAAAGCCGGCACACTCGGTCAGCCCATCACCTTCCACGTCACCGTACGAGGCCCCGCCGCCGCCGGCGCGCCCCAGGGAAAGGTGAACCTCAGCACCCAGGGTCAGTTGGTGCAAACCATCAACCTGACCCCCAGGATGATCCGGGGACATTACGCCTACAGCCAGGCCACTTACACCTTCACCCCGCAGCCAGGCGGCGGTTCCGTGTACTTCGGCTCGCACTCCATCACCGCGCAATATGTTTCCAGCAACGGACTCCCCCAGAGTACGGACAATTCCACCTTTAACATTCGCCAACCGCTGTACCGACGCCTGCCCGGCGGTGTGAAAATTGCCACCATTACCCAAGGGGCCGGCTCCACGATTCACTCGGGTCAGACCGCCAGCGTACTGTACACCGGCTACCTGGCCAGCACCGGCCAGATTTTTGACGCCTCCCTGCTGCACGGAACCACACCGTTCAGCTTCAAGCTGGGATCTGGACAGGTGGTACCTGGATTTGAGGCAGGGACCAACGGCATGAAGGTCGGCGAGTCGCGCATCGTCCAGATTCCCCCCTCCCAGGGCTACGGATCCACTGCCAACGGCTCAATTCCCGCCAACTCCACCCTGATCTTCATCGTGACTCTGAAAGCGATCGCCTGATTTCTGAACGCTGGCCCATAGCACGAGGCAACATCCATCGGCCCGCCCGTCCGGCCGGGCACACACCCGCACGGTTTTTGGCGGGAAAGGGTGCCGCGCCTCCCCAGACTGACTACAATCTTGGAATCTTGGTTTCGCCAACCCGCCCACGTTCTGTGTTCAGACCTGAATTCCAGACCGGGAGTGGCACCATCAAGGCTTGGTGCTGGCTCTCGTTTTGAAACCACGGATCCATCCTCCGAAAGGATCATCAATGGCCGCTCTGTCCAGACTTACCAGGACCCGATCCAAAGCCGCGCTCCTGGCCGCCCTGCTGGCCACCGCCGCACCACTTTCTGCACGGGCCGACCTGCCCCCCGTGAAGACCGAAGTGGCCTTCCCAAACCTCAAGTTCGACCGACCGGTCGCCCTTGAAACCGCCAACGACGGCTCCAACCGACTGTTCGTGGCCGAACAGCATCAGGCCAAGGTCTGGTCGTTCGCCAACGATCCGAACACCTCAGAGAAGACGCTGTTCCTCGACATGCAGACCGAGATCAGCCGCGATAACGAAGAAGGACTGCTGGGACTGGCGTTCCACCCCAAGTTCAAAGAGAACGGCCAGTTCTTCGTCTACTATTCCGCCAAGGAAGGACCAACCGGCCGGATGTCGGTCGTTTCCCGGTTCAAGGTCAATCCGAATAAGACCAGCGAGGCCCTCTCGGGCTCCGAAGAACGGATCTGGACATCGGCTCCCGACCCGTTCGGCAACCATAACGGCGGCCATATCGCGTTCGGCCCCGACGGCTTCCTGTATATCACCCTGGGAGACAGTGGCGCGGGTGACGACCCACTTCAGTCTGGCCAAGATCCCTCCGACTTCTGGGGCTCGATCCTTCGCATCGACGTTGATCACCCGGCCGACGGCAAAGCCTACGGCATCCCCAAAGACAACCCACGGCTTCGCGATACCGAGAAGTTCGCCAAATGGGCTCCCGAGGTTTACGCCATCGGCCTGCGGAACGTTTGGAAGTTCAGCTTTGACCGCAAGACCGGCACCCTCTGGGCCGGCGACGTGGGCCAGAACCTCTGGGAAGAGGTCGATATCATCACCAACGGCGGTAACTACGGCTGGAGCGTACGCGAAGGACAGCATAACTTCCCACGCAAGCAGAAAGTTGCCGTGCGCAAAGACGAGATCATCGAGCCAATTTTTGACTACCCGCACGCCCAGTCCGATGACCGCAAGGACGACGGCAAGAGTATCACCGGAGGCTTCGTTTACCACGGCAAGTCGGCCCCCGGACTCGAAGGGGCCTACATCTTTGGTGATTTCGACAGCGGCCGAATTTGGGGCCTGCGAGAAAAGGACGGTAAGCTGGCCGAGGTTGGTGAGATTATTGACGTTAAAGCCAACGGCAAGCTGAACATCGCCGCGTTTGGTGAAGACGCCGCCGGCGAAGTGTACGTGGTGGCCTTCAACGGCCAGATTTACAAGCTTGTGCCGGCCAAGTAAACGATTGGCTTGAGATTAATCTTGAAGCCCAGGTGGAGAGTCACGACTCTCTTCCTGGGCTTTTTGCATTTTTCGAATTTTCTTCTTGACGCAGAAACTACCACCTCTCAAATTATAAAATCCAGATACTTGGCACGTAATAAACCCTGCCGACGAATCCTGACTGTGGTGAGGAAAATCGTGTGTCGCTAGACATGATCCACGTTTCTCATGATCCTTGCTGCTTTGAACAGCCTGCAAAAACATATAAAAGGGGGCTTGGGTTTACTCTGATAGAGCTTCTCATCGTCATTAGTACAATCGGCTTGATACTATCCTTCTGCATTCCGGCGGTTCAAGCAGCACGCGAAGCCAGTAGAAGAATTCAGTGCGTTAACAATCTCAAGCAACTCGCACTTGCGGCGCACAATTATCACGAAAGAGAAGGCTCGTTCCCCATGGGAACGCCTTATTATCCATTTCAGAATATCGGCTTATTCCCAGGTCACAGCATTTTCGTGTCTCTACTCGCCGACTTGGACCAGCACGCCCTGTTCAATGGTATCAACTTTTACACATCTATCTATTCTTATTCAAACAACACTGCACAAAGCAGTGGACCAGACGTGCTTTGGTGTCCAAGTGACGCTACATGTTCACAAACTCTGATATATGACACAGCCTACCTGGATATTCCCCCAGGGCAGTTTCGCATTCGCTATACAAACTACGCCGCATGTGCCGGAACCTGGTATCATTTTTCCAACGACCTGAAGGAGACTCAAAGGTTATCAACGCAAGATAACGGGATTGCTTTTGTAAATAGCGCGATCACGATTGCCGACATCAAGGATGGAACAAGCAGTACTTTTCTCCTCGGCGAACGCCCGCATGGAAGATTAGCCGGTCAATCTCGTCTCATCCACCACTAGTGGTTCGATGGCTACATGGATGACACGTTATTCTGGACGCTTCTTCCTATGAATTACCACACCGGCACGACAGCGTCGACGATTCATTTAGACAGATTTTGCGCGACCGCTGGAAGCTTCCATATGAACGGGGCCAATTTTGCTTTTACCGATGGATCGGTCCGATTTATCAAGAACACAATCCAAAGCTGGCCAATAGATCCGCGCGAGGAAATGCCTGTCGGTATCCAAGGATCGCCGAACTCGCTTTATAAACTGTCTCCAACAGCATCCATCGGGTTGTACCAGGCGCTCTCAACCAGGCGAGGAGGTGAAGTCACCAACGACAGTTTTTGATTTGTAACACGTATTTTACTCCTACTCGAAAACAATTCCATTTTCGGGTTCCACACGATACTCCACGAGAGAGGATTTCATGCGATTTCGTATTCTGAACGCGACATCCAAGCTGATGATCGCCTAATCGTTTGTATTCGGTGCTCTTTCGGCATCCAGTCTCGTTACTGCTGGCCCGTCGCAGGGTCCGTACCCATGCGTTTACATGAAGGCATGCACAACGAACGGTTACACAGATAATCAGTTCTTTACTTTTTGTGCCGTGCCTATCAATGCCGGTCCAGTAACTTCAGGATTCGGGGCGCAAGGCACAAAGATTTATTACGGACTGGATTTCTGTGCGGTCCAATATACTTTTTTTTGGCAATCCGACTGGTTATGGATGCGGCGATACTTACGCACACGCACCTTGCCCATGACTACGGCCCAGAACCGGAACTCGGACGTAAATGTTGTATAACGACCTCATCGTCCCTCCAGGCAGGCTACCTGGAGGGTCGCAACGCTGCGTTGTCCATCTCTAGCCCATCGAGTTTGATCGACACGTCCAATACGACGATTCACCCTCACCCTCCTATCGGTCACTGTTCCGAGCAAACTCCAGATTCCTCAATCGCGGGAGAACGAACGTGCGGCTCAACTCACAGTTCTGTTTAGTCATCTACCTCCTCTTCATCAACATCCAGACTTACTCGGGCGCATCGAATCCACAGGAGAGTACACCTACCCCAAACGTTACCGCCGTGGAAATCTTCTCGCGGCTTCGTGAGTCCTTGGCGCAGCTCCATTCCCTGGAGCTCAAGTCATCGACAACGAGCAAAGCCCCGACACCCAAAGATCCGACCGGCACGACGTCCATCCAAAACAGTTCGCACGTCTTTCTGAAGGATCAGAAATTCCTCGTCAAAATGACAACGACCAATCCCGCGCTGAACACACCGATCACAAAGACGCTGGCATTCGAGGGCAAGGAGTACCAGACCATCGATGATAGCAAAGGCGCGCTTGTCACAGGTTCAACGATGGCGAAGGAGAACGTACAACCGGTATACGGTTCTCCTCAACCCTTTACAATCATGTTTGATTTTGCCTACCAGTTCGCACCAAAGAAAGACTTGCCCACGTTATTTGACCCAGGCTTGTGGGAGCAAGTCGCCGGTTCCTATAAGATCACCGAGCACTCCTTGGTTGGCTCGGATCCCTGCATTGTTCTGACAATGGATTCCGATACGAACAACGCGCATACCGAAATATACTTGTCCGAACAATACAGTTACTACCCACTCAAGGTCGTCACCAAAAGCAATCACTTCACTCGGGAAGACACCGTTGTCGAGTACCAGGTTGTCGAACCAGGCACACGCCCGCTCATCATACCAACGCAAGTGAAAAGCACCGGAAGGCTTGTCAAAGCCGATCTACCAGTAACCTCGCAACTCACAGTAGACCCAGGTTCGATTCAATACAACAAACCTCTCAACGAGAACATGTTCACACTTTCAAAGGAGCAGGTTCCTGTTGTCATTGATATGAATACAGGCCTGGCCTATAAGGACGGCGTTCTGGTCAAGGAGAGATCCGACGCGCAACAAATCGTGACGGATCCAAGTTATTCTCTGAATACCATCCTCTGTTGGCTCTCCGCCCTCTTGTTAATCGTGGGCATAAGCATCAAGGTTTTCCTATCAAGAAGCGGCCGATAGAGCCGTCGCTGCAACCTCGGAAAACCTGCCTATCCCAGTAATCCTGGATTGGTCCGTACGATAGCGGTTCACGTTTCGATTGCACACGGTAGTCAAGATTCCCCGAGGGGCTGTTTTTCTGGTGCGGGCCTCTGGCCTACAATCCGGCTTCTCCGGGCAGGCAGGACGCCAGCACCACAATTTGTATGCCATGCGAACGTGAACCGCTATAAACGCTCACGCCCAGGATACAACCGGGAGCGGTTCTTCTACGTACACAACTCAATCCTGAACGTCAGAGTGAGGCGTCATCCATGCGGATTCTTGCCGTACTATTACTCATGGCGGTAACCGCGATGTTCTACGTCGGGTTCATATCTTATTCTGGCCCGAGCAACACGCCAACGCTCAACGGCCATGATTTCGGTGATGTTCTACCCAATCAAGAATTGACGCACACGTTCACTCTCAAGCGACGATGGTTCAGACGGACCAACATCACCCGAGTTACTCCTTCTTGCGGATGCCTCATCACCGTGTTGCACCCAACCAACTGGGGATGGCTTCTGAAAGTAGGTTTACGCACTGACATGGTTGTTGGTAAGAAATCGGTCTCGGTATTGGTGGAAACAGACGACCCATCCCGGCCGCGGTATCGATTTGAGTTGGAATGCAGCGTCACAAATCCCGTGTCGGTCACGCCTTTACCCATCGATTTTGGCGTCATTGATTCCAGCACGGAATTTGCAAAGAGCCTGCCTTTGACCGTCAAGAATAACACCCCGCGTTTACCAACCATGGAGATCATCGACCCCACGGAACCCTCACCCGTAACCATCCGCGATACAAACCTGGATTCGGTGTTCTCCTTGAGCCTTCAGACACCAATGATTCTTGGCCCCATCAGCGCCAAGCTCCGGATTTTCTACAACGATGCTCGCTCTGGATTTCAGGACATACCAATTCGAGGTGTGATCATGGGTCCGATCCAGGCGACCCCGTTTGAAATTCGAGCGATTTGGAATTCCACTCAAGAGCCCTTTACCGCGGCAACGGTGGTGTCTCGGTCAAACCCAGAAATCGGTTTGGGCATGCATGTTGATTCGCTTCAGGGAGACTTATCGAACCCCGACGATCTGGAGGTTAACCTCATCGACATGGGCGATGCGGCACGGTTGGAAATCAAACTGAAGCCAGGCAACCGATGGACGAAAGGGACACAATGCCGTGGCTCGGTCCTGCTTGTTTCGAGTGAAGGCTTGAGAATCGTCATTCCTGTCAACATCACGGTTGCCCCGTTCTAGTGATGCCCGCCCCCTTTACCCCTTCGATGATCATCTTCGCGAGAAGGGCAGCAAGCTTACCAAGGCGGAACATCGACGCCTTCGGTGAAGACGCCGCCGGCGGAGTCATGAACGGGATGGGCCAAAGAAAAGGGAAAGACTCACACCTGAGGACAGTCTGAACCGCTTTCCCTTTCCCGGGAAGCGTTCAGCCACTAAACTGGAGGGAACTTCCGTCAGAGCCGGCTGCCGTTCCCTGGCCGGTCCCCTTTGAATCTCAGACCGGTGGCTCCCCATGCCGTCCTCCCTCGACCATTCCCCGGCAATTTTGTTGAGCCTGGGCGATTCCGTGGCCGTGGCCGCCAGGCCCATTCCCAAGGGGGCCCGAATTGTTGTGGGTGGGAACACCCTGGAGGTCCTGGAACCAATCGGGCTGGGACACAAAGTCGCCGTCGTCAAGATTGCCACCGGTACCCCTGTGCGGAAATATGGCCAGGTGATTGGCTTCGCCAAAAACGACATTGCACCAGGAGCCTGGGTCCACTCGCACAACCTCAAGGCCGACCTGTTTGAACGGGACTATGCCCACGCCAGCGAACCAGGCCCCGTGTTTCCCATGGGTACCCCACGCACGTTCCAGGGGTACCTGCGCCCAGACGGCCGGGTGGGCACCCGGAACATGATCGCCGTGATCAGCACGGTGAACTGCTCGGCAAGCACCGCCCGGCTGATCTCTGATCGCTTCCGCGATGGAGCCTGGAAAGCCCAGTTCCCGAACGTCGATGGCGTGTTCGCCATCACCCACAAAGGGGGCTGCGGATTCCCATTCGAAGGGCCAGATTTCAAGGTGCTGGAACGAGTTCTGGCGGGGTTCGCTCGGCACCCCAACGTGGCGGCGTACGTGATTGTGGGCCTGGGCTGTGAAGGGGTGTACGCCTCTCACCTGGTCGAAACCCAGGACCTGGTCCCCCTGGGGGCCGCCAAGGGAAACGCCGGCGGCCAGCCAACCGCACACCGGCCAACCGTGCTCAATATTCAGGACCAGGGCGGGATCACCCGCACGGTGGACGCAGCCGTTCAGGCCGTGCTGGACCTGATGCCGGTGGCCAACTCCTGGACGCGAACCGAACAGCCGGCCTCCAAGTTGTGCGTGGGCCTGGAATGCGGTGGGTCAGACGGTAACTCGGGCGTGACCGCCAATCCGGCCGTGGGAGTGGCGTCTGACCTGATCATTGCCCAGGGTGGCACCACAATTCTGGGTGAAACCACCGAGATCTACGGCGGTGAACACCTGCTGACCAGACGCGCGGTGCGGCCCGAGGTGGGAGAGCGACTGATTGAAAAGATTCGCTGGTGGGAATGGTATTCGGGCGTCTTTGGCGCGGTGATTGACAATAATCCCTCGCCCGGAAACAAAGCCGGTGGCCTGACCACCATTTATGAGAAAAGCCTGGGAGCGCTTGCCAAAGGGGGCAAGAGTTCGCTGGCAGCCGTGATCGATTATGCAGACCGGGCCGACATGCCCGGGCTAGTCTTCATGGATACGCCCGGTTACGACCCCACTTGCACCACCGGCCTGGTGGCCGGCGGGGCCAACATCATGGTGTTTACCACCGGCCGGGGCAGCGTGCTCGGGCTCAAGCCCACCCCCTGCATCAAGGTTACCACCAATACCCCGCTCTACAACCGGATGAAGGACGACATGGATCTGGACGCCGGCACGATTCTCGAAGGAGAGTCGGTCGATTCCGTGGGCCACCGGCTGCTCGACATGATTTTGGATGTTGCCAGTGGCGCTCCCACCAAAAGCGAACGAGCCGGCGTGGGTGAAGAAGAGTTCGACCCCTGGCAGGTTGGGCCAAGGCTGTGAGCGTCGCCAACCCGGCAGCAAGCCGTTCCCCTCGCTGGTTCGCTGTCGCGCTGGCGGCCTTGATTGTGGCCGAACTGCTCTGGTTTTTCTGGTTCACCACCACCCCCCTGCCTAACGCCGGCAACCTCCAGGTTCCCAGCGCACCCGGCGAAACCCGCACCGAGGCGGTCAGGCGGTGGTACCTGCTCGCCCTGGCGTTTCCCCAGTTCATCCCCGGTACCTCCTGGCACAAGTCGCTGTTCGGCCATGCCATCGATGCCTTCTGCCAGACCGCCTATCTGGACCAGCGCATCCCGTTACTGGGTGCCGGGCTGCTGATCGCCGGTGCCGGGCTCGGACTCGGCCTGCTGCTCATCCGCCTGCTCGGTGCCAGTCGGTGGTTGAACGGCCCAGAGCGGTTCACTCTCGGATTCGGCATTGGCCTGAACGCGCTGGCATCACTCACACTGCTGGCCGGTCGGCTCGGCCTGCTCTCTCCCTGGCCGGTTCGAACCGCGCTGGGCGTGCTGGCCATGGCTGGGCTGGCAAGTGAGTTCTGGGCTCGCAAGAAGCCCTTGCAGGCTCCTCCTTGGATTTTTTTGAGCCGGGCTCAAACCGGCCTGCTCCTGCTGGCCACGGCGCCGTTTCTATGGATGATGATCCTGGGTTCGTTCCAGCCATCGCTCGACTTTGATGCGTTAGAATATCATCTGCAAGGCCCCAAGGAATGGTTTCTCCAGGGGAGGATCTCGTTTCTGGCGCACAATGTTTACACGTCCATGCCGTTCAGTATCGAAATGCTTCACCTGCTGGGCATGGAAGTTCTGAACGACTGGTGGCACGGGGCGCTGGTCGGGCAGTTCGTGATCATGTTGCACGCCCCCATGGCGGCCCTGGCCTTATTACTGGTAGGCAACCGGATCGGGGCGACCCGCGTGGGGCTGGTCTCGGCGCTCGTCTACCTTTCCACCCCCTGGATCTACCGACTCAGCGTTTTTGCCTATGTGGAAGGGCCGCTTGGTTATTATCACGCCGCGCTGCTGCTTGCCGCCGAACGGGCCTGGACTCTGTCTCGGCAACCGCTCGCGGAGTCACGCGATCAGGCGGTTGCGGCAAGGCCCCAGAACCAACCCCTGGCGGCTGGCATGCGTCAGGAAACCCTGGGACTTTGGGCGATTGTCGGCTGGCTTGCGGGTGGAGCCATGGCGTGCAAGTATCCGGCGCTCATCTCGGCCGCGGTACCCATGGTGCTGGTGGCAGGCGTGGCAGCCGTCAGGGAGAAACGCGCGGGAATTTTGCTGGCGGTTGTTGCCGGCATGGCGGTGGGAATTGGCCCCTGGCTGATCAAGAACGCCATCGACCACGGCAACCCGGTTTATCCGCTGGGAGACTCGCTGTTTCACGGCCACCCCTGGACCCCAGAGCGAGAGGCGCAGTGGAAACGGGCGCATGGGCCTCGCAAGATCGGACTGCCGGAACTGGTCAGCAGCACGCTTGAGGTTGCGGGCAAGAATGACTGGCAGTCTCCGCTCTATCTAGCACTGGCCCCGCTGGCATTCTGCTGTGTTCGGCAACGCAGAGTGGCGGTACTTCTCGCCTTGTTTTGCCTGTACATCTTTGCAACCTGGTGGTTGTTCACGCACCGGCTCGACCGGTTCTGGCTTCCGTTGCTGCCTGCGCTGGCCTTGCTGGCCGGCCTGGGGGCAAACTGGACCAACCGGCCAGGCTGGACCCCGGTGCTCTGCACCATTCTGGGGCTCGGGCTGTTCATGAATCTGGTCTTTGATTCCTCGGAACTGGCGGCACTGAGCGAGTGGACCGATGACCTTCATGCGATGCGGCGGAATATTCCGGCTCTGGCCAACCCGGGTCTGGCCTGGCTCGACCGTGCCCTGCCTGAGAACAGCCGGACCCTGCTGGTCGGACCGGCAGGCGTCTTCCACATGGAGCATGCCATCCTTTACAACACGGTGTTTGATGATGATCGGCTGGAGGCCCTGGCCGCCAATCGCATGCCCCTGGAAATTCGAGACGCGTTGAAGAGCCAGGGGATTACCCATCTGTTTGTGGACTGGTCAGAGATCCACCGCCATCGAAAGCCCGGGGGTTATGGATTCACCGGGTTTGAACAACCGCAACTGTTCGCAAGCTGGGTCAAAGCCGGTATCCTGACCCCCATCTCCGTACCGGTTCCCAACAAAGACCTTTACGAAATTAAGTGAGCACGGGATTGGATGGCGGATCTGGAAGTGGCTCACGTTCCCAGGAGTTTGCAGCACCCATGGATGATTTGACCGTGGTCACCGGCGGGGCAGGTTTCATTGGTAGCCACCTGGTAACGCAGTTGGTAAAGCGCGGAGTGCGGGTGCGAGTGATTGAGCGTCCGGGGGCCGGAACACAGCACCTACCCGCGGCAGTGGAGCGGGTTCATGCCGATATTCGGGATCGAGACGCCGTGACCAGAGCGATTGCCGGCTCCAGGATTGTGTACCACCTGGCGGCCAATCCCAACCTGTGGGTGCGTGATCGGCGTGAGTTTGACGCGGTGAACCATCAGGGAACCCAACACGTGCTTGGAGCGGCGGTAGCCACCCGCGCCGAGCGCATTGTGCACTGCAGCACCGAGAGCATCCTGACTTGCGCCCGAGCCACCGGTCCAATCTCCGAAGATGTGCAGGTGACCGAGGCCGATGCGGTGGGCCCCTACTGCCTGTCCAAGCTCAGGGCCGAGCAAGTTGCGCGTGATCTGGCCCAGGCGGGCCACCCGGTGCTGATTGCCAACCCCACCATGCCCGTGGGACCAGGCGACCGGGGGATGTCGCCCCCCTCCCGGTTAATCAGAGATTTTTGCCTGGGGAAATTGCTGGCCCGGATGGATTGCACCTTGAATCTGATCGATGTCCGGGACGTGGCCAGCGGCCTGGTTGGGGTTGCCAGCCACGGTCAGCCAGGCCGCCGCTACCTGCTGGGCGGGGAAAACCTGACCCTGTTAAGCCTGCTGGAGCGGCTTTCCAAACTGACGGGGGTGCCTGTGCCGCGTTGGCGTGTACCTTACTGGCTGGGGCTAAGCGTGGCGTACACCAGCGAGTTCTGGGCCGACCACGTCTCAGGACGCTCACCGCAGGCCACCATCACCGGCGTACGGCTCACACGCCGGACCATGCATTTTGATGCAAGCCGTTCTCTTCAGGAACTGGAGCTGGTTCCACGCCCCATTGATCACTCTCTGGCCGAGGCCGTGGCCTGGCTCAAATCACAAGGAGCGATCCCAGCCGGTGCCGGGACCCTGTGATCCACCCGGTTCCCCGAATTTTCATTGACGCGCTCGGGTTCGTCGGCGAAACTCTTGCTCTTCACACGGAACCGATTTTGCGAGCTCAGGCCGCCTTCTAAGGCACACTTTTGTTTGATTGGTGCATCACGGGCGGATAATCGCAAGAAAATGCAATTTTTTGTGTTTGACCACCTCTCTCAGCTACTCGCTCAGGCCCTAGAATCACGATAAAGCTTCCGTGTGATTGAGCTTTTCTTTTGTTCGCCTCCCGCTATGAGATCCAGGGTCATGCCTATGCCCCTACGCTTGGTAGCCCTGGATGGGGGCTCCGATATCACGATTGATCGGGACCTGATTGTAGTTGGCAGGCATGCCACCTGCGATGCGCGACTGGAATCGATCCGGGTCTCACGGCGCCACTGCTGCATGACCTCCAAGAACGGCGACCTCGAAATCCGGGATCTGGGTAGCACCAACGGCATCCGGATCAACGGGCAACGGGTTGAGGTTGGAACCGTCCGCCTGGGTGACGAACTGGCGATTGCGCATATTCGTTACCGATTACACGATGGCGCATCGGAAGACCATACGATGATGGCTACCGTAGCACCTGGAGCGGGCGTAGAACGGCTCCAGCACCTGGCAGCCGGCCGAGGTGGAGCCCATCCGGTGGTCGATTCATCACCAACCACGCCCCCTTCCATGGAGCAGGATAGCCCACTGGCAGCGGCCGTGCGTGGGATGCTGCCGGCAGAACTGGCCGGATGTAAGATCCAGGTCATTGTCCAGTTGCCCGGCAACTCGGACCCTGCCACCCCGACCCCCGAATTTGAGGCGGAAGCCAAGGAGCAGTGATGCCCTCCCGCCTTGTGCCGCTGAATCCCCATCAAGGGCCGGCCATTTCCTTGACGCGCCCGATCTTTTTGGTCGGGCGCCATCCCGAATGCGATATCCGGATCGATCTGCCACAGATCTCTCGACGACACTGCTGCCTGGCCATGGCCCACGACCAGATCATCATTCGAGATCTTGGGAGCCGCCACGGAGTATGGCTGAACGGCCGGCAAATCCAGGAAGCCCGCCTCAAAGCCGGAGACGAGATCGCCATCGGCCACTTGCTCTACCGGCTAGAGCAACCCCAGGTTCAGCCTGGCGCAGAACGTTCCGGGGCAACTCCAGCACCCGTGTCAGTTCCACAGCCCAGCGACCCAGCAGAACCCGATAATCTCTTACTGGGCCTGGATCTGGGCGAGACCTTCTCGCTGCGAGACTGACCAGTTTCCCAGACTGGGTATTGCAAGAGGCTTCGGATGGCTAGCCCTGCCCCAATGGCCAAAGGATCGGCTCATGTGGATAACATGGCTCCATACAGTTCGCTCAGCCGGCTGAGCGCGATGGCCGATGACAACGCGGGCAGCCCGCACCACCCTGGAAGCGTACGTCTACCTGGGCCTGAACACGATTGTGGAACGTGGCCACCCCGAGCCGAACGTGAACCTGACGTACATCCAGCAATCCGGGCAAACCAACACCCTGACCGACGGGGGCGATCTCTACACCGGATTGGACCGGTACCGCAACACCACCAGCGACAGCGGCCAGGCGTTGGTGTAGACGCCTGGTGGGGGTGAACAGCGGTTCGGTGACGGTGGCGAAGTAGGCGTACATCGATCTGATTCACCGGATTACGGAAACATCTTCCGGTTCCTGCACGACGAACCGCCTGTACGATTTCGCCACAATGGCAGATGATCGAAGAGCGTCAGAACGGCATGGCCAATTCCAACGTGAGTTTCCAGTACGTCTGGGGATGTGAGGTCTGCCTGCGAGACAGACCTCTCATCCCCCAGACAAAGCCGTTATTCAGCCCGGTCGAGCTTCAAGTGCCGACGCACCAGAATGGGCATATATTTTACCGGAATGGTCCCCTGCGAAAGCACGGCCTCATGGTAGGCGGCCAGGTCAAACCGATCGCCCAGCTCACGCTGAACGGCCTGACGCAGACGATAAAACGCCATGCGGCCCACGAAATAGGTTGATAGCTGAGCGCTCGACTGCTTGGCCCGGGTAATCTTGCCAAGGGCCTCCCCCTCGGTCTGGAAGCCACGGCCGGTGAGCAACTCCAGCGCTTCGGCATCGCTCATCTCGGTGCAGTGCATCCGATGATCCAGAATGGCGTTGATCACCGCTCGCAGGTAAAACTTCAACTGCATCATCCGCAACTTGAGGTCACCGTTACCGTAGCCTTCATCAAGCATCATCTGCTCGGTGTACACGGCCCAGCCTTCGGCAAACGTTCCCGAACTCAGCACCCGTCGAATAAACGAGGGGCAGCGGTTGGAATACTCTAGCTGCACATAATGACCGGGATACCCTTCGTGGATCGACAAGATGTCCAGCATCCGTTTGTTATATTCACGAAAGTAACTCTCCACCCGTTCCGCGCTCCAACTGGCCGGCGGCGGACTGACCGCATATTCCGATCGCCCATTGGGGTCAAGCGGAGGGGCCGGGTTCAGGTAGGCGGTGGAGTTGCCACGCATGAACTCGGGCATCTCGATGATCGCGCACCGGTCGGGCTCGGGTAGCGCCAGAATGTTGCGCTTCTGGATGAACTGCTTGATGTCTTTCACGTTCCCCTGGATATCGGCCAGCACAGTCTCGGCCGAACTTCGGTCATCGCCAATCCTGGTCAGCACCCTGCGCACCATGGCACGCCGGCCTGGCTGATCATCGGGCGGGATCACTTCGCCAGGGAACAGGATGGACCAGAGCTGGCGGGCGATCACGGCGAGTTCCCGTTCCACACGCGTGGCTTCAGACTCGGCCTCCGCCAGAACCTCATCGGCCGTGATCCCGGCATCCAGTTCCAGGTCGAGCTTTTGGGCGAACTTTTCCTTCCCAATCCGCCAGGTGTCGGGTTGAGATCGTGGTAGCACCTCGGTTTCCAGGAACCCCAGGTGCTTCTTGATCGCCTCGATCACCGGCTTCGTCGCCGAGGCGAGCGGCTCTTGCCCCTTGGGAACGCCGGCCACTTCATAAACCTCGTCGGTATAGAAATCGATGGCCCCTTTGGTCTGGCGGATGGCCGTCTCGGTAATCACCTTGGGCGGTGCGCCAATGCTCTGCCTCGCCTGTTCGACAACCGTTGGCAACAGCTTCATGCGGGCCAGGGCGTTGGCCAGGTTCTGGTCTTTGGGCAGGGTCGACTGCGTGAGCAATAAGTACACGCTCTCGGTCAGATACTCTCCCCAAATTCGTGGGTCATCGCGAAAAGGATCAAACGTCTCTTGAAGATAGATTGAGCGTTCCAGGTCGCGCTGGAAGATCTCCAGATCGATCTGACTGTTGGCAGAAAGGCGGCTGGGCTGGATGGTGGAACGCAATTCCGCCAGGGCTCGGCGATCTCGCTCCAGATTGGCGGCCCGGGCCGCCGGTGAAAGATCATCAAGCTGGGAATCAAACCGATGGTCCCCCAGGCGTGTGGCCATCATCGGCCGAGCCTTGAACGTTTCCTCCAGGTAAGCCCGGAAACGCTGCTCAAGCCGGGTGTCTTCCTCGTTGGCAATGGCCACGGGCGGGCCAGCCTGCGTTACCACGCCCCAGCCCAAAATCAGCGCACACGGGACAATCAACAAACGATGCCACATCTCCGGGATTCCCTTCGGTATCAAGCAACCACTCTGGATGAGCCGCGACAAGCACGATCGCCAGACTCCCAACCCTCTGCCATGCTGTTTAGCATAGCCGGCAACCAACCCCATTTGCACCGGCCAGTGACCCTGGCTAAAAGACGCCTGGGTCTCCCCACAATGGTATTCATGGCCCTGAAACAACCAAGGCCGGCTCCACCCAAGATGGAGCCGGCCTTGATTGCGGAACCAGGATCATGCGCGGACAGCACAGGTACAGAGGTCAAAATCAAAGGTGTGAAAAACAGGTACCTAAACTTGAAATCAATCACAAGCTCAACGCAGCAAGTTGCAATCGGCCCACGAACCAGCGAAGACAGTTTCGTTAGGAGTAAGACCAGGTCGGAGAATCCGTGACTTTCAAGACGATTTATTGCAACCGAGAACATTCCACTTCAATTCAAGATCGACGCGTACCAGACGTACCAGCATAGCCAAAAGCCCAGAACAATGATTTCCACGCAGCGTACACCGCCAGGGTCAGACAAATCGTGGCCACCGAAGGAATGATCAGGAGTTCAATCGCTCGATGACCCATGGAAAACCTCAAACCCTCTGAAGGCGATGAATTTTGACGCAGATCCTGATCGGCTTTGATGCACCTCGGTGCACGGGAAACTAGATAATGCGAATAGCGTGCCACCCAGTAAAATTTCTCAAGTTTTTCAGAAGCCCTGATTTTCAAGGGAAATTCCTGCTCAACCCGGTCTTCCACCCACGCTCACTGATTGCGCAAAGAGCGATCAGGGCTGTAGAGAACTTGAGCACCGGGGGCAGCGGGCCTGGTCGAAAGTGGTTCACGATCGCTTGGCCCAGAACAACCAACCCAGGCGACCGCTCTTGGGGGCAATCCCCCAAGGGCAACCCAATCGTGCACGGGCCTGGGCGTATGAAGGTGCCTGCCTTGCCGGGTTCAAGCCAGCACACGTGCAGGCGAAACGGCCGATCAGACACCCACCGAGCGTTTGGGCCGGGTTTTCGCTTGCAGGGCCGCTTGGTAGCAATTGAGATATCGCTCGATGTTGCGGTCCATCCCAAAGTAGGTTCTGGCCACGGGACCGGTGGCGGCGGCCAGACTGGCGGCCAGTTCCGGCTCATTGAGCACGCGCAAGATGCCTTGGGCCACCGCGTGTGGATCCACCGCCGTCAGCAAGCCAGCGCCGGTGGCCCCCAGCAGGGTGGGGTAGTCGCCAAAATTGGTCGCCACAATCGGCTTTCCGGCCGCCAGATAGACTGCCAGTTTGCTCTGGACCGAGAAGTTTTCACGGCAGGCCAGCCGGGCATGCACCAAAACGTTGGCACGCTTGGTCAACGCCACCACCTCATCGGGAGTTGTGCCGGTCAGAACGATCAACTTATCCCCATGCTCGCCCAGTTGCTGGCGGTAAGCGGTGGCCGCCTCGGCGGGGCCCCCCACCAGCACACAGCGGGCGTCGGGCCGGGCGGCAAACAGCTCGGGTAAGGCTTGGACCAGAATGGGTACCCCCTGATTGGGATGCACGATGCTCCCCACGTACATGACCACCGGGGTGTCTGGGCCCACGCCGGCAATCTTCGCGGGTTCCCGAATCCGTTCGTACTCAGAGAGATCGATGCCCGGATAGATCAGGTCGATCCGGTCCGGGGAGACCCCCTTCTCTGCAACGAGCACCTGCTTCACGGGTTCACCCAGCACAATGATCCGGGCGGCATGCCGGACAACCCGCCGCTCCAGCGCCTGATAGGCCCTGAATTTCCAGTCGCGGCCCAGGCGGTCGCGATCCACCTCGTCGCCCAGCAGCGAGTGGATTTCATAAACCATGGGCCAGCCGAACATCCGGGCCGCAAAATGGGCCCGGGTGGCGCCGCCATAATGTTGCGCGTGGATTAGATCGAACTTGTGCTGCTTGTGAATCTGCTTGAGGCCACTCACCCAGTGCTGGGGACACAGGGTGTAAAGCGGCATCCCCTCGAACTCTCCGGCCAGCGGGGCCGACCAGGGACGCCTGGCTTTGAGGTACGCCAGCACCACCGACACACCACGCGCCCGCAAGGAGCGCGCAATCTTGATTGGCAGCATCGCCGTGCCGTCATACTCGCCCGGTATCGGAAACGAGGTAACAATCAGAATAGTCATGGGGTGTGGACTCCGTCCCTGGATGTTGTCGCGTGTGCGGCCGTGCCTGCCCGATGCGGCCCGGGCGGCTCGGCCCTTGCCCCCGCCCTGCACCCGCCTGCCGGCCTGTTAGACCCGCCGGACTGGCTCAAGCCGGTGTCGGCCCGAACGGGTCAGGGCCCCACCCAGCCGGCGATCGAGCGCCTCGATGGCGGCATCGAGCACGCTCCTGGCCGTATCAACGTGCTGAGGCTGAAGCGCATAAGGATCGCGTGGAAGGCCGGTGCGCGGCAAGATCAGCTCGTTCGGGGCAATTTTCAGACGGGTCGGAATCTGATGCGGCTGCAGCGGCTGAAACGAACCATGGGGCTCTTGGTGCCGGTAGTAGGCGTGCCGCTGTTCGGGTGGACCTGGATAGGCCCACGACTCGCGAATTTCCAGCAACTCCGCAAACTGTGGCCAGGGGGCAACGTCTGGATCGGCGAAGCCGGGATGGCTCTCGGCCACGGCCACGGGAAGCAACCGCCAGGCATCGGCCAGCGGCAACGGGTGCTGACGATCGCAAATCAAGCGGGCGATTTCGGGCCGGCCCAGCTCGCGGGCCGCCTGATGTACCAAGGCTTCCGCGCTGGCGAGGTAGAGCAAGATGGCCGCCCGGGCCAGCCGACTGGCCTCGGCCTCCGACACCACACGCCGGACATGACTCTGGGTGTGAAACTCAAGCGCATCTTGATAGAAGCAGTGAAACGGACTGATCGTCGTTTCAATAATCGCCGCGGAATCGCGGGTTTCATCCAGCTCCATGGCGGCAACGGCGGCCACCGTAAAACGGGAGACCCGTTCCGTGACACGGCTCGATTCACCGGCCGTAACCGATTCTTCGTCGAACATCGACAGAAGACCTCGATCGTGATGAAGTCCTGAAGGCCAGAGACGTCGCGTGAAGCAAAGCCGCTTCACGTAACACGTTCCACACAATCAAGAATGTAGCACACAATGAGAGCCTGATTCCAGTTCCAGGTTTCCCGATCTCCACGGGCGTGAACCCGTTGATGACGGCGGCAAACCGGTTCGCCGGTCCGCCTGGGGAGCAGGCGGGCGGAATTCTGGTGGCTGGTTCACGCGGTTCCTGGGTTCCGTGGCCAAGAGTGGCTTGACGACGCGCCAGGCATACGCTTGAGATAGTAGGGAGATTGATGAACCGCCACCGCACGATTCGTTCCGGCTCAGCGACCGCATGCTGGCCAACCGGAACCAGCACGATGGCCCTGCCACACTTTTCAAGGATGGCAAGGCTACGCGCCCGACGATCTCGGTGGACCGGGCCTTTTTGGGCCCGTGTCGCCGGCCTTCCCCAGCGGTCCATCGTTACTCCGCGGAGCTCCCTCGCGTGTCGTCTCCTCAGAACGGATCGGCGGGCCATCATGGCCGCAACATGTTCACCAGAATCCGTGAGGCCACGGGCACGGTGTACGGTGATATCGGAACCTCGGTTCTGTACACGATCATGGAGATCACACGCGAGGCGTGCATGCTCAAGCATCACGCCAAGGGGGAAGAGCAGGTCGCGGAAATGCTCCAGCAAGGCGGGGCCCTGCTGGAACCCTGGGAGGCGATTGGCAGCCTGAGCTTGGTCTACTGGGCTCTGATCTTCCTGTCCGTCAAGTATGACATCTTCGTGATGCGGGCCGACAACCGCGGCGAAGGGGGCACGTTCGCCCTGTGGGCATTGCTCAAGGGCTGCACCAGCAAGATCCTGGGCCTGTCGCTCCTGGGTTACCTGGTGGTGGCGGCGGCCGGCCTGCTGGCCGCCGATGGAATCATCACGCCGCCTGTGAGCATGCTGGGAGCGTACGAACCCTTGGGCGAGGTTGCGGCCATGATCGCAACCCTGATCAGCCTGTTCATCCTCTTCAAAGCGCAGTGGCGCGGCACCAGCAAGGTGGGGGGACTGTTCGGCTGGTTCATGATGCTGGTCTGGTTCCCCTGGATCGCCGTGAAAGCGATCCCCTGGATCTTCCGCCACCCAGAAGTGTTCATGGCGTTCAACCCGGTCTACGCCGTGAACTTCCTGATCAGCTTTCCACACTCGGGGGCCTTCGTGGTCCTGGGTGTGGTAGTGCTGGCGATCACCGGTGGCGAGGCCAAGTATGCGGATATTGGTCACTTTGCCAGCCAGGGAGAAACCCACATCGCCGATGGCCACAGCATCGACCCCAGAGACTCCGGGCGTCTCCCGGTGATGTACTCCTGGTTCTTCCTGGTCATGCCCTGCCTGGTGCTCAACTACGCCGGCCAGGTGGCCTACATTCTGACCAATGGCGTACCGCCTCGCGCTAACACCTATTACGCCCTCACCCCCAAAACCGGTGTGAGCAGTGTGGACCAGGTGATCCTGATTGCCGACATGGCCATTGCCGCCATTGCTGCGTTCATTGCCTCGCAGGCCCTGATCACTGGCATGTTTTCGATTGTGAAGCAGGCGATAGTGCTGGGATTTGCCCCCCGCACCGAGGTTCGCTTCACCAGCCGCGAGGCCGAAGGGCAGGTCTACATTCCGTCCGTGAACTGGGCCATGTTCCTGGGCTGCGTGATGATCACTCTGATCTTCAGGAACGCCGGCAACCTGGCCGCGGCCTACGGGATTGCCGTGACCGGAACCATGGGAATTACCACGGTCGCGTTTGGCTATGTGGCGTTCTACCGCTGGGCCTGGCCGCTCTGGAAAGTGTATGCCGTTTGCGTACCAATTCTGGCCGTGGACCTGCTGTTCTTTGGCAGTAACCTCCTCAAGTTCACCCACGGTGGTTACATCCCTGTGGCCGTGGCCAGCGTGCTGGTGTCGATCATGCTGCTCTGGCAGTGGGGCCGCAAGCAGTTTGCCAACGCGTTCTATGAGTTCGGCTTCAAGGAAGGCAAGAAGGTGCGCTGGCTGGTGGCGCTGCGGGAAATGCTCGACGAAGTGCAGCTTTCCATTGATCACAACCTGTCGCTGGCCAAACTGCTCGTCCAGGGCCGCCGGCGGCTGGTGGAAAGTGATCGCGCCTTTGTGTTCCTCTGCTCACGCCCAACCCGGACCCTGGATGACTACGTTCCGATCACCTTGCGAATCTTCCTGAAAAAATACGGCGTGCTTCCCGCACACATCACGTTGTTTCACGTCAACCAGATCTCCAATGCCGAAGCCGACCCCAGAAAACGGTACGAGGTGGTCGACCTGGGCCGAAATATCGTGGCCGTGACCGCCACGTACGGCTACATGGAACAGCCAGACATCCGGGGCGCTTTGCATGCGCTCCAGGCACGCGGCGAAATCAACATCCCTTCCGAACGCTGGATCGTTGAGGTTGGCGAGGAAGAGATCATCGTCGACCCCAATCTCACTCTGGCCCAGAAAGTGCGTGTGATTCTCTTCAAGGCCATCCTGCGCAGTTCAACCCCCGCCCACAAGTACTTCGGCCTGGGGTTTGACGCCGGTATCTCCAAGGAGACCATCCCCGTGACCTTCAACCGCTCCGGTGCCCACGTCACGCTGCCCGAACTGGAAATCCACGAAGATGACCAGCGGCTCAGCGATATGGTTTTGCAACCGATCCCCAGCGGCCCCAACCCCTCGCCAGCCTGACCGCCGGCTGGTGGTGGATGGCCACTCCGCCTGGAACGGTTCACGAGTGGCATTGGACACATGAGCGGCGATTTCAAAACCTGGGACTGGCACCGCGCAGACTCGGAGCCAGTCCCGGTTGTGAACCGGCTTCTTAAACCATGCCCAGAGACAACCGAGCGCGGCTGTCGCCCATGGGCAAGCCGAGCGTGAACCGCCCTCGGTCACGCCGGAAACCCTAGCTGATTCCCACGGGCTTCAGCATTGAGCGCCCGCACGGGTCCAACATCCGTGCCTATGGCCCACCGATCACGATTTTGTAGACAACAACGGTCCAAAATCCCTGGCAACGTCACGGGCCTGGTGACAACCCTCCCATGCACTGGATCCCTGCGCATGAATTCCATTTCACCGTCCGGTGGAGATCCGTTCCCGATTCCACGCCCGAAGCCCATCATCACGCCCGGTCGTGTGCTGGTGGTTACCAGCGTGATGTTCACGTTCATCTCATTCTGGCGCACGGCGGCCATTGTCCTCTGCGACCTGGCCAGCACCTCGTTCTACATTGGCGGCATTGTGGAATCTCAGGTGGGCAAGGCGGCCCCTTGGTTCATTCTGGCGGTGATGCTGTTCAGCTACGCGGTTCGCAGCGTTTATATTGAAAACTGCGGCATGTTTGTGCGCGGGGGGGTGTACCGCGTGGTCAAGGAAGCCATGGGCGGCACCATCGCCAAGCTCTCGGTCTCGGCTCTGTTGTTTGATTATATCTTGACTGGACCAACCAGCGCGGTCTCGGCCGGACAATACATTGTGGGCTGGCTGGCGGAATTTTTGCAGGTGTCCCCAAACTCGTGGCTGGCCGACGGCAACCATCAACAATGGCTGGCCGCGGCCACTGCCGTGGGGATCACGGTTTACTTCTGGCGGGTCAACACGCGCGGAATTCATGAATCGAGCGACCGGGCCCTCAAGATCATGGGCGTGCTCACGGTCATGGGCATCATCATGATTGTCTGGTGCATCGCCACGCTGGCCGCCAATCCCAGCAAGCTCAGACTGCCTCCGCTCACTCCCGACCTTTCACGCAAGGTTGAGAGGGATACACAAACCGGCCAGGTGGCCCTGAACCCCAACACCGGCCAGCCCGTTCCCGTGCTCGATCCCTTCGGCAAACCGGTGGACCCCCTGGGGTTTGTCGGAGAGACCACGCTGGGTCAGAAGCTCCGCCCCGAGCCCATGAATGGCCACTGGTTCTCCTGGCTCGGCGCAATCGGACTGCTGGTGGCCTTCGGGCACTCGATTCTGGCCATGAGCGGTGAGGAAACCCTGGCCCAGGTCTATCGCGAAGTTGAAAGCCCCAAGCTCAAGAACTTCAAGCGGGCGGCCTTCGTCGTATTCGTATACAGCTTGCTGCTCACGTCCCTCATCAGCTTCTTCGCCGTGATGCTTGTTCCCGACGGTCCCCGGGTTACCCGGTACAGCGGCAACCTGATCGGTGGCCTGGCCATGAACGTGATTGGCCCCTACTGGCTGCGGCTGACCTTCAACGCATTCGTGGTATTTGTAGGCTTCTTGGTGCTCTCGGGCGCAGTCAATACCTCAATCGTGGGCTCCAACGGCGTACTCAACCGCGTGTCCGAGGACGGGGTTCTCCCAGCCTGGTTCCTCAGGCCCCACCCCAGGTTCGGAACCTCGTATCGGCTGATCAACGCCGTGGCCGGTTTGCAGCTTATCACCATCATTGCCAGCCAGGGAGATGTCCTGATGCTGGGCGAAGCCTACGCCTTCGGCGTGGTCTGGAGCTTCGTCTTCATGAGCCTGTCCATGCTTGTGCTCCGCTTCAAGGAACCGAATATTCCGCGCGAATATGAGGTTCCCTTCAACTTCCGCATCGGGCAATTCGATGTGCCGGTTGGGATCGGCCTCATCTTTCTGGTGCTGGCATGCACGGCGCTGGCCAACCTGATGAGCAAGGAAGTGGCCACCAAGAGCGGCATCATCTTCACCCTCATCCTGTTCAGCTTCTTCACCATCACCGAGTTTTTCCAGCAACGAAAACTGGGAAAACATCTGCCCGGCAGCCATCTCGAACAGTTCAACCAGGCAGCCTCCGAGCAGGTGACCACCTCGGCACTTGAGATCACCAAGCCCTACCGCAAGCTGGTCGCCATTCGATCGCCCCACAACCTGGCCATGCTGGAGACCTGCCTGAACGAAACCGACCCCGAAACGACCGACGTGGTGGTGATGACATGCACCTTGCTACCCCCCGGTAGCAGCGACTTCCAGCCCGGCATGACGGCCGCCGAACGTGAACTGATGACGGCCGTGGTCAACCTGGCCGAGCATGCCGGCAAACCGGTCAAACCCCTGATCCTGGCCACCAATGAACCCCTGTACGCATTGGCACGCACCGCTCGAGAACTTGGAGCTGGCGAGCTAATCATGGGCGTTTCCAACAAGTTCAGCGCCGACGAACAGCTCGACCATCTCGGCCTGTACTGGCTCAACGTCAACAACGGCCAGGCCGCGCCTCTGACCATCCGCGTCCTCGGCCAAAACCGTGACGTGAAACTGGAGGTCGGCGGCGGCGGCCGGGTCCCCCACATCGGAGAGCGGTCTCCCGTATCGGCCCGGACCCTGGCCGAACTGCGCGCAAGCTGGCACGGAGTCCAGCGCATTCTGCTGGCCTATGACGGCAGTGCCCTCAGCCAGGACTTTCTGGACACGGTCCTGAGCTTCCTGGATGCCCACGTCGCCGTAACTCTGATTGATGTGGCTGAGCCAGAAAGCGCCTTTGCACGCGGCGAACCGGCCGGTATGGAAGCCGGCCAGACCGTCCTTCTGGGGGTGGCACGCGCCGAAGAGCTTGGCCACAAGGTCACCAGCCGGACCGCCATCGGGCATGCCGGTGAAGTCATCGTGCGCGTGGCCATCGAAGAGAAGGCCGACGCCATCTTCATGAGCCTGCGCGGCGAATATCGCCGCGGTGATACCACGGCCCTGGCCTCCAACACCCGCTACGTGCTGGAACACGCCCCATGCCGGGTCATCCTGGGATTCCCGCCCAAAACGATCCAGCCGGGATCAGCCTCCACGCTGGGAGAACCACAGCCGCTGGCGGTGGAATTCTGAAGGCTCACGGTCACGGTTTGGCAGGCCAACACCTGAACCGTTCCCTCGCTCAGTCTGGTGCTGCATCGCCTTGCCCAAGCCGGCGCAACATCCGGCCCCGTTTCCGTGGCAGGTTCGGTCGCCCAAAGTCGGCCAACCGCGGCTCAAACTGGGGCCAGGTCAGCACCGTGGTGCAGGTGTCGTTCTGAAAAATGGCCACCAGCGGACGCTCGCCATACACAGCCAAGATGGCAGCCGCTTCACTGGCCGGATTCCGGCCCAGCCTGCGGCACCGGTGTAGCGCTTGCCTCAGCATACTCTCGGCCTGCACACGTTCGTCCGGCGGGCCAGTCCAGAACCGCTCAATGAACCGGTCAATCGCGTGCCGAGTCAATCTGGCCGCGCTATAGTCTCTCTGGCCGGGTGGTGGCCGATCCACCGCGTCCTGAGCCAGCGGGCGCGGCAACGCGGTTTGGGGTTGTCCCGATTGTGCGAAGTTCAGATCCATCGGCAACAGGCTCCCCGGTTACGTGCCTCATCCCCTGACGAGCACACGCAAACTGAAATCCCTGGGCACCACAAACCTGGTGAGAACTAGTCACTCAACTATAGCAACTCCAGCCTCCCCTGGCAGCGGCCTCGCAATTTCCACCGGAGCCGCTTGGAATTGACCATTCCCAAACCGCATCAAGGGGTTCGCAGGGCTTGAAATTTTGGCCCAGGTGTCCAGGCCGTGCGCTTGCCTGTTGAACCGCGATAAGATCAGAATCCCTTTCGGGATCCCCAACCTACGCCCGCGGCTTGGCCGTGGTCGGCCAAGGTCCGAAGGTCCGAAGGTCGAATATTCGCGTTCCGTTGCGTCCGGGCACGGAGCGATTGACAGAAACCTGTTTTGAGCCTGCCGATGCCTAAGCCATCCCAACCTGTTTCCTCAGTGACCAGCGCCGCCACGCCAGAGGTCCGGGTTAACCATTGGTTCATCACCCTATTTCGGCCCATTTACTGGCTGTTCATCCACAGCTTCTTCAAGATATCCATGCTGGGCAAAGAGAATATCCCAAGCAGCGGGCCGGTGCTGCTGGTTCCCACGCACCGGTCGCGCTGGGATCCGGTTCTGATGGGAGACCTGACACCGCGGATTCTCCGGTTCATGGCCAGCCAAGATGAGTTTGTGGGCACCCAGGGCTTCTGCATGAAGCTATTTGGCGCGTTCCCGGTGAACACCGGCCGGCCCAGCCCAACCACGCTCAAAACCTGCGTTTCCATTCTGAAGAGGGGCGATCTGCTGGTGATCTTTGCCGAGGGAACGATTTTCTATTACCCGCCCGACAATGTTCATCCGCTCAGGCCGGGAGCCGCGTGGCTGGCGCTCAAGGTTCAGAACGAGATGCCGGGCACCAGCCTGAAGGTTGTTCCAGTCCGCGTGCGATACAGTGTGATCCGGCCCAAGTTCCGCGACGGTGCCCAGCTTCAAGCCTATCCGGCCATCGATGTCTCCAAATACCTGGACCGACCTGACAAGCAGGCCATTGCCGATCTCACGGCCGATATTCAGGCCGGCATGGGCGACATCCTCAATACCTCCAAGGAAGAGATGCTCAAGCCGGTTCATGAGTTGAAGCCTGGCGGCAAGCGAAAGAGTTACGGCCGGGTGTGAAGAGGCTGGTGCGTATCGCCCCGGGCCGTGAAGCGATTCCCGTTGGGCAGGAAAGCCGGGGAGCCGGACTGTCTTCTTGGTCCCCATTTCGAGTATTCTGAAGGGATGAGCGCCAACCCAGAGAAACCCGCCAACGTCGTCGTCATTGCCTGTAACGCCCTGCATCTGGGCTTTCTTGGCCCGTATGGCAACGCCTGGATCGAAACCCCGAACCTCGACCGCCTGGCCGTTGAGGGGATCGTCTTTGATCATCACTTCGCCGAGAACCTGACCACCATTCCCACCCGGCGAAGCTGGTGGACCGGTCGCTATGGGTTTGCCGACCCCGATCAGGGCTGGACCCCGCTCCAAAGCGACGAGCGAATTCTGCCCGATATCCTGGCCAGCCGCGGCGTGCGCACCGCCTTGATCTCTGATGTCCCCTACCTTCACGAGGTTGGACAAGGCTTTGGCCGTGGGTTCGATGACGTTTCCTGGATCCGGGGCGCAGGCTATGACCCCTACATTCCAGCCGACGATGCGCGTGCCCAGAATATCCGGGTTGAGGATGAGCCAGGCCTCACCTTGCCCCCGCATGATGACCCAGACCGCGAACTCTGGCTCAACCGCTGGAGTCAGTACCTGCGAAACCGCCAGGCACTCGGTTCTCAACAAGACGCCGCCCATACCACCACCGCACGCACGGTGGATGCCGCCATTCACTGGCTGGAACGGGCCGATCAGGCTCCCACCGCCGACCCGTTCGTGCTCTGGGTCGATCTCTTCAGCCCCCACGGGCCCTGGGATCCACCCGAACCGTATCGCGACCAGTATGCCGCCATCACCCCCGACGAGTTCGAGACCGACGAAGAAGGGGACCTTGCCGAAGACCTGCTGGCCAAAGACGCCATTGACCTCGAAAATATCCGCGTCTTGATTGATGTCCCGCCCGGAGCGGTGGGCGAGGCCCTCAGCCATTCCGAACTCTTACGCCTGAGACGCACCTACGCGGGCTGCGTTTCACTGCTCGACGCCCAGATCGGCCGGCTGATGGACTCCCTTCGCGCATTGGGCCGGCTGGAAGACACCCTGGTCATCTTCACCGCCGACCAGGGGGAACCACTGGGCGAGCACGGCCTGGTGCGGCGGTTCCGCCCCTGGCTCTACTCGGAACTGGTTCACACCCCGCTGATCATCCGCCTGCCCGGGGCAGAGGCCGGTGGCAGCCGCCACCAGGCCATTGTGCAAACAGTCGATCTACTGCCCACCATTCTCGACGCCCTGAACTGCCCGCTGCCCGAAGAGCCAGTCATCCACGGCCATAGCCTGATCCCGCTGGTCACCGGCGAGATCACCAAAATCCGGGACTTCGCCTGCCTGGGGATGGATCAGGAAGAGTTCGCAATTCGCACCCACCGCTGGCACCTGGTGCTACCCCTGGAAGCCGACCCCGACGACCCCGCACGCGGCGTTGAGCTATACCACAAGCCCGAAGATCGCTGGGACCAGAATAATGTGGTGGAAGAATACCCCGACCTGGCCGACCACCTGGAAGTCACGCTCCGCCGGTTTGCGGAAGCCACCCGCACCGATCGGATCGACGACGTACCTCCGCTCCGAGAAATCGCTCGGTTCGGTTGACACGCCTGACACCCACCCGCAGCAACCCCGCAGCGCATTGTGGGAGATCCGCTCCTTGAACAGGCGAGGACTGCACCGGTGCTGCGTTCGTTTTCCTTCGAGTGCCGCCTAGATTCGTGGAGACGGCTGTTCAGAACGCTTAGCGTGTGATGATTGGATCACTGGGGGCCGGCTTGACCGGAGCCTCGGTGGTGGCCTGCGGGGCTCCCTCCCAGCGCTCACGCCAGCGGCGGAACAGGCCCAACCCCTGCCGGCCACGGGAATCATTGGTCGAGGTCGCAACCCGCGCTGGCGCTGTTTGGGGATCTCGTGCAGAGCCTCTGAAGGCTTTGGCCGGCTCACCTGCCCGCAGTCGAGCCTTCTCAGTGCCGGCCTGCATCCCCTCGTAGTAGCCCACCGGAAACTGGATCGGTGGCAGTTCGGCCGAAAGACCATCACGCCAGGCCCGAACCAGCGGCATGCGTGGCCGCCCGCGGGGCGGTTCGGTCGGCGGGAGCTGCTGCACGATTTTCTTGTCAGCTTCCACCGCGTCAGTCTTGGCACGCTCACGGGCGTCTGCGGGTTCCGGCAGAACCGTCGCTTGCGCAACCTTGGGCTCGGAAACCGGCTTGTCTGCCAGCTTGAAGGGATCGGCAAACAGGTCACGCATGGCATTCAACGCAGTCTTCCTGGGCTCTTTGTAGGTTCCAGGTGCGGTTGAATGCGACGGCTTGGCGGGACTGGTGGCTACGCCTTCGCCCTGGGCCACTTCCTCGGCCTGCGGACCCGGTGCGGGGACAAGGGCCATTTCAGGATCGACTTCGGGAAGCGAGACGGGCTCGGCGGCAGACGAAGCTCGGCCATCATGGCGCGCGGCACCCGGCCAGAGATCGGTCGTGAGCTCGATCGGTTGATCCGTCAGATCATTGGCTTGTGGCTGGGGAGCGCTGGTGTCTGCCCTAGCTTGAACAGGCGACCTCGTCTGAATTGGTTCGTCCGTAGGAGTGGTAAGGCCATCGCCTGGTTTCTGGAGTGGGGCTGGCACAACCGGCTCGGCCGCAGTCACGATAGCGGCAGGCACTTCCGTGGGGGTAGCAACCGGCGCGGTTGAAGGTTCGAGAGAGGCGAGAGCCTGACTCTCAACCTGTCCAACAGGGTCCTGAGCGGCCTGAGTTTCTACCTCAACGATCTGAGTCGCCTGCTCGCGAATCTGCTCAATGGCCTCGGCCACCGGTTGCGTGACCACTTCAATATCTTGAGCCACATCAGGAACTGGTTGCGTGACCACTTCAATATCTTGAGCCGCATCAGGAACCGGATGTGTGGCCACTTCCACTTCGGGCACCACGGCCACAATGGCTTCCTGAGCGGTATCGCGGCTCAGGCCAAGTGGGGCCAGGTTTTCTTCAACCATCTCGGCCACAGCCCCTGCCAGATTTTCAGGAGCATCCGCAATCACAGGCGTAACGGGCTCAATCACCTCGGCTGTACGCTCGGACACGTGTTCCACAACCTGTGCCTGAGGCGCCACCACGGCGGCGGCGGCTTCGGCAAGATTCGATTGCTGGTCGACGACCGCCACCTGGGGAACAGAGACCGTGGGTGGCTGAATCGGGGCCAGCACTTCTCGTGGCTCGGTTGGCTGAGCCTTGACCTGTTCCGCTGCTATGGGTGTGGGTTGCGCAACCACGGCGGCCACCGTGGCTGCAGGTGGGGCCGGCTTGACCAGGTTCTCCGCCGGTGTGCTCAGGTCCAGGCCCGATTCCGCGAGCCTGGATTCCACTTCACGGGCTACGGCTTCGGGGGTTGGCCGTGCGGGAAACAATTCCACTTCCATGGGTGGTGCGGGTCTGGTTGGCCGTGAAGCTGCCTGCGGAGCGCGCGGCGATTGGCTTGCAGCCGTGCGAACGGGAACCTTGACAGCTTCGGCCTCGGTCGCCGGTGGCCCCAAATCCAGAGGCGGTGCTTCGGCCACATCCGGATCGTGATCAACCCTGGCAAGCCGTTCGCTTGAGCGAGCAACGGCTCGCGAGCCGCTTCGGCCGACACTTGAGGCAACCGGCTCATCGACCTGGCCCAGCGGCCGGCCCGTACGTCTGACGGAGAGCGGGTAGTTGCTCACCCCGTTGAAATTCGATGCCATGCTGGGAGTAGAGTCTGGGGTCACCCGAGACTGGACCCAGTCCGGCATATTCGTGGAATTCGTGGCAGCGGAGGCGGGCCGAGCCATCGGCGGGGCATTGCCAGTACGGGCAGAGGCAGGAACCTTCCTGGCAGAGGAGGCGATCGAGCCCGTGGAGATCCGGCCCGGCAAGGCTTCTTCCATGACCGGATCGGGACGAGTCGATCTCACCTGCTTACCAGGCAATAGCTCAGGATCAATTTCAACCACAATCGGCACGGGCAGACGAGGAATCCGGCGGATCGGGGAGTCATCCACCTCGTCATTTAAAAAATTGTTCTGGGTGCGAACCACTGAGGTATCGTCGGGCCCAGACCTGGACCGCTCTTCCCTGGTCCGGTCGGCAAGCTGCGTTCGACCAGCGCGATCCGACGATCGCCTGATTGGTTCGCGTACTTCCAGCTCTTCGTCAATCTGGTAATCGTCTGGCGCAAGGGCGGAGGTGCGCACACCCTCTTGAGCGCGGGCCAGCCGGAGCGGCTGTTCGCTGGAACCGCCGTCCACAAACGAGCCACTCAAGGGCTCAAATTGCGGCCGATTAAGCGCGGGGAAGATTCGTCCCAGCGTGGTTTGCTGGGGAAACGGGTCTGCCGGAGGTCTCTGCTGGGTCGATTCCTGGAAAACAGTCCGGTCCCAGGGCACGCGGCGGCCAGACCGGCCATCACCAGCGCAGCCAGAGGCAGCAAGAAGAACGCAGAGCACCCACCCTGCATGATTGCGGCCCATGACAACTCCCTTTACCCGCGTACCAGTCGCGAAACTCCGTTCGCAACTCTCGGGCACAACACCATTGGACGTTGGTTCCCGCAGCGTGCTCATGCCCCAGATCACCCACGCAAGGGTTGACCAAGAGATGGGCCGAAGCGGCACCCAGCCAGCTCACTTGATATAATCGGTAAAATCCGGGGCTCACATTTCAGAAAATTCGCACACCCCGCAGATTGCCTTTTTTGGCCACGATCAAAACCCAAGGACGGGGTGGCGTCGGCCGGCGTGGTCGGGTAGAGAATGGTCATCGGTCCAGATTTTCGCCACCGTTGGCAAGCACCGCCCACGAGCGTGGAAGAGCGTATGATTTCGCAAGAAGCGTCGGAACGATTTCTGGTTTCAGGCTGGTTACCGGAAATGGAAGAAAGCTCGCGTCAGGCTTTGCTCCAGGTTTTGCAAGAACAGCGGGCAGAGGCAGGCACGACCGTGATTGAGCAGGGGAAAACCTGTGATCGCATGGCCTTCCTGATGGAAGGAACCATTGAGGTCTCGCAGCTTAATGGCCAGCGAAAACCCGAGGTTTTGTTCAAGATTGTGGCCCCTTCGATGTTCGGCCTGACCTCGTTCTTCCGGCCCAAGTCACCCGATTTCACGTTGCGAGCCACCACGCCGATCCGATTCCTGACGCTGGATCACCCAGGGCACGCCCGATTACGGCGTGAGTCTCCTCGCGCGGCCGAACAACTGGCCGTGGCCGCCGTACAGATTCTGGCGGATCGCATTGACGCGCTGGACCAGCGGATCATTGAAGATCTTGCCAAGCACCCGGAAGATCGTCCCCGAAGCAATGAATGGGCCGCGTTTCGGGCCCGGCTGTTTGAGGATGCAGCTCTCTGATTCTGGCCTTGAAACCTGGCAGAACGGATCTCGCCAAAAGTGGTCGGCAAGGAACGATTATTCGGTTAAACTGGGGCCGAGATCGGAAACCGTGCCAGGACCGGGTTGACGGCCCGAGGGAGTTCCCTCCAAAATCATAGGTGCTACATTCTGAAAAAGTAGTAGCATGCCCTTTTGATCCCCCTCGCCTGCTCAATCGTGCCTCCGCCCTCTGATTCGATGTGCGGTCATCCCCTGACCTCGCGTCAATTCCTGTGTCGGCCCTTGTGAGAGTGGTTTCCTGGAGCTAATGACCCGATGGATCGCTCTTCCCTCTCGACTCAATGCAATCACTGGCATCCCGCGTTCGAGAGCATTCTCCAGATTGTGGGGGGGAGTGGTTCGCACGGGCAACTGATCGACGTACGCGCCGAATTGAAGTCGGCCGTGTCCAGTGATCGCCCCCTGGTGATGCTCTGTCCCCACGCCGACGATGGTGCCATCACCGCGGCGTGCTTGCTGCATGAGTACTCGGTCAAACGCGGACAGCCGGTGGTTGAGGTTCTTGTGTTCACGGGCGAGCGGAATGTTGACGCCCCCTGGATGAACGACAAGAAAAAAGTCTCGATGCGCGAGAACGAGTTCCGGCTTGAGTGCGAGGTTCTGGGAGCCGAGGCCGTTTGCTGGGACCTGGATGCTTACCGGACCCCTGGCTACGCCCCTTCCCCGGCCGATGTTGACAAGATTGTGGACTGGTTCTCAACCCGTCGGCCAGGCGCCATCATTGTGCCGCCCGCCACCGATGCCCACCTGGCCCACCGCATGACCCGGGCCCTGACCGCCATCGGCCTGCTGGGGGCGAACCTCGCAGACACCCTGGTATTGACTGGCTGGACTCCCTGGGGACCGCTCCCCCGGCCCAACGCCTTCTTTCCGTATGACGCCGAAGCCGAGCGTGCCAAGCAGTGGGCCATTCATTGCCACGCCTCGCAATTGCTGCTCACCGATTACTTTGAATTCTGCTCTCACCTGGGTCGGGCTTACGCGGCCCTCACCCGTGAATGGTCAGAAGGGCACGCCCCCTCGTCCAGCCGATCCAATCGGTTTGAAGAGCTGTATGTGGGGGCCGAACTGTTCCAGATTGAAAAGTATGACGCCTCTCGCCCCTACCTGTCGGCCGTCGATCCGATCCAGATTGCACTCGGGATCTTGAGCGGCAAGCTGGACGCTGCGAAGTTCTCTCCCATTCAAGAAATGGTCGCCGGGCGTCGTTAAGGGTCGATCCAGACACGCTTTGTGTTTCCTGGAAAGCCGTACCAGATCAGCCGCCCGAGCGTCTCGACCCTTCCTTCCGACCTTCGCACACGCCCTGGCCCTGGCCACGGTCTTTCCACCGGATTCTTGCCACGCATGTCAGCCCATCCGCGCACCCTGGCCACTCCGGCCGGCACTCTGATCATTTATTCGGATCGGGCCACGGCCTGCCAGGTTGCCGGCGATCGCATGGGATCGGCCGTGCGTGAAGCCCGGGCCAAGCGAGGCCGCGCCGTGCTGGGCCTTGCCACCGGCAGCACCCCCATTCTGGTCTACAAACGCCTGGTTGAGCAGGTCCAGGCCGGCGAACTGAGCCTGGAAGCCACCTCAACCTACAACCTGGACGAGTATTACCCCATCTCGCCCCTGGATTCGCACAGCTATCACGCCTTCATGCACCAGCACCTGCTGGAGCAGATCGGCCTACCGCCTCACCAAACCCATATCCTGGACGGCACGGTCCCAGAGGCATTCGTCACCGCCCACTGCGCCGAGTTTGAACGCTGGATTCAGGCCGACGGCGGGCTCGACCTCCAGCTACTGGGAATTGGACGCAACGGTCATATTGGATTCAATGAACCGATGGATCTCAGCGTTGAACAAGCACTAAAACTGCCGACCCGCCTCATGCCGCTGCACCCGGTGACCCTTGCCGACGCCGCCGCCGACTTTGGTGGCCAGCCCGACCTGGTTCCCCAACGCGCCCTGACCATGGGCATTGCCACCATTCTGGCCGCCCGCTCGATTCTCATCCTCGCCTTCGGAGCGGCCAAGGCAACCGCCGTGGCCCAGGCCATTGAAGGGCCAATCACCGCGTCGGTCCCAGCCTCACTGCTCCAGACGGTGGCCTCACGCGTGACCTGGCTGGTCGATGAGGCGGCCTCCGCAGAGCTGAACAAGTGCTGAATCGTTGATCCGGTAACCGTCAGGCGATCAACGTAAATTCAAGACTCCCTTGAGCCAGTCTACAAGCTGCGTCATGGATCGGCTTCTGAGCCCAAACATGAAGCCATGGCCCACCCCTGGAACCAGCACCAGTTGATGCGCTACTCCCGCCGCCTGAAGCGCATCGGCAAGTTCCTGAGATTGGCTCACGGGAACCGTTGTGTCATTCACCCCTTGCGCAATGAATACCGGTGGAGATTGCGGATTCACATACGTCACGGGCGAAGCCGCCTGGTATCGCCCTGGCATCTGGTCCGGAGATCCGCCCAGGAACGCCGCCAGATAAGCGCGTGTTTTGGGAACGCTGTTCCACTCCGCCACCAGATCTGTGGGACCATAGAAATCCACCACCGCCTGAACCTGGGTGGAAACGCCGGTCGTCGGTGCGCCGCTGGTGCTCACGGACGAACCATCGGCCGACACCGGCCCATTGGGCAGCAACCCCGCCAGCGTGGCCATGTGGCCACCCGAGGAATCACCCAGCATCACCAGTTTGTCCGGGTTCACATGCAACTCAGACGCATGAATTCGTACCCAGCGGATGGCGTTACGCACGTCTTCAATGTTGCCCGGCCAGGTCGACGGGCCACCGGGGCTGGCATAAACATGATCAATGGGTACCACCACAAAGCCCTGAGCCGTTAACCCGGCCAGCTTGCCACCCAGGTCGGATCGGCGGGCCCATTCCCAGCCGCCCCCCTGGATGGTCAGGATTACCGGCCAGCCACCCGGCGGCGGTGTGCCACGCGCAGGCCTGTAAACATCAAGCTGAGAGCCATCACGCGTGTAAGTTAGGTTAGACACCACCTTCACGGTTCCCAGAGATTGGACTGGCGCGGTTCCCACGTGCGGAGCGTGCTCAACTTTGGCTGCTCTTGCCACATGAGCCTGAATCGCGGTCGGTTGGCCCAGCCCCGAAAGAAGCTGCCGCTTTTCAAGTTCGTGGACCTGCGGGCAGAAGCGCGGCTTCTGGCGATTGCGACTGAATGGGATTTTCATAGGTGCCGTGCTCTGGTGCTTGGCCTCAGGCCGCCGCGACCCGAAACCGCCGCTCAGTTTACCATAGCTCCCAACGGTTGAGGCACCACTTGGGGAGCCAAGAACCGCTTGGCACCAATTCCGTTCGCTCACATTTGATTCGCAACACAGTACCACGCTCAACGAAACAGACCCCGGGGCTAACCCAGCTCAAACCCATACCGAAATGGCAGCGGATATTTTACGAAGACTTTCCAGGATAGATCTTGAAACGTCCACGAATTTCCATTCACAATGTTTCATAGGTTAATAAACCGACAACAAAATCAAATGCGTTCGAGAATCTTGGGATAAGCACAGACTTGATGGACGGAATGGACCAGCATGATGGCCCAGCCAAAGCCAGTCAGGTTTTTTAAGAATATTGAGACGTGTTCATCTCTATTTTTACTGAACCACTACCGGCTAGAAGCCGGTAGGTTCGAAGAAAATCGTGGCTCCGGACTGAAGTCCTACGCTCACGATTTCGTAATTAGGAAGTTATCGCCACCGTCATCCGGTTCCGTCCCTTCCTGCTGGCGAATGTACTCCATGATGGCCTCGTCTGTTACATTCCCACTAGAGGCTACAAAATACCCCCGCGCCCAAAGGTGGCGGCCCCAAAACATTTTTTGAA
>CAIYJE010000128.1 GCA_903926465.1 uncultured Planctomycetales bacterium
CCCGGCCATGGCCAGTGAGACATCGAGGGATCCGGTGCCATCGACGAGTGTCACCGGGGCACCGATGTTGGCACCATCGACCTGGAACTGGACCCGTCCCACGGGGGTCTCAACGCCGGTATGGACAGGGCTAACGGTGGCCGTGAAGGTGACGGTCTGGCCGTAGGCCGGGGTAGTCGCAGAGACGGAGACGGTGGTCTGGGTCAGGGCGGAAGTGACCGTGAGTGAGCCGGGCACATATGTGATCTGATAGTTGGAAGATGATAGCCCTGAAGCCGTGATCGCGTCTGGGTATGAACCTCGAGCCGTTGAGAGCGAACTCCTGGAGTTGGTGATCGCCAGTGTGCCCGTCAGTGCCAATTCCGACTCGCCATTGACGAATCCTGCGTAGCTCACGCTCAGACTGGGGTCGGCCTGGCCATAGGCTTTAGTAACGTTATGGGCCGTGATGCTCAGGGGCGCTGGAGTGACAATGAGCGGGTCAACACTCGCCAACACCGACATTTTATAGGGACCGTCACTGGTGCTGTAAACGCCCGTATGATTGGCAAAAGATTCCTCGGTAACCTGGGTTCCTTCGGAACTTTGCGTCCAAGCCCATTCGGCCGAGGTATCCCCGGTCGATCCGGGTGAGAGCATGACCCAGTACTGGGTCATGGGGGCCAGTCGATAAAAGGTGTCCAGTGAAAAGGTGTAATTCTCGACTTTGGAAGTGAGAGCAGAGTCATTGAGGCTTCCGATGACGGTCAAAAAACGGCCAGGCGCATTAGATCCGCCGGCGTTGGCCAGTAAACTGACGATGAAGTTACCAGCCGTTGGCCGGTGTACCTGATCTAACCGCAGCGGCAAAACGATTTCGGTCAAGTTTACCGAGGTCGGTCCGGTGCTAAATGAATCGGCTAACGGACCATAGTAATTTGGGTTGATCTGGGGCGTTGCCGCATTATCCACCCCGGCCGTGGTCTCTGTGAGATTATCGTAAAGCGTGATGCTCTCTGCGACATGATCATTACCGTAACTTCCAGTGAACTGGATCTCGTCACCCAGATAAATGGCGGTAATTCCATGCTGACCGGCAGCCAGGGCGGTTGTCGAATAGCGAGCCACGCCCTCTTCAAGCAAGACCGGACTGCCGAGATTGACACCATCGGCCTGGAACTGCACCAGGCCCGTGGCGATGGCCAGGCTCGGAACGTCAGTGTGCACATGGGCTGTCAAGGTCAGAGATTCACCATAGACGCTCTGGGAGGTAGAACAGGCCACGGAGGTGTGGGTCGAGGCGGCCTGCACCGTTTCGGTCAGCTCTTCGGCCGTACTGAAGCGGAAATCGGGATCGTCGCCCAGGTAACTGGCCGTAACCGTGTGGTTTCCCGGGACCAGAGAACTGGCAGCGAACGCGGCCACGCCGTTGACCAGGAAGACTGGGTTGCCGGAATTCACCCCATCTACCACGAACTGGACCGATCCTCTGGGGGAAACTACGCCAGCCATGGCCGGGCTGACGGTTGCGATGAAGGTGACGGCCTGACCGTAGACGGCATTGGCCACCGAAGTGGTCACCGTGGTGTGGGTGGACTGCGGGTTGATCGTCTCACTGAACAGGCCTGAACGGCTTGGGTCGGCGTTGGGTGCATCTCCCAGATACTGGGCGGTCAGTGCGTGCACGCCTGCATGTAAACTGCCGATCGTCAGTGTGGCGCTGCTGCTGTCAACACTGGCTGGGCTGAGCGAAACCGTGCCCAGTTCCGTGTTGCCATCCCAAAAAGTGACAAGGCCTTGCGTGGAGAAGAGCGGATTTTCCGTCACCGTGACCGTGGCCACCAGGCTGATCGACTCGCCATAGTCGGCGGAAATCGTTGAAGCCACCAGGTTGGTGGCCGTCTGCGTCAGCAAGGTCCGCGCTTCCAGGGCGTCAAATCCGGCCAGGGTCAGGGCCGACCGCTTTTTCCTCAATCGGAAGCGACTGTGCAACTTCAGGTTGCCGAGCAACCGCTGGATTCGCTTTGAAAAGAACAATGGGACCGCTCCGTTGCAGGGAATATTGTGTCTGGTTGATTCCGTAACCCGGAATCTTGGTTTGTCCTGAGACAACGCCTCGACGCGCGATATCCCAAGGGTGCGCTGGATTTGTCGCAGCAAAGCGGAATCAAGATGGTTGCGAGAACGGTGATACCAAGTGCCACTTGGCAGCGGGCGAAATCGGCCAGGAGAGATTCTTAATCGCCGAAGTTCGCTCGGTAACCACCGCTCAATCCGACCAGATTCTATTGAGACTCTGGCCTTATCCTACTTTAAACCATGTTTGCACGAAAAAGAAACAAATAAGCGATTGATTAAAACCGAATCTAAGCGCTATAGGTGGTTGTGGTAAAATATGCTACTGGCCGAGGCAAGTGCGTGGTTGGTTCATGTCATGCAATCGCTTGTTGGTGTTTTCTGAAAAGCCCGATAATGGAAATGGGTATGACGGCTCAGGTCTATACGGGTGGCGGTATTGTGGTCCATCTTGCGGAGGAATGCGGGGGCCTTGCCTGGTTGAATCTTCAGCGGTTCCCATTTCGGTGACACCCACCCACACACAACCCCAAGAGACAACCGGGGGCGGCTGTCCCACATTTGCGTTGTACAAGACTTGGACCAGCGAATGAGTGGAAATCGAAGTCCGAAGCGCCAGCCTTGAAGTTGCGCATCCTGGGGTTTTGATAGGTAAAACGCCGGAAATATGAGCCCGACGCGTGAGCGAAGGATTCTTTTCTGACACGAGCCCGAAGCGCAAGTGGAATATATCAGCGAGTGGATCTCTTGGAGCTTTTCTTTGTTCCGGCCGCAACCTCTGATATACAGACATTCAAGAAGAATCCCTCGCTCACGCGACGAGCGAACAGCAGTACCCCGTCCGCTGCGATTTTGCGGGCTCTGATCCCAAAAGCGCAACTTCAAAGAGCACCAGCGTGGCAATTTCTTACCCAATAACGAATCTCACACAGCTCCAGGCGTTCCAATCGCACGATCCTTGCTGGGGAAATCCGAGATCCGCTCGCTGACGCAGGGGGCTGGGATCGAACCCCCGCGTGCAATGCAACCGTGACCCGTACGAGTCTCTGGGTCAACCGGGACGGAATGTACAATGGTTCCCGCCCACCTTGCGTGCGAGGGGCCCGCAATCCGCCAGCAGCCACAGCCCCTGAAATCGCTCCGTCTCCCGCGGGTAATAATGTACAATGGTTCCCGCCCACCTTGCGTGCGAGGGGCCCGCAATCCGCCAGCAGCCACAGCCCCTGAAATCGCTCCGTCTCCCGCGGGTAATCTCGCGGCACGGTTCCGGCCCTGCATGGCCCGTTTCTTGAGCCCTGCCTCCTTTGAACCTCTGCCAGCGTTCGGCTAGTATAAAAGCCAGATGCTTGGAGCTTGAGCCAAGCTCACACCCTCTCCCCTGCTCCGCAGGTTTGCTTGCAATCTCCGCGTCCGGCGCCACCACTCCCCTCTGGCCCATGGACCGCACTGGCTTCCATCGAGACAAAGGATTGATTCCATGCGTGGTGCCTCCTGGCTTGGCGTGTCTGTGCTGTTCCTGCTTCCCACCCTGACCTGGGGCCAGGCCAAACCGCCGGTCGCCGCCCTTCAGACGGTCGCCGAGCGCTCCGGCTATCAGGCCACCGCCCGGCATGACGAGTTGATTGCCCTCTGCCAGACGCTCGATGCTCGGTCGGATCTGGTCACCCTGACCGAGCTGGGCAAAAGTACCCAGGGGCGGTCAATCCCGCTGCTGCTGGTGGCCAACCCGCCTGTGAAAACCGCAGAAGAGGCAGAAAAGTCTGGCAAGCTGGTGGTGATGGCCCTGGGCAATATCCATGCCGGTGAGGTGGATGGCAAAGAAGCCCTGCCCATGCTGGTGCGAGAGCTGACCGATACCCCCGACCACCCGCTACTCAAAGACGTGATTCTGGCAGTGGTGCCGAACTACAATCCCGACGGCAATGAGCAGGTGGCCAAAGACAATCGACCGGGTCAGGTGGGCCCTGTTGAGGGCATGGGCAAGCGCGAAAACGGTCAGGGGTTCGACCTGAACCGAGACTTTGTGAAGCTGGAGGCACCAGAGACCCAGGCCCTGGTGCGCTGGGTGAACGCGTGGAATCCGCACGTGCTGATTGATTGCCATACGACCAACGGATCGTTTCATCGCTATACGATTACCCATGCCGGCCCCCGGCATCCCGGCGGTGATCAGGCGGTTGTGCGATATGCCGGTGATCGGCTCTTGCCGGCGATCGACCGGGCCATGACCGCCGAACATGGTTGGAAAACCTTCGTGTACGGCAACTTTGAGAATAACCATGGTCGCTGGACCACCTATGGCGCGGAGCCGCGGTTTGGAACCTCATACCTGGGGCTCAGGAACCGGATCGGGATCCTGTCCGAGGGGTATGCCTACGCCCCCTACAAAGACCGGGTGCTGGCCACGCGTGACTTCGTTCAAGAAATTCTGGAAGCCGCCGTGGCCCAGAAGGCCGAACTGATCCAGGTTCTGAACCAAGCGGCCCAGGGAGGCCAGATTGGCGAACCGGTGGCCATTCGCTCCGAACTCAAGCCACGGGCCAGCAAGGTCTCTGTGCTGGGCTATGTCGAGCCTGCCAATCCGCCAACCGGAGGTCTGCACCCGACGGAACCCCAAGATTACACGGCCGAGGTCTGGGACCAGTTCGCTCCGCGTGAAACGGTGGCCAGGCCGGCAGCCTACCTGCTTCCCGCAGGTTTTCCCCAAGCCTTGGAACTGCTCCAGCGGCACGGTTTGCCGGTGCAAGTGTTGCGAGAAGACCTGGAGCTGCCGATTGAAGCCTACACCGTGACCGGTGTTGAGCGGGCCAAGCAGCCGTTCCAGGGGCACACGATGATCACCGATGTCGCGGTCTCGTCCCGTCGGGAACCGCGCATGGTGAAGGCCGGCTCGTTGCTGGTGCCGGCCACGGGATCGCTGGGCTCACTGGCGGTCATGTTACTGGAGCCCCGGTCCGAGGACGGCCTGGTGGCCTGGAACGGGTTCGATGATGCGCTCAGGCCTGGGGCAGAATTTCCGGTGCTCAGGGTTCCCGCCTTGCCCACCTATCCGCTGCTCACGGCGGCCGTGAAGCCCGCGTTTGAAACCGGTCGGCCGAGCGTGGCGGCCGGTGGTGCAAGCAACTCGCCGGCGCTCAGGGTGGGCAGCGGCTTGCAGGTGCGTGCGGTGCCAGGCGCGGCCGGGTTTGTGAAGTGGCTGGATGAAACCCACTTTGCCCAGACCAGGGATGGCAAGACGTACAAGGTGGAAGCGGTCACGGGCCAGGCAGAGATCTTGCCGCCAGAACCAACCGTCGACCGGAGCAAGCTGGCCAAGGGGCTGGCCGCTCTGCCTGAGATTGAGGACAACCAGGGGGAAGCCCTGGCCGGCCGGGCCCGGTTCAATGCCGGTGGCGCGGCCGCGTTTGTGGAGCATGATGGCGATCTGTACTACGGCACGCTTGATGGAACCACGGCGCGCCGGCTGACAACCGTGGCCGGTGCCGAAGAGCTGGCCGAGTTCAGCCCCGATGGCCGCTATGTCTCATTTGTGCGCAAGAATGATCTGTATGTGGTGGAGGTAGCCACTGGTACCGAGCGGGCCCTGACCACGGGCGGTACCGACCGGATACGCCATGGCAAGTGTGACTGGGTCTACTTTGAAGAGATCTTCAACCGCAACTGGAAGGCCTACTGGTGGTCGCCAAACTCCCAGCATCTTGCGTTTTTTAAGATCGATGACCGGATGGTGCCCAACCATCATGTTTTGATTGAAACAGGCGATCCCCGCGTGGTTGAAGAAACCGCCTATCCCCGGGCCGGTGAGCCGAACCCGCAGATCCAGTTCGGCATTGTGGCGGTTCAGAATGGTGAACCCAAATATGCCGATCTTTCTAGCTATGACCCGGCGAACTTCCTGATGAGTGACGCCGGCTGGTGGCCCGATGGCTCGATGGCCTACTTTTACGGCCAGGACCGCAGTCAGACCTGGCTCGATGTGCTCAAGGTTCCGGTCTCGGGAGGAACCCCAACCAAGCTGTTCAGAGAAACCACGGGTGCCTGGGTGGAAAGTCTGGGTCCGATCCAGGTTTTGAAAGATGGTTCGCTGCTGGTGCAGAGTGAGCGTGACGGCTTCAAGCACCTGTACCTGTACAACTCGGATGGCACCCTCAAGAACCGGATCACCACGGGCGATTGGGAAGTGCGGCAGGTGGTGAAGATTGATGAGCCAGCCGGCTGGGTTTACCTGGCAGGCACCAAGGATGACGCGCTGGGGTTGGGCCTGTATCGGGCCCGGCTAGATGGGTCGGCGCTGGAATCGTTGACCCAGGGGCCTGGCACGCACACCGCGATGCTCAGCCCTGGGGGTGGGATGCTGGTCGATATTGTGTCGAGCCGCCAGGCACCGCCCCGAGCCTTGCTGGCCAAGACCGATGGTACCAAGCTCCGCGACCTCGATACCAACCCGGTCGACAGTACCCCGGACCCGGATGCTCCCCAGCGTGAGATTGTGCAGATCAAGGCCCGCGACGGCTTCGTGCTGGAGGCTGAGGTGTTGCTGCCTCCGCACTGTGACACCACCGGTCAAACGCTGTACCCGGTCTGGCTTTCCACCTATGGCGGCCCCCACTTCCCCACCTTGGCCAATGCGTACCGGCCCGGCGGTGGCCTGGAACAGGCGCTGGTGCGTGAGGGGTTCATTGTCTTCAAGATCGATCCCAGGAGCGCCAGTGGCAAGGGGGCGAAGTCGGCCTGGAGCGCGTACAAGCACCTGGGGGTCCAGGAGCTGGAAGACATCAAGGACGGCCTGGCCTGGCTCAAGGAACGCTCCTATGTGGATGGCGCACGCATTGGCATGAGCGGTCACAGCTACGGCGGCTACCTGACCGCCTTCTGCATGACCCATAGTGATCTATTCGCGGCCGGTATCGCCGGCGCGCCGGTGACCGACTGGCGAGATTATGACTCGATCTACACCGAGCGCTACATGGATACCCCCCAGAACAACCCCGCCGGGTACGATGCCTCAAGCGTGGTCAAGGCGGCCGACCAGCTGCACGGTCGGCTGCTGATCTTGCACGGCACCATCGACGACAACGTTTCGGTCCGCAACACCATGCGATTGGTCCATGCCTTGCAGCAGGCCGACAAAGACTTTGAATTGATGGTGTACCCCAATGCCCGTCACGGCATTGGCGGTGCCCATTATACGCGACTTCAACGCGAGTTTATCAGGCGCAACCTGGGCGGACCCAAACCCAAGGAAGCGCCAGCCGCAGGGCAGTGACCGAATTCGGTCAGCGAACCTGCGACTGAGCTGGAACCCTGGTTTTGGCCTGACGTTGATGGCGGTTCACGAATGGGTTGCCCATGTAAGACAGCCGCCCCCCGGCTGTCTCTTGGGGGTCGTTTGTGTGTGCAACCCAATCGTGGTCCACTCGATGGGTTTTGTTTTGGTGCCACGGCTCACAAAGCTGTGGCACAGGCATTCACGCGTAAATACCTTGATTTCACCTGCGGCCTACTCGGTGAACCGCTTACTGCACTGGTCGCCGCGCCACCGCAAACAACGAGGTGCCGGTGGTTAGCTTGCCGGCCAGGGCTTTGTTTTGTTCCCAAGCAAACCCGGCCCTGAGCACCAGCGGGCCCGGCCAGGGGGGAAGTTTGAGGTAACGCCGGTAGATCTCGGCCGGCGCTTCGCCGGTTCCGGCTCGCTTGGGCTTGGAGCGCTGGCTGCGGATCAACTTCACCAGCCACTGGCCCCACCAGAAGGTCCGGTCCAGCACCAGCGGGCCCTCTTCAAATGCCAGCCGCAAGGTCTCTGGGGTGTACCGGCGGCGATGCCCTTGAATTTCATCGAACTCGGTCCAGAGATCGGGGCGGGCCGGCACGCTCACGATCACCCAGCCGCCGGGCCGGACAATCTGGCCCAGTTTGGTCACGGCATCGCGGTCATCGTCGATATGTTCAATCACGTCGAGTGCCAGCACCGCATCATAGACATCCACGCCGCTGGGGACCGGGCACGAGAGATCGGCCCGTACCAGTTGCCGTTCGGGCGTGTCCAGGCGGGCAAGGGTGCCCCTTGAGATATCCATCCCCGTCACCTGGTAGCCGCGGTTCTCAAGCGCCAACAGCGTGGTGCCCCAGCCGCAGCCAGCATCGAACACGCGGGCGGGCGGGGTCACCCCCAGCCGGTCCAGCAAGGCGCAGGTTAGCCTGGAGCGTGCTGTCCACCAAGGGTGCCGATGAATCAAGGCCGTGAGGTTGGTGAGTATGGACTCATCCATGTGCTCATCAGCCGTACCCTGGGACCAGGTTGTGATCATGAATGTGGTTCTGGGTTCTTGGGCAGGCTGCGTGCCGGCCGGTACTGGCCGATGATGTAGGTGGGCCGCCCCTTGGATTCCAGGAAGATCAGGCGGATATATTCGCCGATGATTCCCAGGCAGATCAATTGCGCGGATCCGATGGTCAGGATGATGGCGGCCAGGCTGGCCCAGCCGCGTGGTCCGTTGTGGCCCACAATCGTGGCATAAAACACCCAGCCAATCAGCACCAAGGCCGCCATGCCCGTGAAGATGCCGAAGTAGGTCACCAGTCTCAAGGGATAACTGCTGAAACTGACCAGGCCATCCACGGCCAGCCGCACCAGCGCTGAGAATGAGTACTTGGGTGAACCGGCCGCGCGTGCCTCGCGGTCATAGCTGTAGCCCGTCTGGCGGAAGCCCACAAACGTGCGCAGGCCACGGACAAACCGGACCCGCTCTGGCAAGCGTTTGAGCGTATCCACCACCCTGCGGTCCATCAGGCAAAAATCACCGCTGTCCAGCGGAATGTTCTGATCACTGATCGCGTTCAAGATTCGATAAAACCCAAAATAGGCCAGCTTCTTGAACGGGCCCTCTTTCCGGTTCTTGCGCACCGCGTAGACCACATCCCAGCCAGACCGCCAGGTTGCCAGCAGATGAGGAATGGCCTCGGGCGGATCTTGCAGGTCGCCATCCATCACCACCACCGCGCGGCCAAGCGCCTGGTCGATGCCGGCGTTGACCGCGGCCTGGTGCCCAAAGTTCCGGCTCAGGTGCACCACCGTCAGATGGGGATCGGTCGCTTGAAGGTCGTCGATCAGGGCCGGCGTCTGATCGCGGCTCCCATCGTTCACGAACACAATCTCATAAGGAATGTGCAGAGCGCCCAGCACCTTCCCCAGCCGGCTGTGCAGTTCTTGGATGTTTTCTTGTTCATTGTAAAGCGGAATCACCACGCTGATTTCCGGCCTACCCCCCGGCGGTTCCGGGCTGGCAGAGTTACCAGAGTTCAAAGCTGTGGTCATTGGCTTGCTATCCCGTTCCATTGCCGGCTCTTGGCTTGAGGGCCGGTTTGCATGGCCGGCAGGAGGTCGATTCCCAAAACAGTTCCAGGTGCCATGGCGTTCAGGACGGTTCAGGATCGCTGTTTGTATGCATGTGAATGTCTTGACCCCAGCGCTGGAGCTGGTCAGTCTCAATCTCATACAGGTCCAGCACCCGGCTCACGGTCTGGGTGATCAGTTCGTCAATGGATTGCGGTTTGGTGTAAAGGGCGGGCATGGGTGGGGCAATGATTCCGCCGGCCTCGGTGACCGTGGTCATGTTGCGGAGGTGGATCAGGTTGAGTGGGGTTTCCCGCACCACCAGCACCAGCCGCCGCCGTTCCTTGAGCACCACATCGGCCGCGCGGGTGAGTAAACTGGTGGTCACGCCGCTGGCAATTTCGGCCAGGGTCCGGACCGAGCAGGGGATGATCACCATGCCCAGGGTTGGGAACGATCCGCTTGAGATGGCCGCGCCCATGGCACCGATGGGGTAAGAGACGTTGGCCAGGCTGCGGAGTTCCTTGGCCGAAAGCGCCACCTCGTGCGAACGGGTGAGGTCGCCCGCTTTGGAGACCACCAGGTGGCTTTCCACGTCGGTCTGGCGCAACAGTTCCAGCAGCCTGATGCCGTACTGAATCCCGCTGGCTCCGCTGATACCCACAATCAAACGCCGCTTCGCTGCCATGCCACCCTCATTTTGCCCGTCTTTTGGAAAGCGGATTCGGAGATTGCCCCGGTTCCTTTGGATCTAGTTTGGCTCACGACGGCGGTTTCGGCCATCCTGCAGGCGGGCGAATTCCCAAGGAAATCTCGGTTTGGTCGTTTCCGGGTGTCCGGCTCATGGAATTTGCCAGATTGTTTGAATATCATGGGCTGACTTACGAACAACTCTGGCCGGCCCCATTCCTGTGGACCGGCATCGACCCGATCTGCTCACCTCTTTGGCTTCGTACCACGGGTGGCCATGCTTTTTCAGCTCCGGGACGTAACAAAACGATACAAGCAGGTCACCGCCTTGCGGGGGCTCACGGTCTCCATGCCGGAAGGGGCCATTGGCCTGCTCGGGCCCAATGGCGCGGGCAAAACCACGATGATCCGGACCCTGCTGGGCCTGATCTCGATCAATGCGGGCGAAGGGGAAGTGCTGGGCATGGATATCCGCCGCAAGCGGCTCGATATCCGCCAGGCCACCGGCTTTGTGCCCGAAGATGAATGCCTGTTCCCCGGCATGAGCGGCATCGAATTTGTGGGCTACGCCGGCGAACTTTCCGGCATGCGGCCTCGAGATGCCATGCAGCGCGCCCATGAGGTGCTGGATTACGTGGGCCTGATCGAGGCCCGCTACCGCAAAGCCGATACCTACTCCACCGGCATGAAGCAGCGGCTCAAGCTGGCCTCGGCCCTGGTCCATGATCCCCGGTTGCTGATCCTGGATGAGCCGACCAACGGCATGGACCCCAAGGGGCGTGAAGAGCTGCTGGCCATGGCCAGAGACCTGGCCCAGGCCAAGGGAATGAGCCTGCTGTTCTCAAGCCACCTGCTGCCCGACGTGGAAGCGGTGTGTGACCACATCATGGTCATGGGGGGCGGTCAGTTGCTGGCCAGTGGCCGAATTGACGACCTCAAGCGGCACGAGGGCCGGCAGCTCATGGTGCGAACCAAAACCGGCCAGAATGAGTTTGCCCAGGCGCTCAAGGCCCGGGGGCTGGAGGTTGAGCCCAAGGACGACGGCTTGCTGGTCAGCCTGCTGGATGGGGACGGCCCGGAATATCTCTGGCGGCTGGCCAGCGAGACCGGGGTGCAAATTCGCTCGCTGTTGCCGCGTCGGAGCACACTCGAAGAAGTGTTCTTGAGCGCCCTGGCCGGGGCCGGTCAATCGCCAACGCCGGGTTCACCCACTGCGGGGGCCGCCTGATGCCTGTTTTTGACCAGGGGTACCAGCATTGGAAGGGAACCCTGTCCGGGCACGCCGGCCGCTGGCTGGCCATTGCGCGGCAGGGGATCAAGGCTCAGCTCAGGAACCGACGCACCAAGTACCTGGTGATTGCCGCCTGGACCCCCGCCCTGATTCTGGCCGGGTTTCTGGCGTTGTGGGGGCTGTTCGAGCAAAAGGCCGACGTCCTCAAGCCGTTCATGGATGTGATCAAGACCATCTTGCCGCTAGAGATTTTTGAAGGGCCACGCACGTTCCGCAGCAGCCTTTGGACCCTGGCGTTTGATGCGTTCCTCTGGATTGAGACCGGCCTGGCGCTAATTCTGGTGCTGCTGGTGGGCCCAGACCTGATTAGCCAGGACCTGCGCTACAATGCCATTCCGCTGTACCTTTCACGCCCCCTGCTCCGGTTCCAGTATTTTCTGGGCAAGCTGGGTGTGATTGTGGGCTTTCTCTCCATGGTCACGGTGGTGCCGGCCTTCATTGCCTATGTGGTGGGGATCACCTTCAGCCTGGACTGGAGCGTGGTTCAGGACACCTGGCGGGTGCTGGTGGGCTCTGTGGTGTATGGCCTGGTGGTGGCAATCTCCTGCGGCCTGATCATGCTGGCGTTCTCGTCGCTGTCCCGGAACTCACGCGCGGTGGCCATGCTCTGGGTGGCGTTGTGGCTGATCAGCGGAGTGATTGCCGGGGCCCTGGTCGATTCCACCCGCAACCGGTTCGATGACCCTGCCACCGCCGGTAAGGAAAGTGAGCGGTGGTGGGCCCTGTCGTTTGGAGCCAACCTCAACCGGATTCGTGAGGCCGCGCTCAACACCCCCGAGGCCTATCGCCAGGTGGTCAGCGCCTTCCAGTCGGCTGCGGCCCAGGCGGCTGAGATGGCGCAGGGCCAAATGGCCGGGCGGAACCGGGGTCCGTTTGGGCTGCCGTTTGGCCCCAGGAACCGGCCTCCGGCCACACCACCGCCACCCGCCCACCCCATGGAGCCGCCGCAGATGTTCGCCAGCCGGATCAATCCCCCGTTCCCGTGGACCTGGTCGGCCGGAATTCTGGGCGGTCTGTCACTGCTCTCCGTGCTCGTTCTTTCCAATCGCATCAAATCGCTGGACCGTTTGCGATGAGCCAGCCTGCCGCCGGATCAGCACTGGAGCCCGTGGTTGACTTCGAGGGGGTCTCGAAGTGGTACGGCAACGTGATTGGCCTGAACAAGCTCACGGTCCAGGTGCCGCCAGGCATCACCGGCCTGCTGGGCCCCAACGGCGCCGGCAAATCGACCTTCTTGCAACTGGCCACCGGCCAGCTCAAGCCCAGCCAGGGGCGGGTGACCGTACTCGGCCAGCGCGCCTGGAATAATCCGGAACTCAACCGCCGGATTGGCCTTTGCCCGGAACAAGACGCATTTTACGAGGGGATGAGCGGCCGTGAGTTCGTCACCTTTTGCGCTCGGCTGAGCGGCATGGGCCCGGCCCAGGCCAGGCAGGCGGCCGAGCAGACCCTGGACCGGATGGGCCTGGCCACCCAGATGAACCGGGCGATCCGGGGCTACTCCAAGGGGATGCGGCAACGGACCAAGCTGGCCCAGGCGCTGGTGCACGATCCTGAAGTGCTGTTTCTGGATGAACCGCTCACCGGCACCGACCCCGTGGTGCGCCATGAGCTGGTGCAGATCATTGTGCGAATTGCCGCCGAGGGGAAGGCGATCCTGATTTCCAGCCATGTGCTGTATGAAGTTCAGTCGATCACCTCAAACATTGTGCTGGTGAACCGGGGCCGGTTGGTGGCCGAAGGGGACATCCGCCAGATCCGCGACCTGATCGACACCCACCCGCACCGGATCATTTTAAAGTCGACCCAGGGGCGGAACCTGGCCGCCCGGCTGGTGCGCGAAGATGACGTGGTGGGGGTAGAAATCCGCCAGACCGACGGGGCCCTGCTGGTGGAAACTCACGCCCCCGACCTGTTCTACCAGCGGCTGGCGGAAATTGCCCTCGACCCAGCCACGCCCATTGACGAAGTCTATTCCGACGATGACAGCCTTGAGGCCGTTTTCAAGTACCTGGTGAATACATGAGCGGATCTCATTCATTTTCAGGTGTTGAAACCGGCCGGGCTAGACCGGCCGGTCTGAACTGGTCGGGGCTGCTGGCGCTCTTCGTGGTGACGGTGAAGCGATTGCTGGCCGGCAAGCGGTTGCTGGGCATTGGCTTGCTCTTCCTGCTGCCGGCGTTGCTGACAATCTTGATTCGATTCCAGGGTGGCCGAGACGATCCCATGGAGATCGAGTTCGCCATGCTGATCATCCTGATTCCTCACTCGGCGCTGCCGTTCACGGCCTTGCTCTTGACCTCGGGCCTGATCCAAGACGAGGTCGAAGAGCAAACGCTTACCTATTTGCTGCTGCGGCCCCTGCCTCGCTGGCTGATTTACGTCACCAAGCTCATGGCGGCCGTGCTGACCACCATCCTGATCGCCACCGTCTGCACCGCCATCAATCTGGCCGTGATCCATTTTCAAGACCTGTCATCCCAACCCCTGGACCTGATCCAGTACTGGGCCAAGCTCTCCCTGACCTATGCGCTGGCGTTATTTGCCTATTGCGGTGTGTTTGGCTTGGTGGGTCTGTTGTTCCGCAAGAGCCTACCCATGGGGGTGGTTTACATCATCTTCATCGAGGGGTTGCTGGCGAACATCCCGTTTGTGGTTCGCAAGGCGACCGTGATTTTTTATGAACGGGTGCTCATGCTTCGCTGGCTGGATCTGGGGTCGGAAGCCCGAAACGCCTGGTCCATTGACCTGGATCTGGCCCCTTCCAGCACCGAATGTGTGCTGACCTTGCTGGGGATTGGCCTGGTTTTTGCCGTGGTGGCCGCTACCTGGTTCACGGTGCGTGAGTTCCGGGTGAAAACGCCAGAGGCCACGTGAGGTGGTCAAGCAATAGGCCACGCAAGCAACGGAAAGATCATAGTGCGACAGGCTCGATGAAACTTCGGGGGATGTTGTCATGAGCAGCCTGCCCACTCTCGCGGATGACGCGTTCTTCGGCTCCGTTCGCACCATCCTGGCCGAGGCCCGGCGGAAGGTGGCTGTGAACGTCAATTTCGTCATGGTCGAGGCATACTGGCACATCGGTCAACGGATCGTCGAGCAGGAACAATCTGGGTCAGCCCGTGCCGGATATGGCCAAGCGCTGATCAAGGAACTCTCTCATCGGCTGGGCGAGGAGTTTGGCAAGGGATTCTCCGTGGCCAACCTCAAGAATTTCAGGCAGTTTTATCTCACCTTTCCGGATTTTCAAAAAGGCTACACGCTGCGTAGCGAATTGGGCTGGTCTCATTACCGGCTCATCGTGCGGGTGGAAGGTGCAGCCGCCCGGGATTACTATTTGCACGAGGCTGCCAGCCAGGGTTGGACCACCCGGCAGCTTGAGCACAACATCCGCAGCGGTTGGCACCAGCGCCTGCTCAAGGTTCCAGACGCGGCGGAAACCGCCACGCCCGTGTCTCCCGAAACCGTTTTCAAGGACCCTTACGTCCTTGAGTTCCTTGGCCTGAGCGAGGATCCCCAAACCCATGAGCGAGATCTTGAGGCTGCGCTAATTGCCAACCTGCAGAATTTTCTACTCGAGCTTGGGCGGGGCTTTTCGTTTGTCGCCCGCCAGTACCGCATCAGTTCGGAAACCAGCCATTTCTACATTGATCTGGTCTTCTATAACTATCTGCTCAAATGCTTCGTGCTCATTGATCTGAAAATTGACAAGCTTGCCCACCAAGATATCGGCCAGATGGATATGTACGTTCGGATGTTCGATGACCTCAAACGCGGCGCGGATGACAATCCGACCCTTGGTATGATTCTGTGTGCCGACAAGGACGAAACCATCGTCCGCTACTCCGTCCTCAACGACAATGCGCAACTGTTTGCCGCCAAGTACCTCACCGTCCTTCCGACTGAGGAAGCGCTTGCCCGCGAAATCGAAGCCCGACACGTGCTTGATTTACCCAGGCTGGGTGGTAGCCGATAATTGGGTAGCAACTGTGGCGTTTGGCATTGTGGCGGGGATTCCCACCGGAGGTGGTCCTATTAATCCTGTCCATCACATCAGGTTTACACTGTCTTGTTTGCGGTTATTTCATCTTCTGGATCAGGTCCTGCAGTTCCTGCTCGTCTTGTTCGTGTTGTTGCTCAAGTTTGGGAATAACAAGGGTGTTTTGTTGGGCCTGGCCATGAAGATCCAGCACCCCCTTCAGGCAAACCTTGGCATCCTCATATTGAGACGTTTGAATAAAAGCAGCGGCGATGCGTCTGAGCCCAGCCGCCTTGAATACGAGTGCGTTTTCCGGCCCGGGATCAAGCGGCCAGGCCAAGAATTGGTCTCGAAGCGTGCGTAGCAGCGTGAGCGTTTTGTCTTGATGCGACGATGGCCTCTGCGACGAGAGAAGTTCAACGGCTTGATCTGTCAAGGTGCTCAGCGTTTGCTGCGTTTGCAATCGAAACGCGTTAGACAACTCCACGGAGACACGGATCCCTTGGGCGTTGAGTCGTTCCTTGGTTTGCGCCCGATTCAAGTCATTGATCTTCTTCATCATTTGATTCTGGTGGTAGGCGATGCCCGCGATTCCACTCATCACGCCCGCGATGATCAGCCCCACCGCGACCGCCGCCATCGGTTTGCGGCGTGCCCATTTTTCGAGCCGCTCCACGCTGGAGACTGGCCGCGCCCGAATCGGCTCGCCGTTGAGGAACCGGGTCAGGTCGTCGGCCAGTTCACCGGCCGAGCGATACCTTTCTAGGGGTGAGTGCTGGAGGCACTTCTCGGTGATGGTTTTGAGATCGATTGACAGCCCAGGGTAAAGTGCAGCCAGCGGCCTGGCCTCGCTGCGGGCTGCAAGCTGAAGCGATTCCCGAGAGGTCTGGCCGTCATACGGCGGCCGGCCAGAGAGCAAGGCGTACAAGGTGGCCCCCAGGCCGTGAATATCGGTGGCCGGTCCCACCTCGCCCAGTTCTGGGTTGAGCCCGGTTTGTTCGGGGGCCATGTAGCTGGGCGTCCCCACAATTTGGCCAACGCTGGTGAGCCCAGGCGGCCCCTCGAACGGCCGGGCCAGGCCGAAATCGGCCAGCTTGGGGATGGCTGGCTCGCCCGGCGCCACGGCCGGCATCATCAAGATGTTATCTGGTTTGATATCGCGATGCACAATGCCCAGCGCATGCGCATCGCCAATGGCCAGGGCCAGATCGCGCACGACGGCGGCGGCCCGGCACTCTGGCATCACCTGCTGGTCGATAACCGCTTGCAGTGTGCCGCCCGGAATCCATTCCATGATCAGAAACGGATGGCCGTTGGTCTCGCCCGTCCTGTAGATCTGGATCACGTTGGGGTGCCGCAGCTTGGCCAGGGTCAACCCCTCACGCTCGGCACGCAGCCGGCTTGAAGGTGCAGCCAGGCCAAGGCCAGACAGCACCTTGACCGCCACGTCTCGGTTGAGGCTGGTCTCTTGGGCGCGGTACACCACCCCCATTCCCCCCTGTCCAACCTTTACATAGCCGGTCAGGCCGGGAATCGCTGGTGGACCAAGATCGGCCACGGACGCGGCCCAGGTTGGTGCGTGCCGGTCTGGATTCTCTGCCAACCCGCTCAGCATCATCCGGGCGCTGGCATTGAGTGTGGGCTTCTCAGGATTCAACGCCTGGGGGGCGTTCCACTCGCCAAACAAGGCATCCACCTGTGCGCAGCAAGCGTCGCATTGCTCCAGGTGTAGGTGCAGTAAGCTGCCTTCAGGCTCTTGAACCTGTTCGTTCACCAGGCGAACCCAGGTCGAATGGTCTGGGCAGCGAGACGAGGCGGTCATTGGCCTGCCCCCATTTCGTCAAGTTGCTGGACCGTTTCGCGGATCAGCCGCTGGACCTTGCTCCGGGCCACATAGGCAACGTCAATCTTGATCCCCAGGTGCGTCGCCACCTCACGCACCGGCCGTTGCTCGATCGCCAGCAGCCGAAAGGCCTCCCAGGTGTGTGGCTCAACCCGGGCCTGGACCTCGGTCATGGCAATCTGCAGCAGTTCCGCGTCGTAGGCCCCCTCCAGCCGGGCCAAAAGTTCCTCGCGCGCCGGAGCCTGCTTCAACAAGTCCAAAATCTCTGACCCACCCCGGCCAATATCGCCAGGTTTGTACTCTTCAGACCAGTCCGACCAGGCTGAAAGCGTCAGGGCTTGCAAGAACGCCCGGAAATGCCGGGGTGGGCCGGTGTTCAGGCCGCGAGCATGCTTCCAGAACCGCAGCAGCACATCCTGGGCCACATCGCGGGCATCGGCATCTTGCAGGCCGTACCGCATGCACCAAAACACCACATGCTCGCCATAAGTTTGAACAAATCGAGCCCAGACCGCCGGATTACCTGGGTTTTCACCCATACTGGCAACCAAACTCAGGCAGGTTGTGCGAGGGGGAGTGGGCATAGAAAATAAAGTGCCCTCGAACAGCAGAACAACCAGTGCTACATACCGACGACAGCCCAACCAGACGTCTGGAATCCGGATTCCGTAACCCAGATTTGTCAATGAAATTATCATAAGGCTCAGCCGACCCAAGATCAATGGCCGCATTGGCGACGGCCCTGGAACAAGTACCAAAACCAACGCAAAATCCAAAATAACCCAGCAAGACGACCAGTTTCCGCGTTGCCTGAAAAGGCGAGACTTCTCGCTTCGCTCTACCGCTCACTGTGAAACGGAGCATGACTCTCCGAGTCATGTTCTATTTTCAATAGGCGAAAGACTCGCCTCGGAGCATCGAGCACCTTGGAATGCGTGTCCCAAGCGTTCAGGCGAATTCCCGCGCATTGCACGGATTCCGGTGGTGGTGTTCGGTGACAACTGCCTGAAAAGGCGAATCATACGGATTCCAGCCGGAAATAGCGCGCCCTTGGCTCCAGACAGTCGAACCAAAGGTTACATGCAAGCCCGCTAACGCGCTATTTCTGGCTGGAATCCGTATCACACGCAGCAAACGCAGCCTTCGGGTTCGCCACGTGTGATCCAGCGGCTGGCCCCCACGGCAGCGGAGGGACCGAACCGAGGCATTCTTCGCCCGGTGGTTGGGTGGATCAGGCCACCGTGGTTTCGTTGGCGTGCTGGGCCCTGGCTCTGGCCCTCGACCTGCGCACGGCCACCAGGCCGCCCAGGCTGAGCAGGCCGGCCATCACCAGGGTGCCCGGCTCGGGCACGGCGGCCGCCGTGACCGTGATCGTGCCCCCCTGAAGGCTCAAGGGAAGGATCTCGGACAGCGAGGCATCATAGATCTGGCTTCCAGCACCCGTGAAGGTGATGGCAATGGGCGTGCCCGCCGGGGTGTTGCCTGCCAGGCTGTACAGCACATGGGCCAGGCCCACGGTTGCCCCCGCGCCCACGGTCTGGCTCCCTGAGTCCAGGAAGTCTGCCAGGGTGATGCTGGACCCGCTGATGGTGCCCAGCGGCCCGTTTTGGACCGAGCCGAAGATGTAACCAGGAGTGGTGCCAGCGTCGACGTTGGTGAAGGTCAGGCCCGAGTTACTGGCCACTTCCAGGGCACTATTGAAGGAACTGATGTCCACACTACTGGAATCAGTGTTTGTGAGCAAAATATCGAACCAGCCGCTGGCTCCTGCCGCGGTGGTGGGATTAGTGGCCGAAACCACCAGTCCGGCACTTGCGGACATCGGAGCCAGTAACCCCAGCATCAGCACTGCGCTCTGGCTCAAACATCGAAAGACCTTGATTGGCATCACCGGCTCCTGAACGTCGGACAGCCGCCCCCAGCTGTCTCATCGTCTTCATGAATAGGAAGGAATGACAGCCGGGGGCGGCTGTCTGACACACAGGTACAGAATGCTGGCCGTTGCAGAACGGCCAGCCAGGAATCTCAACCAGGCCTCACGCAGGCAGTCGGTTGCCAATACGGGTCTTGATCGTGTTCACGTCGGCGCTGGTCAGCGTGCCGCTGCCATCGACGTCATAAAACACGATGTACTGGCCCGTGAGCCCGCGAGACACCAGTAACTGATCGACCGAGCTGACCAGGCCGTCGTCATTGACATCGCCCGGTAGCACGTCGAGCCGCTTGCTGTAGCTGGCCAGGTTGCTGTTGCCCACGGTCACCGTCACCTTGTCGGCGTTCGCCAGGCCGGTACCCGCCAGGTTGATCGTCCAGGTGGTGCCGGAACCGGTGACGCTGGCCACACTGTAGGTGAAGCCGGCCGCGCTCTTGAGCGTGACATTGCTGGCCGCCAGGCTGGTAATACTCTGATCGAGCGTGAGCGTGATCTTATTGATGCCCAGCCAGGGGATGGACGTGGTGCGGCCAGCCGGCAGCAGCCGACCGTTGCCGGCGTCGACCAGGTTGGCGGTTTGCGTGCCCCAGCCCACCGAGGTACTGGAAACGTTGGCCACCACGGCGATGGTCAAGGTGGCAGCGTTGCTGGTGGCCGTTCCGAACGTGTTCGTGAACACGGCGCGGAACTGGGTGCCGCTGTTACCAGACGCCAGCGTGCTGTAGCTAGTGCTGGTGGCTCCCGAGATATTGGTCCAGCCGCCACCGTTATTGCTCTGCCACTGCACGGTGGGTGCCGGCGATCCGGTGGCCGTGGCCGAGAAGGTGACCGTGCTGCCGGAGTTGGCACTCACGCTGTTCGGCTGGCCGGTGATGGCCGGAGCCTGGTTCACACGCAGCGTGGCGGCGCTGGTTGCTGCCGAACCCAGGCTGTTGATAAAGACGGCGCGGTAGAGCGAGCCGTCGTTCCCGGCCGTGGTGGCCGCTGTGGTGTAGCTGGTGCCGGTGGCACCGCTGATGTTGGCCCAGGACGAGCCGCCATTGGTGCTGACCTGCCACTGCACGGTGGGTGCCGGGTTGCCAATGCCAGCCGCGGTGAAGGTGGCTGTGGCGCCTGCGTTGACCGTCTGGCCAGTGGGGTTGCTGGTCACCACGGGAGCGGCCGCCACCACCTGGGTAATGGCACTGCTGGTGCTGCCGTCATAGGCGCTATCACCCCCGTAGACAGCCGTGATGCTGTGGCTGCCGGCACTCAGGGCTGCCGTGCTGAACGTGGCGGTGGTGCCGCTGATGGTGGCCGTGCCCAGCACGGTACTGCCATCCTTGAACGTCACGGTGCCCGTGGCTCCGCTGGTGACGGTGGCCGTGAAGATCACCGTGTCACCCAGGGTGCTCGGGTTGGCCGAGCTGGTGAGACTGGTATTGGTACTGGCCTTGTTCACCACCTGGGTGATGGCACTGCTGGTGCTGCCGTCATAGGTGCTATCGCCACCGTAGACAGCCGTGATGCTGTGGCTACCGGCGCTCAGGCCCGCTGTGCTGAACGTGGCCGTGGTGCCGCTGATGGTGGCCGTGCCCAGCACGGTGCTGCCGTCCTTGAACGTCACGGTGCCTGTGGCCCCGCTGGTGACGGTGGCCGTGAAGATGACACTGCTGCCCACGGTGCTCGGGTTGGCCGAGCTGGTCAAGCTGGTGGTAGACGCCAGGGCCGTGTTGGTAAGGGCGAACGTTGCGGCTGCCGGTGCACCGCTGGCGTTAGCCGTGACGTTATAAGCACCGGCCGTGTGGTTGGCAGTGGCCGAAACGCTGGCCGCGCCACCTGCGATCACGATCTTGCCGGCCGATAGTGTGGCCGAGGCCCCACTACCGGGCGTGTTGAAGGTGAGGAACCCGCCGTTGACCGGTTCGACCGGGTTATTGGCGGTCACGGTCACGCCCAGCCCCTGGCTGAACAGGGCATCAACATAGGCGGCCTGGGGCGTGCTGTTTGCCACGGGTGTAAGCGTGAATCCCTGGCTCTCAAACGCACCAATGTCCACGCCACCCACCCGGCTGCTGCCGCGCTGGTCGGTGGTGGGGGCGCCTGTGCTGGTGCCGGCGTTGATGGCCGGGCTGCCGGGCAGCAGGGCCATGGTCTGGGTTGGCCCGCCGTAGTTGCCCAGCGGGGCCAGCAGCGGATCCAGCGGGCTGGCCGTGGTGCCGGTGAGGTCACTGCCCACCCAGCCGGTGCTGCCATCGGTCTGGCCGATCAGGTTGAAGCCCTGGGAGCTCACGCTGCCGTAAGCATCGGGGCTTGCGTCTGTGGCCGTGTTGCCCGCAATGATGGTGTTAGAAAGCGAGGTGGGGTCACTCCACACAGGAACATAGATACCGCCACCCTGGGAGGCCGAATTTCCAGTGATCGTCGTGTTGGTCAACGACACCGCGTAACTTGCATAGATGCCACCTCCATTGTACGCTGCCGTATTGCCGCTGAGTGTGCTGTTGGTGATTGAGAGAGTACTATCGTAGTAAGTAAGCACGCCGCCGCCATCACCATCTGAAGTATTTCCACTAATCAGGCAGTTGGTAATAGTGGTCGTAGAATCACCATTGTAAATACCACCGGCGCCATTGCCCGAGCTATTTCCGCTGATCGTGGACTGATCAAGTGTGGCTGTGCCGCCGGAGATGTACAGGCCGCCTCCCCTACTGCTCGAACTATTTCCACTAATGTGGCTGTTGGCAATAACGAGCGTGCCTTCACCGAAGATGCCGCCACCCTGACCTGCATCATTCTGGGAAACTGAGCTGTTATTAATGGTAAGAGTGGCCGCACTATCATTGAAAATGCCGCCCCCCAAATTGCCTGAATTATGAGAAATGGCAACCTGGTCAAGGGCGAGCGTGCCAGCGTTGTAAATGCCGCCACCGTCCCAGATAGTCGCTGGATCGTCGTATGTATAGCCCCCGGTAATCGTCAGGCTTGAGAGCTCGGCCGTGACACCGCTATCAATCATGAACACGCGGCTGGTGTGGTTGGCATCCACTGTCACGCCGGTGGCCGGGCCGGTGATGGTGGTGGCGCCTGTGGTGTCGCTCAGTTCGAGCTGGGTGCCGCCCAGAGTGATGGTTTGCGGCGTGGCGAACACGGTGGAATCAAACGAGATCGCATCGTCGCCAGTCTGAACGTTGGCCAGGTTGATGGCCTGGCGCAGGTCCAGGATGCCGGAGGGGGTGACCAGGCTATCGGCCGTGGTGTTCACGACTAAGGAGCCGCTCTGGAAGGCACCAATGTCAATTGCACCCACACGGGCAAACCCGCGCTGGTCGGTGCTGGGAGCGCCGGTACTGGTGCCGGCGTCAATGGCCGGGCTGCCGGCCTGCAGCGGCATGGTTTGCGTGGGTCCACCGTAGTTGCCCAGCGGGGCCAGCATGGCATCCAGCGGGCTGGCCGCGGTGTCCGTGAGGTCACTGCCCACCCAACCGGTACTACCGTCGGTCTGGCCGATCAGGTTATTGCCCTGAGAGTCAACCGTGCCCGTGACATCGGGATTGGAGGTTGTGGCTGTATTGCCCGCCACAATCGTGTTGGTAAGCTTGATGTCACCGGAATAGGCAAAGACACCACCGCCGGATGCTGCGGAATTTCCGCTGATGGTACAGTTGGTCAGTTCGGCGTTGCCCGCCGAGGCGAACCCGCCGCCGCTATTGGTCGCGGTGTTGCCACTAAGAGTGCAGTTGGTCAGTGTGATCTGAGCAAAGGTCCCCAAAAATGACGCATTGAGAACACCTGCGCCCAGGATGCCGGAATTGTTATCAATTGTCGAGTCGGTGAGTGTCGCCGTAGCAACGTTAAGCACCCCCCCGCCGTAGTTGGGTGAGGTATTGTGGGTGATGGTGCTGCGGGTGACTGTGAGCGTGCCGAGGTTGGCCACGCCACCACCACCGGCCTCTGCGGTGTTATCGCTCACCGTGCTGTTGATCAACACGAGTGTGGCTGTTTCTTGGTTCGCCAGGCCGGCTCCCCAGGCAATGGAGGAATTGCCGGTCACCGTGCAGTTGGTCAGTGTGGCTGTGCCGGCGTTGGACACGCCGCCGCCGCCATCAAAATTCCACTGCATCTGTGAGTTAAACGTTCCGCCGGTGATCGTCAGGCCCGAGAGTGCCGCCGTCACGCCGGCATCAATCTTGAACACCCGGCTCGCGTGGTTGGCATCCACGGTCACGCCGGCGGCTGGGCCGGTGATGGTCACATCTTTGGCCAGTTCGAGCGCAGATCCAGCCAGCGTGATCGTTTGATGGGTGGCAAACACGCTGGAATCAAAGCTGATGGTCTGGCCGCCTGTGAGGTCGTTATTCACAAAAAGGACCGCCTCTGGCAGGCTCAGAATTCCAACGCCGGGCGCTGGTGTGTTGCTGGTTGTGTTCACGACCAGCGATGCAAACACCTGGCCGGTATTCGTCAGGCTGAGCGAGACCGAGTTGCCACCATTGGCGTTCGCTGCCACCGTATAGCTACCCAGCGCGTTGTTGGGCATGGCCGGCAAACTGGCCTGTCCACCGACGATGGTCGCGGGCGACCTGGCCAGGAAGATTGCGGTGGCGCCATTACCCGCCGACTGCGTTTGATAATTCACGATGCCGCCGTCAACCGGCTCGATCGGGTTATTGGCCGCCACTGCCACCGCGAGCGGGCTGAATTGCGTGCTGATATCGGCGGACTGGGGCGTGTTGCCCGCCACGGTGCTAAGGCTGAACCCCCGGCTCTCGAACGCGCCAATGTCCACGCCGCCAACCCGGCTTTGGCCGCGCTGGTCGGTGCTGGGAGCGCCTGTGCTGGTGCCGGCGTCAATGGCCGGGCTGCCGGGCAGCAGGGCGACCGTCTGGGTGGGCCCACCATAGTTCCCAAGCACAGAGAGGTAGGCGTTGGTATCGGTCAGGTCGGTACTAATCCAGCCGGTGCTACTAGCGATGACGCCAATCAGGTTATACCCCTGCGAGTTGATCGACCCTCGGACATCCCAGGGATCTGTGCCCACAAAATTGCCGGCCACGATGGTGTTGGTCATCGTGGTTGGGGAAAGAGGATTGTAGATTCCACCGGAGTTGTGCTCGGCGGAATTTCCGCTGATGGTGCAGTTGGTGAGCGTGGCCGAGCCATGATAGGTGAGCAACCCGCCACCACCGCCACTCCCAGTGACCGTATTGCCACTGATGGTGCTATTGGTGAGTGTGAGCGTACCAAAGAAGTTGAGCACACCGCCGCCGCTACCGCCCCCAGACACCGTATTACCGCTGATGGTGCAGTTTGTAATGGTTGTGGTGCCATGGTCATTCATCAGGCCGCCGCCGTTACCAGAATTGCCGCCAGAAATCGTCAGGCCTGTGAAGTCTGCCGTGACACCGGCGTCAATCTGGAACACCCGGCTGGCGTTGTTGGCATCCACGGTCACGCCAGCAGCCGGGCCGGTGATGGTGGTGGCGCCCGTGGTGTCGCTCAGTTCGAGCTGGGTGCCGGCCAGGGTGATGGTTTGCGGCGTGGCAAACACGGTGGAATCAAACGTGATGCTGTTGGCACCACCAAACTGGTTGGCCAGGCTGACTGCGCCCGGCAAGGTCAGGCCACCAGCCGTGGTATCAACGGCCCCTGAATTGGACATCACAGCCAGGCTGGCCTGTGTGGCCCCAATATCGACGATGCTGCCACGAATCAGGCCGCGCTGGTCGGTGCTGGGAGCGCCGGTGGTTGTGCCCGCACCAATGGCCGGGCTGCCGGGCAGCAATGGCATGGTCTGGGTGGTCCCGCCGTAGTTGCCCAAGGGGGCCAGCATGGCATCCAGCGGGCTGGCCGTGGTGCCGGTGAGGTCGGTACCCACCCAGCCGGTGCTGCCATCGGTCTGGCCGATCAGGTTATAACCCTGGGAGTTGACGGTGCCGTAAACATCTGGGCTTGCGTCAGTGGCCGTGTTGCCCGCCACAATGGTGTTCGTGAGTTTGATATCACCGTCGGCAACAAGACCACCTGCGACCGGTGCGGAATTGCCGCTGATGGTGCAGTTGGTCAGTAAGCCTGTACCACCCACAACAATTCCACCGGCGCCCAACGTCGCGGTGTTGCTACTGATGGTGCAGTTGGTCATCCCAAGGTTGCCGATCGAATAAACTCCAGCATAAGCCGCCGTATTGCTGGTGATGGCACAATCAGTAAAAGACGACGAGCCGTAAAAGTTTCCGATACCGCCCCCTCCACCCAGAGGGGCGGAATTCCCGGCAATGGTACAAAGATCAAACGTCGACTGGGTCAGGAGAGCTAAGACGCCGCCACCGAAACCGCTGGCATCGAAAAGCACACTGGCATTAACGCCCAGCGCACTGTTATTGCTGATTATGCACTGGCTCAATGCCAATGGGCCGACGCTAAACACGCCTCCACCATTTGCAGAGGCTACGTTACTACTGATGGTGCAATTGGTAAGTGTGGCTGTTCCTCGATTGAACACGCCGCCTCCATCACCGCCGACGCCATTCCCATTACCCCCGGTAATCGTCAGGCCAGACAGCGCGGCCGTGACACCGGTGTCAATCATGAACACGCGGCTGGTGTGGTTGGCATCCACTGTCACGCCGGTGGCTGGGCCCGTGATGGTGGTGGCGCCTGTGGTGTCACTCAGTTCGAGCTGGGTGCCGCCCAAGGTGATGGTTTGTGCGGTGGCGAACACGGTGGAGTCGAAATTGATGTAAGCGTCCGATGAACCGCATTCTTGTATAAGGTTGACAAGGGTGATCCTTGTCGCGGTTCCGTCGTCACGATTATTCCGGCTTAGCTGGGTCCGGCTTCCAGGCATCCGGGAGTAACTCCGCGATCCTGCTATGCGG
>CAIYJE010000129.1 GCA_903926465.1 uncultured Planctomycetales bacterium
CTGATATTGTTGAACTTTAAGGCGTTTCACCAAAATGGGGACAGGCATCTCGAAGACTCGGAGCCAGTCCCCATTTTGAGCCGGCCTCACTGAAGCAGGAATGGGGAAATGGGTATATTCCTAATTATTTCAGGCGACTGGGCAGTTCAGGCAGTTTCCGGTTCTACGCTCTCCATGAACCACATCCGTTCTGAATAACCTACCACTATCCCTATTTGCATTTACATGTCAAATTTCACTTGTTTCCAATGGCCAGTGCCTGACATTGTGGAACTTCAAGGTGTTTCACCAAAATGGGGACAGGCACCTCGCAGACTCGGAGCCAGTCCCCATTTTGAGCCGGCCTCACGGAATCAGGAATGGAAACATTCCTGATTGTTTCCGTTGCCTGGGAACGGTAGGCTATTTCTGCACGTTTCTTATGGTGCATTCAGACGGAATGGCAATAACCAAGTTGCGCGGGCGGAATAGGTGTGCAGACCAAGAACCACTTTCCCAATATTGAACAGGGGTTATCCATGCCTCGCATGGCACGGGCGTCGGTTGGAGGATACTTTTACCATGTCCTCAACCGCGGTAATGCACGGGCACGCGTGTTTCATGACAATAACGATATGCTCGAATTTGTGTCGCTCATGCAGCAAAGCTCGCTACGTCTGCCCATGCGGATTGTGGCGTACTGCCTGCTGCCAAACCATTTCCATCTCGTCCTTCAGCCCTGGAATGACGCAGATCTTGGACGGTGGATGCACTGGTTACTCACCTCGCATGTGCGCAAGTATATCAAGAAGTATGCAAGCACGGGCCATGTCTGGCAGGGCCGGTTCAAGGCGTTTCCAATTCAGAATGACCAGCACTTAACCACCGTGGTTCGCTATGTCGAACGCAACCCACTTCGGGCAGGGTTGGTAGACCAGGCCCAAGACTGGCCATGGTCAAGCCTGCATCCACGCTCAGCAGAGTTTGTGGTTGACCTAGAACCGAGCTGGCGGAGCCCAAACTGGGTCAGCTTTGTCAACCAGTCAATCACCAACGCCGAACTCGAAGCGATCCGACATTCCATTAACAAAGGCCGGCCGTTTGGAAGCGAGTCTTGGATCAAAGAAACCGCGCGAACGCTGGGGTTGGAATCCACGCTCAGACCGCCAGGTCGGCCAGGCAACCAGCCCAACTAAAGCCGTGGATGCTTGAATTGCACCTATCCCCATGGGCAACCCAATCGTGAAACGCTGTAAACCTCAAAGCCAAAGATCATTCAAAGCAGAATCGAATTCATTCCCTGCGGTTTCGTTAGCGCCATAAATCAGAACGGTTCTTGGGCCAGCAGTCGTAGATGCCGGAAGAGGACCGGGCATCACCTTGATCTGGTTAACACGCCAACTCCCAGTATTTCAGGATTATTCGCTTCACTCTTGCGTAGTCTTAACGCCAGTCCCTAGTTGGAGCGCGGTGGGGTAGTCGCCCAGCACCAGCGCGGCCAGGGCCAGCAAGCGGTCAGACTTGGCATCGGGCCTTAGCTGCCGGCAGCGCTGGGCATGACGAATGGCTTCGGGTCCAGCGCCCGCTAGAATCGCCGCCTGGCAGGCGGAATGGCTCTGATCATAGGCGTTGGTAAACGCTTGCAGTAAGCTCAGGTCGCATTTGCAGCGGCGGCAGGTTTCCGTCCAGTCCTGAAGCACGGCCCGGCAAGTTGGGCAGCGCAGCTCTACAGGCGCACGGCGGAATTCTGACCCATCGGGCAAGGCAGACATCAGTTGTCTTTCATGTAGAAGAGAATGTCTTCAACTTCCGTGCCAATCTTGTGAATCTCGGCCGTCGCTCGCTTCTCAACCGCCTTGCGCAGGTCTGTCAGCAAAGCTTTCAGCTCAGAGGCGTCTTCGGGGTTCGCTTCGGGCAAGCACTGTTCGGCCTTGGAGATCAGGCTCTGGCCAAACTGCACGGCCTGCCGTTGCTCGGGGGTTCCATTGGCCTCTTCACTGGCAACAGCACCCAGCACCTGGTAGGCCGAGGGGGGCAGAATCCGGTCTTCGTCATCCCCGTATTCCTGGTCCTCAAACTGTTCGTCTTCAGGGGTCCCAAAAAGGGCATCCAGGCGGTCGATGGCGTCGGTGCGCTCTGTGGTTCGGAACCGCTCAAGAGCGTTGTCAATGGTAACGTGGCGGCTGAGACCGGTCAGGCGTTCGGTGGCGGTTACGTTCAGCATGCCGTTCAGGTCCAGGGCCAGCTTGATCAAGATCTGGTTGCCGGCCTCCACCTTGGCCAGCCCTTCAATCTTGAACTGGCCCACCAGCACATCGTCGCGGGTGTCTTCCGATTCGCCCTGAAACACTCGGATCTGGGCCTGATCTTGCCCGTCGGAAATGGTTCCAAACGACTCGGTGCGGGTGGCCGGCAGGGGCGTGTTGCGCTCAATCACCGGGGCGCGGTAGAAGGGCGTGAGCATGCCATCAATTTCGCCCAGCGCTTCAATTCCCAGGGTGTGCGGGGTAATGTCCACCAGCACCGGGCCCACGTCAATGCCGGCAATCAGGGCACCCTGCACGGCCGCGCCCATGGCCACCGCCAGGTCGGGCTCAATTTCCGAATGCACGGGCCGACCCAGCCGTTCTTGCAAGAGCCGATGAATGAAAGGGGTTCGGGTGGCGCCCCCAACCAGTACCACTTTCTGGATCTGGTTGGCCGTAAGCTGGGCGTCTTCCATGGCCTGGTCCAGGCAGCTCAGGGTTTTCACCAGCAACGGTTCAATCAGTGCTTCGTATTCCGCGCGTACCACTTCCAGTTTGAGGTTAAGGGGCAGCCCTTTCTTTTCGGCAATGAACTCTTCTTCAATCTGGACCACCGCCTCAAACGAAAGGGCTTTCTTGGCGTCTTCCACGGCGCGCAAAAGCCGGCTTCGGGAGATGGGTGTATCACGCAGGTCAATGCCGTGCTCGCTCAGAAACCGGTCGGCCACGTGGTCGAGCAGGCGCTGGTCAAAGTCGTCGCCGCCCAGGTGGGTGTCGCCGTGGCTGGCCAGAATTTCAACCACGCCCGCTTCAACCTGGGCAATGGAAACGTCAAAGGTACCGCCGCCCAGGTCGTACACCAGCAACCGTTGCATCTCGGGCGGGTGGGGGTCGTAGGTTAGCACGGCGGCGGTTGGTTCGTTGATAATTCGGACCACGTCCAGGCCGGCCAGTTCGCCGGCCTCACGCGTGGCCGCGCGTTGGGCTTCGTTGAAGAAGGCGGGTACGGTGATCACGGCTTTCTTCACTTCGTGCCCCAGCGCTTTCTCGGCGCGCTGTTTCAGGGTGCGAAGGATCATGGCCGAGATTTCCTGGGGGGTGTACTGCTGGTCGCCCAGGTTCACCCGGGTCTCTTCCCCCATTTTTCGCTTGATTGAAATGACCGTGCGTTCGGGGGCCAGTACAAACTGGTTGCGCGCGGCCCGCCCCACAATCAGCTTGCCTTGCGCGTCCAGGCCCACCACCGAGGGAAGAATGGGCTGGCCGTCATCGTCTGGCAAAACGTAGGGCTGGCCGTTGCGGATAATGGCCACTTCGCTGTTGGTGGTTCCCAGGTCAATTCCCAGAATGGTTTCCATGCTCGTTTATGCTCCTTAGCAATAGATCTTGATTTTTGGATGCACACACACTGGCGGGCTATGGATTCATTTCAAGGGGGGGGGGGGGTTGGCGCGGCCGCCCGGGTGGCCCGAACCTCGGCGTAACGCAACATTCGGTTGCGCCAGGTGTAGCCTCGGCGCACTTCTTCAACCACCACGGCGGGTGGCCGGCTGGAATCATGAACCACTTCCAGCACGGTCATGCGTTCGGGGTCTACGGGCCGGCCCAGGGCCTCAATCGGCCGCAGTTGTTCGGCGTCCATGGCGCGTCTGAGTCGGGTTTGGATCAGGCTGTACCCTTCCAGCAGGGCATCGAACAGGGGCCGGCTGGGGGCGTGGGAATTTTGGCCCAGCAGTTCCAGGGCGGCCCGGTGGTAGGTTTGGGTGAAGCGGCGTACCAGCCAAGATTGGCCGGCTTGAAGTTTTTCCAGGGCGTGCACACGCTCATCGCCGGCCGGGTCGGTCACGGCCTGGCGGGCTTTTTCAAGCTGGGCGCGGCCGCGATCGAGGGCTTCGTCGAGGTCGGCCAGGGCTTCGGCCAGGGGTTTGGCGGCGGCCCAGGCGGCCTGGGCCTCGCGCGGCTCTACAGAGCGCATCTGTTCAACCGCCTGGCGGATGGCCGGCAGCAGGGCCTCGGTCTGTTCCTGGAGCCCGCGTGAGCCTTTGGTCTGAAGCTTCACTTCGTGCCTGAGCGCGGTGAACTCTTCCACCAGCCTGAGCAGGCCAACTTCGGGCTCCGCCGCGGCCACGGGCGGTTCCTGGTCAAGCGGCTCGGCGCGGGCCTGGCGCAGCCAGTGGCGGAACCGGTCCAGCAGTACTTCATCATCCACAGGTTCGGTCATGAGCGATCCGCCAGCGCAAGCAGGGTGTCCAGGGGTAGCCGGGCGGTGCGTAGCCGGGCGTGCAGGTCGTGGGTCAAGGCATCGAGGGTGGTGGTGCGTGAGGGGCGTAGGATCAGGTTTTGGATCCGCCGCGCGGGGTCACGCAGCTCATCAAATGCGGCTCGGATGGCCGTGAACCGCTCGGGGGCGCGGTCGGGCGGAAACTGGCGGACCAGCTCCAGATACCGCTGGCGAATGGCGGCTTCGTCGGCATCGGTCGCAATCCCCAGAACTTCATAGGGGTCATTCATCGACTCAGCGACCTTTCTTGCGTTGGGGGGGCAGTTTCCGACCAATCTTGGGCCGCGATGGCAGCGGGGTTACCTCTTCGTCGTCATCGTCATCACCCCAGTCATCATCATCGTCGTCGCCCCAATCTTCGTCCTCATCGAGGTCGAATCCCCCGAACATCTGCTGCATGGCTTGGAAGACGGAGGCGAAGTCGCTCTTGTCGGGTCCGAAGCCGGATTGGGGCTCGTTCAGGAACGATTCCCCGAAGATGGAATTCCTCTGATTCAAGATGGAAAACGCTTCGCGAATCTTGGCTTGGAGCGCAATCTTATTGGGATCCTGAGAGGCTTCAACGAGTTGCTGGGCCACTTTCAGATGCTTCCTGATGTCGTTTTTGCTCTCCCAACTCAAATTCCTTTTGGCGTCCAGCTCTTGCAGGGCCATATACAACCGAAACTGGGCCTCCTTGGGGAACAGCTTGATCGCGCGTTCCAGCATTTTCTTGCGGAACCTTTGCTGATTGGGCACCAGTTCCAGCACGTCACACACGGCGGTGAGGTCGGCCTGGGTGTACTTGACATTTTCGGCCCGGTGGAGGTAGGCCATCACGTCTTTGACGTGCGCGGCCCGGCCTGTGTATTCGACCCCGGCCGAAAGATAGCTGCCTATCAGGGTGGCCAGGGTGCCGGCAGTTTCGCCGGTTGGCTTCTTGTTAAGTTCTTCGGTCCAGTACTTCTTGAACTCGTTGACCTGGGTGCGTGGCAGTTTGTAGCGAACAGCTTCAATGCATAACGCCAGCCAAACCGGTGCTGGTTCGGGCACCGTGGTCAGCAGTGCCTGCAACAAGGCCTGGGCGTGTTCGGTCTGGCCGGCCTTGTGTTCCAGCACAACCTCGGTTGCCCGAATGAAGCGCATACTGGCCGTTTCGGGCCGAAGCCGCTGCGCCTCTTGGAGGGCGGCCCGGCCTTCGTCCCACTGCTTGTTCAGGGCCAAATTGCGTGCCCGGGTTAGCAGGGCGGCCCACTCCAGGTACAACGCGTTGGGATCAAGCGGCTTCACCACCCGGGCGCGGCGCGCGTACTCCAGGGCTTCGTCCCCTTGCTGTTGCGCCTGGTGGTGTTTGGCCAGCCGGGTCAAGGCCTCGAAATCTTCAGGGAAATGCTCCAGTAACCGCCGCGACACGGCAAGCACCTGATCCGGCTGGTGACACAGGTCATAAAGGCTCATCAGCAAATGATAGGTGGGCAGGTGTTGGGGCGCAAGTTTCAGGCTGGCTTCGAAATCTGCAATCGCGCTGGCTTTTTTGGTCTTGAACTCCCGCTCCCGGGTATGATCACGGGGGCATGGACAGTCAATCATATCTTCAAGATAGCCAACCAGGTCTTTGCCCAACCGGTTCAGCACCAGGGCTTGGGCCAGCAATCGCTCTTCGGGCTTGAGCCCGGCCACGGTTTTCAGGTCTTCAAGATACCTCCGCCAGTAGCCAGGCGCGGCATCGCAGCCTTCCTGTTCCCAGAACAAGGCCCAGAACCGGTTCCAGTGGGGGTCTTCTCGCAGCGGTTCCGTTACTTTGAAAAACGTTTTGGCCAGCTTATCCGCATCGCCATTGTATTCGTCACTTTTAAGAACATTGATCAAAGGTTCATAAAGTGCTTGTGTCAGCCGTTCGGGCAATGCCGGGTCAACCTTGGCCAGAAGCTGCCGGAGCGGGGCGATGCGTTTGAGTGCCTCTGGCCAGCGGTTCTTGGCAACCAGGGCCTGAAATTCCTGGAACGGGTGGAGCACGGCAACTCCAAACACCGCAAGTTCCAACGCCTCGGTGTGTGGGCCTGGCGCCAGACTCAGGGCGTGCAGGCCGCGCACAATTTGGGCCGCCGCGCGCTGGGGGTTGAGCCGATCCCAGTTGGCCTGGGCTTCGGCATGGTCTTGGCGGCCATGCGCGGCCAGGCCCCGCACAAACAGCTTCCAGTCTGCAAAGGGTGAGCTACGGGCAATGTCTCTTACCAGCGCCAGGCCTTGGGCCTCATCACCGGCCTGAACGGCCGCGATGGCGGCCCGCACGGCCTGACCCGCTTCACGAAGTTCGGGGGCCACCTGGGTGGCGCGTTCGGGATGGGTCACCACCAGATCGGCGGTCTGGCGTTCGAACTGCTCGCGGGCCTCGGGAGAATTGGTCAGGCCCTGCAGGGCCTGAAATTCTCGAATCAACCCCAGAGACAGCAACAGCCGGCCGGCTGGTTCCAGGAGCGCAGGATCTGTGATACCGAAATGGCACAGATGTTCCGCCACCTCGAGCGCGGCGGTGGGCATGCCGTCTTGCCTGAGCTGGTTGGCCCGCAGCAAATACGCACGTTCAAGCAAGTGATGGGTCTCTGGTGTGGCGGCCTCTTTCACGCAGAGTTTGGCCTGCTTGACCGCGTCTTTGAAGCGGCCTTTTTCAAGCAGTTGTTCAACCTCGTGAGCCAGGCTACCGGCGGCCGCCTTCGTCCGTAACTCCTGATGCTTATTCTTCGATGCCATGAATCACACAGGTCGTACGAGAAGGGGTAACGGCGTAACCAGGAGGCGGTGCAAACTTGTGAACCCAGGGTACGCCGGCGAATTTGCCAGGTTACAAAATATCGTAGAACGACCTGGCTCGCAGGGTCAAGCACGGGCTGGGGTCTGCGGTGAAGCTGGCGGAGCCTGCTTCAAAATCGCCCGGCCTGGTCCATGATCTGGGCAACGGCCTGGGCGCTGGTCTGGCCGTCTAGGCAGGCGGCGGAACCCAGGTGCACCTCATGCAGGCCGGCGGCGGCCAGGGCCGGAAAGTCGGCCGGGGTAATGCTGCCGCCCGCCAAAATCACCAACCGGCCGGCGGCCGCGTGTACCAGTTCGGCCAGCAACGGCAGGTCGTCTCGTGCGGGTTTGCCGCGGCCAGAGGTCAAGATCCGGTTCACCCCCAGCTCAACCAAGGTCTCCAGCGCCTGTACCGGGTTCACCACCTGGTCAAACGCCTTGTGGAAGGTAATGGAAAGGGGTTGCGCGGCCTGGATCAATTCCCTCAGGTGCAGGCGATCAATGGTGTTCTCTGGGGTCAGGCAACCCAGCACCACGCCGTCGGCTCCCGCTTCTCGCGCGTACGCCACGTCACGTACCATCTCGGCCAGTTCCAGGGCCGAGTACACAAAATCTCCGCCACGGGGCCGGACCAGCACATGCACGGGAATGTGCAGCCGCTGGCAGGCCTCGGCAATGGCGCCTGGGCCGGGAGTCACGCCCCCCACCGCCAGGTGGCTGCACAGTTCAATCCGGTCGGCGCCCCCCTGCCCGGCCGCCAGCGCAGCGGGCAGCCCTTCCACACAAATCTCCACGGTTAACGGCATCGTGTTCGCCCTCGTGCTGAAACGGCTGAGTTCACTAGATTCCCAGGGGCTCACCCGTTAGCATAATCGTTCATGAGTGAAAAACATCCTGCCATCGTAGACGTTTCGGCCGATACCTTTGAGCTTGAGGTTGTGAACCGCTCTCACGAGGTGCCGGTGATTGTGGACTTCTGGGCCGAATGGTGCGGACCCTGCCGCACGCTGGGGCCGGTGCTGGAACGGCTGACCCAAGAGTATGATGGTCAGTTTATCCTGGCCAAGGCCAATGTGGATAAGCTGCCAGAGGCAGCCCGCCAGTTCCGGGTGATGTCCATTCCCTCGGTGTTCGCGGTGCGAGACGGCCAGATTCGTGATTCCTTTGTGGGTGTGATCTCCGAGCGAGAGATTCGCGCGTTCATTGATCGGGTGCTGCCCAGCCAGGCCGATCTCTGCATCACCGAAGCACGCAAGTTGGAAGCCACGGATCTTGCGGGGGCCGAAGCCAAGTACCAGGAAGCGGTCTCGTTGGCCGGTAAAGAGAGCGGCCCAACCTTGGCCCTGGCCCGGTTTCTGCTGAGCCAAGATCGGTTTGAAAACTGCAAAGCGCTGCTAGACGGTCTGCAGAAACGGGGCTACCTGGAACCCGAGGCCGAGAAGCTGAAGGCCGAGCTCACCGTGCGCACCGGCGGTCAAGGCGCCGGCTCGCTGGAGCACGCTCGCCAGCAGGCGGCCGCCGCCCCCGCCGATCTGCACGCCCAGTTCCGCCTGGCAGAGGCGCTGGCCGCGGCCCATGAGCATGCAGAGGCCTTGCAAGTGGCGCTCAGCCTGGTAGAGCGAGATCGGGCCGGTGTGGGCGAGGAAGCCCGCAAGCTGATGCTGGCCCTGTTCCAGGTGCTGCCCCCAGAGAGCCCGCTGGTAGCCGAGTTCCGCCGCAAGCTCTCGTTTGCGCTGTAGTTGGACAGTGGTTCACCCTTGGGTGGCCCATGGGAGCCAGCCGCCCTCGGCTGGATCTTGGGGTTGCTTGCATGTGCAACCCCAAGATGGATCGCGTGCGGCGTTGTCTTCTTCCGGATGCAAGCTCGTCTCGCTCGCAGGTCGGTAACTTGCGGCGGCTCGGTTTGCCGGCTCTGGGACCGGCTCAAATTCTAAGCATCCCTCGCTCACGCAGCGAGGCGTTCAAGGCTCCTGGTGTGGTCTATAACCCACACACGGAATCCAACCCTGTTGCGGCATGCAACCGTGAACCGCTGGAAAATCTTAGTGAAGCTGGTCGGTGGCTCCGCCCTCATTTTGCCAGGCTGCAAAACCGATCCAGAAGCCCGGATCTCGGAGTTGCCTGTGGCTTTTTGAGATTATGCTTGGCGCGCCCGGACTTGAATTTCATACTGATCTGAGTAAATCTCTGGCTGAACCGTATGAAGCCTGGCTGGAGACTTGCACCCCATTACCACGCACCGGTGGATGCAAGGAATGAGTACGAAGGTTCAAGACTCAGACCCAGACGGGCCAGCAAACGCTGGGGCAGAATCGGTGTCGAACGCGGAATCTCGGCCACAACCCGGTCTGTCTGATGCAGATTCCAGTACACAGGCCTGGCATGAAGCCACCACAAAATCGGCAGCTCTTGCGAACCCGGGTGGTACGCCTTCTGGTGAGCGTGAGACGGTGTTATCACCGGGCGGCATCCCTCTTGGGGATGAACGGCCGTTGGTTCTTGATACCAGGTCCAATGCACCTGGGGGAGAGCCGGCCAGCCGCGTTCAGAAGCGTGTGGGGCCGTACTGGTTAGAGGAAAAGCTGGGGCGTGGTGGCCAAGGGTCGGTCTGGCGGGCGTTTCAGCGCGAGCCCTTTTGCCGGGTGGTGGCGGTGAAGTTGCTGCATGAAAAGCATGGGTTTTCCATGAGCCGCATTCTGCAACTGCGCAAAGAGGCCGAGAGTGGGGGTCGGCTGGCTGATCCGGCAATCTTGCCCGTTTATGACTTTGGAATTGACGACGGTCAGGCATATCTGGCGATGCGCCTGGTGGATGGTGGCACTTTGAGTGACCTGGTCCAGCAGCGCAGGCTGTGGCGTGAGGGCAAGCCGCCGGCCGAGTTGCACAGCCTGGCCATTCTGGATGAAAAGCCGTTTCTGCGGCAGGCGGCGGCCCTGCTTTCCAAGGTGGCCCATGCACTCAATACCGCGCACAAGGCACGCATTGTTCACCAGGACGTCAAGCCCTCGAATGTGTTACTGGATCGGGTGGCCGCGGATCGGGCGTATCTGACAGACTTTGGGCTGGCGCGAGACCTGGACAACCTGAGTGAAGAGGAACGGAACTCCGAGGGTGGAACCCTGATCTACATGGCGCCTGAGCGGCTCCAAAGGAAGCCCGGCTACGATGAATTCAGGAGCGATGTCTACTCGCTGGGCATGACCTTGTATGAAACGTTCACGCTGCGCCGGGCGCTTGAGTTTCCGCCTGGCTTGTCGTCTATTGCCGATGCGGCAAACTTTTTGCAGTTGCAAGAACCAACGGAACCTCGCGTTTGGAACCGGCAGATTTCGGCCGATCTGCAGGCAATCATTCTGCAAGCGATTAACCGTAACCCGGAGCTCCGGTATCCCACGGCTGGTGCCTTGGCGGCCGATCTTGATCGGTTTCTGGCAGGTGAGCCGGTTCACGCCCGGCCAATCGGGCCAATTCAGACCGTCTGTCGCAGGTGGTGGAAGCACCGCCTGGTTCAGGCCGCAACAGCGGCCGCTCTGGCGGTCTTGATCACGCTTGGGCTTGGCTGGGCCGGGGTCAGGCTTTATGCAGGCTCAATTCGATCCCAAGGTGATCAGGCTTTGAGAAGTGGCCGCCTGGCGGATGCCGGTCGATTGCTGGCTCAGGTGGATGGTATCTGGCCCGGAGATATCACCACCCTCAAACTCATGAAAACGCTAACCCAGCAACTGGCACGCGAAGCGGTGGAAAAGGGAGTACCCAACGAGACCGAAATCCACCGTCTTTTCACGCGCTGGCAGAGTGGTAACCAGCGGCTGGCCGCGATTGAGCGGGAAGATCCACGCGCGTTCGCCAGAGAGCTGGGATTGCTGGACCTGCGAATTGCGAGTGACCGGCAACAGACCTGGGTCACATTTCACACAACCCGCGCCGATGGACACCCCGATGACGGTCCACCGCTCTATCAGGGCTGGGCCGGCACCAGCGACCAGCCCGCAACCTGGTCCGATATCGTCGACGGCTCGTACTGGATTACCGCCCAGACGCAGGATGGGGCCTTTGTGGAGTTCCTTTACACGCTGCCCGATGATCCGATACCGCCACTGGTGTTACATCCACGAGCGCAGGCGGATGTTGCCGTCAGGCTGGTGGCCCTACCAAGCAACAGCCGCGCTCCGCTCCCAACCACTGCGGTAGGGCCGTTCTGGCTGGGCCACGCCGAGGTGACTCAGAGAGAGTTCGCCAGCTTCCTGGAAGCGGTGGCCCCAGCCTGGGGCCCGGAACGGGTGCAGGCGATCCGCCTTCAGATCTGGCCAGGCACCATGGCACCTGCCCCTGAGCAAAACGACTACCCCGTCACCCGTGTGACTTATGGGCAAGCTGTGGAATTTGCAGCCTGGCACGGGTGCCGGTTACCAACCGAAGATGAGCTGGAGTGGGCCGCGCGTGGTGAAACCGATCGAATTCGGCCCGAGGGCGCTCCCGAAGACTGGGAAAATACGGCGAACGCAGGCCGATCGCTGCATCCGGTGGTTGTTCGCGGCTCGCTAGACGTTTGCGTTTCACCGGCTGCGGAACCGATTCACGGACTGTTCGGGAATGCCGCCGAACAGACCCTATTTCGGTTCCGGCGGCTGCGGCTGCCTGACCCTGTTCGAACGCCTCATACCGCGCGGGGGAGCCATCTGGTGGTTGGCCGGCGCAGTAGCTATCTGGTGTGGGCCGGCCACCCTGTGCGATGTGGACTCAAGTGGCAAGCGGGCAGCGACCGACCTGAACTGCTCCAGCTCGAACGGGGTTACCTCTTTGAAGGAGACTACAACCCACTGACCGGCTTTCGCCTGGCCCGCTCCGTGGAGGCCATGCACCCCAGCAATATCCCAAAGCCACCTGCGAGGTTGGCACCATGACCAACGCTCAGGATTGGGCTATCTAACTCCCTGGCCTGGTGGCAGCTCTCTCACTCATTTTTCCCTTTGAGTCTTATCTATCCGATACGAATGGAGATTTTCTCATGAACATGCCTTTTGATCGCCGGCTCTCAAGCCGACGCACGTTCTTGCAATCCGTCGGTCTGGGAAGCGCGGCCATCGGTTTCCCTATCCGCCAGGCGAACGCGCAGGATACCCCTGACGCAAGCCAGAACAGTCTGCCGCCCGTGCCGGGGAAGCAGTTGCCTCCCGAACGGATTCTTACCTGGATCACCGCACCTTGCCCTATTACCAACTACGATACCGCGCCTGTGTTTTATTACCAGCCGACGGCCGACCCACGCTGGTACGAGGTGCATTTGTATAATTGCCAGATCAATGGCATGGGTGCCACCTGGACAGTTCCCGTAGTGAGAATTGTCAATGCGGCTGGAACGAACACGGTTACCGCCACTAACTTTTACGAGTTTCAGTCGTGGATGTGCGGCGTTCAGAAAGTAGCCTCGGGCATTCCAGACGCGCAGAATCTCGCCTGGTACCGCCTGGTCCGATTTACGGCCAATGGCAAAGAATATGTGCACCGGTTATTCGTTGCCCCTTCCAATACTACTTTTCCCAACACTACCATTTTCAACAGCACCTCAACCGACAATTTGATCCGAGATGTGAACTATCAGAATCCTCAGGGAACCTATCTGGTTCAACGCTCACTGGGGCAATACAGTTACCAAGACACCAGAGGCTCTCACATTTACCAACTTCAACAACCGTTCCAACCATTAAACCCGTCCGAATTCCGTGAACTTCCGTAAGCAGTTTGTCCGGCTCACCGGCAGGTGCGGCTGCCGGGGTAGAGATTGTAAGTCTATTCCCACACGCGGTAAGTTGCATACACAAGCGGCCCGGTCCCTCTCATCCGGCCGTGCCGGCCACCTTCTCCCGCCACGCGGGAGAAGCGGTTTGATGCGCATGCCGCGTACTTGTCTGGCTCACGCTGGCCCCTGAAGATGACCTGCGCTCTCCAACCTGCAACCACTCCCCCTCTCCTCGCCCATCATCATGGGCCAATCTTCACGCCACCGGCGGCAATTTTGAATACGGTGGTACCGCTTAACACGCTGCCAGAACCAGTTGCCACACTGGCCAAAACGGTAAGCTGACCGCCCGAGAGAAACTTCTGCGGGCTCGTCAGTTTCAGCGTGACGGCATGGGTGGAGGGATTATGAATCACCTTGAACCCTGTAATTGGCACCAAGACGCGGGTGGTCTTGGTGCCGGCCTTCACCAGCTTCACCAGAGAAAGTTGGTAATGGGCCGGGTTCGTTGCGGCGGCCGCGCTCAGGAGCACATCAAATCCCAGCGTGAAGCCGGTCGTCTTGCCATTTTTGCGAATCGCTTTTTCAGAAATGACATGAGCATACGAGATTACGTCCATGGGAACCGAGGCCGCCACGGCCTTGAAATTCAGGCGGTCGGCGGGCACAAAACTGAGCATCAAAAGCTGACCGTTACCGGCTGGCAACACGGTACCGGCCACGGGAGTGTAGGTGAACACGCCCGGCACCGCCACGCCGTCGAATAAGGCCTTGGCATCGAGCTGGGCTGCGCTCAGGGGGGTGCCCACGGCCAGGGCGGCCGGAACAGTCCAGGCAATCAGGGGCGTGGCCTGGCCAATCACCAGGGTATCGCTCACGGTGGCCGCCGTGTAATTCGGGTTATCCAGGGTGGCGGTCACGGTGTAGGTGCCGGCTTGGATCGGTTGGGCCACGGGCACGCCGTTCTGGGTGTAGACCATGGAAACGCCCGGCAGGTCGGCCGGCGTGGTGGTCACCACCGCCGCCTGAGCCGCGCTGGTGTAGAAGAGGTTGAGGTGGGTCAGGGTTTGGGTGGCGGTGGCTTTGGATACGGTCAGGGGCAGCGTGGTGCTGCTGGGCTGGTCGGCGGCGTCTCCGCCGTATAAAATCGTTATGGTCTGAGTGCCGGCAGTGGCGGGAGTGAAGTTGAACGTTGCAACTCCGCCGGCCAGGGGCGCGGTGCCCAGAATGGTGGTGCCTTGTTGCAGGGTTATTGTGCCGGTCGGTGCGCCGGTTCCGGGTCGAACTTCGCTCACGGTGGCGGTCACGGTCAGCAAGTTGCCAAACACGGGGGCCAGGGGCCAGGCTGAGGCAGTTACCCGCGTGGCGTTGTCGCCGGCGGTCACGGTCAGGGGCGTGGTGGTGATGGGCTTTACCGTGGCCACCCCCTCGGTCAGCTTCAGGGTATAACCGCTGCCGGGCTGGCTCAGGGTCAGGCCGCTGAAGGTGGCCAGGCCATTCACCACGGGCACGGTGAGGGTGCCGCCCAGAACCTCGCCATCGGGATGATTCGCCAGTGCCACGGTCACGGTGCCGCCCTGGATGAGGGTTCCCAGGCTATCGGTCACCTGAACGGTGAGGCCGAAGGGGCTGCCCACCAGCAGGCTGGCCGGCGGCTGGGTGGTCATCGTCAACTGGCTGGCCACCTGGTACCCGGCCAGGTCGGGCACCAGCAGGTTGGCAATGGGGGAGCCGCGCCCGCTGGTCAGGTCAAACCCGGCCCCTGCTGGGTAGCCATTGTTGCCATTCACAATGTCATGGTAGGCGGTGGCGGGTAACGCGTAGAGGGCGGGCAAGGTTTGGGTAGTGCCGGTCAGCGGCGTGGCGCCGGCCAGGGCGCGGCCCTGGTTGGCAATGGCGATCAGGCCGGCCCAGATAGGCGCGGCCGCGCTGGTGCCGGCGTCGCCCAGCCAGCCCACGGCTGAGGCTGAGGTGGATGAGGCTCCCAGGGTGCTGGTGAAAACGTCGTATTGCTGGGCCGAGCCGGAATCGATGGCCACGTCGGGCACGGCCCTGGCCCCCGTGGGGTCAATACTCGTAGATACGATTCCAGTCTGGTAGCTGGGTTTGGTTTCGAGGGTACTAAGGCCGCCGCCAGCGCCGCCCGACGTGCCACTGCTGGTGCCAAAACCCCAGGCCACTTCTCCGGTGCTGCCGGTCCCTGGATAGTTACCGGCCGCATCTATGGTAATGGCGGTGCCGCCCACAGCGACCAGGTTGGGGGACGAGGCCGGGTAGTTGGTGTCCACGGTGTTACCGCCCATGCCGTAGATGCCGGAATCTCCCGAGGCGGCCAGAAAGGTCACCCCCTGGGTGGTGAAGTTGGTATCGAGCGTCTGCTGGTTCAGGCCAGACGCCGCCACGCCGGCCTCGGTCATGCCGTAGCTCAGGCTTACCACCGAGACCCCCGGCAACAGCGAGGCCTGGTGCATGGCCGTAATCAGGTTCTGGAACGAGCCGGTGGGATCGTTGGGGTCATAGGCCGAGTTGTACACCACAATCGACGCCCCTGGGGCCACCGCATGCGCCCATTGAACGTCGAGTGAGGCCTCGCTGATGATGCCGGGGTTCTGGGTGGTGACCCCGTTCTGGTTGACCGTGGTGTAGCTGGGCGGGTCTGGAATTCCGAAGTAGCGGTCAAAGGCTTGCAGGTCGGCCTGCAGGGTAGGGTCTACCCCCATCTCTACAATGGCGATCGTCTGACCGGCCCCGGTGCCGGCGATTGAGGTTCCTGCCGGGCCAAGGAAGCTGATCTGATCAACACCGTAGGCCTTCCGCAACTGCGCGGGGGTAACCTGGCCACTGAAGAGCGGGATTTCGGTCCCTTCGGTGTAGGTCTCAGAGTTGGCGTCGATGTATGCCAGGTAATTGGTTCCACCCACGTTTTGATAGGTGATGCCAATGGGGATGGCGGCCGGGTCGGTGGTGGGGTCGGCCAGAAAGGCGGTGAGCGCGGAGTTGATATGGACGATGCCGGGGCCGCCACCGTAAAGCGATGAGTCTCGGGTGGCCAGGATGAAGTTATCCTGGCTATCAACGGTAATCCCGCCGCTGTCGAGGTTAGAGACGGTGGTCAGGCCGAGCTGGGGGGCATACGGCGCGGGGCTGGAACCGGTATCAAACGCAAGATTGAACCCCACCGGCACGTGCATCGCGGTGCTGGAACCGGTTGGCAGGTACGGCAAGGTGGTGAGCACCAGCCCCTGAGAATCCACGGCAACCCCGCCAGGAGTGGCCGCCCGCCCGTCGCTGGCCGGCGAGGCCACCAGCACGGTGACCGTGGCGGCCGAGGCCGAGGCACGATAGCTGACCCGCACCACAAAGTCCCAGTGATTGGACTCGGCCGAAACCACCAGCGTGTTCTGATAGATGCCAAAGTCACCAAATGTGGCCCCGACCAAACTGATCTTACTGGTGAGGTCGACGGTACTCCCGCTTTGCAGGTTGTAAACGTGGGTGGCGTTCAAGGTGCGGCTGGCCAGGTTGTCATACTGGGCCGAGCTGCCACTACCAGGATTGAACTTGAAGAGCTCGCCGTTGGGCTGAAGTTCCAAAAACGGGGTTGAGGATCCACTGAGCCCTGGAAGGCTGGCGGTGGGTCCAACCATCGCCAGGCAACCGGGCAGCGCGGCGCTGCCGGTTGTGCCAAATACGCTGGAGTTCAAGAGCGAGCCATTGGGGGCCATCTCGGCCACCGACTGCTGCTGGCCTGTGGCATAGCCGGTGCTGTTATAGCTCACAAACAGGTCGCCCGAGCTATCAAACGCCACACCTGCCAGGCCTGGGAAGGTGAGTGCAGGAACCACTCGTTCTTCCAGGCCAAACAGAACCGGACGGAGTTGCCTACCCCGCCGTCGGCCGCGCTGGCTGGCTCTGCTGGAACGGGATCCCATGACACTCTGGCTCCAAAACTCAAGCTTCATGACATCATGCACTGAGATCTAGGATAATTTGCGTCAAGTTGGCGTGAATCGTCTCACCACATCATTATCCTCAATTTCAAGATCCACGAGTGCGTTCTTCCCGATCTGTTGACTTTACAACACAAATACGGGACGTGCCTGAACGCGTTACGGGCACTTGGGGGTTTGAGCCAAATTCCAAACGGAACACCGCACATTCCGAACCCGAACAGCTTTTTGTGCATCCGCCTGGTACACATGGGATGGCAGGAGTCATCACCCAGAAACCGATCGTCTACCTGAGGCAGCCTGGGTGGTCTTGCTTGCGCGGCGTGCCCCAGCCTTTGGGGGCAAGCCGCCAGAACAGGTGCAGGCTTCAGGCGATTGTTTTGGGTCGTGTGAAAACCTGCCTGAGGCGGGCGTAAGTCTGGCTCAGCCGAGCCTGAAACTGCTGGAGCCGGGTGGGGCGAACCAGCCAACGGTGGTTCGCCTTCATGGTCTCATAAATTTCACAGGTGGTGCAGGGAATATGGTCTTGGGCGGGATGTCGGCCCAGGAGCATGGCCCGGGCCACCTGCATGCGCGGGCTGTTGATGGCCGCGTCCAGCCCTTCGCTCAGGGCGTTCGCACCAAAGTCGCCCCAGAAGTTCCGGCAGCAACCCAGAACCCGGCCATCGTAGTTAATCTGGGGGCTGTCCCAAAGCTGGTGGCAGGTGCGCTGGGCATAATCTTGGCCGTGCTGCGCCTGGTATTCGGAACGGGTAACCTCACTCAGTCCCAACTCCTGGCGCACCTGCTCGGGGTGTTTCAGCGGCGCGAAGTCATCATCCCAGGTCAGCTTGGGTTTGAACTTCATGTTCAGTTCCGCGGCCAGCGCGCGGGCTTGAGAAAGCTCGTGTTCGTTGTGTCCGAACACGATGAACTGCCAGAGAAGCTCGGGATAGCTGGTGCCATACTGCGCCTTGAAGGCATTGATGGTCCGGACGTTCTCGATCACCCGTTCAAAATTGCCGCGGACCCGGTAAATCGCGTACGTCGCTTGACTGGCCCCATCCAGCGAGACCCGCAGCTGCCGCACACCATACTTGACCACCGCCTCTAGCACTTCGGGCTGGACGTGGTTCAGGTTCACGCCATTGGCGGCCCAAATTTGAACCTTGCGGAGCCAGGCATATTCCAGGATTGGGATAAGTTCGGGGTTCAGGAAGATCTCACCATAGTTGGAAAGTTCGATCTCCCGTAGCCCGGGGTTCCCGTCCAGCAGCGCTTTGAAGTCTGAAAACTTGAGGACACCAGACCCGATCGCCGGCTGAATAGCCCCCGATGTGGTGGGGCAAGAGGGACAGCGAAGCTGGCATCGCGAGCTGGCTTCCAGGCGAATCTTTGTGACGGCAATCCAGTCTTTCAACGCACGTATATTCCTGGATACTCGGCCCAACGGATATCAGCTTTGGGTTACCACGAAACCCACAGCAAACCATCTTAACACAAATAAGTCCTTTTACAAGATTCTTGCGAGCCATCGCCCAGATTCAGACCTCTGTCCCCACTCCGTCGTGAGTGAACAGCAAATGCTAGTACCCAGAGTTGAGATGCGACGCGGCTTCCCATGATCATTTCCAGCAAACAGGTCCCAGCATCCCCGGCATGGTGACACACTGCGCGGCCATGAACGGGAACAAGAACAGGAATCCACCCAAGCGGATCCTGTTCTGACCGGTGACGGGGCTCCCCAGCAGCTCGCCAATGAGCGGCTTAACATTGCTGAGGCATTCGTTACCGTTTAGCCGAATTCCGTAAAAACCTTACAGGGCGGATGGCCTGGAAGGTAGGGGCGTTTCAAGATAGCCCAGGGCGCAGCCCTTGCCGTTCTACACAAGTTCTGAGGACCGCGAAGCATAAGAGGCAATTTCAAAACCTGGGACAGGCACCTCGCGGACTCGGAGCCAGTCCCGGTTTTGAAACGGCTTCTAAGAAACAACGGACCATCCAACCCCAAGAGAAGAATGGACGGGATGGACCTGAATCCAGGAGGACTGGTGGTGTTCCGGGTCCATCACTCCTGTCCATTCCGTCCATCAGGTCCATTCCTGGCCTGACGTATGCAGGCCATCGGCATGCTTCCAGAAAAGCAGGAAAGACTTGTGTAGTACAACGGAGGACGAGGTTCCATCCGAGCCGGACACACTGCGTTCGGGTCTAACGACCGCTGAAGGGGGCGGAATCCCCCCCCCCCCCCCCTCCCCAGCCGAACCAGAACTCTTTCACAGCGGCTGGTAGATCTCTGGCGAGCGGCTCTCGGCGATGGGGATCAGGCCGTTCTTGCCGTACTGGTCGAAGTGGGGGGTTGCGCGGTGAAAGTCGAGCGCGGCCTGGTTGTCGTACTGCTCGTACAAAAAGAACTGGCGGGGGTTAGTGGTAGACCGGTGCGCCACGTACATCTGGCAACCGGGCTCCTGGCGGGTGGCCTCGGCCAGAATGCCAAACAAACGCTCGGCCTCGGACTCATGGCCGGGCTTGATCACGTAGGTCACGGCAACACAAATCATGGCGGTCTCCTCTTCTATTCAAGGTGGAATCGTTAAACTTTCAGGTACAGCTTGCGTTTATCCATCCAGGCCAAGATCAGCCAGAAGATTAGCAACAGGATGGCCCCCTCCACAAACGGCACCAGCGGTTCACCCAAGATCCGGAACAGACCAGGGGTGATATGCTTGCGCAGGCTGTCCAGGATGAAGCCATCGAACAGGTGGGCAATCAGGTAGGCGGCAATGGAGTTTCTGCCAATCACCTGCAAGGGGTAGCTCCAGGCTTTCCAGCCCTGCACGTCGATGATGGCATGAAACAGTCCGAGTGCCAGCAAGCACCAACCGCCGCTGAACAGGACCCAGCTTGGGGTCCAGATCCGTTTGACCACCGGGCAAATGCCGAGCGCTCCCAGCAGCCAGCCGGTGGCCAGGCAGGCAACGCCGGCCCCGAACAACAGGCCAAGGCGCTGGCGGGCCGACCAGCGATCGTCCAGCAGCCAGCCGCCGGTAATCAGGCCCAGCACCATGGTGCCCAGCGTGGGGATGAAGTTCAGGGTGCTGTATCCGCCACCATTGAACTGGAACGGTTCCCGCCGGTTGAACACGGGCAGGTTCATGAACCAGCGGTCCACCTTCCAGGCCAGGTTACTGTTCTTTTGCCAGTGGGCGGCAAAGCCGGTCAGGCCGTGCTCTTGGAACCAGCCGGGCGAGACTCCCACGGCGTTGTAGTCAAAGTCATTACCGGGCAAGGGGTCGAGGGCAAAGGCGGCCCAGTAACCGACCAGAATTACGGCCAGGGCCCATCCCCACGTCTTGCGCGGCAGGAAAGAGATGGCGTACAGGAACGGGTACCCCAGACCGATCTGGGTGAGCGTGTCTTCGAAGGTGTAGTTGGTGCGGTCATGCTGGGCGCCGGTGGAGCGGAGGAAGATGCCCAGATAGATCAGGATCAGCGATCGCCAGAGCACGTGCAGGGTGCGGCGCGCGGGTGATTGGCCGTCGGTGGCACGGCGGTGCAGGGAAAGCACCATGGCCACGCCGACCAGAAATGAAAATGAGGGCTGGATCATGTCATGCAGGGTGCAGCCCACCCACTGGAGGTGGGTTTGGTGATGGCACAGGAAGCCCCACACCGCGTTGCCTGGGAATTGGCTGGCCACCTGGCACAGGTGCAGCACCTCGGCCATCATCAAGAACATGACCAGGCCACGATAGGCGTCTATCGAGCCCAGGCGGCCGGTCGGTTTGGCATGGGAAACCGGGGTGGCCGGCGGTTGGCTGTCTGGGGCACGCATAACGATCTGGCTCACGGTTGAACCGCCTTGCTTTCTGGGGCTTGGAGCAAGCGGCCCAGCCCAAACTGGTCGCCGGCCCGTACAGGCCGACCGGCTTCAAAATCAATTTCCAGCAACTTCTCGCTCTGCACGGCGGTACCGGTTTCGTCTTGCAGTTGCGCCACCACCTGGCGCGTGCTGACGTCAATCACTTCGCCGGTGGAGGGGTAGGCCAAGCGGCCATCCAGGCTGAAGGTAATCCAGCCCGGTTCGTCGTTGAGCTTGATGCTGGCCAGGTGCTTGGGTGGCATGGCCGTGGCATCAAACACATGCATGGCCTGGTTATGGGCATCGCACACCCAGACCTCGCGTTCGTTGGGGGTCAGGCCCACGCCGTGGCTGGGGCAGCCGTGACGTTTGACGGGTCCTTTGTCATACCCGGGCACATCCACCTGGGCCAGCACCTGGCCAGAGACCAGATCGCCCACTTCAAAGCCCAGCCGCTCGTTCACGCAGGCGAACACCCGGCGCTGGCGGCCATCCACCGTGAAGGGGCGAATGGATCCGCTGAAGGGGCCCACGGTGCGGAGTGCGGTGGGGTTGGCGGTATCCACCACGGTGAGCATGGGCGAGCGAAGCCCGGCCAGGTAGGCGGCCGATCCATCCAGGCCCACCACGGTGTTGTGGGCGGCGGAGTTGGGCTTGATCTGGGTGCGAACCGCGCCGGTGGCGGCATCGACCACGTGCCAGATGGGGCCTTCAAACGACGGCAGGTAGATGGTCTGGCCATCGGGGGTGATCGACATCCGATCGCAGCCGGCCTCGTAGGTTTTTTCCCAAAGCCGTTCGTCGGTCTGGAGGTCAAAGCACTGGAGCTGGCGAATGGTGCTCACGTACAGGCGACCGGTCACGGCCGAGGCGCAAATGCCTTTGACGTTGAGCGGTTTGCCCTGCTCGTCCAGCCCGGCAGCCGGAATTCGCCGGACCCAGCGGTGGCCTTGATCGATATCAAAAACATGAACGCCGTGGCCGCCGTATTCCAGGTAGTTGCGGATCCCAGGGACGGCCACATACAGCCGGCGTTCCAGGGCTGGTGGCTCGGCGGCCGAACAGAGGTTGTGGCCGGTGGTTCCCAGCAGGCAGAACCCGACCCACCGAAACGCGTGGCGAAGCAAGGGGCGAAGCATGGCAAGGGTTCCGGCGGCCGAACGAACCAGGGGCAAAAGGCAGACGTTCCCCCCTGGCTGAACCCAGGGGAGCTTCTTTGGATCAGTGTAGTTTGATTGGCAGCCAGATGCGACGGGCCACCGTTTTCAAGCCAGGGCACGGGCCCAAAACCAAAGCACCCCCGGCGCCGCCTGCGGGAGGGCGGTGCCGGGGGTGTGGCGGGAAACAGGTTGCCAGGTTGAGCCTGGTTCGGTCAGGCCCGGCTGAGCTGGGGCTGGACCTGAAGTTGCTGCTGGAGTTCGGTGCGAATGGTCTTGCACTCGCCCCGCATCCAGTCTCGCCAGAAGGGACCCTTGACCTGGTCATAGTAGCGCCTGGCCAGGGCCTGGGCCCGCAGTTCCGGTTCCACGGCCACCATCTGGCCCCCCTTGACGGCGGCCTCATGCAGGTGCTCGACCAGCCGTTTGTCGGGAATTCCCAGGCGTTCGGCGGCCGACCGAACCCAAACGCCAAACGGCTGGGCCGGACGATGATCGGGGGCCGAGCGATCTTGCTCGGTCAGGCGATGGCTATGAAACTTGGGTGCCTGTGGCTGATCAACGTGCGGGCGTTCAGGCTGGTTAAGCCTGGCGGCCATCGACCGGCGTGGGAACGCCCCTTCGCCATCGTCGTCGTCTCGCATCAGGCCCAACAGGCTCTCCAAGCCGTAGCGCCGGGCGTAGGTAATGGCCGAGCCAAGGGCCTGCATGGGGTTGAGCTTGGCCGAGCCGTCGTACAGCAAGGGGCACTCGCTCTCGATCCGCTCGCCGGTTTCCAGATGCATGAGAACGGTCCGCAGCACGGGACCGGCGGGGGTTTGCACCATGGGCTGGCTGTAGGTCAAGCCGTGTCGCCCCAGCGCCTGGTCACAGGCCTCCACAATGGACGCCAGGGTGGCATAGCGGTTCTTGAGATGGGGATTGGTGCCGTCTCGGGTTGCCCGACCAAACTCGGCCCGCGCCGCGGCCAGTGCCGCGTAGATCGCCTTACCCTCGCCAGACACCACCGCACCCGCCTTGCCAGCCACTTTCAATGCCGTCGTCATCGCTCTTACTCCTGCGAAGCTTGAGATGCCTCTCGTGCGGGATGAGCCATCCACAGCACGGGGTTTCCTGTCCGATCCAACCTCGATTCCTTGCCACCTGTCCAGTGGCCTTGGTGAGACAATTACGCCTCCGGGTGACGACTTGGGACACCCAATCCGCAGAAAAATTCTTGCAGTGGCCCGGGCTAGGGATTCTGGAGCTTCGACAGGTGGCATGGATGACTCTTGTCATCCGTGACCGGATGCAACCGACAACCGCGAAGCGGCTGGGTTCTGGCTTCGGGAATAACCGAACATGGGCTGCTCCCTGGCTCTGCAAAAACAGACCGGCCCCGGTCCTCTTTCAAGGTCTCAAGAATTCTTTCGGAATCCCTGGAATACCCACGACGCCCGACCAAGGGAATTGAGGCCAGGGCCCACCAGTAGCCATCCAGGGCTTACAACGCAGCCGCAAAAAGATCGTCCAGGCTGGTGGCCTTGATGTACTTCGCGGGGTTATCTCCCACCGCCAGCGCGCGGAAGTGGGCCTCGCCACAGTGAATCTTGGCCCGCTCCTTGTCACGTAGGTCGTCAGTGAACAGGCTACTTTTTGTCTCTACCACAAAGTAGAGCCGCTCGCTGCCATCTTGCTCAACGAGAATCGCCCAGTCGGGGTTATACGTCCCCAGCGGAGTGGGCACCTTGAACCAGCCTGGAAGCTTGGCGTACACCCTCACGGCCTCGTTGTGCTCCAACTGTTCGGCAAACGCCCGCTCAACCCCCATGTCATACACCACGTATTCATAGGCCGAACGCTCAGACGGCACCATGTTCTTGAGGTAGCCGGTGAGTTCCTCCGTCTCGAATAGCTCCTGCGCGTAATATTGATCATTGCCAATCCGCTGATACCTGATCCCGTCCACAATCGCCAGCCGCTTGGTGCGGTTGATCGCCTCGCCGGCATGCTCGATAAACTGCTGAGGGTTGCGCTTGAAGTCGTCAAGGCGACCGCTTTCCGTCAAAATCCGCACCAGGCTACGCCTGGTGAGCTGGGTCCTGTCCTGGAGATCGGTCAACAGATCGGGTAACTCAATCTCGTGATCATCGAGCACAATCGGTGCCGACTGAGCCGTTTCCGTGGCTTCAATGCCCGCCTCGCCAATCGACAGGTCGGCCTTGCGCCACTGGAGCCGGGTTTGAGTCACGGGCGGTGCATCGGCAATCGCTTTGATGCACTGTTTGATCAGTTCCTCATTATCAAAGGCCACACGATAGGTCGTCTTGTGCTTGATCCGGTTCCAGAGCGCCTTGAAGTCTTCACCTTGAAGCACCGCCTGCCTGGTTTTGATGTGGGTTCGCTCATCGGCATTCTTGATCTCTAGCCGGCCCGCCAGCCGCTTGAGCACGTTCGTAACCTGGGGTGCATACGCTTCAAACTCTGGGGGCAATGTGAGCGCGTCTTGCTTGAGAACCTGCCTGAGCGCGTCTTGCACGGCCCCCCTGGCATCGACCAGGTGATTCTCTTTCAGGTGCTTCCAGAGCGACTCTGACTGCTTCACACCCAACGGCTGCGCCTGGCCGGTTTCGTCTCTGGCCACCAGCGCGGCGAACTGATGTTTCTCCACGATCCCAAACCGAATTCCGGTGGCTGTTTCAATCTCTTTCTGGAGGTTGGCGGCAAACTGCTCATAACTCTCGGTGGCCACCACGGTCAGCGTATTCACGTCAAACCCGCGCAGCCGCTCCCCTTGCTGGTTCACGCACAGGCGCAAGCCCCGGCCAATCGTTTGCCGACGTTCCAGCTCGGTACCCATATCACGCAAGGCGCAGATCTGGAACACGTTGGGGTTATCCCAGCCCTCCTTGAGCGCCGAGTGCGAGAAAATGAACTTGAGCTTGGTATCAAAGCTCAAGAGTTTCTCCTTGTCTTTCATGATCAGGCTGTAGGCCCGCTCGGCGTTCTCACGGTTCCCCTGGTTATTCTCGGCCGTGTCGGTCCATTTCCCTTTCTTGTCGATCGAGAAGTAGCCGTTATGCACCTCCCCGGCCAGCGATGCCAGGTCCACTTGTTTGAAGAGCACCCGATATTTGGGCCTGGCTGCCGCCTTGCGGTACTCCTCTTCAAACATCAAGGCATACTTGCCCTTGATCGGTTGGCCATCCGCACTGTAGCTGCGGTAATGCTCCACCACATCAATGAAGAACAGGCTGAGAACCTTGATCCCGTGCGGGGCCAGCCGGATCTCTTTATCCAGGTGCTCTTCAATGGTGCGCCTGATCATCAGCCGCTTGAGGTCGTCCTGGTCTACGCCGCCCATGCTCTGGCCCAGCCTGAGTGGTTGCTCTTGGTTAAAAAGCTGCACAAACTCCGCGCCCTCCTTGCAGCCAATATTCTCAACCAGATAGCCGGCGTAGAGCGCGCGATTTGTCACCTGTTCCAGGTCGTCACCCGCTTTCACGGCCATCGTTTTGCGTGAAACGGCCGAACGAGTCAGTACGTCCAGTTCCAGCTTGGCGGAAATTTGGTTGGCCCGGTTGCTCACGGAAACCAGGCGCACATAGGGCCGGTTATGGTCGCCCGCCACACCGGCCGACGCGACCTCAATTTGCTTGACCAGCTTCTGTTCATAAGCATTGACCGCATCCAGCCGGTACACCATGTGATGCTGGTTCACGTGGGTGGCCGAATACCGGAGCGTACAGAGCGGATGCATGGCACTGAGCGCTTCCTTGCCACGCCCTTCCAGGCCGCCGTCCACGCTTTGCGGCTCATCCACAATCACAATCGGCCGGGTGGCCCTGATCAGGTCAATCGGCTTTTCATCGCCGGTTTTCTCGCTGTCCTTATACAGATTATTGACGTCTTTCTTGTTGATGGCGCCCACGGTCACCACCATGATCTGGATATGGGGACTGGTGGCGAAGTTGCGGACCTGGCCCAGCTTGCCCGAGTCATACAAAAAAAACTCAAACGGCGCATTGGCATAAAGACCCCGGAAGTGCTCTTCCGTGATTTGCAGCGTCTTGTACACGCCCTCCTTGATGGCCACCGAGGGGACCACGATCACGAATTTCGTAAAGCCGTACCGCCGGTTCAGCTCAAAAATGGTCCGCAGGTACACATAGGTCTTGCCGGTACCGGTCTCCATTTCGACCGTAAAGTCACCGGCCTTGAGTTCAGGCGACGGGGCCAGGCCGTTGGCAAGTTGAACGGCGTTGAGGTTAACCAGCACCTCGTCCAGGGCGATTGCACCATAAGTCATTATCCGAGCAGCACTTTTTCGAGATAGCTCTCGTCCCAACCGGCCGTGAGCCGTTTGTTTTTTATGCCGACCTTCAGCGTGGTCTCGTTCTTCAGCAAGCCGAGTGCGGCGCGGC